>NZ_JAVRGC010000007.1:0-222947 GCF_031846005.1 Halomonas sp. LES1
GCCCATGATGCCGAACATGTCGGTGACGCCGTTGGCGACCAGGGTCTCCACGAAGGCCTCCGAGGGCGTCATCTTCTGCTTGCCTTCCACGACCTGACGGGTATCTGTGGTGTTCTCTGTGCTCATGGCTGGCCTCCTGAATGCGACCGATATATTTTTTATGGTACGAAAAGTTCCGCATAACGAAACCTGACTCAAATCTAGCCGCCTCCCCGAGAAAGGTCAACCTTAAATCTCGTAAAACGGTACAAATTGATTTCTTTTACAGAACACGCTACCTTGAGCGCACAAGGGAGACCTGCCATGACCAGTCACAAGACAGAGACAACGCGTATAGAAGGCGACACTCCTGCACAGCGTCTGTTGGCGCTGTTGGAAGTCATCGCTGACAAGGATCACTTCTTCACCTTGCAAAGCCTGGTGGAGGAGACCGGCATGCCCAAGCCGACGCTGCACCGCATGCTGCAGCAGCTCGAAGGTTCCGGCATGCTGCAGCGCGAGGCCGACAGCCGCCACTATGGCAAGGGCAGTCGCCTGCGCCGGCTGGCCGAGAACCTGCTGCTCAACGATACCGTGCATGGCGCGCGACACGCCGTGCTGCGTCAGCTGGTCGACGAAGTGGGCGAGAGCTGTAACATCACCGCCCTGTCGGGAAGCGAAGTCCTCTACCTGGACCGGGTCGAGACCTCGGAGGCCCTGCGATTTTATCTCCATCCCGGCTCACGGGTGCCGGTGCACTGCTCCGCCAGCGGCAAGCTCTTTCTGGCACAGATGTCGCCGGCCCAGCGCAGGCGCCTGTTGGGCGAGGTGCCTCTCAAGGCCTTCACGAAAAACACCCTGACCGATATGGACCAGCTGGAACAGGAGATCGACGAGGTACGCCAACAGGGCTATGCCTTCGACGACGAGGAGTTCCTGTCAGGGTTGTTATGCATTGCCGTGCTGGCCAATAATCCTCAGGGTGGCAAGTCCAATATCGGAATAGCCATTCAGGCGCCTATCATGCGCCTCACTCGAGACAAGGCGCTGGAGTGCCTGCCGGCACTGCAGCGAGCCGCTGACGCCATCGCCGCGATCGACAGCGACGCCATGCTTACCCAGCACCACACTGCCAGCAGCGTCTAGCGACGCGGCCGGCAAACACCAGCCGACGACCCAGCGTCGTCGGCAACCACGCTTGACGGGGTGCCGTTGAAGACGGCTGAGATCATGCCTCTCTAACCGGAGACACAGCATGGATCCCGTTGAACCTGAACTGGTTAGGACCAGCGTAGGGATCAAGCGACAGGCCGCGCGCACCCGATGCCGCGGCCCCTGTCCTCCCCGCCTGTGTCCTCCCTGACAAGACTCCGACAATCCAGGGGAGAACACCATGAGCAAGACCGCCCACTTCCTCGCCGAGAGCGCCCGCGTCGACGAGGCCGCCATCCAGCCGCTGCCCGGCTCGCGCAAGCTCTACATCGAGGGCTCGCGCCCCGATATACGCGTGCCCTTCCGCGAGATCGCTCTCTCGCCGACCCGCACCTCCGGCGAGAGCCCGGATGAGCAGAACCCACCGCTGCTGGTGTACGACACCTCCGGCCCCTACACCGACCCCGAGGCCGAGATCGACCTGCGCCGCGGCCTGCCCGAGCTGCGCCGGGCCTGGATCGATGAACGCGGCGACACCGAGTGGCTCGACGGCCCGACCTCCGAGTATGGCCGGCGCCGCGCCAACGACCCGATGCTCGCCAACCTGCGCTTCGACCTGACCCGCACGCCTCGTCGCGCCAAGGCAGGAAAGAACGTCACCCAGCTCCACTACGCCCGTCAGGGCATCATCACCCCGGAGATGGAATTTATCGCCATTCGCGAAAATCAACGCAGGCAAGCTCTGGGGTCCGAGGAAGTCGAACGCATCCTCGGCCACCAGCACGCCGGCCAGGGCTTCGGCGCCTATCTCCCCGACGAGATCACTCCCGAGTTCGTGCGCGACGAGGTGGCCGCCGGCCGGGCGATCATCCCCTGCAATATCAACCACCCGGAATCCGAGCCGATGATCATCGGTCGCAACTTCCTGGTGAAGATCAACGGCAACCTCGGCAACTCGGCAGTCACCTCCTCCATCGAAGAGGAGGTCGACAAGATGACCTGGGGCATCCGCTGGGGTGCCGATACCATCATGGACCTCTCCACTGGGCAGAACATCCACGAGACCCGCGAATGGCTCATCCGCAACGCTCCGGTGCCGATCGGCACCGTGCCCATCTACCAGGCGCTGGAGAAGGTGGGCGGCGTGGCCGAGGACCTCACCTGGGAGGTGTTCCGCGACACCCTGATCGAGCAGGCCGAGCAGGGCGTCGACTACTTCACCATCCACGCCGGGGTGCTGCTGCGCTACGTGCCGCTGACCGCCAAGCGGGTCACCGGCATCGTCTCCCGGGGCGGGTCGATCATGGCCAAGTGGTGCCTCTTCCACCACCGGGAGAGCTTTCTCTATGAGCACTTCGAGGAGATCTGCGAGATCTGCAAGCGCTACGATGTGGCGTTCTCGCTGGGCGACGGCCTGCGCCCCGGCTCGGTGGCCGACGCCAATGACGAGGCGCAGTTCGCCGAGCTCGAGACCCTGGGAGAGCTGACCCGCATCGCCTGGCAGCACGACGTCCAGGTGATGATCGAGGGGCCGGGCCACGTGCCCATGCACCTGATCAAGGAGAACATGGACAAGCAGCTCGTCGAGTGCGACGAGGCGCCCTTCTACACCCTGGGGCCGCTGACCACCGACATCGCGCCCGGTTACGATCACATCACCTCCGGCATCGGTGCGGCGATGATCGGCTGGTACGGTTGCGCCATGCTCTGCTACGTGACCCCCAAGGAACACCTGGGGCTACCCAACAAGGAAGATGTGAAGACCGGCATCATCACCTACAAGATTGCCGCTCACGCCGCCGACCTGGCCAAGGGCCATCCAGCCGCCCAGCGTCGCGACAACGCCCTGTCCAAGGCACGCTTCGAGTTTCGCTGGGAGGACCAGTTCAACCTCGGCCTCGACCCGGACACCGCGCGGGAGTACCACGACGAGACGCTGCCCAAGGACTCCGCCAAGGTGGCGCACTTCTGTTCCATGTGCGGTCCCAAGTTCTGCTCGATGAAGATCAGCCAGGAAGTCCGCGACTACGCCAGGGACAAGGGCCTCGACGGCGACCAGGAGGCGGTGATGCAGGGCATGGAGGAGCAGGCTGAGAAGTTCCGCGACCAGGGCGCCGAACTCTACAAGCCAGTCTGACAGGACGACGCCCCCACCGAACGGTGGGGGCGCTTGCATTGACGGCGACTGCCAGCGAGCATCAGAAGCGGTAGCGCACACCCACGCTTGCCGCATCGAAGGTGTACTGATCCTCGTCGAGGTAGCGCATGTAGTCGGCACCCAGTGCCACATTGGGCGCCACATCAAACTCGGCACCGGCGCCGTAGGAGAAGCCGGACTCGCTATCGACATCTCCGTCCACCTCGGTCATGCCGGCCAGGCCATAGAGACGAAACTCCTGGGAAACCGGCAGGATGCCCTTGGCGTAGAGCCCCACCAGGGAGTCCAGCTCGACCGGACCATCCGATCCGCCACCCCCCAGATGACCCTCCACGGCGAAGAAGTCGTTGAACTTCAGGCCGCCGTTGACCCGCAGGCCGACACTGTCGCGGCTGCTTGCCGGGCCATCCGGATCAAGCTCCCAGAACATGGCGTCACCGCCCACATAGCCCTGGGGATAGGGAGGCTGCTGGGCCTGGGCGGCGGTAGCACCAGCGGCAAGCAGGGCGGAAGTCACGGTGGCAATGGTAAGGGTCTTCATAACGCACTCCTCATTAACGAACAGTGTTTCCTAACACCTCCAAGTGTGGCCCCTCTACGACGAAGTATCAAGGGACAAATGTGCAACGTTGCGCTACCGAGCGTCGGCGAGTCGCGACATACCATCGACCACCCTGCCTGGCTATACTCATCTATCACGCAGGTATCACGCAGGCAGGGCTGACTCATCGGGAAAGGAATCAGGGATGCGTTACTGGTTGATCGCCAACACTCGTGCCGGAAGCGGCTCCCGCGGCGCAGACTTCTGGAAGCCGCGCCTCGAGCATGCCGGCATCACGACACATCGGGTATGCGACCTGGCCGATGATGACTGGGAGACGGCGCTCGAAACCGACGACACCGCGCTGGTCGCCGGCGGCGACGGCTCCGTCAACCGGGCCGCCAGGGTATGCCTGGACCGGGGTGCCACCCTCGGCGTGCTGCCATCCGGCACCGCCAATGACTTCTCGCGCAACCTCCACCTGCCGGAAGATCCCGACGCCCTCTGCCGGGTTATCGCCAGGGGACGAGTCGAGCGGGTCGATGTCGGCTGGCTCGACGACCAGCTGTTCCTTAATGTGGTGCATATCGGCCTGGGCACCCTGCCGACGACCCAGGCCTCGACACGCCTCAAGCGCTGGCTGGGTCGCTTCAGCTATGCGGCCATGCTACCGCAGCTGCGTCGCCTGGGCCTGACGCGTGGCTTCAAGGCCACCATCCACACCGATGATGAGCGCATCGAAGGGCGCTGGCTATCGCTGGCCATCGCCTCGGGGGCCTTCTTCGGCGGCGGCACGCGAGTCCCCGGCGCCTCTCCCCGGAGTGGACGACTGACCCTCGTCGCCGTGCGCCCCCGCCCATGGTGGGAGCTGCTGTGGACCTTTCTGATCACCCGCTACCAGGGGGCGCCCCCCAGCGAGAACGACAGCGTCGAGCAGTACGCCACTGCCGCCTGTCGCATCCAGATGGAGCAGGAACATCGGGTCACGGCCGACGGCGAACTGCTCGGCAAGTTCGCTGAACTGCAGTTGCGTATCGAGAAGGGTGCCCTGCCGGTGATTACCGGCAAGCGATAGGCGCCTCCTGCTCCTGCTTCCTACTCCTGTTTCGAGAGCCCCAGTATCACGATGCCCGTAAGCACCAAGCCGCCGCCCAGCAGCTGCACGGACGACAGCGTCTGGCCAAGCACCAGGTAGCCGA
This sequence comes from Halomonas sp. LES1, assembly GCF_031846005.1. Taxonomy (NCBI): domain Bacteria; kingdom Pseudomonadati; phylum Pseudomonadota; class Gammaproteobacteria; order Oceanospirillales; family Halomonadaceae; genus Halomonas; species Halomonas sp. LES1. The sequence continues at coordinate 5,030 of NZ_JAVRGC010000007.1, forward strand.
GCACCAGCGCCGCCACCGGTTCCATGTTCATGGCCGGGGCGTTACGCGCCATGTCCAGGCGCGGCACGCTGATAAACAGAATGGAGAAGGCCACGCCGTAGAACAGCCCCAGCGCGGCCAGCCCCCAGGCACCCGCAGCGCTCTGGGGCAGGTCCATGCCGCCCGGCACCAGACCGGCGGCGCCGGCCGCCAGCATGCTGACCAGCACCGTGAGCATGGTCAGCAGGCTGCGCAGGGTACTGCCCACGGCGGCCAGACGATGCTCGGTGATCCAGATGGCCACGGCGAACACCAGCGCGGCAGTCAGCCCAAGGCCCACGCCAAGCAGCCAGTCGGGCCCCATGGCGGCGGGGTCGGCGAACCAGGTCGGCACGTCCAGCACCACGACCAGGCCGGCGAGAATCACCCCCATGACCAGCGCCGCGCGCAGTGTCGGTCGCGGCCCACCCAGCGCCCAGTTGAGCAGCGCCAGCTGGATCGGCGCGGTGTTCATCAGCAGCAGTGCCACCACCACCGGAATCCGCGCCACCGCCGAATAGAGCGAGAGACTCTGCACCACGATCAACAGCCCCACCAGCAGTTGCCAACCGGCGGTACCCGCCGGCAGGCGCAGCGACTTGCGCTGCAGCAGCACCAGGCTACCCAGCACCATCACGGCCACACAGGAGCGCACCAGTATCGCCAGCAGCAGTCCGGTCCCCTCATCGAAGGCGACCCGGGCGGCGACATGGTTGGTGGCAAACAGCGTGGCCACACTGCACAGCAGCATGATGGCCAGTGGACGAGGCAGTGCGGCGGCTTTCGACATGGGGCTTCCTTGCGTAAGCGGTATTGCGAGCGTAAACGGGATGGCGACCGATGCTTCGAACCGAAGCATGACGCGCATCAAGTGCCGGGTACGACCGAGATCGAAGCCCCATGGTAGCCTAGCGTCTTATTCTTTCCACGAGGCCCCTCGATGCGTGCCCCGATCCTGGTGATCAACTGCGGCTCCTCCTCCATCAAGTACGCCCTGGTCTCCGACGCCCCCAGCCAGCCACGCCAGTCGGGCCTGGCCGAGCGCCTGGGCGGCGGCGACGCGCGCCTCAAGGGCATGGATGCCGACGGCCACGAGTTCTCCCGGCCGCTGCACGGTGCCGACCATACCGAAGCCATGGCGGCGATTCTCGATGCCCTGAGCGGTCCGGCACCGGCCGCGGTGGGCCACCGCATCGTGCATGGTGGCGAGCGGTTCACCGCCGCCACCCGCATCGACCCCGCCGTGCTGCGCGCCATCGAGAGCACAGGCGCCCTGGCACCACTGCACAACCCCGCCAATCTGGTGGGGGTACGCGCCACCCTGGAGCTGTTTCCCGAGCTGCCCCAGGTCGCGGTCTTCGATACGGCCTTTCATCAGAGCCTGCCGCCACGCGCCTACCGCTATGCCCTGCCCCAGCATCTCTATGCCCGCCACGGGATTCGTCGCTACGGCTTCCACGGCAGCAGCCATGCCTATGTCAGCGAGCGCGTCGACCACCTCTCCAATCGCCCCCATGGCGGCTGGCTGATCGCCCATCTGGGCAACGGTTGCTCGACCTGCGCGGTGTGGCAGGGCCGGAGCGTGGATACCAGCATGGGGCTGACGCCGCTGGAGGGCCTGGTGATGGGCACCCGTAGCGGCGATGTCGACCCCGGCCTGCATGCCCACCTGAGCCGCCAGCTCGACTGGTCGCTGGAGCGCATCGACACCCTGCTCAACCGGGAGAGCGGGCTGCTGGGCCTCTCCGGGCTCTCCAACGACATGCGTCGCCTGGAACAGGCCGCCGCCGAGCACCACCGCGGCGCCGAGCTCGCCATCGAGGTGTTCTGCTATCGCATCGCCAAGTCCCTGGCCGCCCTCTCCTGCGCCCTGCCCCGGCTCGACGGCATCGTCTTCACCGGCGGCATCGGCGAGAACGCCAGTGCGGTACGCGCCCGGGTGGTGGAGGCCCTGCCCCACTTCGGGCTGCGCCTCTCGGCCGCCGCCAACGCCGCCACCGTGGGCGGCCAGGAGGGGCGCATCGATGCCGGTGACAGCGGCCCCGAGCTGTGGGTGATTCCCACCGATGAAGAGGGCCAGATCGCCTTCGAGACCCGTCAACTCCTCAGCGAGGCCACCGCATGAGCACCAGCGCGACACGCCCCGAACCCCGCACCCTGCTGCTGGTCCCCACCGGCGCCAATGTCGGCCTGACCTCCGCCTGCCTGGGGCTGATACGCGCGCTGGACACCCTGGGCCTCAGAGCCGGCTTCATGCGCCCCTTTCGCCAGGATGACATCAACGGGCCCGGCTCGGATCGCTCCACGGCGCTGGCCCGAACCACGCTGGGGCTCACGCCTCCCGAGCCGCTCCCCCAGGCACGCCTGGAGCGGCTGCTGCGCGACGACCGCATTGCCGAGCTGATGGAAGAAGCCGTCGCCCGGCACACCCGCGTCGCCTGCGGCGATGAGGAGACCTGCCCCGATCTGGTCATCGTCGAGGGACTGGTCGCCGGCCCCCAGAGCAGCTATGCCGGTCTGCTCAATGCCGAACTGGCTCGCGCCCTGGACGCCCGGGTGATCCTGGTGGCCGATGGCGACCTCGAGAATCCGCGCCAGCTGGCGGAGCAGCTCGACATCCATGCCCAGCCCTTCGATGGCACGCGCTCCGCGCGTACCCTGGGGTGCATCCTGATGCGCGTGCGTCCGCTGCCTGCCGCCGCCGGCAATCCCTCGCTGGCCGCTCCGGAGCTGGCCGCCCACGGCAACGGGGCGCTTGCCGAGACCCTGCGCCAGCACCTGCCGGCGCTGGATGGCGAGCAGTTCCGGCTGATCGGTGCCGTGCCCTGGCACGACGCCCTCTCCGCCCCGCGCATCATCGATGTGGCCCGCGCGCTGGACGCCCGCTTCCTGCATGAAGGCGATGCCGCCACGCGCCGAGTGATGGGCACCAGCCTGTGCGCGCGCAGCGCCTACCGCGCACTGCACGTCTTCAAGCCGGGGCGGCTGGTCGTCTCCCCCGGCGACCGGGACGATATTCTGCTGGCCGCGGCCCTCTCCACCATGAACGGCGTGCCCCTGGCCGGCGTGCTGCTCACCCACGGCGAACAACCCGGCGAGTCGATGGTGGAGATCTGCCGCCCCGCGCTGCGCACCGGCCTGCCGGTGCTGTCGGTCGACTCGGACAGCTTCGAGACCGCCAAGAGCCTCGACCGCATGGCCAACGATATCCCCATCGATGATGCCGAGCGCGCCGAGCAGGTGACCCGCTTCGTCGCCAGCCATCTGGATCTGCACTGGCTCAAGGCCACCCTGAGCCGCGGCTACTCCCGCCGGCTCTCCCCCGCCGCCTTCCGCCATCAGCTGGTACAGCTGGCCCAGCAGGCCGACCGGCGCATCGTGCTGCCCGAGGGCAGCGAGCCACGCACCCTGGAGGCGGCGGTGATCTGCCAGCAACGCGGCATCGCGCGGTGCGTGCTGCTCGGCAGACGCGAGGAGATCGAGGAGGTGGCCCGACAGCGCGGCATCGAACTGCCCGAGGGGCTCGAGATCATCGACCCCGATACCATCCGGTCGCGCTATGTGGCCCCCATGGTGGCGCGGCGTGCCGGCAAGCTGAATGAACTCACCGCCGAGGCCCAGCTGCAGGACAACGTGGTGCTCGGCACCATGCTGCTGGCCGAGGGTGAGGTCGGTGGCCTGGTCTCCGGTGCGGTGCACACCACCGCCAGCACCGTGCGCCCCGCCTTCCAGCTGATCAAGACCTCGCCGGACTACCGCCAGGTATCGTCGATCTTCTTCATGCTGCTGCCCGAGCAGGTGGTGGTCTACGGCGACTGCGCGGTGAACCCCGACCCGAGCGCCGAGATCCTCGCCGAGATCGCCATCCAGAGCGCCCGCTCGGCGGCGGCCTTCGGCATCGAGCCGCGGGTGGCGATGATCAGCTACTCCACCGGCGAATCCGGCTCCGGTGCCGACGTCGAGAAGGTTCGTCAGGCCACGCGCCTGGCCAGGGAGCGTGCCCCCGAGCTCTGCATCGACGGGCCGCTGCAGTACGACGCCGCCGCCATCGAGAGCGTGGGACGTCAGAAGGCACCCGACTCCCCGGTAGCCGGTCGCGCCACGGTCTTCGTGTTCCCCGACCTCAACACCGGCAACACCACCTACAAGGCGGTGCAGCGCAGCGCCCAGGTGGTCAGCGTCGGCCCCATGCTGCAGGGCCTCAACAAACCGGTGAATGACCTGTCGCGTGGCGCGCTGGTCGACGATATCGTCTACACCATCGCCCTCACCGCCATCCAGGCGAGCCAGCCTGGCTAAGAGTGCCATTGCCCTTTTCGAGCCGCTGCCACGGCTGGCCCCGAACGGGCAATGCGAATATGCTTGAAATACCAATTGCCTTCACACTGGAAGGCTAGAACAACCATGGAGAGAGAGATGCCCGGCCTGCTTCCCGATGTCGACCCCGATGGCCTGCTGGAGTACTCGGTGGTCTATACCGACCGCTCGCTGAACCACATGTCGGCGCGCTTCCAGGAGGTGATGCGCGATATCTCCGCACACCTCAAGAGGGTCTACAACGCCCACAGCGCTGTAATCGTACCCGGCAGCGGCACCTTCGGCATGGAGGCCGTTGCCCGCCAGTTCACCAAGAATCGGCGTGCCCTGATTCTGCGCAACGGCTGGTTCAGCTACCGCTGGAGCCAGATTCTCGAGATGGGCCAGATCGCCGGCGATGTCAATGTGCGCAAGGCGCGTCGCCTGGACGAGGACGATGCCACGTCACCGTTCGCCCCGGCGCCGCTCCAGGACGTGATCGACGCCATTCGTGACGCCCAGCCCGACATCGTCTACGCCCCGCATGTCGAGACGGCCTCGGGCATCATGCTGCCCGACGACTACATTCGCCAGGTGGCCGACGCCATCCACGAGGAGGGTGGCCTGTTGGTGCTCGACAGCATCGCCTCCGGCGCCATGTGGGTGGACATGCAGGACCTCGGTGTTGATGTGCTGATCAGCGCGCCGCAGAAGGGCTGGAGCGCCTCGCCCTGCTGCGCCATGGTGATGCTGTCGCGGCTGGCCCGCGAGACCATCGAGGAGACCACCAGCACCAGCTTCGCCTGTGATCTGAAGAAGTGGCTCACGATCATGGAGGCCTACGAGAATGGCGGGCACGCCTATCACGCCACCCTGCCCACCGACGGCCTGGTCAAGCTGCGTGACGTCATGCTCGAGATCGACCAGTACGGCCTCGACAAGCTGCGTGACGAGCAGCAGGCGCTGGGCAGCGGCGTGCGTGAACTGCTCGCCGACTACGGCTTCAAGAGCGTGGCCGCCCCCGGCTACGAGGCTCCCGGCGTGGTGGTCAGCTACACCGATGACCCCGGCATGGTGGGACGCTTCGCCGAAGAGGGCCTGCAGATCGCCGGTGGGGTACCGCTGATGTGCGACGAGGGCGACGGCTTTCAGACCTTCCGCATCGGCCTGTTCGGGATGGAGAAGCTTCACCACCACCAGCGCGCCATCGATAGCCTGCGCCAGGCCCTGGAGAAGATCGCGAAAGCGAATCAGCCCACGCCCGACGAGGCGTAGTGTCGACTCTCGAAGGCTCGAGAGTTCAAGAGCTCGAGCAGGTGCATAAAAGAAGCGGGCGGCCCTGGGGCCGCCCGCCTCGTATTTGACGTTGGCGCCGCAAAACCATGCGGCACCCTCTCAAGCGCCGCCGAAGCCACGCGGCACATAGCCCAGGTTGTTCTTTACTTCCTTGACGCCGGCAGCATTCTCGGCCGCGACCTGAGCCGCCATGCGCTCCGTGTCGTTCTCCACCAGGCCCCACAGCTCCACCTGGCCCTGACTGACGATCACGTTGATGCGGTCCACCAACACGCCGGTGTTCTGATCGATCTCCTTGCGAATCGCCTCACGAATCTCGCGATCATCGGCGCTGGTCGCGGCAGTCTCCGGATCGACCACGGCGAACCCCTGGAGCAGGTTGGCACGGCTGACGATACCCACCAGCTTGCCGTTGCTGACGACCGGTACCCGCTTGATGTGATGCTTCTCCAGCAGCCGCGAGATCTGCGCAAGCGGCATATCTTCGCTGATGGTCAGTGGGTCGGGAGTCATGATCTCGTGAGCGCGGCGACCATGAGACTTGACGTACTCGCCGGGGTCATTGACCGCAAACAGCCGCAGCCACCAGGACTTGCGCTTGTCATCCTCGACCCGCCGAATGAGATCGCCTTCGCTGACGATACCCAGCACCTCATCGCTGTCACTCACCACCGGCACGGCACTGATGCCATGCTCGAGCAGCAGGCTGGCGATCTCTCGCACCTCGCTGTCACGGCCTACGGTGATGACGTTACGGGTCATGATATCGGCGGCTTGCATCGACGTTCTCCAGCGGGTTCAGGGGCTTGTAAACTCAAGATAGCAACGAGCCGGGCCTTTTGCCTTGACCCTGAGCAGGATCCGTTAACGCTTCTTCATCACGCCGAAGGTGACATTACTCCACCCGAGGCGACGTTGCCGGTTCGGCGTCGCTGATCAGCAGATCGATATCGTCGAGGGTGCCGAAACGGGCCGGGCGGATCACCCCCAGCTTGGTGGCATCGGCCACCAGGATACGCTCACCGGCCATGGCGATGGCGGCACGCTTGGGGGCTACCTCATGAAAGTGGAAGCAGCTCAGACCATGGCGAGGATGCACCCCCGCCGCCGAGAGAAAGGCCCGGTTGATGCCCAGGCGCCCAACGGCCGAATCCACCGCATCGCTCTCGAAGGACTGCGAGGCCGGGTGATAGAGCCCACCCAGCAACACCAGGCGAAGCCCCGGGTGGCGAGCCACGGCGCTGGCCACGTTGAGGGCGTAGGTGACCACGGTGAGCTCTCGATAGTCGGCCAGTTCGGCCACCAGCGGCGTCAGGGTGGTGCCGCAATCGATGAACAGGGTATCCCCCTCCTCGACCCGGGCCGCCGCTTGACGGCACAGTTCACGCTTGGCGGCGGCCTGGCGGTCCCGCTGATCGTCGAGATCGTAGACCGGGGCGTAGCGCGGGTCGGCGGCACGCACCAGGTAGCCCCCCATCAGCATCAATTCGCCATCACTCGCGGCCAGGTCACGACGAACGGTCATCGGCGAGACACCACACAGGGTCGCCGCCTCCGCCAGGCGCAGGCGACCCCGCTCCGCCAGCACCTCGGCCAGCCGTGCTACCCGCCGTGCGCTGCGTTCATTGATGCGTTGCGCCATGCAACGAGCCCTCGCGGCAAGATGAAAATGTTAGAAAAATAACACTGTCTGTTATACTTTTCACGTGAGCCACGCCCCCCAGGGCGACAACCGCAACGCCAGCCATCGAGACCCGTTCATGATTCGCCATCTCTCCCTTCTCGGCCTGGGCACCGGCCTGCTGTTCAGTGTCGTTCCCGCCCAGGCCGACGGCGTTGCGACCCCGCTCTGGTCCTTCGCCAACGTATCCGCCAACTACCTCGACTGGTCTAGCGGCAGCGAGACACGTACCGCGAGCAACGCCGCCAAGAGCGACTTCGTCTATCTCGAGCTCGAGGGCGGTGCTGGCTACAGCTGGGGAGAGTTCTACGGCTTTCTTGACTTCGAGAATCCGGGCAACGACCGCTTCGACGAAGACAGTGGAGGCAAGGACAACTTCCGCACCGCCGCCAAGGTGACCACGCATCTCTATATGGGCGAGACGCCGTTCTCGGTCTACGCTCACGTCTACGACTTTCGCGACTACGGCTTTGAGGCGCGTGAACAGGACCAGATCCTCGGGCTCGGCTATCGCCACACCTTCGACAACGGGCTGTGGTTCAAGCCATTTCTCGGCGCCGCGCGAGTGCAGAGTGACGGCTTTACCGGCATGAATGGCTTCATGGCCGGCTGGGTCGCCGGTTACGACTTCAGCGTCCTGGATCAGGCGTTCAGCCTCACCCAGTGGCACGAGCAAACCTTCGACCGCGACGATGACTATCTGCGCCAGAACTACATCGGTGACAAGGCCGGTGAGGTAGGGACCAACGGTGCCCTGAGCCTGTGGTGACATCCCCATCGCCGTCTCACCGCCGGGGTTCAGTACCGCTACGCCGACAACAAGCTTGGCACGCCGGGGCAGTATCAGAACGCCATGATCTATACCCTCAAGTTCAATCTGCTGTAGACCCGAACTCACGCCCAAAGGGGACACCCATGACCCTCATCATGAGCCTTGTCGGGATGATGACGCTGATCGCCATCGCCCTGCTCTTCTCCTACGATCGCCGCGCGATCCGCCTGCGCACGGTGGTCGGTGCCTTCGCCATCCAGCTCGGCATCGGCGCCTTCGTGCTCTACGTGCCCTTCGGCAAGACGGTGCTCAAGACGCTGTCCGATGCCGTCACCCAGGTGCTGTTCTATGCCAACGATGGCATCGGCTTCGTCTTCGGCGGCCTGGCCGATATGGACAGCATCGGCTTCGTCTTCGCCATCAAGGTGCTGCCGGTCATCATCTTCTTCTCATCGCTGATCGCCGTGCTCTACTACATCGGGGTCATGCAGTGGGTCATCCGCATCCTCGGCGGTGCGCTGCAAAAGGCGCTGGGCACCTCGCGTACCGAGTCCCTCTCGGCCACCGCCAACATCTTCGTCGGCCAGACCGAGGCCCCGCTGGTGGTGCGCCCCTTCATCGCCCGCATGACGCCCTCGCAGCTGTTCGCGGTGATGTGCGGTGGCCTGGCCTCGGTGGCAGGCTCGGTGCTGGCCGGCTACGCCGCCATGGGGGTGCCCATGGAGTATCTGATCGCCGCCTCCTTTATGGCCGCGCCGGGCGGGCTGCTGTTCGCCAAGCTGATCATGCCCGAGACACGCGCCCCCGAAGACAGCATCTCGAAGATCGAAGAGGAGCAGGAGGAGGACGAGGACAGGCCCAGCAACGTGCTCGACGCGGCGGCCTCCGGCGCCTCCTCGGGCCTCAGGCTGGCCGCCAATGTCGGTGCCATGCTGCTGGCCTTTATCGGCCTGATCGCCCTGATCAACGGCATCCTCGGCGGCATCGGCGGCTGGTTCGACTTCGAGGCGCTGAGCCTGGAGTGGATCCTGGGCTGGCTGTTCTCACCCCTCGCCTTCCTGCTCGGCATCCCCTGGGAGGAGGCCACGCTTGCCGGCTCCTTTATCGGCCAGAAGATCGTGGTCAACGAGTTCGTGGCCTACATCAACCTGAGTCCCTATCTCAGCGGCGAGCAGGTGGTGGCCGCCACCGGCCAGGTCATGAGCGCCCATACCATGGCGATCCTCTCCTTCGCCCTGTGCGGCTTCGCCAACCTGTCATCGATCGCCATTCTGCTAGGCGGGCTGGGCGGCATCGCCCCGAGTCGCCGCCACGAGATCGCCCGTTTCGGCCTGAAGGCGGTGCTGGCCGGTACACTGTCCAATCTGATGTCAGCCTCCATCGCCGGATTCTTCATGGCCCTGTCGGCGCTGGGCTGACACCCGCTCTTCACCACGCCCGGGCCGCCCCGGGCGCCTAACCTTCACGACCTATCCTTCACGACCTATGGACGCGACCATGACCCACGATCTCAAGCGCACCGCACGCCAGGCCCTGGCGCTGATGGACCTGACCAGCCTCAACGACGACGACACCGATTCTCGCATCGAGTCGCTGTGCCGCCGCGCCCGCACCACCGCCGGCACCCCGGCGGCGATCTGCGTCTACCCCGCCTTCGTCACCACTGCCAAGCGTACTCTCAAGGCGCTGGACCTGGCGGACAGGATCCGGGTAGCCACGGTGACCAACTTCCCCCATGGCGGCGACGACATCATGGCCGCCGCCCGCGAGACCCGCGAGGCGGTCGCCGCCGGTGCCGATGAGGTGGATGTGGTATTTCCCTACCGCGCCCTGCTGGCCGGCGATGAGGAGACCGGCCGCGAGCTGGTCGCCTGCTGCCACCAGGCCGCCGGGGACGCGACCCTCAAGGTGATCCTGGAGACCGGCGAGCTCAAGCAGCCGGCGCTGATTCGTCGCGCCGCCGAGCTGGCCATCGAGGGCGGTGCCGACTTCCTCAAGACCTCCACCGGCAAGGTGGAGATCAACGCCACCCTCGAGGCCGCCGAGATCCTGCTGGAGACCATCAAGGCCAGCGCCCCCACGCTGCAGCGCAGCGTAGGCTTCAAGGCCGCCGGCGGTGTGCGCACCGTCGAGGATGCCCAGGCCTACCTGCAGCTGGCCGAGCGGGTGATGGGCGCCAACTGGATCACCCCGGCGCACTTCCGTTTCGGCGCCTCGGGCCTGCTCGACGACCTGCTGCACACGCTGGACCTGGCGGTGGCGCCGGTCGAGGGTCAGAAGGGGTACTGAGATGACCTCGCCGCTACCCCAGGAGCTGATCCGCGCCAAGCGTGACGGCCATGCCCTGGACGCCACTGCGATCGGCGAGCTGGTCAACGGCGTCGCCGACGGCCGGCTCTCCGATGCCCAGGTCGGTGCGCTGGCCATGGCGATCACCCTCAACGGCATGAACGAGGCCGAGACGGTAGCGCTGACCACCGCCATCCGCGACTCCGGCGTCATCCTGGCCTGGGACGACCTGCCCGGTCCGGTGCTCGACAAGCATTCCACCGGTGGCGTGGGCGATCTGGTCTCGCTGGTGCTGGGGCCCTGGGTCGCCGCCTGCGGCGGTCACGTACCGATGATTTCCGGCCGCGGCCTGGGCCACACCGGCGGTACCCTGGACAAGCTCGAGGCGATCCCGGGTTACGGCATCACCCCGGACACCGCCACCTTCCGCCGGCTGGTACGCGAGGTCGGGGTGGCCATCGTCGGTCAGAGCGGCGAGCTGGCTCCGTCGGACAAGCGCCTCTACGCCATCCGTGACGTCACCGCCACGGTGGAGTCGTTGCCGCTGATCGTTTCCTCGATCCTCGGCAAGAAGCTCGCCTGCGGGCTCGACGCCCTGGTGATGGACGTCAAGAGCGGTAGCGGCGCCTTCATGCCCACCCATGCCGCCTCCCTGGAGCTGGCCGCCTCGATCGCCAATGTCGCGACCCGCGCCGGCACGCCGACCACCGCACTGGTCACCGACATGAGCCAGCCGCTGGCCCCCTGCGCCGGCAATGCCCTGGAGGTGCACGAAGCGATCCTTGCGCTGACCGGCAAGCGGGGCGACAGCCGCCTGATGACGGTGACGCGCCGCCTGGCCCGTGAATTGCTGATCGCCGGACGCCTGGCCGACACCCCGGCCGCCGCCGAGGCCCGCCTCGAGGCCGCGCTGGCCTCGGGCGAGGCCGCCGACCGCTTCGCCCGCATGGTGGCAGGCCTGGGCGGCCCTGGTGACCTGCTCGATCACCCCGAACGACACCTGCCCCGAGCGCCGGTCACCCTGGCGGTGCCGGCCGAGCGCGCCGGCATCGTCCAGCGCCTGGACACCCGCGCCCTGGGGCTTGCGGTGGTCGAGCTGGGCGGTGGACGCCGCACCCCCGGCGCCGCCATCGACCCGGCAGTCGGCCTGAGCGAGGTGGCCGCCATCGGCGAGGCGGTCGACACCGAGCGTCCGCTGGCGCTTGTCCACGCCGCCAGCCATGACGCCGCCGAGCGCGCCGCGGCCCAGGTGCGTGCGGCCATGGTCGTGGGTGACGCCGCCGCCACGGCGCCGGCGCCGATCCATCAACGACTCCCGGGAGAGACCCCATGACTCACGGCAAGCATCGCCGCGCCATCGTACTAGTCCTCGACTCCTTCGGCATCGGCGCCGGCCCCGATGCGGAGCAGTTCGGCGATGCAGGCGCCGACACCCTGGGCCATATCGCCGCCGCCTGTGCCCGCGGCGAGTGCGAGCCTACCCAGGTCTCCACCGCCGGCCCGGAGGCGGCGCGCAGCGGACCGCTGTCGCTGCCGAACCTGGCGCGCCTGGGGCTGTTCCATGCCCATCATGCCGCCACCGGCGCCTGGGCCGAGGGGGTGACGCCGCCCACCGACGTGATCGGCGCCTGGGGGCATGCCGCCGAGATCTCCTCGGGCAAGGACACTCCCTCCGGCCACTGGGAGCTTGCCGGCGTGCCGGTACGCTTCGACTGGGGCTACTTCCTCGAGCGCGACAACAGCTTTCCCGAAGCGCTGCTGGAGGCGCTGGTCCGCGACGCCAACTTGCCCGGCGTGCTGGGCAACTGCCACGCCTCGGGCACCGATATCATCGCTCGCCTGGGCGCGGAGCATCTGGCGAGCGGCAAGCCGATCGTCTATACCTCGGCCGACTCGGTATTTCAGATCGCCGCCCACGAAGAGGCGTTCGGCCTCGAGCGACTCTACGCCCTGTGCGAGACGGCCCGGCGCCTGCTCGAGCCCTACAACATCGGCCGGGTCATCGCCCGCCCCTTCACGGGCGACGCAGCGACCGGCTTCACGCGCACCGGCAATCGGCGTGACTACAGCATCGAGCCGCCATCGCCCACGGTGCTGCAGAGGCTTCACGACGCCGGCGGAGAGGTGATCGCCATCGGCAAGATCGCCGATATCTACGCCCACTGCGGCATCTCGCGTACCCTCAAGGCCAGCGGCCATGAGGCCCTGATGGACGCCACCCTGGCGGCCCTCGATGATTCGGGCGACGAGCCGGTCGGCACCCTGGTGATGACCAATTTCGTCGACTTCGACACCCTCTACGGTCACCGCCGCGACGTCGCCGGCTACGCCGCGGCACTGGAGGCCTTCGACGCCCGGCTGCCCGAGCTGCTGGCCAGGCTCAAGCAGGACGATCTGCTGATTCTCACCGCCGACCATGGCTGCGACCCCACCTGGCGCGGCACCGAGCATACGCGCGAGCAGGTGCCGGTGCTGGCCCTGGGCGGCGGCCTGGCGCCCGGCCCCCTGGGGGCCCGTGACAGTTTCGCCGATATCGGTCAGAGCCTGGCCACCTGGCTCGGCTTGCCGGCCATGGATGACGGCGTAAATTTCCTTTCTTCCTGTTCTTCAGGCTCCAACGCTCAAGGAGAGTGCTGATGGCAACCCCGCATATCGACGCCGCCCCGGGCGACTTCGCCGACATCGTGCTGATGCCCGGCGACCCGTTGCGCGCCCAGTACATCGCCGAGACCTACCTGGCCGACGCCAGGCAGGTCAACCGCGTGCGCAACATGGCCGGCTACACCGGCACGTATCGCGGCCGCAGGGTCTCGGTCATGGGCCACGGCATGGGCATTCCATCGGTGTCGATCTACGCCAAGGAGCTGATCACCGAGTACGGCGTGACGCGACTGATCCGGGTCGGCTCCTGTGGCGCGGTGCGCGATGATGTGGCGCTGCGCGATGTGGTGATTGGCCTGGGGGCCTCTACCGACTCGGGCGTCAACCGTGCGCGCTTCGCCGGCATGGACTTCGCCGCCACCGCCGATTTCGCCCTGAGCCGTGCCCTGGTCGATGCCGCCGACAAGCTGGGCGTGACCACCCGCGTCGGCAACCTGTTCTCTGCCGATCTCTTCTACGACCCGCGCCCCGACACCGCCGAGCTGCTGCGGCGCTACGGGGTCGTCGGCGTGGAGATGGAGGCCGCCGGCCTCTACGGCGTGGCCGCCGAGTTCGGCGCCCGCGCGGCCACCATCTGCACGGTCTCGGACCATATCCTCAAGGGCGACTCGCTGGACAGCAGGGCCCGCGAGCGCAGCTTCGACGACATGATGCGGGTGGCGCTGGATGCCGTGCTGCTCGACGACCACCACCAAGGTGGCAGCGAGGCCGACGCATGAACACGCTGGATCCAAGCCTGATCGAGACGCTGGTGGCGGTACGCAACCGCGCCTACGCTCCCTACTCGCGGCATCCGGTGGGTGCCGTGGTGGTCAGCGAAAGCGGTAGCCGCTACGCCGGGGCCAACGTCGAGGTGGCCCACTACAAGGGGCTGTGCGCCGAGGCCTCCGCCATCGCCGCCATGGCCAGCGCCGGCGAACGGCGCCTGCGCGAGGTCTACGTGATCGGCCCCGGTCAGCAGCTGTGCACGCCCTGTGGCGACTGTCGCCAGCGCATCCGCGAGTTCGCCGACGAGCACACCCGTATCCGCGTGGTGGACGCCGACGGCAACCTGCTCAAGCAATACACCATGGCCGAACTGCTGCCCGACGCCTTCGGGCCCGAGAACCTGGAAAATTGAGAGCTTGAGGGCCTGAAAACCGAGTGCCGAGGCGCGCCAAGGCCAGGGGCAGCCGCCCCTCGCCTCAATCGGGGTCGGACGCCTCCTCGTGCCCCGGCCCCTCGGCGTGGACCCGCTCCACATCGACGATGCGCGAGCGGCTCATGACGATCTTCCAGCGCTGCAGGGTGGCGGGGGCACTGCCCTGGGTTTCGCGAATCACCAGATTGAAGAGGTGGCGTTTCTCCACCTCCTCACGCAGGACCTGGTCCCCCTCCCCCAGCCGGTAGACACGGCGACTGCTCTTGTCCATCAACCTGGCGATCGGCGACAGATCGAGTGTCAGGGTCTCGCGGGTGTGGTCGTAGCCGCTCAGGAAGCGGGTCGGCGACATCCGCGAGCTGGAGCGATAGTGCAGCACCACCTCCTCGCGCTGTGCCACGCTGCGCTTGCGCACACGCTTGATCTCATCGTCGAGGCGGTTGAAACGCTTGTAGTCGAACCACTCCAGCTGGCGCCCCACCACCTGGTCGCGAGTCGGATCCAGATATTGGCGACGCCACTTGGGGCGGCCACGACGCAGCAGCCGCCACAGGGTATTGCGCAGATCATCCTTGAACACCTCACGCAGGGCGTAGATGCCGGCCATGGCCAGCACGAAGAGCGCGGTGAGGTCGGCCAGCACGGTGCGGATCTCGAGCAGACCCAGGGAGACGAATATCATCACCACCGCGGTGGCCATCGCCTTTACCGCCTTCTGCTCGGCACCGCCCAGCTCCTGGTTCTTCTGCTTGAGTGTCACCGGATGCTCGATCAGCCGACGCAGCAGACGCATCTTGTTGGACATCCGCGTCGGGTCACGGGTCACCCGGGCGGAGTTGTACTCTCGCTCGCGGCGGTAGGCATCCTCGGCACGACTGATCTCCACCAGCCGTGCGCGTATCGGGCGAAAGCGTGACCCCCGGGGCAGGCCGGCGAGCAGCGCCAGCAGGCGCTGCTCGGTAAACCAGGAGAGGTAGTTGTCGATGGTGGCGAAATAGCGGTGCAGGCTCTCGTCACTGGGCTCCTGACGCCGCAGGCGGCTGAGAATGCTGACCGCCAGGTCGACATGCTCGGCCAGCCTGTGCTCCAGCTCCGACATCTGCTCGCTTTCCGACGCCTTCTGCGGCTGAGAACGCGGCTCGCAGGCGCGTCTATCGACGCCCCTGACCTGGGCGTCTCCCTCCTCCTCCCTCTCCCTCTCGGCCTTTTCCACCTTCTCGTCCTTCCTGGCGCGCCGCACATCATCGATCAGCGGCTGAATCGCGCCCTCCATGGCCACCACATACTGGTAGGCATAGAGGCTCAGGCTGAGCCGATAGTGCTCGGCATCGAGCTTGCCGCGCTCGGCCAGGCGGCTGAGTACCAGCGGCAGGCGATAGCGGTCGCTGAAGTAGGTACGCTTCACATAGATGGAGCCGTGATAGAAGTCCTCTTCGGGAATCACCTGACCGGTCAGGCCCAGCTCCCCCGGCACGAACAGAAAGAGATCGAGCCGGTGCGAGGTCTCCTCCTGCAGCACACGGGAAACCTTGAGGTGGAGACTGTCCTGACGTTCGACCTGAATCATGGGCGACTCACTCTAGGCTGGGCGACTAGCCCGGATCGGGCGAGCCGCCACTGCTGCTCGTCTGGTGGTGAGGGTCGGCGATGCCGGCACGCCCCGGGGCGCGACCGGATGCATCGCGCTCACTGGCCTGGTCGTCGCCGTACTCGCTGGCGCCATCCAGGCGGCCACCACCTCGCCCCTCCATGCTGACGCTGAGCCGTGGCACGCCGAGATCGACACCCTGGGCCTCCATGCGCTGCTTGAGCAGCAGGTTGAAGGCGCGGGAGACGTCCCACTGCATTTCGGGGGCGGTACGAAAGCGCATCCGTAGGATCGGACAGCCATCCTCGAAGGCGTGGATCCCCTGCATCTCCAGCGGCGACCAGATGTAGTGACGCATCATCGGGTCCTGACGCAGCGCCTGGGCGGTCTCCTGCATCAGGGTGATGGCGTCGTCGATCGGCATCGCGTAGGGGATGCGTATCTTCATCAGCGCGATGCCGAACTGCCGCGACATGTTGTGGATCGACTCGATGCGGCTGAAGGTGATGATATGCACGATGCCATCGAGGTCACGCAGGCGCACGGTGCGCAGCGTCAGCCCCTCCACCGTGCCCATATGGCCGTTGATCTTGACGAAGTCATCCACGGCCAGGGAGTCCTCGATCAGGATGAAGATGCCGGTGATCAGGTCCTGCACCAGCGTCTGGGCGCCGAAACCGAGCGCCAGGCCGATCACACCGGCACCGGCCAGCAGCGGCGTGACATTGACCCCCAGATTGGCCAGCCCGACGATGGCCGCGATGATCACGATGGTGGTGAAGATGACGTTGCGGATCATCGGCGTGATGGTCTGGGCACGGGCCTGATTGACACGCCGCCTACGGGAGCGCACCGAACTGGTCAGGGCGCGCTGGATGGCGGTGTCGGTGAAGATCCATGCCAGCCAGGCCAGCAGCAGGGTCAGGGCGATGGCCATCAGCGCCTGGCCGATACGGGCACTGGCGACCCCCTCGCTGCCGACGCCCAGCAGCGAGCCGCCCCACACCTGCAGGAACAGCTCGGCGAAGGCGACCCAGGCCGCAACATGGCCCAGTACATACCCGAAGCGCTCGAGGCGCACGCGATACTGGCTGACGCGACGCCGGCGCTGACGCCGCTTGCGCCGCTCGCCATGGCGACGCACCAGGCCGGTGACCACCAGTGCCAGCACCAGCAGTGCCGCCGAGATGATGAAGCGCGCCAGGGCGGTGCCCACGTCACCCCCGGTCACGAAGATCGCGACCAGCGAGCCACCCACCAGCAGCAGTGCGGGCACGTGCCACAGGCTGCCCAGCACCTGCACGATACTGGCACTGGCACCGGGTTCGCGGCGCTCACGCCAGGGCCGATTGCGGATGATATGTTCGATGGGCCGCTTGAACCGGAAGATGAAACGCACGCTGAGCAGCGCCGCCAGCATATTGGCCAGCACCGAGAGCAGGCCGGCCAGCTCGACACCGAGCAGCACGGTGAGGCGTCCGGAGTTGAAGGCATCTCCCAGCGCCACCAGGGCACCGATCACGAACAACGGACGCAACCCATGGTTCTGCACCAGCTGTACCGCCACGAAGCGATGCCCCCGGGTAAACTCCGAGATAAAGGTTTCTACCACCACCGACAGGGTGCGACCACACAGCGCGACATAGGCCACCACCAGTGCCAGCACGCGCCCGCTGCTGGGCGGCACCAGCTGGCCCACCCCCAACACCAGCACGAAGGCCAGGGCCCAGGGCAGCATGCGACGCAGGAAGTGCACACTGAGCAGCCAGGCACGCGGCTCCCGGGGCAGGTCCAGGGGCCAGCCGCGACGCCTGGCCAGCAATCGCCCGAGGGCGATCAGGATCACCAGCAGCCCACCCCAGATCATCAACAGCACCATGGCTTCGATCGTGAAGCGAATCAGGTCGGCGTTACCGGTCTCGGCCACCAGGGCGCTCAGGTCATGCCAGCCCTGGTTGAGCTGCGCCTTCCAGTGTGCCACCGGTGACGCGTCCCCTTCGGCCTGCTGGCCCAGGTCGCTGATGGTCTCCGCCAGGGCCCCGAGCAGTCCCTCCCGCGGGGCGATGCCGTGCTCCTCGACTGACTCGCCATGCACGCTCTGCAGGTCCTGCAGGCTCTCCAGCAGCTGGCCACGCCGCTCGGCATCCTCGAGGGTGGCGATGATACGCTGCAGCGACTCCTGGAAGGCCTGGGGGTCATGCTGCTGCTGATCCTCCGCGGAGGTCACCAGGCCCGGCAGGTTGACCGACTGCGCCTGAGCGGATGCCACGGGCAGCAGCCAGGCGGCAAGACTCAGCAGGAGTCCAAGCAGTAACGCCCAGGTGGTTGCGTATAGGCCGGGGCAGCGGTAGGGGTACATCACACCTCCATGTCGATGGGTAAGCGAGGCGCCGTAGGCAGAGGTCAGTATGATACGCTCCCAGACGCTCCCATGTGACGCACAGGATGCCGCCATGACGCCACTATCGCCACCCGAGCCCACGACTCACGAGGGCAAAACCCGCCGCGTGGGTGTCGAGATCGAGTTTGCGGGCCTGCCACCTCAGGATACCGCCAACGTGGTGTGCGCCCTGTTCGGCGGCGAGGTCAAGGCGCTCAGTCCCCACCGTCTCAAGGTGGAAGAAACTCGCTGGGGCACCTTCACCATCGAGCTAGACACCCAGTATGCCCATCCCGACACGGAAGTGCTGGATGCCATGCCCAGCGGCGAGAGTGAATGGGAGCGTCACCGCCATCAGATGCGAGTCGACCTGCATAGCCGCGCCCGGGAGCTGATCGGCGATGTGGTCATCGGCCTGGTGCCCACCGAGATCGTCTGTCCACCGATTCCCTGGAATGAACTCGAACAGCTCGATGCGCTGTTCGCGGCGCTGCGTAAGCATGGCGCCAAGGGAACCGACGACAGCCTGCTCTATGGCTTCGGTCTGCACCTCAACCCCGAGGTCCCCAGTCTCGAAGTCGACAGCCTGCTCGACCACCTGCGCGCCTATCTGCTCACCGCCGAGTGGCTGCGTGAGCAGATCGACGTCGATATCACCCGTGAGGTCCTGCCCCACGCCAACCCCTTTCCCAAGGCCTACGCCCTGAAAATACTGGCGGCGGACTACACCCCGGATATTGATACCCTGATCCGCGACTATCTGGCCGACAACCCGACCCGTAACCGCGAGCTCGACATGACCCCGCTGTTCGCCCACCTGCGGCCCGACTACCCCCATGGACTGTTTCGCAACAAGCTGGTCAAGGGGCGTCCCACCTTCCACTACAGGCTGCCCGACGCGCGACTCTCACAGCCCGACTGGGGCTCGGCGGTCGAGTGGAACCGCTGGCTGGAGGTGGAGAAGCTGGCCGCCGACACCGACACACTCAGGCGCCGCTCCGCCGGCTATGTGGCCAAGCACACCCGCTCGCCGCTCACTCGGCTGTGGCTGAACCTGCGCCGCTGGGTGAAGGCATCATGAGCAAGCGTCCACTGATCGGCATCACCACCTCGGATCGCAAGAGTCATACCGCCTGGCTCTTCGACTGGTTTGCGGTATGGCGCCACGGCGGCCGCCCTCTTCGACTATCGCCCTCAAGGCCCTGGCCGGAACACCTCGACGGCCTGATCATCGGTGGTGGTGACGACATCCAGGCCCACCTCTATGACGCCGAGGTGCAGATCGACGTGCGTGTCGACCCGCAGCGCGACGAGCTGGAGCTGGAACTGCTCGAGACCTTTATCCCCCGAGGCACACCGGTGCTCGGCATCTGCCGTGGCGCCCAGCTGATCAACGTCTACCTGGGCGGCACCCTGGACCCGGATATCTACACCACTCACGAGGGGCTCAAGCGGCGCCGCACCGTGCTGCCGCGCAAGACCGTGGATATCGTGGGGGACAGCCAGCTGCATCGCATCCTGGGGGTCAGCTGGTGTCGCATCAACAGCCTGCACCACCAGGCCGTCAGGCAGGCCGGGCACGGCATCGAAATCGTCGCCCGGGATCGCGATGGCCTGGTGCAGGGCATCGAGTCTCGCGAGCACGACTTCCTGATCGGCGTGCAGTGGCACCCGGAGTGGCTGATCTTCAACCGCCCCCAGCAGCGTCTGATCCGTGCCCTGGCGAAGGCGGCAATGCGCCGCCGCCGTGAGGCCGAATCCCCCGCCTGAGGCGACGACGACAAGGCGGCGTCTTGGTGGCCACGATAACAACGCCGGGACCGCCATTCGGCAGCCCCGGCGTGATAGTTACCGCTTAGGGCGGTAACTATGTTTCGCAGAGTGTTCCGGAGAGGCGCTCCGTCACTCTTTCAGTGTCGCCTCCAGGGTGATCCTGGCGGTCAGCAGCTTGGAGATCGGGCAGTTCTCCTTGGCGCCGTTGGCCGCCTCCTCGAAGGCCGCCTGATCGGCACCCGGCACGCGGCCCACGGTGGTCAGGTGGACATCGGTGACCGTCAGGCTGTCCGGATCCAGGGTCACCTTGGCCTGGGTGTCGATGCTGTCGGCGGTGTAGCCCGCCTCGCCCAGCACTAGCGACAATGCCATGGAGAAACAGCCCGCATGGGCGGCCCCGATCAGCTCTTCGGGGTTGGTGCCCTCGGCACCCTCGAAGCGGCGGCGAAAGTCATAGGGCGTCTCCTTGAGTGCGCCGCTACCGGTGGAGAGCGAGCCGCCCCCCTCCTTAAGGCTACCCTTCCACTGTGCACTTGCGGTGTTCTCGATGCTCATGACGTCTCCTTATACTTGGCTCATGTGAGTCGGTCGATCATCCTTCACCATAGACTATGGGGATGAGAGCCTCTTACAGCAACCAGTCGTCATCGATCTGCCCCCGCAGCCTGGCGAGGGCCGTGCTGAGCCCAGCATGGCCCTCCTCGCGCAGCGCCGCCATATTGCGCTCGGGTATCGCCTCGGGGTCGGGGTAGTGAGCCAGTGCCTGCTCCAGCCCCGCCTCGCGCAGCAGGTGCAGCATCGGCAGGGGTGAGCGGTTGGTGAAGTTGGCGGGATCCTCCGGCTCGGCATCCGCGAAACAGTAGTCCGGATGAAAGCTGGCTAGCTGATAGACCCCTTCATAGCCCTGGTCCACCAGCAGCGCCTCCGCTATCTCGAGAAAATCCAGGTAGTCATCGAAGGCCGCTAGCCCCGGTGTCAGCACCACCAGGGTCGTCTCGATGCCGGGCGTCTCGTCGAGACGCTCACATTCGGCCACCAGCGCCAGCAGGGCAGGCTCCCAGTCGCTGGCATCCTGTACCACATAGCGGATGGTGTCGCGGGCCACCTCTCGGCCGGCAAAGGGGCAGATATTGCGGGCGACCACGAAGGTCTCCACCCACTGGCGGGTCGCGGCAAGGGGATCAACGGCTGGGGTCATGGTCGGCTCGCTGGGGGAGTGAGCCGGCAGTATAGCGCAGCGGCGGCTCGCCTCGATGTCGGCCGTAGGTCTCTCAACCGCCTCCCCTGCTCATGGCGCCGGGTCACCCTCTCCCCCGCGACGCGAGGCCAGGCGGTCCGCCAGCCGAGTCGGCTCCGGCAGCTTGGTACGCCGCAGACACGCCGTCACCCACTCGAGGGCCGTGGGCAACGAGACCCGGTGCCCGGTGGAGACGAAGATCGGCTTCACCCTGGGCCGCGAGCGCAGCACCGCCGCGATCACCTCATCGTCAGGACCGTCGACCAGCGGCGTCCACTCTCCCCGTTCGTCGCCCGGCTCGGCGTGACGACCACACAGCCGCGACTTGGCCACGCCGATGGTCGGCAGGTCGAGCCACAGCCCCAGGTGACTGGCCACCCCGAGCCGCCGCGGATGCGCGATGCCCTGGCCGTCCACCATCACCAGATCCGGTCGTACGCTCAACCGCTCGAATGCCGCCAGCGCCGCCGGCACCTCTCGAAACGACAACAGCCCCGGGATATAGGGCATCCGCGTCGGCTCGCGATGGACCACCCGCTCCACCACCGAGAGTTCACCGCCGGCCTCCGGCGGCCAGGCCAGCACCACCACGGCGGCTCGGGTGATCTCGCCGCCCTGTTCGAAGCCGATATCCACGCCGGCGAGATGGCGCACCTCGGCCAGGCGATCCTCCCGTTCGATACGCCCGGCCAGGCGCTTCTGCAGGCTGATAGCCGCCGCCGGGGCGAGGTTCCAATCGTGAAGGGGATTGAGTGACATGGGGACTCCTGTTCCACAGGATGAGGAGCGCTGGAGACAAGCCGAAGAGGAGGTCCTACGCCAGGGATGGCGTCGGTAGCGCCCAAGGAGGGGTTCACAGCGCCTCCTCGTCGGTCCGGCGCTCCGGGGCTTGTCGCCAGGTCAGCTCCGATGAGAACCCTCAGCGTGCTTCTGAACAGCGGCTCTGGAGTCACGTAGACTAACGCCTTCGGGACGCTGGATGGAAAGGGAGACCACCATGAAGTTGATTCACACCGCCGACTGGCACCTGGGCCAGAGCTTTCATGGCCAGGAACGCCACACCGAACACCGCGCCTTCCTGAGCTGGCTGCTCGACACCCTGGAGGAGCGTCAGGCCGACGCCCTGCTGGTGGCCGGCGATCTCTTCGATGTGGTCAATCCCTCGCTGCGCGCCCAGGAGCTGCTGTTCAACTTTATCGTCTCCGCCCATGAGCGGCTGCCGGCCCTGGATATCGTGCTGATTGCCGGCAATCACGACAGCGGCAACCGCATCGAGCTACCCGCCCCACTGATGCGCCGCCTGCGCACCCACGCCCTGGGCCGGGTCAGCTGGCTGGACGACGGCACCCTCGACGCCGAACGCCTGCTGGTGCCGCTCACCGGCGCCTCGGGCGAGACGCGTGCCTGGTGCCTCGCCCTGCCCTTCCTGCGCCCCGCCGAGGTGACCGGCGCGGCGCTGGCGAACGACGACGACGGTCCCGACGATACCCCCAACGACTATGTTGCCGGCATCACCCGGGTGCACCGACAGCTGATCGAGGCCGCCGGAAAGTGCCGCGAGCCGGGCCAGGCGCTGGTCGCCATGAGCCACGCCCACCTGCACGGCGCCGCGGTGTCCGAGGCCAGTGAGCGCCCCATCGTGATCGGCGGCGAGGAGTCGATCTCCGCCGCCCTGTTCCCGAACTCTATCGCCTACGTTGCCCTGGGCCACCTGCACCGCGCCCAGCAAGTCGGCGAGGCACGCATCCGCTACAGCGGCAGCCCCCTGCCGCTGGACTTCAGCGAGGTGGCCTATCCCCACCAGGTGGTGGAGGTGACCCTGGCGGGCGAGGCCCTGGATGAGATCCAGACGATTCCCGTGCCCCGCCCGGTGGCCATGCACCGCGTCGGACCCGCGCCGCTGGAGCAGGTGCTGGCCGAGCTCGAGGCCCTGGAGGATGACCATGCACAACCCGGCGCTCGGGGGCGGGAGCGGCCGAGAGACCTGTGGCCCTGGCTGGAGGTGCGCGTGGAGCTCGACTCACCGACCCCCGATCTGCGTGCCCGCGTCGAGGCCGCCCTCGAGGGCAAGGCGCTGCGCCTGCTGCGCCTCGAGCGCCGCCTGCCCCGGGTCGAAGACGACGACCAGAGGGCCCGAGTCGACCTGGAGACCCTGGGCCCGCGCCGGCTCTTCGAGCGCACCTGGGAGAAACGCTGGGGTCAGCCGCCGGAGGAGGACGTGCTCGCCGACTTCGACCGCCTGCGCCAGGACGTGCTCGACGCCGATGCCACTTCGGACGACAACACCTTGGCTGAACAGTCACCAACCGAGGAGGCTCGCTCATGAGAATCCTCGCCCTGCGCCTGGAGAACCTGGCCTCCCTGCCCGGCCCCCTCGAGCTCGACTTCACCACGCCCCCCCTCGGCGAGGCCGGCCTGTTCGCCATCACCGGCCCCACCGGAGCCGGCAAGAGCACCCTGCTCGACGCCCTGTGCCTGGCGCTCTACGGCGGTACACCGCGGCTGCGCCAGGCACCGGCCCGGGACAGCCAGGTCGACGACACCCCAGATTCCACGCTGACCACCAGTGACCCGCGCACCCTGCTGCGCCGGGGCACCGCCTCGGGCTTCGCCGAGGTGGACTTCATGGGCCGCGACGGGCGCCGCTACCGCGCCCGCTGGGCGGTGCGTCGCGCCAGGGAGAGGGTCACCGGCAAGTTGCAGAAGGCCGAGCAGTCGCTGCGCGACCTCGAGGATGACCGCCTGCTCACGACCCAGAAGCGTGAATTCGATCGTCTGCTGCCGGAGCGCCTGGGACTCACCTTCGACCAGTTCACCCGCGCCGTGTTGCTCGCCCAGAGCGAGTTCGCCGCCTTCCTGCAGGCCGACGACAACGCCCGCAGCGACCTGCTGGAACGCCTGACCGGCACGCATGAATACTCCGAGATCTCGATGGCCGCCTACCACCGCGCCAGCCAGGCAAGAAAGGGAGTGGAGGCGTTGGAAACGCGGCTCGCCGAGGACCTGCCCGCCACGCCGGAGATCCGCGCCGAGCTGGAGCACGCCGCCCAGGTCAGCCGCCAGGCACTGAACGATCTGCAGAAGCAGGCGGAGTCACTCAAGAGCGAGCAACGCTGGCTCCATGAGGACGCCCGGCTGCACGAAGGCTATCGGGACGGCCATGCCGAGCAGCAGGCCGCCGAGCATGCGTGGCAGGCCCTCGCCGAGCAGCGTGCCGACCGTGACTGGCGTCGGCTGATCGCCCCGAAGCGCCATGCCCTCGCCCGTCATGCCGAGCTGCCCGGCGAGATCGCCGAACTGCAGTCGACCCACACCAGGACCGTCACGGCTCGCGACACCGCCGACGCCGAGCAGCAGACTGCAGGCACGGCGCTCGAACGGGCCGAGCAGGCCATGAACGAGGCGCGTGAGAGCTACCGCCGCGCCGAGCCCGAGCTGCGCCAGGCCCGCGAACAGGCCCAGAGCCTGGCGACTCTGGATCAGCGCCTCGAGGAGCTGCAAGCGGCACGCGACAAGCAGCAACGACTCGCCAACGACATCACGGAGCAGCACCGTCACGCCCAAGCCAGCCAGCATGAGCGTCAGCGCCAGCGCGACGAGTGGCAGGCAAGGCTACACGAGCTGATGGGCACTCACACCGACCTCGACGCCGCCCGCCAGGCCTGCCAGCAGGCCCATGACCGGGCGGCCCAGCGTCATCTCGCCCTGGAGGAGCTAGGCAGCCGCTGGCAGGAGCTCACTCGCGCCCAGCAGGCCCACCAGAGGCTCGCCACCCAGCTGGGGCAGGAGCGCGACCGCCGCGACAAGTTGCTGGCAGAGGGTCAGGCCGCCCGTGAGCGCCTCGACCGTACCCAGGCACACTTCACCACCGTCTCCGCACTGGTCGAACGCAGCCGCGCGGTGCGCAGCGAGAGCGTGATACGCCTGCGCGAGGCCCTCGAGGAGGACACTCCCTGCCCGGTCTGCGGCGGCCTCGACCACCCCTGGCGGCACCACCCGCCGTCAACGCCGGAGGCCGCCCAGCTCGTCGCCCAGCAGCAGGAGGAGAGCCGTCAGCTGGAGGAGGCGCGCAGCGCCCTGGATACCGCCCAGCAGCAACGCGATGAGCTGGTCGGCGACTATCGCGCCCTGGAACGCTCCCTCAAGCAGCTGAATCACGACCTCAAGGCCGCCGAACAGTGGCGCGACGACACCCTCCAGGCGCTGACCAGGCATTCGCTTTGCGGGGAACTCGAGGCCATCGACGAACCCGAGCGCGACGCCTGGCTACAGGCCCAGCGCCGGCAGAGCGAAGAGCAGCGCCACCGGCAGCGCCAGTCGCTGGAAGCCCTGAACCGCGCCAGCGCCGAACTGACCCCACTGGAGAAGGCCCTCCACGAGGGGCAGCTCGCGCTGGCCCGCCTGGAGACCGAAACAACCAGCGCCACCAAGCGGCTGGCCGAGCTCGACGCCCAGCTGCCTCCGCTGCGCCAGCAACGCGACACGCTCGCGCGGACCCTTGCCGAGTGTCTCGGCGAACACGCCTCGCCCGACGCCTGGCAGCAGCGACTCGACGCGCACCAGGAGAGCGCCCGCCGGGCCTATGACGGCGCCCTGGCCCGGCTGCATCAGGCCCAGCGTGAGCAGCAGCGGCTTGCCCAGCAGACAGAGCACGAGGCCAGACAGCTGGAGCAGCAAAAGCGGGAACAACAGCGCCTGACTCAGGAGCTCGACGCCTGGCGCCAGGCAAATCCCGAGCTGACCGATGCCACCCTCACCCGGCTGCTCGCCCAGACAGAAGAAGCGGCTCGCGAGGAGGAGCGGAGGATCGAGGCAGCCGATGCCCGGCGCCAGCGCGCCACCGCCACGCTGGCGGAGCGCCGCACCGCCCTGCTGAATCATCGCCGCGGACAGGAGCTGGTCGAGGACGAGAGCCTTGAAGGCAACGACCAGGCGTTGCTGAACGAGGCCGTGACCGCCGAGCTGCAGCGACGCCAGGAAGCACTGGAACAGGCCCAGGCCGAGCTCGCCCCCAGGCTGGAGGCGGCCCAGAAGGCGCGGGACGAGGCCGCCTTCGCACTCAACGATGATGATCGCCGGCGCGAGCGCCAGCAGGCCGGGCAGAGCGAACTGGAGGCCGCCCGGGCCGAGTACCGTCGCTGGGGGCGTATCAGCGAGCTGATCGGCTCCGCCGACGGCAAGGTATTCCGGCGCATCGCCCAGGCCTACAACCTGGAGCAGCTGCTCGAGCACGCCAACGCCCATCTGGCGGGCCTGAGCCGCCGCTATCGACTGGTTCGCGGCGGCAGCGAGCTGGGGCTGCTGGTGGTGGATCTGGACATGGCCGACGAGCGCCGCTCGGTGCACTCGCTCTCCGGCGGCGAGACCTTCCTGGTCTCGCTGGCCCTCGCCTTGGGGCTCGCCTCCATGGCCTCGGGCGAGCTCACCATCGAGTCGCTATTTATCGACGAGGGCTTCGGCAGCTTAGACCCACAGTCGCTGGCGCTGGCCATGGAAGCACTGGATGGCCTGCAGGCCCTGGGCCGCCGGGTCGGCGTGATCTCCCACGTGCAGGAGATGCACGAACGCATCTCGGTACAGATCCAGGTGGAGCCTCAGGGCAACGGCACCAGCCGGGCGAAGCTAGTCAACCAGTAAAGGTAGAGAAACGGCTCGCTAAGGTGGATAAACTCATCGTCAGCGAGCCGGTTTTACCTGCATCGAGTAGGTAACTTTCGGCCATAAGCTGTCATTCAGAAAAATGAAAAAGAACATCTATATGATAGCTCAACAACATTAAAGCTAGACTTAACCAAGCCACGCTCTAGTCTCTAATCTCGTAGCCACTAAGTTCAAGAAGTGCCTTGTAAGCACGCAAAGCATCACCCCAATCTTCGATAGTAAATGTTCTATGATATCCTTTCCCAGTTACAGTCACGCCCTTACCCCCGTTATAACCATGAGCATATATAGCAGGAAAATTTCCAGAACCACCCAAGTTTCCTGAGAAATATTTAAAACCTATGTAAGTCGGAACATCAGCAATCCGAGCTTTCCCAAGCTCCTCTGGTGAAGAAGATAATTCTGATTGATCATCAGAAAAACAGTATGGTGAGGCTAACAAAAAAAACAAACACACATTAGTGAAAACTAAAATCCTCATAGTCCACCTCACGCACAAGAAAAACTCTGGGTACAGTTAGGGATCTTTCCTATTTCTAAACATTCATTTTGGCGCCGTGCCCTACCGCATTCATTTTTTAGAATAGTCTAAAATTCTCCTTGCGGCCATAAGCGGTCCTTCAGGACTCCCTCATACAACGCTTTGCTCACCGGCACATACTGCGGAGAACGTTTTTGTGTAAAGTAGAGCGCAGCGATACACAAAAACGAGCGTAGCAGTATGTGTCCGCGTGCAGCAACTTGTTATACGGTGTTTTAAGCGGCCTCGAGCTAACTTTATTCATCTCTTCGAAGGCAGTATTTGCACCTGCTCGCTATCTAACAACTCACTTTCGACGAGTGCAACACGAGCCGCTTTTGCATCCTGACAATAAAGAAATATTCTTAGATTCATCCGAGCTCGTGAAAAACAAACGTATGCCAATTTCCTGCTGCGAGCTAATTGACCTTCTGTGCCATCTCCAGCAGCAGCGGGCGTCAGAAGCTTATTGAAGCTGTACATGTTCCAGCTGGCTTCAATATCATCAAAAACAACTAAGACATCTTCGTATTCTTCCCCTTTTGATCCGTGCTGAGTACTGAGTGCCGTGTGATCAGAAACGAAACCGTAGTATGGGAGGAGCTCATTCGTTGACATTGATAAAAATTCGTCGGCTAACCAATCAGACTTTTCTTCAGCGTGAATTGCCTTATCGTAAGCCTCATTTCTTGGTTCTCTATCTAATGTTTCAGCCAAACGGTCAGAAATATTGCAAAGTCGATTTTCTTTTGCATATCTCAAGATGTCTCCAATTGGACGTTTTGTCCACATTTCGGAAAGCTCGGTCACAAGATTATGAGCACTATCTAGCATCTCCTTAAGAGGGCGATCCTTATTTATGCCCAATATATCGAAAGCAGGTGTCTCTTCCCGTAATATATTGACAATCTGTTTTTTGTTGCCGCTCTGTAGTGAAGCTATCAAAGGGCATAGCGATTTGATAAATGGCTTAACTAAGAAATGGTCCCCATCGATATACTCATCTTGTGCTTTGTTCGAGGCATATTCTCCCGTAAATAGATTTTGTAGTGATGAAAACCCAAGACGTCTTGCAATCATCTGTCGCACCAAGAACAGTCTTTTAGCTCCCTCATTATTCTGCCAACCGATGTATTGCAGGGCTTCATCGAATTTCGATAGAGACTGGTCTAGTTGTTCGGGGGTATATCTTCCACGAGGCCCAGCAGGTGCTTCTGTTTCAATCAAGGTCAGTAGCACACTACCTACATTCAAGACGCTTTCGCCAGCGGGCACCTGCTGAATGTCATTCCGAAGCTTATTAGTCAGCGCAACGATTGAGGTAGCCGATCGAAAATTTTCCTCTTTCTCGATTAACCGGAACCCTTCAGGCCCATCAAATACACCGGCTCCATTATCATAAATCTGTTGCATAGGGTCACCAAAATAGGCAACCATCGGAAGACCTTCACCTGAACAAATTGTGTTGAATGCGCCAATAACACTATCAAATGTATCCTGCGCTTCATCGACAAAAATGTAGGGAAACTGGAAGCCAAGCCCACGTTGCAAAATAGGACTCTCGGATATCAAGTATGCAGCTAAGTCGATGACGTCATCATGACCGATTTGCCCTTTCGAAAAGCTACTAAACTGGCTCTCATCGTATTTAAACGTAGTCACTTGATCTAAAAGTTCTAATTCTGCCGTCAATTCAGCAACTCGAGCGCGTGCTCTATGGGCTGTTTGAGAGTTACCACCATTGTCTTTTTCGCGTGCTTTTGCGATATGGGTTGGAATGAGGTTATCACGAAGAGCTATACGAATATCTTTCGTAAATCGGCCGATGGAACTCCAAAGGAAACTATGAATTGTTGAAACCAAATAAAGTTCATCGAACCCAAGCCGTTCCTCAATTACAGCAGTTGCTCGCTTAGTATAGGTAATACAAACGATTTTCTGACCATTTTTTCTTAAATCACGTCCAACTTCATCACGAAGAAAATTCAGTGCCGTCACAAGTGAAGTTGTCTTCCCAGAACCGGCTCCTGCTACTACAGAAAAAGACTGAGCGGCCAAAATGCATTCTTCGATTTCCTTATCTGCTTTAGTCGGCTTGAGCAATTTGGTCATTTGACAGACTCCTCAATTGCCTGATCTTGGCTTCGTAGCCTCTGTTCAAGCCATTCCAATCCTTCACGGATGTATAAAGGTACTTGCCAATCATCAGAAGACAGGACAGTGAGTGCAAAATCGGTTTTCTTGAAGCTCGATTCTCGAATGAGCTCAAACATTGACTGGTTCAACTCTTCAGCTTTCGCTGGAAGTACAACGCCTTTGAACGTTTCTCCTTCACCAAAGACTTGGATGTTTTCATAGATGAATGCTTCTTCTAAAGTTCGACCATGAACCATTATATTCTCACCTAAAAAATCCACTTCAACTGGACGCTGAAAAGCAACAAAACGGTCAAAATCAGCCTGCGATTGATCCTGAGCAGAAATCTCATTGAAATCACTGATCGACAGTTTTCCTACGAACATGTCTTTGAGGCTAGCATTAGAAGTTATTGCACCAGCATCAACGGCACAGCAGGCTTTGGCTCGGCCGCCACCCTCTGGAGGCTTCACAGAGTCTATGTCGGTAATAACCAAGTAGGGTATGTGCAGGAAGGTCATTAGTTCTGCGAACCGATGAGCATACGCCCCGCCAACTTCTAGCGTAGTGAGGTACTTCGTGTTCAAGTTTGGTGATGTCTTCGTGATCATTTGTGGCAGAAGAAGCCGCTCCACAGTGCCTTCAATCAATATTGCTGCATCAGCAAAAAATAGGTCGCAATGGATCAGAGCTAGATAGCGCTTTAAAAAATCAAGAGCAGCATCCGCATCTATTTCACCGTCATCCGTAGCGACTGCTGAAGCTTGAAAGTCTCTTAGGTTATGTATCTCTGACACGCGTAGAATTTGAGAGGCAGTAGGATCTTCATCTGAACGATGACATCTTCGAAAATACCTAACTTTTTCAAAATCAACTGAATTGAGAACATGTGATGAATGCGTTGTAATAACAAGTTGCGGGCTACCAATTCCATCTTCATCGAGATTGTTAAGAATATTCCATATATTACCGATGAATGTTTGTTGAACCTGAGCGTGTAAATGGACCTCGGGTTCTTCGATAAAGATTAGGTGGCATAATGGCCGGTCCTCTAGGGTTTGCAACCACTGCAGCTGAAAATCCCGGATCTGGATCGCCATTAGCACCAAGTTTTTGAACCCCAATCCATTATATGCCTCGGGAAGTTCATGAGCAGTTTCGGCATCTATGTAGATTAAGTCTGTGCTGCCTCGTAGTGCGACATCGGCACTGATAGATGAAATTATCTTCAAACGACGTTCATGTGCTGCGGGCACACCCAATCCATCCAATACACCCATAAGACTCCCGAAATTCTCATCGTAATGTTTCGTGAGTTTTTCGTTGTTCTCATCGATAATTTGGATGGCCGCATCGCTGATATCAGCTTGATCTAAGTTGTTGCGATAGAACGAGGCAAACGCGGTGGAGAGTTTACTGCTACGACTAGCTTCCTCATCATCATTCATGTTTCGTTGGGCATCAACGAAGTCCGCTCGCACCAAAGAATTCAATATGCGTTTGCCATCAGATGGCTTGAGTATTGTTTCCTCAATCTCATCGTTATCCAGACGTGAAAGTGAAGAGTACTGAACGGAAAAATGTTTCTTGAAGTTACCATCAAGGCCTAAAAAGTGGCTTAGGCTTCTTTTTCGGTTACCGTCATCATCACTTGGGAAAATGGTGGCATATTCAGCCCATAACTTAGCAATATCATCTACTGCATACTTGCAGCGCATGCCGACTTTATATGTTTCTATGGAGACACTTGAAAGCAACGCAAAAGCACGACCAAAGGAGATATTCTCGGGATCAAAGTCGAACCATAGGTCTAGCTCTATTGTGGGAAAAACAATATCTCCTTCAGGCGAATAATGGTCAATCTCCGAGATGCGCTCTATCGAGAAATCATGAATCTTAAAATCCCTGGAAGAGAGAAAACATCGAAATATGCTGGTTGCCGAAGTCTTTCCACTATTATTTGGCCCAACGAAAACAGTTTCCGAATCTTCGAAATCTAATTCGACCTCTTCAAGTCGACGAAAATTCCTAATAAAGACTTTAGCTAACTTCATTTCTCACTTCCCTATTGAATGTGGCAACCAGTCTTTACCAAATAACTTTTTTCTTCAGTGGTATGCGACACCAATGCTCACTCTGAGACAAAAGTACGGCCACGATCGGTGCCGTATAACAGCTGTATTATATAGCATGCTTGATATTCCACTTGAACGAGCACGCGCGTTAAAGAATGTTATTCTACGCGCCAGCAGATCACCTAAGCCATTGAAATAACAGAATATTAAGTTCTTCTCGGCTACATAACACCAACCGCCGCGCATGCAGCATAACACCGGTGAACATACTGGCTGCCTTTGCCGGCATGGCCGCTTTGGGTCGATAGCTGTCATATTATCTCCCCCCCCTACTCCTGACGAAAGACCAGAAACTGGTGGGTGCATTTCCGACAAGTTCCGGTGTAGTCAGGGCCATCCTTGGACACGCGTACGCTCTTCCAGCCGCAGGCGGGGCAAGACTGCTTCATCGAGGTGTTGGTGCTGCAGTGGCCGCATTTCACGTAGTAACCATACTGACCATACATGCCGGTGAGGCCACTGGCCTCGCCACACTGCTTGCAGGTCATCAAGCCTTGGACCTGGGCAGGGGGCTCGGTCGGTGAAGAGCTGGTAGTTGGCGCCGGCGTAACCGAGTAATTCGGCACGGGCTCGGCAACGGAAGCGGCCGGTTCTGGCGTGGCAGGGGCGCTATCGCCGTCTGCCGTGGCAGTGCCTACTTGGGTGGTGTGCTCAAGCAGGAAATTGGCGATATTGTCGAGTTCTCCCACGAAGAACCCGGCCCGCCCCTTGAGAAACCCTATTTTCAAACTCCCCACGAGCTCCTTCACCTTGCTGGCCACGAACTCGGTTTTCACGACTCTGCTCGCTACATCCTTTGGCATCTTGTCGCGATGAAGGATGGCGGTGCTGGAAATGGCGCAGAGCGTACGCCATTCCCGATGGGCAACTTGAGTCTGGACACCCAACAGCTTGCCAAGAAAATGCTCGACGTTATCGCTCAGTAACGCCTTGAGAAGATCCAGCTGTAACTCCGCTTGGCGAATCGGCGACGGAATCCCCATCCAGTTGCCCTGATAGCTGCGTGACCACTCGCCGGCGGCATTGACTGTCACCTCGCCGGCGATGCTCTTGGACTCGACGATGATGAAACCGTAAGGATGAAGAATCAGATGGTCGATCTGCGCACGCTCGCCACGGTGTTCAATACGCAGGTCGTTGATGACGTGGATCTGCTTGTGCTCGCCAAACTCGCGACGCAGCTGGAAGGCGACGTCCTGTTCCTGTTTGTGACCGTAAAAGGCGCGCTCGTCGCCGCCACGGCCGTTTCCGTTTGGCGTAGCATCCTTTTCCTTAAGGATCATAGACTTATTCCTTAAAACCGACCCGGCTACCGGGCTTTCACTGTCGCTTGGCAACATTATGTAAACCGATAGCCTGACAACAAAGTGGCCTGAGGGCCAGCTATGCAATGGTCGCAAGGTGGACTAAAACCGCCTGGCCCGCGCCGAGGCGGATGCTCCAGACTCGAGGATGAGGGTTCGGGGCCCTTAGGTTCACCTCGACAGCAGCTCCTCCATCGAGGCCGTCGTGGCGACGGGCAAGGCCCTGGGCCGCCGGGTCGGCGTGACCTCCCACGTACAGGAGATGCACGAGCGCATCCCGATGCAGATCCAGGTGGCGCCTCGGGACAATGGCACCAGCCATGCAAGGCTGGTGAGCCAGTAGAAGTAAAAAAAGGCTCGCCGATGTGAATAAGCACATCGCGGCGAGCCACTTTGCACACTATCAAGTGTTGAGCACGACGCCCCCGTTAAGGTGGAGAGTTTGCCCGGTCATATAGGATGACTCTTCGCTGGCTAGGTAGACATAGGCCGGGCCTATCTCGCTGGGCTGTCCGGCACGATCCATAGGCACCTGGCCGCCGAAGCCCGCAACTTTTTCGGCATCGAAACTGGCAGGTATCAGCGGTGTCCAGACCGGCCCGGGCGCTACCGCATTGACGCGGATGCCCTGATCGACCAGCGAGACCGCCAAAGAGCGCACCAGCCCTTGTATCGCGCCCTTGGTGGCGGAATAGTCGATCAGGGTATCGTTGCCCTTGAAGGCGTTGATGGAAGAGGTGGCGATGATACTGTCACCTTCCTGCATATGGGGCAGAGCAGCCTTGGTCAGGTAAAAGTGGCTGAAGATGTTGGTCTTAAAAGTGCGCAGAAGCTGATCATCTGGTATCTGGGTGATATCGTCCCAGTCATACTGCTCAGCGGCATTGTTGATCAGGATATTGACCTTGCCGAACGTCGCGAGAGACTGGTCTATCGCTTCCCGGCAGAACGTCGACTCACCCACGTCCCCCTGGAGCAGCAGGCAGCGCCGCCCCTCGGCCTCGACCAGCTTTTGGGTCGTTTCGGCATCGCGGGTTTCGTCCAGGTAGATAAGCACGCAGTCAGCGCCTTCGCGGGCGAAATGCAGCGCAACCGCACGACCGATACCGCTATCGCCACCGGTAATCACGGCCACTTTATCGTTGAGCTTGGCGCTTCCCCGGTAACTCGCGCGAATGTACTCGGGCTCCGGATGCATTTTGTGCTCCGCGCCAGGCTGATGTGATTGCTGCTGCGGGGGTTGTTTACGCTCTGACATGAATAAGCCCTCCGTCTTTACATCTTTAACAATCGCTCCTCTCGCCGGAAGAAGGCGGCAGTTAGGGTTCCGCGCTGTCGACTACGCCGCCCTATTTGCAGCTACGAACGATTGCTGTCGCTTACGGGCTTGAGGGGCTCCCAGTCCTTGCGCGCAGCAAGAAATTCCGGGCGCGGCTTGTTGCCGCAATAAGGGTCGTGAAGAGTATTTTCTACGCTGTTGTAGACGAAGAAGAGGTTACTCCTCGGCCAACAGGACATGTTGATATTGGAGCCATGGAGCGTATTACACTCAAACATCACAAGCGAACCTGAGTCGCCCTTGGGCGCTTCGATACCGTTCTCCACCATCATTGTCTTCAGGCTCGCGGCATCCGGCACGCCGATTTCCTGACTCTTGAGCGATTCCTTGTAGTTGTTCTCGGGGGTGCGTCCAACACAGGGAATAAAGTACTTGTGAGAGCCGGGGATCAGCATCAGCGGACCGTTAAATTCACCGTTGTCGGTCAGAATGATCGAGCAGCTCAGGGAGCGCATGCGCGGCATACCATCTTCGCTGTGCCAGGTCTCGAAGTCAGAGTGCCAGTTAAAGCCCTTGCCTTTAAAGCCCGGCTTATAGTTGATGCGCGACTGGTGGATATATACATCACTGCCGAGAATTTGCTGGACCATGGCCAAAAGCCGCGGGTCCCGTGTCAGGCGGCTAAAGCGCTCGGAGATCGTGTGAATGCCGAAGATGGAGCGAATTTCCTGTTTGCCCGGCTCCAGAACGGCACCCTCCGAGAGCTTCAGGTCCTCGTCCTCCTCATATTCACGCAGCTCCTGGATAAAGGCCTGCATCTCTTCCCTATCGAAGAAATTCTCGAACGAGAGGAAGCCATTTACTTCGAACTCATCCAGTTCCTCTTGGCTCAATGGTCCACTCACGCGCTGTCCGTCATCGCTGTGAACGACGGGATCAATGCGCTCGAACATGCCCAGCTTGCGTTCCAAACGGGTCGGAAAAAGATCCTGCATATCACGCATAGCTCCTCCTCCTGAGTTATCCGAGGTATAAATCTAGTCCACAAACTAAGGCCTCATCAACCTTTTGCTGCCATCCTGTTGGATATTGCATACTTTACTTCAGGAGTGGCAACACACCTTGAACAGCAGAGGAGAAAGCAACATGCCGGCAAAATCAAAGGCTCAGCAAATGGCGGCTGGTGCGGCGCTGGCAGCCCGGCGCGGCGAGCAGAAAGTCAGCGATCTCGACGGAGCAGCAAGATCGATGTACGACTCCATGAGCGAGGAGGAGCTGGAAAAGATGGCTGCCACTCAGCGCCGAGGCAAGCCGCAGCACAACAAACAGTCGGAGTGACCCGTTCCTTACAGGCGCCTCGGCGCTGGTGAAGGCATCTATTCCGTCTATTCGGAGCTCTCCGCTTGTTTTCTTGGAGATGGCTTCCTTGCTCTCCGTGGGGTAACGCACGTTGATCACCTCTCAATTCGTTTAGGCGACAACTACGGGGACAGGTAGGACCCTGCTCCAGCGCCCCGCCGTGTTGATACGGCAGTTTGGCAGACCCTACAACGCAGGCTCAGCGCGTGCGGCACTCGCGATTATGCCGCCGGGGCAGGCGATGGTATCGTCTGCGCACATCTCCACACAGGACACCATCGATGTCACAGAAGATCTACTGCATCGCCAGCTTCAAGCCCAGGCCCGGGCGGGAAGACGCCGTGTTTCGCGCCCTCCAGGCGCTGGAGCCCAACGCCCACCGCGAAGATGCCTGCCTGCACTACACCGTGACCCGCCAGATCGACAACCCCTTCGCCCAGGGCACGAGCTACCCCATCGTCTTCCATGAGGTGTGGGCCAACCGGGCGGCCTTCGAGGCTCACTGCCAGCGCCGCGAGATCCGCGAGTTCTTCGCCACCCACCTGGAGGCTGAGGACGGCGATATCGAAGATGCCAACGTCTGCGTCTATACGGATGAGCCGGCCGACTTCGATGCGCCGGACCTGAGCGCGGCCGGGCTCAAGGAGGCGTGACATGGACCGGCCTCTCGGACTGATCACGCTCGCCGGTCGCTAGGGAGAACCGCATGGCCCTTGCACAAGAGACCCCACCACGCAGCATCCTGATTACCGGCTGCTCGAGCGGTATTGGCCATGCCGCGGCCCATGCCCTGATGGGCCGGGGCTGGCGGGTGTTCGCCACGGCCCGCGCCGAGGCGGATGTGGCCAGGCTCGCGGAGGAGGGCCTCGAGGCCCTGAGGCTCGATCTAGACAGCAGCAGCTCCATCGAGGCCGCGGTGGCAACGGTCAAGGAGCGTACCGGTGGCCGACTGACGGCACTGTTCAACAACGGTGCCTTTGGTCAGCCCGGTGCGGTGGAGGATCTGTCACGGGAGGTGCTGCGGGCTCAGCTGGAAACCAATCTGCTCGGTACCCACGAGCTCACCACACGGGTACTGCCGATGATGCGCGCCCAGGGTCACGGGCGCATCGTGCACAACAGCTCGGTGCTGGGCTTCGCCGCCCTGCCCTATCGCGGCGCCTATGTATGCTCCAAGTTCGCTCTCGAAGGCCTGACCGACACCCTGCGTCAGGAGCTTGTCGGCAGCGGCATCCATGTCAGCCTGATCCAGCCGGGGCCGATCACCAGCCGCTTTCGCGACAACGCCTATCGCGCCTTCAAGGCCAACATCGACCCCATCCATAGCGCCCACGCCGTCACCTATCGGCAGGTGGAGGCGCGCCTCGCCAGCCAGGATGGCAAGGCCCCCTTCACCCTGGGTCCCGAGGCGGTGGTCGAGAAGCTGATCCACGCCCTGGAGAGCAAGCGACCGCGGCCGCGCTATGCGGTCACGCTGCCTACCCATCTGTTCGCGGTACTCAGGCGGGTGTTGAGCACCGGGGGCATGGACCGGGTGCTGCTGCGCTCGACCCGGGACGAACGCGAGTAGAGAGCTCTTCACCAGGGAACCACCGGTCATCGCGACCTGATCGTGGCCGGAAGCCGCGGCGTCACGATCGGTGGCGGCTGTGGGGGCCTCGGCAGTGCTGATCAACTGCTCGGTGCCCGAGGCAGTCACCACCTCCATGGACGAGCTTGTCGACCTTGGCGTGCCGTTCGGCGGCTACGCCAATGTCTTTGCCTCGGGCGCGGTCCTGACCCCAGGCGGTAGGTGGATGGCCTCGAGGCTCGCCTGGATCTCGACCCCGCGGGCTATGCCGCCCAAGCCTGTGGCTGGGTCGAGCGGCGAGCAACACGCTCAGGCGGCCGGCGCGACTACCCCTTGAACCTAAGCAACAAGCGCCAGTCGACTCCGCCGTGGTTACCAGGGCAGCGTCTCGCCATTGCTGTGCCAGAAGCCGCCGCTGTTCTCCAGTGTCAGCGCCTCGATACGCTGGGCGATGCCCGTGGCGGCTTCCTCGGCGCTGATCATGCCGCCGAAGTTGACCATGCGCGTCTGCACATAGCCCGGGTGAATCTGGGCTACGGCAATACCCCGCGGCTTGAGGTCCACGGCCAGCGACTTGCCGAAGGCGTTGAGCGCCGCCTTGGAGGCACGGTAGCCATAGCGCCCGCCGGAATCGTTATCGGCGATGGAGCCCATGCGGCTGGTGATATTGGCGACCTTCGCGCCCTCCCCCAGATTGTCCAGCAGCGTCTCGGTCACGCGCAGCGGTGCATAGGCATTGATCTCCATCTGCGTGCGGATGGAGTCGAAGTCGAGCTCGCCGAGCACCTCATCCTGCAACAGGCCGGCGTTATTGATCAGCAGGTCGAGGCGGCGGCCCGCCAGCTCCTGCTTCAGCCGTGTCACGTCCTCCTCACGGGTCACGTCGATGCCCTCGATCAGGGTCTCGGCGATGTCACGCAACTCGGCCGCTTCCTCGCCGCCACTGCGGCACACGCCGATCACCGCCCAGCCGGCGGCATGGTAATGGCGAGCCAGGGCGAGTCCGACGCCACGGTTGGCACCGGTGATCAGTACGCTAGATGACATATCAACTCCAGAGCAGGAAGTGTGGGTACATGACGTGTGAGTACATGACGGTAGGTGGGGGCTCTGCCCTGCTCTTCAAGCCTGCCCGCTCAAGCAGGGCCTACCTGTCTAGCCATCGCTCCCATCCAGGTTCGGCCGATCTGCAGTGGAAGGCGAAGCACCAAGCCATTCCCCCCCTGCCGGACGTGGCGCTGATCACCTGAGCTGGCTATCCTTGCTGCCCCGCCGGTTGATGGCAGCAACATCCACCCCCTTGGCCTCCAGGCTCGACTGGCATGCGACACAGAGCTGCACACCCGGGAGTGCCTTGCGTCTTCCCTCCGGGATGGGTGCATCACACTCCACGCAGAACTCGGCGCTCTCACCGCTGCTCAGGCTGGTCCGCGCCCTTTCGACCGCCTCCTCCACGGTGGCGTCAATCTGATCCTGTACGGCTCCATCTCGAGTCCAACCACCGGCCATGATGCATTACCCCCATATCGATACATAAGCCATTGAGTGCTCAGCACGGGAAGGCGGGACTGGGTTGTCCTCAACGGCACTACCCAGTAATCCCAAGATATGAGAAAGGCCGACCACGGGCAACCGTGGCCGGCCTGGCACTCTAAATGAAGTGGCATTC
This sequence comes from Halomonas sp. LES1, assembly GCF_031846005.1. Taxonomy (NCBI): domain Bacteria; kingdom Pseudomonadati; phylum Pseudomonadota; class Gammaproteobacteria; order Oceanospirillales; family Halomonadaceae; genus Halomonas; species Halomonas sp. LES1. The sequence continues at coordinate 43,795 of NZ_JAVRGC010000007.1, forward strand.
TGGGCGCAGTAGCCCAATCGGAAAACGGCATCCTGCCGCTGGCGGTACCACAGCCCCAGCGCCCCTGCGGACACCGGGCAGAGATATCAGCGGCTGGAGAGGTATCAGCGGCTGGCGGAGCTCGCCAACTGCGCCTTGCTGCGCAGGCGTGTGTTGTTCCAGCGAACGCCCAGGGCAACGATCAGGATCAGCCCCACCACGCCCAGCATGGGATAGACGGTACCGATCAGGGTGCTGAATCCGAACTGGCTGAGCACCAGCCCGACAAGGGTGAAGATGACGCTGAACAGCTTGAAGCGGCCCGACTCGGGCGCGGCGAAGCGGGCGCTGAAGGCGAAGAACATGCCCACGGCGGTGCTGTAGATCATGCAGATCAGCGCCACCGACATCACCATTGCCACCACCGGAGAGACCGCCGTGGCAAGCATCAGCGAGGGCATATCCACGCCGGCCAGACGCTCGAGATTGGCGAACAGGCCGATATTGAGCAGGAAGATCAGCACACCGAGCCCCACGCCGCCGAGAATGCCTCCCAGGGATGCCTCACGCGTATTGCGGGTCAGACCACCGATCACCGAGAGCATGGGAAAGCCCACGGCAATATTGAAGGAGGCATAGAGCACAGCACCGATAAACCAGTGCGAAATCGACCAGCCATCACTGATGGTGGGCACCTCGGCAGCCGCGGCCTCCAGTGTCTCCAGAGAGGCGCTGCTGGTGAAGAAGGAGTAGACGGTGATCGTCAGCACCAGCAACAGCAGTACCGGCATGATAAGGCTGATCAGGTTGATGATGCCGCGAACACGCAGGCACAGGGTCAGGATGACTAGCACGCTGAGCAACACGCCGCCAAACAGCGGTGGCAGGCCGTACTGCTGGGCGAAGATGGAACCGCTGCCGGCCAGCATCACCACCCCGACACCGAACAGGAAGAAGGAGAGCACCAGGTCGATGACCAGCCCCGCTCGCTTGCCGAAGAGCGCCTCCAGCACCTCCTTGTGGGAGCTCGCCTGCATGGTGGAGCTCATCCGCGCGATCTGCATGCCGAGAAACGCGAACAGCAGACCACTGACCAGGGTGCCGGCAATGCCGATCGCCCCATAGCCGGTAAAGAACTGCAGCACCTCCTGTCCCGAGGCGAAGCCGCCACCGATGATGATCGACATGAAGGTCATGGCGATCAGGAAAGGCTGTTTGCTCATGGAAAGACACCTCAATACAAATGGCTTCTATGGCCCGTCCCAACCGCGGGCCGGCTCATCGGAAATCAATACAAGCACTCTGTCGGGTCCATCGCAGACGGACCCGATTCGGGAGCACTGGCGTTGCTGTAATGATCAGATGCGCGGGAGTATACGATAGGAAACTTAGTTTATTATCGGGAATATAGGCGCCAATCAGAAAGAAATACCCCGCAATACGCCTTTGGTCTCATTTTACTGATTTTAATATGGTATTCAGAGACCAGAGAGGCCATCCACGCCATGACGTATGGTGGCTTATCCCCTTCACGCTACGAATGGAGACCCCATGCACCTTGGTATTCTCACCCTGACCATCTCACTGCCCGGTTGCCGTTCCCTTAAGGAGAAACGCCAACGCATGGGTGGCCTGCACGAGCGTTTCGGGCGCAACCCGGCCATCGCCGTCTGCGAAAGCGGCGAGCTCGATCGCCTGGACGCCAGCGAATGGACCTTTGTTGCCGTCGCCCCCGCCAAGCCCCAGGTAGAGGCCCTGCTCAGCGAGATCGAAGACAAGATACAGCGCACCGTGGATGGGCGAGTGATGGGGGCGACCCGGGAGATGCTGTAGTGGCGCCATGCAGCCGAACCGCCGGGCAGCCAGCGAAACAGCATTCCAGCAGACCACCGACGGCAGAACAGGTCACGCCAGTGGCCCTGACCGGCGTCTCACCTCCTCGGGCGACGCCCTGAACATATCGACGATCTCCTCTCCGTCGCGCCACAGGCCCGGCACGCTGGCCGGGCCTGTGGCTTTCAGGGCTTGGCGACGGCTCAGCCGAGGCGGTCGAAACCGCTATCGAGGAAGGGGTAGTCGGTGTAGCCCTTCTCGTCGCCGCCATAGAAGGTGCTGTGGTCGGGCTCGTTGAGCTCCGCTTGGGTGCGGAAGCGCTCGGGCAGGTCGGGATTGGCGATGAAGGGACGGCCGAAGGCAATGGCATCGGCGCTGCTTTCGTCGAGCCGCCTCTGGGCACGTTCGGCGTTGTAGTTGCCGCAGTAGATCAGCCCGCCCTTGAAGCGTTCGCGCATCTGCTCACGGAAACCATCCGGGTAGCTGACGTCGGCACCCGCGAAGTCGGGCTCATTGAAGTGGAGATAGGCCAGGCCACGGCGGTTGAGCTCGTCGGCCAGGTAGAAGGCCATCGCCTCGGGCTCATCGTCGGTGAGGCCGAACAGCTCGAGAAAGGGCGTCAGGCGGATACCGACGCGCTCGGGCCCGAACACCTCGGCCACCGCATCGACTACCTCCAGCGGGAAGCGTGCACGGTTCTCCAGCGAGCCGCCATACTGGTCGGTGCGCTGGTTGGTGCCGGTGGCCAGGAACTGGTTGAGCAGGTAGGCGTTGGCGGCGTGGATCTCGACCATGTCGAAGCCGGCCCGCTTGGCACGCACGGCGGCCTGGCGGTAGTCCTCGACGATGCCGGGGATCTCATCGGTCTCAAGGGCCCGCGGCGTGCTGGTGGGGTGCGGCCCCGCCGTGCCATCCTCGAATTCGACGAAGCACTCCGCGCCCTCCCCCTTCAGCGCGCTGGGTGCCACGGGGGACTGGCCGTCGGGCTGCACCATCGCGTGGGAGACACGGCCAACGTGCCACAACTGCAGGGCGATGCGTCCCCCCTTGGCATGTACCGCCTCAACGACACCCTTCCAGCCGGCCTCCTGGGCATCGGTCCAGATCCCCGGCGTATAGACGTAGCCGAGGGCGGTAGGCGAGATATTGGTGGCCTCGCTTATGATCAGGCCGGCACTGGCGCGCTGACCATAGTAGGCCTGCTGCAGCTTGCCGGGCACGCTGTCCGGCGTGCGCGAGCGAGTCAGCGGCGCCATGATCACCCGGTTGGGTAGGGTGAGTCGGCCGACCTGCAGCGGCGTGAACAGGCTGAGGCTGGTGTCGGTCATGGATCGTCTCCTGTGGCAAAGGGTCTGACATTGGGTGAAAAGATGCGAGACACCATAAGCCTGTTAACGGTCAGCGCCAAACCAGTTTGTGGATCGATCTGATAGCCTGGCACTATCGGGAAAGCATCCTGTCCCGTCTCCGGCCCACCCCGCGGGCGTGGTAGTCTGCTGCAACTCAATTCCTCACCCTTGCCTGTCATCCTTATCTCTCATCCTCAGTTCAGGAGTACGCCATGACCGCCGCCGAGATGCTCAACCGCCTGGTGGGCTTCCCCACCGTGTCGCGGGACTCCAACCTGGAGCTGATCGCCTTCGTCGAGTCGCTGCTCGACGAGCATGATGTGCCCCACTGGCGGGTGGAGAGCGACGATGGCAGCAAGGCCAATCTGTTGGCGCGCATCGGCCCCAACGTGGCCGGCGGCGTGGTGCTTTCCGGCCATACCGATGTGGTCCCGGTGGACGGTCAGCCCTGGTCGACCGACCCCTTCACGTTGACCGACAAGGGCGACGGCCGCTTCTATGCCCGCGGCACCTGCGACATGAAGGGCTTTATCGCCTGTGCGCTCAGCGAGGTGCCGCGCTGGGTGCGCCTCGAGCTTGAGAAGCCGATCTGGCTGGCGCTCTCCTATGACGAGGAGGTGGGCTGCATCGGCGCGCCACGCATGATCGAGAGGCTGATGGCCGAGCACCCGCGGCCAGCGGCGGTGATCGTCGGCGAGCCGACGCTGATGCACCCGGTGGTGGCCCACAAGGGTGCCACCAACCTGCGCACCACGGTGACCGGCCGCGCCAGCCACTCCAGCCAGGTCAACCAGGGCGTGTCGGCGATCCATGTGGCGGCGCGCCTGGTGACCCATATCGAGGACGTGATGGCCGACCTCAAGGCCGAGGGGCGCATCGATGAAGCCTTCAACGTGGTTCACTCGAGCCTGCATGTGGGCAGGATCAGTGGCGGCACCGCGATCAATATCATGGCCCGTGAATGCACCTTCGAATGGGAGATTCGCCACCTGCCATCGGACCGTTTCGAGGAACTGATCGAGCGGGTCAACGCCTACGCCGCCGAACTCGAAAGTGAGATGCAGAGGCGCGCCCCGGAGACGTCCATCGTGACTGAAGCGCTCAACGAGACGGTGCCGGCCCTGGCCGATGATAACAATGCCGAGGTACTGGCCCTGTGCCATGCGCTGCTCGGCGAACGCCCCGCCGGTGCGGTGGCCTACGCCACCGAGGCGGGCCAGTTCCAGCGCCGCGGACTGCCCACGGTGATATGTGGCCCCGGCAGCATCGCCCAGGCCCACCAGCCCGACGAATACATCGAGCATGAGCAGCTAGAGGCAGGCGTACACTTCATGAAGGCACTGGGCGAGCGCCTGCAACGAAAGTAGAATACGAGGTTGGAGTACGTCATGTTCAACCCTTACATCAGGAACCCCCATGCCCCGCCTGCTGATCGTCAAGACCGGTGACGCCTTCCCCGAGGTGATCGAACACCATGGTGATTTCGAGGCGCTGTTCCAGCAGACCCTGGCCCGCGCCGGCTTCGAGGCCGAGGTGTTCGATGCGCGCCATGAACCGCTTCCGGAGCTGGCCGACATCGATGGTCTCTACATCACTGGCTCCCACGCCATGGTCAGCGACGCCGAGCCCTGGAGCGAAGCGCTCAAGCCGTGGCTGCTGGCCGCCCGGGAGCGCAACGTGGCCATGTTCGGTGTCTGCTATGGGCATCAGTTGATGGCCGCCGCCTTCGGCGGGGTGAGCGACTATCACCCCGCGGGGCGCGAATCGGGTACCCATGAGGTGACGCTGACCGAATCGGGGCACGAGGACCCGCTGCTGGGCACGCTACCGGCACACTTCCCCGTGCAGCTGACCCATGCCCAGTCGGTGCTCGAGGCACCCAGCGGTGCGGTGGTGCTGGCCCGCAACGCCCACGACGCCAATCAGGCGCTGCGTTATGGCCCGCGCCAGTGGAGCGTGCAGTTCCACCCGGAGTTCACCCCAGAGGTGATGCGCGCCTACCTCGCCCGCCAGATCGACAAGCTGCGCGACCAGGGTGAGGATGCCAATGCTCTGATGCGTGGCGTCACCACCACGCCGGAGGCCAACTCATTGCTGATTAGCTTCGCCAGGACGGTGGCCGAACGCGAAGGTGCCGTAGCGGAAACCAACTGATCTCCGAGAGCTCGGCCCCAATACAGCCTTGAGCCCGATACAGCCTTGAGCCCGACACAGCCTTGAGCCCGACACAGCCTTGAGCCCGATACAGCCTTGAGCCCGACACAGCCTTGAGCCCGACACAGCCTTGAGCCCGATACAGCCCTGAGCCGCCCAACTTAGAGCGCTTTTCAAAACCTTGATTCACGCCAGTGACAACACCAGCCTGTTGGTATGGCTAAGAAGATCGTATCCGACGAGCTTTGGGAGATCGTGGAGCCGCTGTTGCCGCTGGAGAAGCCAAAGCCGAGTGATTGCCGACCTCCCATCTCCAACCGTGCCGCCTTGACCGGGATCCTCTTCACTCGACAACAGCGGGGTCATCCAGGCGATGCTGCCGCGGCTTCTGGCCTGCCTCCGCCGGCGGCAGCACATTACCTTAGGTTACGGACCCTGCCTTTTTTGTTTGGAGAACACCTGCCCTGCGTTTGAAATGCCTTCAACCTAGGATGCCAGACCCATGCTGGTATTCCGGCATAGGCATAATGCTGTCTGTGAGGCGAGTCAGGTGGCCCCCTTCACTTGCCGAGCTGCCCAGAGTTGTCAGAGATGGCGTTGGCATGATGAATGTGCAAATACCTCGACCAGATAATCAATCATCGCCCTGGTCTTGGCCGGTGGACGCCGGTCAGGCGGGAAAAGTACGTGCAGGTCGCCTATCTCAAGCGTGGGATAGTCAAGTTCCAGAGCCACCAGCGTCCCGCGCTCCAGAGCCTCCCCCACAATGAAGTGGGGCTGATAGATCACTCCCTGTCCTCCCAGTGCCGCCGCCAACAGCGCATCGCCATTGTTGCCCTTGAGGTTGCCGTGTACGGGCACCTGGATATTGCCTTTCTTGCCGAAGCTCCAGGCGCCCTCTCGCTGGGAGGACGACAGGGTATAGCTCAGGCAGTTATGGCGGGAAAGGTCCGCAACGCACTGCGGCGTACCGTGTCGTTTTAGATACTCCGGCGCCGCACACACCCGCATCGGGCAGTCGCCCAGACGCCGCGCCTGCAGCGAGCTATCGGCAAGATGACCGATGCGGATCGCCAGATCCCACCCCTCCTGAATCAGGTCGTGCTGGGCATCGCTCAGGCCCAGTTCGACCTCTACCCCGGGATAGCGGCGACTGAACGCCGGTAGCAGCGGCGCAATGAAACGCATCCCAAAAGAGAGCGGTATGTTCATGCGCAGCCGTCCGACCGCCTCGGTGCGCTGGGCCGACACCTCCGATTCCGCTTCGTCGAGCTCCTGCAGAATGTGCCTGCTGGCCTCAAGGTAGTGGCTGCCGGCATCCGTCAGCGTGAGTCGCCGAGTCGTGCGGTGCAGCAGCTTGACCCCCAGCCGAGATTCCAAGGCGTCCATGTGCTTGGTGGCCATGGCCGGCGACATGCCCAGGGCACGCCCCGCCGCCGACAGGCTGCCGCTGGTCACCGCCTGAATAAAGACTCGCATGCTCGTAAAGCGATCCAACGGCTCGCCTCACACCAATAGTTAAAAGTGTTCTCTAAAAACAGCATATTCCCCCACTTATAGTAATCAATGTAGAGTCATTTCTGTTAGTCTTGATCGGGCCGCACGGCCCCGGGAGTGCCACCATGACCAACAGCAGTGAATCGCCTGTCTCTTCCACTCTCCAGCCGGTGCTATTTGTTCCCCATGGCGCCGGCCCGTGCTTTTTCATGGACTGGAATCCACCGCACACTTGGGCGGGGACAGCAGACTTTCTCAAGGGCGTGGCGTCTTCGCTGCCGGCCCGCCCTCGCGCCATCCTGATGGTCTCTGCCCACTGGCAAGCGCCGGGTTTCTGCGTGACCGCCGGTGAACAGCCCAAGCTGATCTTCGATTATTACGGGTTTCCCGACCATACCTATGAGCTTACCTATCCGGCACCCGGCGACCCGGCGCTGGCCAAGCGAATCGACCCGCTGCTCTCTCAAGCCGGCCTACCCGGCCAGCAGGACACCGAGCGGGGCTTCGATCACGGCATCTTCGTGCCGCTGAAGCTGATGTTTCCCGAGGCAGATATTCCCGTGGTGCAGCTGTCGTTGCGGGATGATCTCGATCCTGCCGCTCATCTTGCGGCTGGCGAAGCCCTGGCGTCGCTACGCGATGAAGGTGTGCTGATCGTTGGCAGCGGCATGAGCTTTCACAACATGCGCGGCTTTGGCGATGCGCGTGTCACCGCCCCCTCCGAAGCCTTCGATGACTGGCTGACCCGGGCCGTGGAGGCTGAACCCGATCGACGCCACGCCGCGCTCAGCAACTGGGCGCAGGCTCCCCATGCCCATCAATGCCACCCGGCAGGCGGTGAAGAACACCTGCTCCCGCTGATGGTCGCCGCAGGCGCCGCGGGGAATGACCGGGGCCGCAAGATCTATTCCGAACAAGTGCTCAAAACGCAGCTATCGGCGTTCCGGTTTGGTTGAGTCAACGACATAAACTTCATACTTCTTAAAAACGCCAGGAGATTGATGATGCAAATTGAACTTTCGGAAAAACACGCCTTGGTCACAGGCTCCACCGCGGGCATTGGTCTAGCCATTGCCTCCGGTCTCGCTCAGGCGGGGAGCCGCGTGACCGTGGTCGGTCGTGATCGGTCCAGGGTGGACAAGGCCGTGGCCCATATCCATCAAGCCAGCGGTCGTGACGATGCCAGCGGCGTGGTCGCCGACCCCGGCACCGCCGAGGGCTGCCAGGCGGTGATCGAGGCCCGCCCCGAGGTCGATATCCTGGTTAACAACCTGGGTATTTATGGCGCTCTCCCGTTCTTCGAGATCGACGATGCTGCCTGGGAGGAGATCTTCCAGGTCAACGTCATGAGCGGCGTTCGTCTGGCGCGGCACTATGCGAAGGGCATGCACGCCAAGGGCTGGGGGCGTATCCAGTTCATTTCCAGTGAGTCGGCGCTGAACATTCCGGCCGAGATGGTGCACTACGGCGTCAGCAAGGCGGCGCTGCAGGGCGTCTCCCGCGGTCTGGCCAAGGTGCTGGCCGGCAGCGGCGTCACGGTCAACACCATCCTTCCCGGCCCGACCCGCACAGAAGGCGCCCTGGGGATGATGGCAGAACTGGCCGCAGAGCGCGGCGTCTCGGTCGAGGAGATGGAAACCCTGTTCTTGGATGAGAACCGACCCTCGACGCTGCTCAAGCGCTTCGCGACGCCCGAAGAGGTGGCCAGCCTCAGCGTCTATGCGGCCTCGCCCCAGGCCAGTGCCACCACCGGCACGGCACTGCGGGTGGAAGGCGGTATCGTCGAGAGTATTACCTGACGGCCCATCAACCACAGGAGACATGAACAATGCTGACATCCACCGCTTGGATTCAGACCCAAAACGCGCAACGCCTGATGAACCGGCTGTGCAAACACTGGGGCCACAAGTTTCCCGTCACCCTTGACGCGCAGCAAGCCGAAATAGAGCTGCCGTTGGGGGTGTGCCGGATGCACGGCGCAGACGCGCTGGCCGTGGAGCTGCAAAGCGATGCCGCACAAATGCCCAAACTACAGCAGGTAGTGGCCGATCACCTGCAGCGTATGGCAGCCAGAGAGACGCTTGATATCGAATGGCAATAACCGGCTTTTACGACGGCCACAACAAAAGGATTAAAGCATGAAACATGACTCGAAAAAACGCTATGGCAGCATCAGCAAGACCTTTCATTGGCTGATGGCCGGGCTGATCGGCTGGCAGTTATTCAAGTTTGGGGACCGTATCGCTGAGGGCGAACATTGGGTAGGCGAGATCCTGGTACCCTGGCATGTGTCTATCGGCACCCTGCTGCTGGTGCTGATCGTACTGCGCCTGGCATGGGTGATAACCCAACGTCATCGGCGCCCGGCCCATGACCCGGCCATCGCTAGGCTGGTCAAGGCCGGACACGGGCTGCTCTTTGCCGGCATGCTGCTGATGCCGATCACCGGAATGATGGTGATGCTCGGCGGAGGACATGGCGTGAGCGCCTTCGGGATGGAATTGTTTGCGGAAAGCGAAGAGATTGCCTTGGCCGCCGCTATCGGCAACTTGCATTCACCGCTGGCTTGGATATTAACCGTGCTTATCATCGGGCATATCGGCATGGCCCTGATTCACCATTTTATTCGCAAAGACGATACCCTGAAGCGGATGCTGTAGTGTCGCTCTTTGTACGACGCCATACACCAGGAAGGCCAAGCGTATTGAAAAGAGAACATACAATGAAAGTTTTAGCCATTAGCGGTAGCTTACGCTAGGACTCCCTCAACACTCGGCTACTGAAATCCATAGCTAACTCCGTCGATGAAAATATATCGATTGACCTGTTTGATCTTGCTGATATTCCCCTCTATAACGGCGACCTGGATGGCGACATCAAACCCACACCAGTGCAGGCATTGCTGGATAACATCGCCGATGCCGACGGCATACTGATCGCTACGCCGGAATACAATTACAGCGTCCCCGGCGTGCTTAAAAACGCCATTGACTGGGCCTCACGGCCGGCATTCAACTCGGTAATGCGCGGCAAGCCCACCGGGGTCATCAGCGCCTCAATGAGCCATACGGGCGGGGTCCGAGCTCAAGTGCATCTGCGCGACATAATCCTGGCCACCTTAACGCCGGTTTATTTGGCTCCGGACTTTGCATTAGCATCTGCGCATACCGCTTTTGATGAGCAAGGCCGCCTGGCTGACAAGAAGACCCGGGACTTTATACAGCAGTACCTGAGCGGCTATACCCGGTGGGCCGCCAGCCAGTGACGGACTCCATTGATAGGGCGTTGGGCCGGCCATCGGCAAAAGCGTTGGCATCATCACTCAGCGCTCACTGTGAACCCGGGCGGGTAGTGTCAGCCGTGCGACGAGCCCGCCGCCTTCACGAGCACTGAATACCAGCTCACTGTTAAAGCGCTCGGTAATCGCCGCAACGATAGCAAGCCCCAGCCCGTTGCCCTGCTGCCAGAAGCGCTGTGTCAGGCGCGGTGCTCTTGCCGGCCAGTCGCCGCGATCGCGCATCGTAAACACAACGTCCGCTTCCCTTGAATGCACCTCAAGCTGCACGGGCGCGCCGTCAAAGGCAACACGGCCTGGGTACTGAGCGCGTTTTCCCCTGGTGCTTATTGCCTTCGCCGCGTCAATGATTGCCCTTTATGAAATAAAGCTGCAGGCCGGCTTGCGCAACAAGTTCGAGCGTGCCAATAGCCGCCAGCGTGGTGGCAGCCTCGGCAGCACTGTGGTGATGGGCGCTGCTGGTGGAGCCGTGTATGACCGCGCCGCTGGCGGGAGCACTGCTCTATATTGCCGGATGTAGATGTAGCACCCGAACTCGCCGCAAACCGTATACCAACTCAGGACAAACGCCGCAGATCGGTAAGCAGCGGCGCGCCGCTCGCCGGGTCATGAATCAGGGTACAGCCGACGCCGTAGAGCTCCGCTACCAGCGCCTCGGTGACCACCTCGGCCGGCGAGCCCTGGGCGATGATGGCGCCATCGCGCATGGCGACCAGGTAGTCGGCGTAGCGGCAGGCGCTGGCCAGATCGTGGAGCACCAGGGCGATGGTGCGCCCGCGGGCCGCCAGCCTGCACACCAGCTCGAAGACCTCCAGCTGGTGGCCCAGGTCCAGTGCCGAGGTGGGTTCGTCCAGCAGCAGCAGCGGCGTCTGCTGAGCAATGGTCATGGCGATCCAGGCGCGCTGACGCTGCCCGCCAGACAGTGACTCCAGCGGGCGTTCCGCCAGGGCCTCGAGGCCGGCGGCTGACAAGGCATCGTCTACCGCCCGCCGATCATCGGACGACCACTGGCGCAGCCAGCCTTGATGGGGCTGGCGCCCGAAACGCACCAGGTCCCCCACGGTCAGGCCCTCCGGCGCCCCGGCCTCTTGGGGCAGCAGCGCCAGGCGTCGAGCCAGCTCCCGAGCTGGCAGGCGCTGGACATCGGTACCGTCGAGTAGCACCGCACCGCCGCCCGGAGCGTGCATCCGGGCCAGGCCCGCCAGCAGGGTCGACTTGCCGCAGCCGTTGGGACCCACGATGGCGGTTACCCGACCCGGCGGCAGGGTCAGGGCCAGGTTCTCGATAATGGTCGTGCCGCCGTGGGCCAGGCGGAGCTCACTGGCCTGCAGCAGGTTGGCGGGATACGTGGGGGCATTCATGCAGGGTTCCTCGAGGGTCTCAGCAGGATCCACAGCAGCCAGGGGCCGCCGACGATGGCGGTGACGATGCCGACCGGCAGCTCGATGGGTGCCAGCAGCAGCCGGCCGACCAGGTCGGCCAGCACCATCACCAGGGCGCCGGCCAGTGCCGAGGCTATCAGGGGGACGCTCCGGGATGAAGACAGCGAGCGCGCGATCTCCGGGCCGATCAGGCCCACCATGCCCACCGGCCCGGCTACTGCCACCGCCAGGGCGGATAGCACCACCGCAAGGCTCAGCACCTGAAGACGGCGACGTCTCAAGGGCACGCCGAAACCCTGGGCGATGGCATTGGAGAAGCGCATATTGCCCAACGAGCGAGCCAACACCAGCGCCAGGGGCAGCCCCATGGCGCAGCCACCGGCCAACGCCAGAACCGCGCCACCGGTGCGTGCATTCAGCGTGCCGACGGTCCAGGGATAAGCCGCATTGGCGCTGTCGATATCGATCTGGGCCAGCAACAGCTGGGTCACGGCACCGAACACCGCGCCGATCCCGATGCCGGCCACGATAAAGCGATAGCCACGGGTATCCCCACCGCTGGCCAGGCCGAAGGTGATGGCTGCCGCGGTGGCACCGCCGACCAGAGCCATGGCGGGCGGCGCCAGGGAGGTGCCGAGCCCCACCACCGAGGCCACCGCGAAGGCCGTGGCGCCGTTATCGATGCCGATGATGCCCGGCGTGGCCAGCCGATTGCGGGCCAGGGTCTGCATCAAGCAGCCGGCCAGCGCGAAGGCGGCGCCGGTCAACCATGCCGCGACCAGTCGCGGCAGGCGTAGCTCCTGCACCAGGAAGGTAGCGACCGGATCCCCTTGGCCGACGAGTGCCCGCCAAACGACCGGCGGTGCCAGCCGTTCGGTACCCAGCGCCAGATAGGCCAGCGATGCCACCAGCAGGGCCAGCAAAAGCAACGCGCCGACCCACAGGGCACGACGTTCGACCAGCAGGCTGATATCTCCCGCCGCCAGTCGCCAGTGTCCAAGTGGCGGGGGTATATCCTCTGCGAGGGCGGCTCTTGATTCGGCCGGGGTCGTTTCCCGGGGGGCAAACCGTTCGAGGCTCTCCATGTTCATTCTCTGCGCCTCCTTACAGCGTCGGCAGGCGTCGCGCGCGCACGATGGCCACCAGCACCGGGGCGCCGAGCAGGGCCGTCAGCACCCCGATAGGCAACTCCGACGGCGCCACGACCAGGCGCGAGATGATATCCGCCGCCAGCACCATCAGCGGCCCCAACGGTAGACAGATCCAAAGGGTGCGGCGGATATCGGGGCCGGCCAGGGCGCGAGCGGCGAAGGGCACCACCAGGCCGACGAAGGCGATGGGGCCGGCCACCGCCGTGGCCGCCCCCACCATCAGCGCCACCGCCAGAACCACCAGCAGGCGAACGCGGCCCGGATGATGGCCCAGGCCCGAGGCGACCCGCTCGCCCAGTGCCAGGGCCGCCAGGGGCCTGGCGATGACAACGATGATCCCCAGCGCCAGGCCCAAGCTGGGCAATACCGCCAGGAGATCCTCGAGACGGCGCCCCGCCAGGCTGCCCACGACCCAGAAGCGGATCTCGTCGGCGGTCCGCTGATCGAACAACAGCAACAGCGAGGTGAGCGAGGCGAGCAGCGCCGAGAAGGCGGCACCGGCCAGCACCAGACGTACCGGGTCCCTGCCCATGCCACGCAGACGCACCACGCTGAGCACGGCCAGGCAGCCCAACAGCGCCCCCACCTGCCCCACCGCGATGCGCAGCGTCGCCGCGCTGGCACCCAGCCACAGCGCCACGCCCACGGCGAACGCCGCACCGGCACTGACGCCCAGCAGCCCGGGCTCGGCCAGCGGGTTGCGCGACACCGCCTGCAACAGCGCCCCGGCCAACCCCAGCGAGATACCGACGACGATGCCGATCAGGGTGCGGGGTGCACGCAGCGAGCCCACCACGAAGGTGGCCTCGTCATCGCCGTGCCCTGCCAGCACGGCCAGGGCCCGGCCCGGGGTTACCTCTCCGGCGCCCAGCATCAAGCTGACGATGACCACCGCTGCCAACAGCACCAGCAGGAGCATCATGACGCGCCAAAGCCCCACCGGGCGGCGGGGTTGAAGACAGAAGCCGCTCGCCGCCATCAGGGCAGCAGCGCGGCTTGGATGTCGTCCAGGATCGCCTGGGCAGCCAGCGGGCCACTGGCGCTGGTCCACAGCTGGCCATCCACCGGAACCACCCGATCGCTCTTCACGACCGGCAGGCGGGCGAAGGCGGCCGACTGCCTGGCCGCTTCCAGGGCCTGATCGCCCTCTTCATTCAGAGTGGCCAGAAACAGCCAGTCACCCTCCAGCCGCGAGAGGTTCTCGAGGCTCAGCGGGTCGCTATGCACCCCGCCTTGATTGACCAGTCCGGCATCGGTCACCTCGAGGCCGGCCGCCGCCAGCATAGCGCTGGAAAACAGCGCATCGGACATCACCAGCGGGCCCTGAGGCATCCAGCGCACCAGGTTGGCGCTGCCGCCCACGCCGGCTTCTTCGACTGCCTCGGCCACTGCCGCGGCGCGCTCTTCTACCCGGGTGATGGCGCTTTCCAGCGCCTCCTCGCGGCCCAGGGCCTCACCGAAGAGGCGCGCTTCATGCAGCCAATTATCGGGGGCCAGCTCACGGGCCTCCGGTACCACGGTGGGCGCGATCTTAGACAGCAACCTGTACTGCTCGTCGGACAGCTGCGGGGAGGCCAGGATCAAGTCCGGCCGCTCGGCCAGCACAGCTTCCAGGTTGACCTCGCGCACCACCCCGACAATGGCCGGGCGGGTCTCTTCTTCGAGGTAGGCCTCGATATAGCGGGCGACGCCATCACCACCGCGGGTAGTGACGGCGCCCACGGGCGTTACCTCCACCGCCAGGGCAGCATCCAGGGCGCCCTCATGGAGGGTTACCACCCGCTCGGGGGCATCGGGAACTTCGACTTCACCATGGGCGGTGGCAACGCTGGCGGCCTGAGCCGTGGAAAAGGTCAAAAGCGTGGTCAGGCCGGCCATGGCGGCGGCGTGGCGTGTGACATGCAACATGGGCAGGATCTCCTTGGTCTCCGCTATGATAATAATTATCAGAGGCTTTTGCATGTAGCAAATAACGCAACGCTGCGTTCGAGATATCGCAAAGAGAAGGCTTCTGAGGCAGGCGCAAACCGGGGCAGCGTTCCTCTTTCTGCAACACAATGTTTTGTGAAAGCAAGTGTTATTTGATGATGATTCCCATATAAAATGCAAAGATTATTCGAAATCAATCTCATTCAAGGCATGCCATGAACCGCTTCAACCCTCATCTCCTGACCAGTGCCGTCGCGCTGGTCACCGCTTCCACTGCCCTGGCCCAGGAGACCCGGCAGCTGGATAACATCGTGGTCACCGCCGCCGGCTTCGAGCAGGCCATGGCCGAGGCTCCGGCCAGCATCTCGGTAATCAGCCGCCAGGAGCTGGAGGAGAAGCGGGTCAGCAGCGTCGCCGATGCCCTGCGCGATGTGGAGGGCGTCGATGTGGGCGGCCAGGTAGGCAAGACCGGCGGTCGCAATATCAGCATCCGTGGAATGCCCAGCGACTATACCCTGATCCTGATCGACGGCCGCCGCCAGAACACCGCCGGCAGTGTTACTCCCAATGGCTTCGGCGAGACCTCCACCAGTTTCATGCCGCCTGTCTCCAGCATCGAACGCATCGAGGTGATCCGCGGACCGATGTCGACCCTCTACGGCTCCGATGCCATGGGTGGGGTGATCAACATCATCACCCGCAAGGTTGGTCAGGAATGGAGCGGCTCGGTGCAGGCCGAAAGCACCTTTAATCAGCATGACGACTTCGGCGACAGCCGCGAGACCAGCCTCTATGCCAGCGGCCCGCTGATCGAAGACACCCTCGGACTCCAGGTGCGTGGTCGGTTTTATGAGCGCGACGCCTCAAGCCTGACCTATACCGAAACAGACGGTACCGAGGTGCCAGTCAGCCAGCGCGGCCCCAGCCCCGTCGAGGGGGATATTTACAGCCTGGGCGCCAGGCTCACCCTGACGCCCCACCAGGACCATGAACTCTGGCTCGACGGCGAGACTAGCCGCCAGGAGTACACCAACGATGACTGTCAGCTGGGCACCCTGGACGGTCGCACCCGCAGCTGCGAACCCGACCCGGGCGTGGCCAACGGCTACAGCGACGAGCTGCGCTTCGAGCGCGACCAGATCGCCGTCGGGCATACCGGTCGCTTCACCGCCGGCACCTGGGAGTCCAGCCTGATGCACAACACCACCGAGACCAAGGGTCGCACCATCCCGGGCACCATGGGGCAGCCTTATACAGGTTTCCCCGATATTGTGGGCGGCGATGCACGTGAGCTCGAAACGACTAACACCGTCCTGGACAGCAAGTTCATCATGCCGCTTGGCGACCATATGACAACGCTCGGCGGTCAATGGATGGATTCCGAGCTGACCGATGGTCTTGCTACCGAAGCCTTCGAGCAGACCACCTGGGCACTGTTCGCCGAAGACGAGTGGTGGTTGGCCGAGGACTGGGCCCTGACCCTGGGTGGCCGTTACGACCACCATGACGCCTTCGGCAGTCAGTTCAGTCCCCGCGGCTATCTCGTATGGAGCGCCAGTGATGACTGGACCCTCAAAGGAGGAGTCAGCCGTGGCTACAGGACACCCTCACTCAACGACTTGCACAATGGCATCAATGGTGTCACCGGCCAAGGTACCATCCTGACCATCGGCAACCCTGACCTGCAGCCGGAAAAGAGCACCAGCAGCGAACTCGCCGCCCAGTACGATAACGGCAAGGGGTTCATGGCCAGCGCCACCCTCTTCCACAACCGCTTCGACGACAAGATCTCCTCCGGCCCGGGTATCGTGGTCAGCGGTGATCCGATGATCCCTGATGGCACCTACTCTCAAGACATCAATATCGACGAGGCCGAGACCCAGGGCATCGAGCTATCCACACGCATCCAGCTCTCGGAAAGCGTCAACCTGAGTGCCAACTACACCTATACCGAGAGCGAGCAGAAGAGTGGTGAGCAGCAGGGTGAGCCTCTAACCGATACCCCGGAGCACGCCGTCAACGGCACCCTGCGCTGGCAGGCCACCGACCGCCTCGGCACCTGGCTCTCCGGCGAATATCGCAGCGAGCGCTACCGCAACCGCGAGCGAGTGCGCGGGGCGGCCTCCTACGACGACCTGGGCGACTTCGAGTCCTATGCGTTGTTTCATCTGGGCGGCAGCTATCGAGTATCCAATGCCTTCACAGTGAGCGCCACGATCCGGAACCTGTTCGACAAGGACTTCGTCGACTACCGCGCCTACGATGGCGGTGCCAGCTACGGCAATATTTATGCCAATAGCGCGGAAGGCCGCCGCCTCTGGCTCTCCGCTCGCTACGAGTTCTGACGTCGACTCATCTTCTGTTTCGAGCCCCATCTCTCTGTATCCGATGCTTCGCTTCGCCCCGACCACCCCGGGGCTTTTTATTACCCTTCATGCTGCTCTCTATTCACTATAAGGAGGTAACGACACAAAACTAAACCTTAATCGTTTTTATTAATATTCATGACATGACATACTGTCCATCTTTCGGCGCAACCCTCACGATCATGCACGACTTCGATGAACTGGCCGCCTTCGATGCGGTGATGACCTCGGGCAGCCTGACCCGCAGCGCCCGTGAAATGGGCCTGGCCAAGTCGACACTCAGCCGTCGCATCACCCAGCTAGAATCGCGGCTTGGGCAGACGCTGCTGCGGCGCCAGGCCAACCGGCTAACACCTACCGAGGCGGGGCAGGTATTTCACGACTACTGCCGCGAGATGCTGAGCCTGGCCAGCCGCAGCCGCGAGGCGCTGGCCGATCTTTCCGAAGTAATGCGCGGGCACCTTACCCTGGGAGTGCACTGCAGCCTAACGCGCAGCTGGGCGGCCAAGGTGGTCGAGGCCTTCCTGGCATGCCACCCCGAAATGGAGTTGACCCTGCAGGCACGCAAACGTCCGGAATATTCCTCGGGAAAACAGTGCGTGCAGGTATGGCTGGGCGAACTGCCCACCGAGACCGGCCTCAAGACAGAGCCCCTGGGGCGGCTCACCCAGCGGCTCTACGCCAGCCCCGGCTATCTGGCACGCCACGAGGCACCAACATGTCCCGACACGCTGGCATACCACCCTTGGATCGACCTGCTCGGCACCACCCATGACGGGTTGACCTTACACCACGCCGAGCGGGGCGAATTCTGCTTTCGCCCGCCACGCTCCCGGCTTAGCGTCAACCTGCCGGAGCTGCAGTTGGATGCCATCGCTCAGGGCCAGGGCCTCGGGGTGCTGCCGGAATGGCTCGTCGCGGCACGAGAGGTGTATCACCCCGGTGAACTCATGCCCTGTCTGCCCGAGTGGCGACCAACGCCGCTGGCAGCCACGCTGCTTTACCCCTATGGCCAGCGCCCCCAGCGCATGGACGCCCTGCTCGATGCACTGCGCCAGGCAGTGCCGGCGTCATGGTATAATGCCTCCTAAGAGCTTATTTCAAAACGCTCTCATGAGCCGTTTGAAGCAGATCATCGAGCAGCCCAGCAGGGTAAACGCCTCATGGATGTCGGCTCGGCGCTCGTAACGCGTGGCCAGACGCCTCATCTGCTCCATCCAGGCGAAGGTACGTTCCACCACCCAGCGGTGGCGTCCGAGCCTCTGGCCATCTTCGATGCTTCGGCGAGCTATTCGGGGCCGAATGTGTCGGGTGCGACAGGCTCGGCGGCAACGTCGAGCACCGTAGGCCTTGTCCGCATGCAGCTTGCGGGGACGTTGCCGTGGCCGGCCACGTCGTCCTACCACGGGATGGACGGCATCCAGCAGATCTTCCAGGAGCACGCTATCGTGCGTATTCGCCCCCGTCAGTCGTACCGCCAGCGGTGTCCCGAAACGGTCAGACAACAGGTGGCGCTTGGTGCCCGGTCGGCCTCGGTCCGTCGGATTCGGCCCCGTGGCAGCCCCCCTTTTTTGGCCTTTATGGAGGCACTGTCCATGCAGGCTCGATCCCAATCCAGACGGTCGGCACCGTGCAGGTGCTCCAACAGCACCTGATGCAGCCTTTGCCAGACACCGGCCTCATGCCAGTCTCGAAGGCGACGCCAGCAGGTGACGCCGGAGCCGCACCCCATTTCCTGAGGCAGCATGTCCCATGGGATACCGGCCTTCAGAACGAAGAGGATCCCGGTCAAGGTGGCACGGTTGGAGTTGGGAGGTCGGCCACCACGCGGCTTTGGCTTCTCCGGCGGTAACAGCGGCTCCACGATTTCCCAAAGCTCGTCGGATACGATCTTCTTGGCCATACCAACAGGCTGGGGTTGTCACTGGCGTGAATCAAGGTTTTGAAAAGCGCTCTTAGCCCTGACGCCGAGTCGCGCCTTCCCACAAGGTGACCACAGGCACTACAGGCATAGGTGCGAAGAGCGCCCTTCCTTTCAGCTTCCAGCCGCGAAGCGGCGCTCTTCCAGCTTCAAACTCCCGAGGCCGCCGCCTCAGTGGCGCTCACCCACCGGCGGTGCGAGGTCTCCGCGTTCGAGGCTCTCTTCCGCGGCCTCGTCACGCAGGCGCCGGGTGTCCGGGGCCCCCTCGGCAGCCTTGCGGCGCTGGCGCAGGAGGTCACGCAGCGAGCTGATCAGCATGGCGGCGACGATCATCCCCCCACCCACGAAGGCGAGCGGCGCCGGCACCTCGCCGACCCACCACCACACCAGCAGGGTACCGACCAGGGTCTCGAGCAGCATCACCAGGCTGACCTCGGCACCCGGCAGGTAGCGCGCCCCGGTCTGGATCAGGAAGTAGGCCAGCGGCAGCAGCATCCCCATCAGCAACAGGCGCTGCATATTGTCGCCATCGGGTATCTGGGCGCCGCCCATCAGCGCCCCGGGGACCAGCATCACCAGGCATCCCAGGGGCAGCACCACCGTGGTGTCCAGGCCACGCTTTCCGGCACCGGGTCGTGAGCTCGCGACGCTGGTGTTGATCGCAATGGAGACCGGCACGATCATCGCCACCGCCAGGCCCAGCAGACTCCCCTGCCCCACCTCACCGGCGGCCATCAGGCTGGCGCCGGTAATACAGATTGCGATCACCACCCAGGTCTGGCGGCGCAACCGCTGCCGGAAGAACAGCAGACCGATCAGCCCGGCCACCAGGGGCGCCAGGTTGAGCATGACCAGCACATTGCCCGCCGAGGTCAGGCGAGTGGCCACCACGAAGGCCCAGGCGCTGGCGGCAAAGGCGAGCGGGCACCACAATGCCGCGGGTCCGCAGGCCAGTATCGCCTTCCCCAGGCGCTCGCGATAGCGTGCCGCGGCGATCAGCAGCAGCACCACACCCAGCATCAATCCACGCCAGAACATGAAGGTGGCGACATCTACCGAGGTGTCCTTGACCAGCAGCGCATCCGGCGAGAGCAGCAGCACACCACTCATCGTGATCAGATAGCCGCGCAGGCGAAACGGCAAACGCTTCCACATGATGCATCCTCCCGATGCTCGAAGTTATCGAGTTCACTAACGACGACAGGCCGGAGCTGGGCTCCGACCTGTCGTGAGGTGGAATGCCGCCCTGGGGGCGGCAGCCGAGGCGTTACGCGCGTGACTGGCGACGAATCGGCGCCTGGCCATCATCGTTGCGACGGCGCGGGGCACGCTCGGAAGTGCCACGATCCTCGCTGATCTCCAGCGGGCGGCCGGCGACACGGGCGCGCGCCATCTTGGCCAGAATGCTGGACGGCAGCGAGCTGGGCAGCTCGACCACGGAGAAGGCGTTGCGGATGTCGATGCGCCCGATACGCGCGCCTTCGATACCGCCCTCGTTGGCCAGGGCACCGACCAGCTGGCCGGGCTTGACGCCGTCCTTGTGGCCCACGGCCACACGGTAGCGGGTCATCCCCTCGCTGGGCGCACGGTCACGCGGTCCACGGCCCGGCTTGGCATCACGCGGGGCGCGCTCCTTGCGGGGCGCCTGCAGGCGGCCGATGGGCGCCTCGTCGGCACGCGCCAGGCGGGCGAAGGCACAGGCCAGCTCGACGGGGTCGTAACCCTCACCGATCAGACGCTCGACCAGGGCCTGCTGCTCCTCGGCACCGGCGGTCAGGGCGGCAATCACCTTCTGGTGGAACGCCTCGTCGCGGTGCGCGCGAATGGCCGACTCGTCAGGCACCGCCATCTCGCTCATCTTCTGGCCGGTGGCCTGCTCGATCCAGCCTACCTTGCGGCCCTCACGGAAGCCGACGAAGGTGATCGAGGTACCGGTGCGCCCGGCACGGCCGGTACGGCCGATGCGGTGGGTGTAGGCCTCGGAATCCTGGGGCAGATCGTAGTTGAAGACATGGGTGATACGCGGCACGTCGAGGCCACGGGCGGCGACATCGGTGGCGATCAGCACGTCGACCTTGCCGCGCTTGAGACGCTGAATGGTGCGCTCGCGCAGGCTCTGGTCCAGATCACCCGAGAGGCTCGCCACGTTGAGGCCGCGAGCGGAGAGCTGCTCGGTCAGGGTGGTACAGGCGGCACGGGTACGCACGAAAACGATCGCCCCGTCGACCGGCTCCACCTCGAGGATGCGCGAAAGTGCCTCCAGCTTGGCACCGCCGTCGACCCGCACCAGACGCTGCTCGATGTTCTCGCCGGTGGTGGTACGCGACTCGATGGAGACCTTGACCGGGTCCACCAGGTAGCGGTTGACGATACGCTCGATCTCGGCGGGCAGGGTCGCGGAGAAGAACACCCGCTGGGCTTCCTTGGGGGTGTCGGCCACCACGCGCTTGACGTCGTCGATGAAGCCCATGCGCAGCATCTCGTCGGCCTCGTCCAGCACCAGGGCGCTGAGACCGTCGAGCTTGAGGCTGCCGCGATCCAGGTGATCGATGATCCGCCCCGGGGTACCCACGACGACCTGGGCGCCACGTCGCAACGCACCCAGCTGCTCGCGATACTCCTGGCCGCCACACAGGGTCGCGACTTCCAGGCCCTGGAGGTTCTGTCCATAGCGGCTGAAGGAGACGGCCACCTGCTGCGCCAGCTCGCGGGTCGGCGCCATGACCAGCACCTGCGGCTCACGGCGAGTCAGTTCGAGACGCGAGAGCAGCGGCAGGGCGAAGGCCGCGGTCTTGCCGGTACCGGTCTGGGCCTGGCCCAGCATGTCGCGCCCTTCCAGCAGCGCCGGAATGGTCTCCATCTGGATCGGCGAGGGGGTCTGGTAGCCCAGGGTCTCGACGGCAGAGAGAACAGCAGGCAGCAGGGCAAGATCACCGAAGTTCGGCGAGGCGACGGAAGAAGAGGTCATTGATCACACCTTGGTAAGCCGGGATCACCGGCGTAAATTCATTGGCGTCCCTGACGCGAGCGAAAAGCGATCAGGCGCGCTGCGGCCAGTGATGGCTGTCAGCACGGGACATCGGAGTCGGGGACGCCGGTCGCACCTGGCATCGGGTCAGCGCCATCGGTGATGACAGTGAACCCCTGTGGCGACCGTTTGCGCCGATCACGCCAGAACGGCGGAATCTCGGTTGGCGCTCCATCTACACAATTCGAACGCTTGCGGCGGCCGGCAATGGCGGCTGGGCCTGGCGTTGCGGCGCCCATCTTCTGTTCGGTCGATGACCGCCAGCGATGGCGTCGTACATGATGGTGGGGTCAGCACATGCGAGGAGGGCGCATGCTACCATCGTCGACCTAGCCTGGCCAGCCTTTTTGGTCTTTCTCTTACTGCGTTGTTCCATCGAGGAGATATCATGCCCAGCCTATGGGTCGATGCCGATGCCTGCCCCAGGGTGGCCCGCGAGATCATCGTGCGCGCCGCCGAGCGAACCGCCACGCCCACCTGGTTCGTGGCCAACCATACGGTGCCCCTACCCCGCTCACCGGTCGTCAAGGCGCTGGCCGTCAGTCACGGCTTCGATGCCGCCGATGACGAGATCATCGAGCGTCTGGCGGCCGATGACCTGGTGATCACCTCGGACCTGCCGCTGGCCATGGCCGCCATCGAGCGCGGTGCGAAGGTAATGACCACCCGTGGCGAGACACTCGACGCCGATAACATCCGTGCGCGAGTGCAAATGAGGGATTTCATGGAGACCCTACGCGCCAGCGGCGAGCATACCGGCGGCCCCAAGGGGTACTCCGATACCGACCGCCGTGAGTTTGCCAATGCGCTGGACCGCTGGCTGGCCAAGGCGCACCGTTAACCCCTTTCGATATCCAGGCGCCAGTCGCGAGGCGGAGCCTACCTCCTACTCCCCCTGATTGCGCTGGAAGCGCTGGATCTCGCGACGCTGCTTCTTGTCCGGGCGCTTGAGAGGGTGCTGCATGACCTGATTGGTCAGTCGTCGCGCCTCGGCCTCCTGCTCGCGGCGGCGGGCACTCTCCTCGGTCTCGCGGTAGAGTTCGCGCGCCTCGGGGGCGCCACGCCGCTGGTCGGAGAGTGCCATCACCTCCACCTCCCAGATATCCCAGCCCTGGGGCACGCGTATGATGGCACCGACCTCGACGTTCTTGCTGGTCTTGGCCCGGCCGCCGTTGTAGTGCACCTTGCCACCCTCGATGGCCTTCTTGGCCAGGCCGCGGGTCTTGAAGAAGCGTGCCGCCCACAGCCACTTGTCGAGCCTGACACTATCCATGGGAATCCTCCTAGCTGTCGGCCACGAGCCCACCCACCGCTCAAGGGGTCAGGGGCGGCTCGTTGCCAGGCAGAATGGTCGCGAAGGTGTCCAGGGTGATGAACTCCTCCAGCTCGCGTTCGGGCCGCTGACTGTTGGGCTGCTTGATGCCCAACAGATGACGAATGCCGAACTGTCGGGCGCTCTCCAGTACCCGTGGGTTGTCGTCGATAAACAGGGTGCGGGCCGGCACGAAGGGCTCGACCTCCTGCAGGCGCGTCCAGAACACCTGCTCCTCCTTGGGCGCACCGAAGTCGGCCGAGGAGACGATGGCATCCAGGTAGGGCTCAAGACCGGTCAGCGGCAACTTGAGTGCCAGGCTGGCGCGGTCGGCATTGGTGGCCAGCACGACCCGGGGATGAGCCAGCTTGAGCCACCTGAGGAAATCCAGGGCGTCGCTGCGCAGGCCGATCAGGTGTTGAATCTCGCGCTTGAGGGCGACCACATCGACGTCGAGCTCGCGGCTCCAGTAGTCGAGGCTGTACCAGTCGAGTGTCCCCTGCTCGCCGATGACCTTCGCGCGCACCCTCTCCTGGGTGGCTTCATCGAGTTGATGCAGCTCCACATAGCGACGCGGCAGATGCTCGAGCCAGAAGTGGCTGTCGAAGTGCAGGTCCAGCAGGGTGCCGTCCATGTCCAGCAGAACGGTATCGATGGCGCGCCAGTCAATCATGAGAGTTCCGGGTCGTGGCTTGCGGGAGGTGATATGGTAGCAGGCAAGTTCCTACCCAGAAACGGAGCCACCGATGACTTCGCCCGACTGGCCACAGAAGCCCGCCATCCTCGACCGCCGCTCGGAGGCCAGAAGCCGCCTCTTTCATGTCGAATCGCTCGATCTGCGCTTCTCCAATGGCGAGGAGCGCACCTTCGAGCGCCTGACCGGCAGCGACAGCGGCGCCGTGATGATCGTGGCCATGCCCGACCCCGAACACGTGCTGCTGATCCGCGAGTATGCCGCCGGCTTCGAGGAGTATGTGCTGACCCTGCCCAAGGGGCTGGTCGACCCGGGTGAGGATATCATCAGCGCCGGCAACCGCGAGCTGATGGAGGAGTGCGGCTTCGGCGCACGACGCATCGAACCGCTGGTCGAGCTATCACTGGCCCCCAACTACATGCGCCATCGCATGCAGGTGCTGCTGGCCACGGACCTTTATCCCAAGCGCCTGCCCGGTGATGAACCCGAACCGTTGATCGTGGAGACCCACGCCCTCGAGGAGCTGCCCGCCCTGCTGGCCCGGGAGGACTTCCATGAGGCTCGAGCCATCGCGGCACTCTATATCGCCCGGGAACGGCTGCGTAGCGAGGCGGAGGGCGGCGAGCTCTGGTAGCCCTGCCGATGATGCGACTCAGCGGCGATGCAGGCGCTGACGCAGCTGGCTGTTGCCCTCCTTGAGTCGCAGCCAGCGCGCCTGGCGATAGCTGTCCAGCCCCACCTCCAGCAGCTCCATGACCTGCAAGGCGCTATCCAGCGAAACGGGCGGTGGCGCACCATGCAACAGCATCTCCACCACCCCGGCGTAGAAGGCCGGGTAGTCTCCCGGCAGGTTGAGGTGCTGCTGTACCTCCGGCACATCCTCTTCGTCGGCCACCAGGCTCAACTGCCCCGGCTCGGGATCCACGCCCATGCCAGGCATGACCGCCAGTGACTCCTGCAGGTGGGCCTCCTGGGGATCCTGACCAAACTTCACGTAGCTGCCATGGGTGCCATGCACACGAAAGCGCGGAGTAGGATCGGCCACCAGCGAACTCGCCTGCAGGCTGACCCTTAGCCCGTCGTACTCCAGCAGGCAGTGGAAGTCATCATCCACTTCGGCGCCGTCACGCAGCGTGGCCAGCTCCACCAGGATCGCCCGCGGCATGCCGAACAGCTGCACGACCTGGTCGAGCAGGTGTGGTCCGAGGTCGTACCAGATCCCCGCGCCCGGTCGATGATTATCACGCCAACGGTCGCTCACCGTGGGCCGGAAGCGATCGAAGCGAGACTCCAGCGATACCACTCGCCCCAGGCTGCCCGCATCAATCAGCTCCTTGAGCGTCAGGAAGTCGCTGTCCCAGCGGCGGTTGTGAAAGACGCTCAGGCTACGGTCGGCGTTATCCGCCTGGGCGCGCAACATTCGCGCCTCGGAGAGCGTCACCGCAAAGGGCTTGTCCACCACCACATGCTTGCCCGCCGCCAGGGCGGCCTTGACCAGAGAGTAATGAGTATCGTTGGGGGTGGCGATCACCACCAGGTCGATGTCCTGCCGCTCGAACAGCGCCGCCGCCTTGGGCAGCACCTCCACCCCCGGCAGGTCGGCATGAACCCTGTCGGCATCCGAGCTGACCACGGCGGCCAGCTGCATGCCCTTGGTGGCATTGATCAAGGGGGCATGGAACACCTGGCCCGCCAGGCCATACCCGACCAGCCCGACGCCGAGCGTTAAGGTCTTCATCGCAGCTCTCCTCGCTGGAAACTCGACGCCCCGGCCGGGGCCGGGGCGTCGTGGGGTGGTTCAGTCGAGCTTGCTCAGGTCGCGTACCGCGCCCTTGTCGGCAGAGGTGGCGAGCAGTGCATAGGCCTTGAGCGCCGCGGTGACCTTGCGGTCGCGCTGGATAACCGGCTTCCAGGCATCTGTGCCTTTCGCCTCCATGGCCGCACGGCGACTGGCCAGCTCCTCATCGCTGAGCTTGACGTTGATCCCACGGTTGGGAATATCGATCTGGATGATATCTCCCTGCTCGATCAGGCCGATGGCGCCGCCGGCGGCAGCTTCCGGTGAGACGTGGCCGATGGAGAGCCCCGAGGTACCCCCGGAGAAACGGCCATCGGTAAGCAGCGCACACGCCTTGCCCAGGCCCTTGGATTTCAGGTAGCTGGTCGGGTAGAGCATCTCCTGCATGCCGGGGCCGCCCTTGGGACCCTCGTAGCGGATCACCACCACGTCGCCCTCGCTGACCCGGTCGGCAAGGATGTCTGCCACCGCCTGGTCCTGGGACTCCACCACGTGGGCGCGGCCCTCGAAGACCAGGATCGACTCGTCGACCCCGGCGGTCTTCACCACGCAGCCGTCGACGGCGATATTGCCCTTGAGCACGGCCAAGCCGCCCTCCCGGGAGAAGGCATGGTCGAGATCGCGGATACAGCCGGTGGCACGGTCGCCGTCGAGGCTCGGCCAGCGAGCACTCTGGGAGAAGGCCACCTGGGTCGGCACCCCGCCGGGGCCGGCCTTGAAGAACTCCACCACCTCGGGGCTCGGCGAGCGCATGATGTCCCACTCCTCGAGCGCCTCGGCCAGGCTATCGCCGTAGACGGTGGGCACGCGGGTATCCAGCACCCCGGCCCGGTCGAGCTCGCCGAGGATGGCCATGATGCCGCCGGCCCGGTGCACATCCTCGATGTGATACTTCTGGGTGTTCGGCGCCACCTTGCACAACTGCGGTACCTCCCGCGACAGACGGTCGATATCGGTCATGTCGAAATCGATCTCGGCCTCCTGGGCGGCGGCCAGCAGGTGCAGGATGGTATTGGTGGAGCCGCCCATGGCGATATCCAGGGTCATGGCGTTCCTGAACGCCGCCTTGGCACCGATGGCACGGGGCAGCAGGTGCGCCTCCTCATTCTCGTAATAGCGTTTGGCCAGCTCGACGATGCGGTGACCGGCATTCTCGAACAGGCGACGACGGTCGGCATGGGTGGCCACCACGGTCCCGCTGCCCGGTAGCGCCAGGCCCAGCGCCTCCATCAGACAGTTCATGGAGTTGGCGGTGAACATGCCGGAGCAAGAGCCGCAGGTAGGGCAGGCGCTGCGCTCGATCTCGGCGAGTGTCTCGTCATCGACGCTGTCGTCGGCGGCCATCACCATGGCGTCGACCAGGTCCAGGCCATGATCGAGCAGCTTGGTCTTGCCCGCTTCCATGGGCCCGCCGGAGACGAAGATCACCGGCACGTTGAGGCGCATGGCGGCCATCAGCATCCCCGGGGTGATCTTGTCGCAGTTGGAGATGCACACCAGGGCATCGGCGCAGTGGGCGTTGACCATGTACTCGACGCTGTCGGCGATCAGGTCGCGACTCGGCAGCGAATAGAGCATGCCGTCGTGGCCCATCGCGATGCCGTCGTCCACGGCGATGGTGTTGAACTCCTTGGCCACCCCGCCGGCCTTCTCGATCTCCCGGGCCACCAGCTGCCCCATGTCCTTCAGGTGCACATGCCCCGGCACGAACTGGGTGAAGGAGTTGGCCACGGCGATGATCGGCTTGTGAAAGTCCTCGTCCTTCATGCCTGTGGCGCGCCACAGGGCGCGAGCGCCGGCCATGTTGCGGCCGGCGGTGGTGGTGCGGGAACGATACTCGGGCATGCTGTCCTCTTCTCTTCTTCTCTCGGCGGCCGCCTGTGCCGGCGGCTCGGTGTCCAGGTCAGCCGACGATTCTGGCACGCGGCCGGCCGTCAGGCCAGTGACTCAGGCAATGACCAGAGGGTGGTGATCGGGCAGTGGTCGAGTGCCGTAGAGCACCCAGACATCCAGCGCCGGGCCCAGGTCCTCCACCAGTCGCAGCGCTTGGGAGTGCCGCCCCAGCGTCTCGCGTGGGCAGATGCCGGCGTCGATATCCCCCGCCAGCAACGCGGCGGCCACATCCACGATGGTGGCGTAGTCACGCTGCTCGGTGAAGGCGGAGAGATCCGTGTAGTGACGGGTGGCCGGTTGGAGCCCGACCGTCACCGGAGCGGCCACCTCCGCGCGCGCCAGCAGCGCCAGTGGTTGGCTACCGGCGACGAAGAGATCCACCGGGAAGGCGCGATGCATGGTACGCCCCACACAGTCGGCATGGCTGAAGTGGGCGCTACACTGCAGTACCCGGCCGACGCGACCGGCCAGCAGGGCCTCGAAGGCCTCCGGAAAGGCCTCGAAGAGGGAGACCTCGGCATCGACGATGCCATGCTTGTCGAGATAGCGGCCCAGCACCAGCGCATGATTGCTGCCCTCGGGCCCCAGGGTGGCGAAACGCATCCCAACCTCCTTTAACAAAGATCCGCCGCATTCTGCGAATCTATTCACAGAATGAGCCGTCGCAGGGTTCCACACGCTAGACCATAAACACGATGAGCGCCCCGGCCACCACCAGCAGCAGCCGCACGCCTACCGCCCGGCGTGCGATCACGCCGAAGGAGATGGCCGCCAGGCCGACGCCGATCTTGAGCATGTCGAACACCGCCGCCCCAGGGGCTGACGCCAGCTGGATCACCTCGGGGTTGGCCACCATGGCCAGCGGAATCAGATAGAGCCCGATGCCAAGCGCCATGGCCTTGAAGGCCACCCTGAGCCAGCTCTCCCCGACCATGCCGGCGGCGATAAAGACCCCACCACAGACCGGCGGCGTGATGGTCGAGAGCAGCGCGAACCAGAACACGAAGAGGTGCGCCAGCAGCGGCTCGAGCCCCAGCGAGATCAACGCCGGACCGGCGACCGAGACGCAGATCACATAGGCCGCCGTGGTGGGCACCTCCATCCCCAGCACCAGGCAGGCCAAGGCGGTCAGCAGCAGCGCCGGCCACAGCATGTCGTTGGACAGTGCCAGGATCCCCGAGGTGATCTTGACCCCCAGCCCCGTCATCGCCAGCACACCGATCACCAGCGACGCACAGATGATGATGGAGCCGATCACCGCCACCTGACGGCCCGCCGTGACCAGCGCCTCCGCCAGACGAGCGGCGAAACCGCGCAGCGAAAAGCTCAGGGAGACGTCGAGGAAGAGCAGTGCCAGGCCGGCGAAGATCGCCAGGCTGGCCGCGTACTGGGGCGTGTAGCCGCCCACGAAGATGCGCTCCAGCAGGGTCACGAAGGGGACGGCGAAGAACAGCGAGGTAATCAATACCTCGCGTCCCGCGGGGCGGTCCTTCTCGGCCAGCGGCTTGAGGTCGTGGCGTGTCGCGTAGGCGTTGATGCCCACCCACACGGTGGCAAAGTAGAGAATCGCCGGCAGCATCGCCGCCGCCATGATCTGTGTGTAGGGGGTACCGGTGAGCTCCACCATCACGAAGGCCCCGGCCCCCATCAACGGTGGCATGATCTGCCCGCCGGAGGAGGCGACCGCCTCCACCCCGCCCGCCAGGGAGCGAGGATAGCCCAGGCGCACCATGCCGGGAATGGTGATGGCCCCGGTCGAGGCCACGTTGGCCGAGGCCGAACCGGAGATCGACCCCATCAGGGCCGAGGAGATCACCGACACCTTGGCGGCCCCGCCGGTCAGGCGACCCGCCATGGCACCGGCAAGATTCATGAAGCCACGCCCCGCCTCGCCGGCATTGAGCACCGCACCGAAGATCACGAAGATGGCCACCACACCGACGCTGACCCCGGTCAGCGAGCCCCATAGCCCCCCTTCGGAGATCGTCAGGGTGCCCATGAAGCTCGGCAGCGGCATCCCGGGGTGGCCGAACTGGCCGGGTATCAGGTCACCGAACAGCCCATAGAGCAGCGCCACGAGTGCCACCAGCGGCAACGGCCAGCCGATGGCGCGGCGCGCCGCTTCCAGCGCCAGCAACACCAGGAAGGCACCGATGACCATCTGCAGCGGAGTATCGATAAACCCATACTGCTGCAACAGGGCGTCGTGGTTGACGACGATAAATCCGCAGGCGGCCACCCCCAGCCCGGTCAGCACCCAGCCGCTGGCGCGCTCGAAGGGCGTGCGGGCCATGAAGATCAGGATCCAGGGCAGCGCCAGGGCCATGTGGATCGGTCGACTGATCAGCGCCGGTGCCAACCCATAGAAGATCAGCCCCAGATGGAAGATGACGCTGACGGCACCGAGGATCACCCAGGCCGGAGACGGACGCGCCGACGTGGCATCGCCGGCCACGGCCGGCGATGGAGTTGATGATGGGGTTGATGAATGAGTATGTGACATCAGCGCAGCTCGTCGGGAACCTCGATACCGGCCTCATCGTAGTAGCGCAGGGCCCCCGGGTGGAGGGTGCCGGCGATATTGCCGACCATGTCGTGGGTGATGCTGCCCCACCAGGCGGCCTCCTCCGCCATGGCATCACGGCGCTCCCAGAAGGTGCGGGTCAAGGCATAGGCGGTATCGTCATCCATGGCACTGGTGGTGTAGGCGATCACCGGCAGTGAGGTCGTCTCCACGTCCTCATCGACCCCGGCATAGGTGCCCGCCGGGATGGTCTGACGCGCCGCTCCGGTCTCTTCGATCTGCTCATCGCTCAGCGTGACCAGGCTGATCGGCATGCTGGCCGCCGTCTCGATCACATTGGGGGTGGGGAAGGAGCTGGCGGTCACGAAGGCGTCGATCTGGCCATTCTTCAGGGCGTCCGGGCCGCTGCCGATGCTGGCATTGGCAACCTCCACCTTGTCGATCAGCTCGAACAGTTCCAGGTAGCGCTGAGCCTCACGTGCCCCGAAGGTGCCCTGGCCGATAAGGATCTCCTTGCCTTCCAGGGCATCGAGATCAACAACGCCCCCACCACTGCCCTGCTCATCGGCCAGCACGAAGTGCATGGTAATGGCCGGGATCGGAAACAGGCCGCGAATTTCCGCGAAGCGTGGGTTCTGTCGCTTGGCGAAGGGGCCGGTCCCCTCCAGGGCACGCGTCACCAGCCCCGGCGGGGTGGTGAACACATAGTTGCCCTGACGCGCCATCACCTCCATGACGTTCTGTACCGAGCCTTGGCTCTCCTCGAGGGTCACCACCACGTCACCATCGGTGCCCTCGCGAATGGCCTCGGCCAGCTCGACACCCATCTGATAATAGGCGGTACCGACGGACGCCGACTTGTAGGTCACACGGGTTTCGGCCTGGGCATGGAGGGCCATGGCGCCCATCAGGATCGCCGTGGTGGAGGCCAGCAGGGTACGGGTAAAGCGGGGCATCGTTATCTCCCAGGGTGGTCCAGCATTCATCATGTTGTGACTGTTTAATTCAGCAATCACTATAATGCCGTTCGCCCACCCGAGGAACCATCCCCCATGTTGACATACCGTGTAGCCCTGCTGGGCGCCGCCGGCGGCATCGGGAGCGCGATTGCCGACCATCTGCTCGCTGCCGGCCACCGGGTCTGGCTACTGGACCTTCCCGACCGCCGTGCTGCCCTCGAGGAGCTCACCACACGCTGGCCCGGCCAGGCACGCTATCTGGGCTGTGACCTGTGTGACCCCGACACCCTAACCACCGCCTTCGCGACAATCGCCGAACAGGCTGGTGGCCTGGATGCCTGCATCAACGCCGCGGGTGTGATCCACCGCGCCGGCTTTACCGACACCTCGCGCGACGAGCTGGAGCGGGTCATGGCGATCAATGTCAGCGGCCCCTTCCAGGCGCTGCAGCACGCGGTCGCCCTGATGCAGAACGGCGGGCGCATCGTCAATGTGGCCTCGGCCCACGGCCTGCGCACCGGAAGCGAGCGCAGCGCCTACGCCATGAGCAAGGGCGCCATCCTGGCCCTGACCCGAGCGCTGGCGGTCGAGCTGGGTCCCCGCGGCATTCTGGTCAATGCACTCGCCCCCGGACCGGTCAGCGCCGGCATGCAGGATGCCAGTTCCGAATCCAGGAGCCGCTGGCAGGCCGCCACGCCGCTGGGCCGGGTGGCCCTGGCCGATGAGGTGGCACGCGCCGTGGCCTTCCTGGTCTCGGCCGAGAATACCTTTATCTCCGGCGACACCCTGATCATCGACGGCGGTGCCACGGCGGCGATCTAGCGTTACCCGTTGAGACGCCACGGGTAGCCCCTTGTCACGAATAACCCCGGAATCGGCACCGTTACCGTTTCCGGGGTTCTGGGGATTATTGCTTATGTCGCCTGCGCAACCGGATCAGCCGAACACCACTCTCGCCACATCCTTGTAGCGCTTGGCGAAGTGCACGGTGACGCCCTCCTTGAGGTGCTCGGGCAGCTCGTCATAGTCGCGGCGGTTGGCATCGGGCAGGATGACCTCGAAGATACCGCTGCGCCGGGCGGCGATCACCTTCTCGCGGATACCACCCACCGGCAGCACATGCCCCGTCAGCGTCAGCTCCCCGGTCATCGCCAGATTGCGATCGATGGCCTGATGCTTGGCCAGCGACAACAGCGCGGTGGTCATGGCCACCCCCGCCGAGGGGCCATCCTTGGGCGTGGCACCCTCCGGCACGTGCAGGTGAACGAAGGCCGAGTCGAAGAAGTCGGCGTCGGCGCCATACTCGGTCAGATGGCCCAGCACATAGCTGTAGGCGATATTGGCCGACTCCTGCATCACGTCACCGAGCTTGCCGGTCAGCTTGAAGCCACGGTCCAGGGCGTGAACCTTGCCCGCCTCGATGGGCAGGGTGGCGCCCCCCATGGAGGTCCAGGCCAGGCCGGTGACCACCCCCTCGCCGCCGAGCACCTGCTCCTTGCGAAACAGCGGCGCCCCAAGATACTCCTCGAGGTTCTTGACCGATACCTTGACCGTCTGCTGGTCGCTCTCCAGCAGCGTGACCGCCGCCTTGCGCACGATGCGGTGCAGCTGCTTCTCGAGCTGGCGCACCCCGGCTTCCCGGGCATAGCCCTCGATCACCTGACGCAGCGCCGCCGCGGTGAGGTTGATACGCTTCTTGGGGATGTTGTTGCGCTTGAGCAGCTTCGGCCACAGGTGATTCCGGGCGATGGCCACCTTCTCCTCGGCGATATAGCCTGAGAGGCGGATCTGCTCCATGCGGTCGATCAGCGCCGGCGGAATCGAATCCGGGGTATTGGCGGTGCAGACGAAGAGCACCTTGGAGAGGTCCAGGCGCACGTCCAGGTAGTGATCGAGGAAGTCGACGTTCTGCTCCGGGTCGAGCACCTCGAGCAGCGCCGAGGCGGGGTCGCCCTGGAAGGACTGACCCATCTTGTCGATCTCGTCGAGCATGATCACCGGATTCTCGACCTCGACCTCCTTGAGGGCCTGGGCCAGCTTGCCGGGCATGGCGCCGACATAGGTACGCCGATGCCCCTTGATCTCCGCCTCGTCGCGCATGCCACCTACCGAGAAGCGGTAGAACTCGCGCCCCAGGGCGTCGGCGATGGAGCGGCCGACGGAGGTCTTGCCCACCCCGGGTGGCCCCACCAGCAGCACGATGGAGCCGCCCACGTCGCCCTTGAAGGTACCCTCGGCGAGGAACTCGACGATGCGCTCCTTGACGTCGGCCAGGCCGTCGTGATCGCGGTCGAGCACCTTGCGCGCATGGGCCAGGTCGAGCTGGTCCTGGCTACGCACTCCCCACGGCATGCTGGTCAGCCAATCGAGGTAGTTGCGGGTGGTGCCATACTCCGGCGAACCGGTCTCGAGCATGGCCAGCTTGTCGAGCTCCTCCTCGATGCGGGTCAGCACCTTGGGCGGCACCACCAGGCTCTCCAGGCGGTCGCGGAAGGTGTCGACGTCGCTCTCGCGGTCATCCTTGGAGATGCCCAGCTCCCGCTGGATCACCTTGAGCTGCTCGCGCAGGAAGAACTCGCGCTGGCGCTCCTGCATCTGGGCATTGACCTGGTCGCTGATCTCGCTCTGCAGCTGGGCGACCTCGATCTCCTTGCGCAGCAGCGGCAGCACCTTCTGCATGCGGGCGAGCACCGGCAGGGTCGCCAGCACGTCCTGCAGCTCGTACCCCTTGGCCGAAGTGATGGCGGCGGCGAAGTCGGTGAGCGGACCCGGTTCGTGGGGGCTGAAGCGATTGAGGTAGTGCTTGAGCTCCTCGCCATAGAGCGGGTTGATCGGCAACAGCTCCTTGATGCCGTTGATCAACGACATGGCGTAGGCTCGGGCCTCATCCGCC
The DNA here is from genome assembly GCF_031846005.1 of Halomonas sp. LES1. Classification (NCBI taxonomy): domain Bacteria; kingdom Pseudomonadati; phylum Pseudomonadota; class Gammaproteobacteria; order Oceanospirillales; family Halomonadaceae; genus Halomonas; species Halomonas sp. LES1. Next base: position 77,752 of record NZ_JAVRGC010000007.1, read on the forward strand.
TCCGCATCCACCGGCTCCCGCGGGTAGCTCACCTCCACCAGATAGGGTGGCTCCCGGGAGATCCAGCGCTGGATCCTGAAGCGCTGCAGGCCCTGGGCGATGAACTGCAGCTGGTCCTCCTCGCCCTGCAGCTTGTGCATCTTGACCGCGGTGCCGATCTCGGGGAAATCGCCATCGGCCATGCCTTCCGAGGCGCCCTCCCCAACGAAGGCGAGGCCCACGGTATGGTGAGGGGTCTTGGCGACACGCTCGATCGTCTCGTCCCAGCGCTCGCGATTGATGACCAGCGGCTGCACCTGGGCGGGAAAGAAGGGGCGATTATGGATGGGCAGCAGATAGATTCGCTCGGGCAACGCCTCGCGGGCCGGCACGACGGAGTGCTTGGTGTCACCCTGCGTTTCACCGAGGTCGAGATCCTCGTCCTGCCCGTGGTGAATCCACTCCGGCTCATCCGTATCGTGGCGGTCCTGTTCATCGCTCATGGTGTCTCCCTGTCCAAGCGGTTGGGCTTATGCCAATGCTGTTAGGCTAATGTTCTTAAGCCAGTATTCTTAAGCCAATGCTCTTAGGGATGCGGGCGACGAGCGGGAACTTCAAGCCTGACGACCCGCCGTCAGCGCCGGAGCGGCGGCAGCGGGCGGCCATTGACGCGCACCTTGCCGCGAATAACGTCCACCACCAGCTCCTGGGTACTCAACGGCAGGCCCAACCACAGGGTCACCACGGTAGGGACATCACGCCAGACGAAGTCGCCGTCGAGGCGGCGGCGCCAATGCGCCTGCTCCTCGGGGTCATCGAGGCGAGCCACCCTGAGCTCATCGAGATGTCGTGGGTCGAAGATCAGCACCCCCTCCCCCTGGACGGAAACACCGAGCATGGGGCTGTCGAGATCCACCCTGCTGATATCCAGACGCGGCGAGTCCTGCAGCAGGGCCTTGAACTCCGGCTCCAGCCGTTCGATCAATTCACGCGGGGTGTAGCGATGAGCCTGCATGACCTCTTCGCGCAGCCGGCTGAGCAGCGTTCGCAGGGCCTCGGCATGCAGACGCGAGAGCTGCGCCTCCACACGGCCGGTCAGCAGCACCTGCTCTTCGGCCACCAGCTCCCCCAGGACAAGCTCACCCTCGATGCGCAGCTCGCTGTCATCGAGTTCCATGCGGCTTCGATAGTCCAGCTCGCTGCCATCGAGCACCAGTCCCGGCTGACGCCAGGTAAGCTGGTCAAGATGCAGCAGGTCATGCTGGGTGAAGTGGTAGGCACCCGCGGTGTAGGCGTAGCGGCTCTCGAGGCTCGAAGGTCCCGCCTCCAGGGTGGTGTCGCCATCACTGAGGCGCAGCGGCTTGAGCCTGGCACGCAGCCACCAGTCGCCATACTCGCCACCGAAGGTCACCTGACCGCCCTGGAAGTCGAGCTCGCGCTCCTGCTGATGAATCACGAAGGGCGACAGTCCGATACTGCCCTCGAGTGTCCCTCCCAGAGTCTGATAGCGGGCATGCCAGCGGGGTGCCGAGGATGGCAGGGCGTCGCCGAACAGGCGCTGCTGCTCCGGCCCCAGGGTAGGGTGAAGCTCGCCATCCAGCCGGGTGCTGAGCACCCCGTGGCGGGCAGAGTAGGTGAAGGCGAGCTGCCAGTCATCCCCCAGCAGCGGGGCGATCGCAACGCGTCCCGACGAGGAGAGCCAGCCACGCTCAACGGCGACACGCTCGACCACCAGCTCACCGCGCGCCTCCAGGTCGCTCAACATGCGCACCAGCTCGCGTTCGAAGAGCAGCGAGGCGGCATACTGGGCCACGGCCCAGAGCGACGCCAGCCCTACCACCAGTGGCACGATGAGTCGTTCCTTGCGCATGGTGACTCCCTTCCCTGCGGCACCCCGGCAGCCGACACCACCGCGATACCAATCTAGGCTCTGGTTTTAGGGTCTAGTGTAGCCAGAACCAAAGGTGCATAAGGCTGCCGGCGAAGATGCCGGCGAGAACATCGTCGATCATGATGCCGAAGCCGCCGGCCACACGACGATCGGCCCAGCGAATGGGGAATGGCTTGATCACGTCGAAGACCCGGAAGATCAGGAACCCCCAGAGCGCCGACTCCCACGAGAAGGGAATGGCCGCCATGGTGATCCAGTAGCCCACGAACTCGTCCCAGACGATGCCCGAATGGTCGTGGACACCGAGGTCGCGGGAGGTCTTCTCGCAGAGCCATACGCCCCAGACAAAGGCGATGATGACGACGCCCCAGTACCAGGAGAGCGATAGCTCGGAGAGCAGCCAGTAGAAAGGGATGGCCGCCAGGGTGCCGAAGGTACCCGGCGCCCAGGGCACGGCGCCGCTGCCGAGGCCGAAGGCCAGAAAGTGCGATGGACGATGCCAGACACTGGACGGGGCTCGATTCATGGTTTGCCTCCCCGGCCAGCACCGTGGAAATGCTGCCAGCCGGTGCGCTGGGTCGCCGTCACACCACTCACGCCGGCGACTTCTGTGAGCCGACCGACCACCGTGAGGGGGAGTGACAGCCCCGCCAGTCGTGACCGGGCCTCCTCCAGCTGCTCGGGGGGCAGGCTCACCAACAGCTCATAATCGTCGCCACCGGTCAGGGCCGCCTGTTGTGCGCCCTCCTCGCCCAGCGCCTCGACCAGTCCCTCGGCCAGCGGCAGGGCCTCGGGCTCGAGGTGTGCGCCGCCTCCGGAGCGCTCGAGGACATGCCCCAGATCGGCAAGCAGCCCGTCGGAGATATCCAGGCCGGCCGTGGCAAGCCCCGCCAGGGCCTGGCCGGCGGCCAGCCGCGGCTTGGGGGTGAGATAGCGCTCAAGCAGCGGGTGTGCAAGGTCACGCTCACCCGCCTGCCAGGCGGCCAGGCCTCCGGCGCCACCGCCCAGGGCCCCGGTCACCGCCAGCAGGTCGCCGGGACGACCCCCGCTCCGGCCGATGGCCACCTCGGGTGACACCTCCCCCATCACGGTGACGCCGATGGCCAGTTGGCCACGGGTGATGTCGCCGCCGGCCAGGCTGGTGCCGGTCTCCTCGCAGAGCGCCAGGAAGCCGCGCGAGAAGCTCTCCAGCCAGGCGTCATCACTCTCCTCGAGAGTGAGCGCCATAAAGCACCAGCGCGGCCTGGCCCCCATGGCGGCCAGATCGGAGAGACTGACCGCCAGGGCGCGATGGCCAACCGCTTCGGGGGGCGCCCCGGGCGGAAAGTGGACCCCGAGCACCGAGGTGTCGACGCTCACCGCCAGCCGCCGGCCCGGGGTGGGGGCCAGCAGCGCACAATCATCGCCCACCCCCAGGGCCACACCGGACTCGGGGCCGGGCGTGGCGGGGGTAAAGTGGCGTGCGATGAGTTCGAATTCGCTGTGCATCCGGTCATCCTTCAGCGGCGGCGGGCGGCTACCTCGGCGCCACGCAGGCGCCCGGCAAGCTTGTCGAGGATGCTGTTGACGTACTTGTGGCCGTCGGTGGCACCGAACGACTTGGCCAGCTCGACCCCCTCGTTGATCGCCACACGATACGGCACCTCCAGGCGGCGCGAGAGCTCGTAGGCGCCCAGGCGCAGGATGGCGAGCTCGATGGCGTCGAGCTCCTCGAGCTTGCGGTCGAGCAGCGGCGCGATGGAGGCATCCAGGTCGGCACGAAAACGCGACACGTTGTGCACCAGCTCATGGAACAGGGCCAGGTCGGCGATCCCCATGACCTTGTGCCAGTTCTCGTGATCCTCGAGGTCATCATCGGCCAGCTGGCTGCGGAACTCCGCCTCCACCGCGCTCATGGACTTGCCGGTCAGCTGCCACTGGTAGAGGCACTGCACCGCCAGCTCGCGGGCGGCACGACGCGACTGCTGCGCCTTGGAAGGCGCGCGTTCGCGGCTCATGCCTCCTCCTCGGCGCCGCCGCCAAGCTGGCGCATCAGCGACACCATCTCCATGGCCGCCATGGCGGCCTCGGCCCCCTTGTTGCCGGCCTTGGTGCCGGAACGCTCGATGGCCTGCTCGATGGAGTTGACGGTAAGCACGCCGTTGGCAATGGGCGTCTCGAACTCCAGCTGCAGAGTCCCCAGGGCCGAATTGCACCCGCCGGCCACATATTCGAAGTGCGGCGTGCCGCCACGGATCACCGCGCCGAGGGCGATGACGGCCTCGGGGCGCGCCGCCTTGAGGACCTGCTTGACCGCCAGCGGCAGCTCCCAGGCACCGGGCACATGGACGATATCGATGTTCTCGGCATCGACGCCATGGCGCACCAGGATGTCAACGGCGCCCTCTACCAGGCTGTCCACCACATGGTGGTTGAAGCGGCCCACCACGATCACATAGCGCCCGTCGACGTCGACGAAGCTGCCTTCCACTTGAGAAATGGGTTCCATGTCGGTTTCCTGCTGAGACTCACTGGCGCGGTCGACCCGCGCCTGGTGTTGAATGGGAATGTTGAACGCGAATGCTGAATGGGTGTGCAGATACAAAATGCTGAAAGGTGGCGTCGGGCGTGCCGCGGGGGCACCGGCTCACTCGCCGGCCGCCCCCTCACCGCCGGCCGACACATCCTCGGGCCCCAGCCGCTCCACCACTTCCAGATCGAAGCCGGATAGCGCCGAGAACTTCCAGGGGGAGCTGAGCAGCCGCATCTGGCCCACGCCCAGGTGGCGCAGGATCTGTGAACCGGTGCCGATGGTCAGGTAGTTGCCGGCACCGTCCGAGTCGCTGGTACGCGGGGCTCGGCGACGCTCGAGGAAGGTATCCAGCTGGTCGCGCAGATCGAGTCCCGGTCGCCCCTGATCGAGCAGCACGAAGACGCCACGCTCGCTGCGAGCCACCTCGGCGATGGCCTGATGCGAGGTCCAGTGACCGCCCTCGCCCTTCTGCAGGCAGAGCAGGTCGCGCAGGGTGTCCGCCAGGTGCACGCGCACCGTGGTCGGCGCCTCTGGACTCGGCCGCCCCTTGACCAGCGCCACATGGTGAGCCCCCTGGATGCTGTCACGGAACACGTGGAGCGTCAGGTCGCCGAAGGCGGTCGACACCTGGGTCTCTTCCACATGATCCACGGTCTGCTCGTTGTGGATGCGGTAGTGGATCAGGTCGGCGATGGTGCCCATCCTGATGCCGTGCTCCTCGGCGAAGCGCTCCAGCTCGGGACGCCGCGCCATGGTGCCATCGTCGTTCATGATCTCGCAGATCACGCCACTGGGGTCGAGCCCGGCCAGGGCGGCCAGGTCACAGGCGGCCTCGGTGTGGCCGGCACGCCGCAGCACGCCACCCGGCTCGGCCATCAGCGGAAAGATATGGCCGGGCTGCACGATATCCTCGGCCTTGGCGTCGTGAGCCACGGCGGCCTGGACGGTGCGGGCACGATCGGCGGCGGAGATGCCGGTGGTGACGCCCTCGGCGGCCTCGATGGAGAGGGTGAACTTGGTGCCGAAGCCCGAGCCATTGTCGTTGACCATCAGCGGCAGCTTGAGCCGTTCGCAGCGGTTGCGGGTCATCGGCAGGCAGATCAGGCCGCGGGCGTGGCGCGCCATGAAGTTGATGTGCTCGGACTGCACCTTCTCGGCGGCCATGATGATGTCGCCTTCGTTTTCACGATCCTCATCATCCATCAGGATCACCATCTTGCCCTGACGGATATCCTCGATCAGGTCCTCGATGGGGGCCAGGCCCCCGGCAGTGGCGTGCACCATGAGATCTCCAGAAATTCTACGCGGCGGGCGTTGCCAAACGACGACGGTCGCGTCGTCCATCGGCGTCGCCTCGCCTCGGAAACGGCGTCAGGGTACCTTGGCGCGGCATCGGGCGCCAGTAAAGTGCACCTTGGCGCGGCAGCGGGCGCCAGTAAAGTGCATCTTGGCGTCGCAGCGGGCACCGCTCAAGGCTTCCCCGGGGATAGGGCCTTCGAGGGGGCGCTGTAAATACCTCCATGTACGCTACCTCGGCCGTCCATGGTCCTCGGACCCCCTCTACAGCCTATCCCCGGCGCCTTTCGCTATTGCAGCACAGCTAACGATGATAGCCCTACCTTGGAGCGGCAGCGGGCGCTACTCCTGCGCCTTGATACGGCGCTTCGGCCTGGCGGTAATGCGCCAATCCTGGCCCACGGCGCGGATATCGAGGATATCCAGGCCGCGCTGATGCGCCATGGTCTCGATACCGGCGAGCTGGAACAGCGGCCGAGCATCGCCGCCGAGCAGAGTCGGTGCCACGAACAGCTGCATCTCGTCGACCAGGCCGGCATCGAGCATGGCGCCGGCCAGGGTCGCCCCGGTCTCGAGCAGTACCTCATTGACCTGCTCGACCTCGGCAAGATGGCGCAACAGGGCCTCGAGGTCGACCCGCCCCTCGCTGCCGGCGGGCAGTGTCAACACCTCCGCCCCGGCACGGGTCAGCCGCTCGACTCGCTCCTCCTCGACCCCCTCCACGGCAACCACCAGGGTGCGCCCTGGCTCGGTAAGACAGGCCGCCGCTTCGGGTAGCCGCAGCTGGCTGTCGACGATCACCCGCAACGGCTGGCGAGCGGCGATGGTGGCGGCATCGTCGAGGCCGAGCTGGTCGGCACGCACGGTGAGTCGCGAATTATCGAAGATCACCGACTCGACACCGGTAAGCACGGCGCTCGAGCGGGCACGCAGCCGCTGCACCTGACGGCGTGCCTCGGGACCGGTGATCCACTGTGACTCGCCGGATGACATGGCGGTACGGCCATCGAGACTCATGGCCATCTTCAGGCGCACGAAGGGGCGGCCATGATCCATGCGCAGGATAAAACCGGGATTGAGCGCCCGTGCCTGGGCCGTCATCACGCCGACCTCCACCGCGATGCCGGCATCACGCAGCAGGGCAACGCCGCGGCCGGCCACCTCCGGATTGGGGTCCTCCATGGCGACCACCACTCGCGCCACACCGGCCTCGATCAACGCCACGGCGCAGGGGCCGGTTCGCCCCTGATGGGAGCAGGGTTCCAGGGTCACGTAGGCGGTGGCGCCGCGGGCCTCCTCGCCGGCATCCAGCAGGGCGTTTACCTCGGCATGGGGCTCACCGGCCCGGGCGTGGTAGCCCTCCCCCACCAGGCGATCGTGCTTGACCAGCACACAGCCCACACGTGGATTGGGGTGTGTCGTGTAGAGGCCACGCCGGGCCAGCTCGAGGGCGCGAGCCATCCAGGCTTCGGAAGGCGTAGGGTGGGCCATGGGGGCTCCGTATCAGCGAGGGGGCGTCTGGTCAGGGTCCTGGGCGAGACGCTCGATCTCGGCGCGAAACTCATCGATATCCTGGAAACGGCGATAGACCGAGGCGAAGCGAATATAGGCCACCTGATCGAGACCGCGCAGCGCGGCCATGACCGCCTCGCCGATATCGCGCGCGTGGACCTCACGCTCGCCACGGGCGCGCAAGGTCTGGCGAATGCGCTGCACCGCGGCCTCGATCGCCTCGGCGCTTACCGGACGTTTCTCAAGCGCGCGCAGCATGCCGGCGCGCATCTTCTGCTCGTTGAAGGCTTCGCGGGAGCCATCGCCCTTGATCACCCGCGGCATGATCAGCTCGGCGGTCTCGTAGGTGGTAAAGCGTTCACCGCAGGCCACACACTGGCGACGCCGGCGCACCTGGTCCCCTTCGGCGACCAGCCGCGAATCGGTGACCTTGGTGTCGTGGGTGCCGCAGAAGGGACAGTGCATGACAGGGTTCCAGAACGAAGAAACGGGACTCGTCGCATTGTAGCGACTCGAGCCCCATTCGCACAGCAGTGCCGATCAGTGCCCCATGGTCTCGATACGCCGCACCGGTGCCTCGAGCTCCAGGGTGTGGCCATCATCGAAGGTCAGGCTGAGCGCCACCTCGTCACCCTCGTGGAGCGGTGCGGCCAGGTCGATCAGCATCAGGTGATAACCGCCCGGGGCCAGGCTGACACTCGCGTCGGCCGGTAACGGAACCGCCTCGACCCGGCGCATCTGCATCACGCCATCCACATCCACATGGTTGTGCAGTTCCGCCACCCGGGCGGCCGGTGTGCTCGCCGCCACCAGGGAGCGGTCGGTTTCCCCTTCATTGTGCAGCACCATGAAGGCGGCCGTGGTGGTGGAGACCGGCGGCACGGCGCGCACATGAACGCCTTCGACTCGCAGCGAATCGGCCAGTACCGCGGAGCTGACCAGTGAGGCAAGCAGCGTCACCATGGGGAGGCGCCATGACATCGGGGAGCGTGGCAGCATGCAGGATATTCCTTCTTCGGTGATGGAAACAGGGAGCAAGGCTCAGGCCAGCAAGCTTAGGCCAGGCCGAGGCGCCTGTTCACCCTTGCGACATAACGTCTCAGCGCCGGGCCGGTTAATGCAACGCTAATCACTGGCTGCCAAGCTCGGCCTCCGGCGACGTGAACGCCGCTGAACTCATTGGCAAGGAGCACTTCCCATGCAGGCATTGAACCAGAGTATCGCCGTGGGCCCCATGGGCTTCTCGATCGGCCAGCTGTTGATCATCCTGGCCTTCGGCGTCGCCTTGCTGGCCGGGGCGTTGATCGGCCGCCGCCATCGCACCCCCACCGCCGACACCCTCTTCAACCTGCTGCTGGTCGCCCTGGTCGGCGCCCGCCTGGTGTTCGTGGCGCGCTACTGGAATAGCTACGATGGCATCCTCTCGATGCTGGATATCCGCGATGGCGGCTTCGATGCCGTGGGCGGTCTGGTAGCGGGCCTGGGGTACGCCGCCTGGCGGCTATGGCGCTCTCCCCGCCAGCGCCGGCCACTGGGTGGCGCACTGCTGGCCGGCACACTCGCCTGGGGACTGACCGCAGGCCCCCTGCTGCTGATCGAGGAGCAGGGCCGTCCGCTCCCCGACACTCCCTTGACCACCCTCGCGGGCGATCCGACCGCTCTGCCAGAACTGGCGGAGCGCGAGGCCAAGCCGCTGGTGGTCAATCTCTGGGCCACCTGGTGCCCGCCATGCCGCCGCGAGATGCCGGTGTTCGAGCAGGCCCAGAACGAGATCAGCGACATTACCTTCGCCTTCGTTAACCAGGGCGAGAACGTGGCACTGGTGAACCGCTTCCTGGACGAGATGTCTCTGGATCTGGACAACGTGCTACTCGATGCTCAAACCACCCTGGGCGACGTCACCGGCGCCATGGCCATGCCCACCACCCTTTTCTACGACGCCGAGGGGCAACTGGTGAACACCCACTTCGGCGAGCTCTCCCACGCTACCCTGCGCCAAGGGCTGGAACGTCTGCGCTGATGCCCTGACGTCACCCCAGGCTGCTTAATCTTCACGACAACCGCACAAGGACCCTACCATGCGATATCTCCTCAGGATGCCTGCCTTCGCGGCGCTGACCCTGACCCTCACGCCCCTCGCTCTGGCCAATGATGATCCGAACCCCGCCGATTTGCCGGCCCCCGTGAAAGCCATCACCGACCAGGGGCTGACCATTCATAGCGAGTTCGAGGCGCCGGCCGGCCTGACCGGCTACGGCGCCAGCCACTCCCGCGGCGAGGTAGCCGTCTACCTGCTGCCGGGGGGCGAGCATGCCATTATCGGCACCCTGGTCGATGCCGAGGGCAACAACCTCTCCGAGCCCGCACTTGACACGCATGTGCGTGCCACGCAGTTCGCCGAGATCTGGCAGGATCTGGAAGCGAGCCACTGGATCGCCGATGGCAGCCCCGATGCCGGGCGTATCATCTACACCTTCACCGATCCCAACTGCCCCTACTGCCGCCAGTTCTGGCACGAGGCCCGCCCCTGGGTCGAGGCCGGCCAGGTACAGCTGCGCCATATCATGATTGGCGTTCTGGCCTCGGACAGCCCCGCCAAGGCCGCCGCCCTGCTGGGTGCCGAGGACCCCGCCGCCGCCCTTCATGCCCACAGCGGCGATGGCGACGAGATCGAAGCGGGCCCCCAGTCGCGCGAGGTCGAGGAGCAGGTCTACGCCAACAATCAGCTGTTCGACTCGCTGGGCTTCATGGCCACGCCCACCACGCTCTACCGCGATGGTGACCGTGTCGACCGCGTCGAGGGTGTGCCCAACCCCGAGCGCCTCGAGGAGGTCATGGGCGGCCCGGCGCCCTGAGCGGCCAGCGAAGCATCGCTGTCAGCACTACCTGCTCGCAAAAGCGCCCCGCTGCCTTCAGGGCAGCGGGGCGCTTCACTTCCGCCCGGCAGGAATCAGCCGTCGAGGGGGACGGGATTCTCGCCGAAGTCGGCATGATCCCCCAGACGCTTGCCGTCGACCTCCTGACCATAGAAGCCATGATGGTCATGGAAGATCTCGGCGGTCTCATCCAGCGTGTCGAGGGTGCGACGACGCGGGTCCTGGGGCCGCTCCTGGCTGTTGATGAAGGCCGCCACATCCCAGGCTTCCTGATCCGTCAGCGAGTAGGGCTTGCCCAGGGGCATGTTGGCCTTGATGAAGTTGGCCGCGGTATTCACTCGGTGCATGCCGGCCCCCCAGTTGTAGGCGCCATCGCCCCACAGCGGCGGGAAGACCTGGCGCTCGCCGACCTTCTGCCCCTGGCCCTCATCGCCGTGACAGACCGCACACTGCTGGGCATACACCTCGGCCCCCCGCTCGCGGTCGGCCCCCTGCTCGGTCTCCTCGAGCTTGGGATAACCGCGTCCCGGCAGCGACTCGTTGATCGGCGCCCCAGTGGCCATCCAGTGCAGGTAGGTCTGCATCGCGACCAGCGGCTCGCTGCCGTTCTCCGGCGGCTTGCCGTTCATGGAGTAGGTGAAGCAGCCCTGAATGCGTTCGGCGAGCGTATTGACCTTGTCGTTCTTGCCACGGTAGGCGGGATAGACGCCGAAGGAGGCCCACATCGGTGCCGAGTTGGCGAGCCGGCCGGCATCGAGGTGGCAGTTGGCGCAGTTCTGCTCGCTGAAGACATACTCTCCCCGCAGCGCCTGGGTGTTGAGGAAGAGATCACGCCCCTTGCGCACCATATCGCCGTACTGGTTGTCGGGGATGTCGCGCTCCAGGGGTGGCTGGAAGGTGACCTCCCCCGCCGGCGCCTCGGGCAACGGGATCTGGTAGTCACGCTGGACCTCATCATCCTGGGCCAGTGCGGTCAGGGGCAGGCCCAGCGCCGAGGTCAGGGTGCCGGCCATCAACAGGTGGAATCTACGCTGGCTCATTGACCGCTCTCCTCTTGTGCCGCATCGCCCTGCGCGGCGATACGCTCCGGCAGGGTGGCATAGTAGTCGGCTATCAGTTCGATCTGCTGTTCGTCAAGGCGCTCGGCGATCCCCACCATCAGATCGTTGGGGTCGTTATGACGCCTGCCATCGCGCCAGGCCTCGAGCTGGCTGACGATATACCCCGCATGCTGACCCGCCAGTGGCGGGAAGCTGGTACCCACCCCCTGACCATTGGGGCCATGGCACTGACTGCAGGCCGGAATCATCTTGTCCTCGGACCAGTCACCGCGCTCTGCCAGCCACTCGGCCTCGTCATTCGGGTCGGCGGCATGATAGGCCGTGGGAAGTTCCGGCCAGGGCTCGAGCTCGGCATAGTAGGCCGCCACGTCGGCGATCTGCTGGTCGTCGAGCATATTGGCGAACGGCAGCATGGTGGGCGCCCCGCGACGTCCCTCCTTGATATCGTGCAGCTGCTTGGCGATATACGCCGCCGGCAGCCCGGCCAGGCGCGGCCAGGACTCCCCCTTCGGCAAGTTCATGCCCATGCCATCGGCCTGGTGGCAGGCCACACAGGTTCCCGCCGCCGCCTTGCCTCGCTCGGCGTCCCCCTCGAGCGCCACGGCCTGGCTGGCAGCCAGCCCGGCACCCAGCAGCAGGCCGAGCCCACTCGCGATCCTCTTGCCGGTCATCGGTCTTCTCCTTGTCGTGTCATGCCCTCGCCGGGGCACTATTACTGGCCTGGACCGGAAGGGTCAGGCGCGCTTCCAGCCCACCCCGCGCGGGGCTGGTAAACTCCAGGCGACCACCGAAACGCTCGGCGATCGCCACCACGATGGTCAGGCCCAGGCCGCTGCCGTGCTGCTTGCTGGCACGCCAGAACCGCCTGACCATCTGCTTCATGACTTCCTCATCGACCCCGGGCCCCTGGTCGATCACCCTGAATGTCAGGTACGTACGGCTATCGCTCTCCACGCCGAGGGTCACTCGCGATGCCTCGCCGCCGTGGCGCAGGGCGTTATCGATCAGGTTGCGCAGCGCGGTCACGGCAAGCTCCCGCGGCAGCGCCAGCGGGGCCTGTGGCCACGCCTCGGGCAGCTCGAAGCGTGACGTCGCGGCACCGCTATCGCGCAGCGCCAGGGCCACCACCTCAGCGGGTCGACACAGGGTGCCGTCCTCGAAGGCCAGTCGCCCCTCCACCCGTGCCAGCATCAACAGCTGGTCGAGAATTCGTGCCAGACGCTCGACGCCCTCCTCAGCGTAGACGACGGCGTCGCGCGCGGCCCTGCCCTCCACCCGACTCGCCACCTGCAGATGGGTCTTGATGGCGGTGAGCGGCGTGCGCAGCTCGTGGGCCGCATCGTTGGTAAAGCGCTGTTCGCGCACGATGGTCTGCTGAACGCGAGCCAGCAGGCCGTTGAGGGTCTCCACCAGCGGACGCAACTCACCCGGTACCCCGTAGGTGGCTACCGGCGCCAGGGCATCCGGATGGCGCCGGGCCAGGGAATCACGCAGCCGTGCGATGGGCGAGAGTCCACGTACCACCCCCATCCATAGCGCCACCAGGCTGCCCAGCATGGCCACCACGAAGGGCACCGTGGCCACCTTGATGACATTGCCGAGCAGCATATCGCGCTCATCCATGCGATCGGCGGTGGTGATGGTCAGCCCGTTGCGCTCATAGGTAAAGACCCGCCAGGTCACGCCACCCTCTTCACGGTAGGCATGCCCGCCGGCCTCCCCCCTCGCCAGGATCGACCCCAGGTCGGTATGCGTCCGCGCCATGATCTCGCCGCGCGGCGAATGCACCTGACAGGCCAGTCCCTCGGTGGGCGGGATCGACAGTGCCCGTCGGTCGGCCTCGAGCCACACCTCCTGGGGCAGCTGGGCCATCAGCCCCGCGACCATGCGCGCCGACTGGGCGAGGCGCTGATCGAGGGTGGCCACGAACTGCTCCTCCAGATCACGCAGCAGCCAGGCGGCGGCCAGACCCCACAGCACCAGCAGGGTGACACCGAGGGTCACCAGCAGCCGCGTGCGCAGGCTCACGATCGCTCCTTTTCGGTTGACTCGTCGGCTGACTCGCCCAGTGGCGGCCCCAGCCGATACCCCAGCCCGCGCACCGTCTCGATCAGCCCGCTGCCGAGCTTGCGGCGCAGATGATGGATATGCACGTTGAGGGCGTTGCTCTCCACGTCCTCGCTCAAGCCATAGAGGCTATCCTTGAGCTGGTCGGCCGACAGCACGCTGCGCGGCGCATGCAGGAAGGCCTCGAGCAGCACCAGCTCACGGCGCGACAACGTTACCGGACGACCATCGAGGGTGACCTCCCGGGCCACCGGATCGAGACACAGGGCACCGTGCTCGATCAGCGGATGCGAACGCCCCGCCGCGCGACGCAGCAGCGCCTGCAGCCGCGCCACCAGCTCGTCGAGGTCGAAGGGCTTGACCAGATAGTCGTCGGCACCGCCCTGCAACCCCGCCACCCGGTCGCTGACCGCATCGCGGGCGGTCAGCACCAGCACCGGGGTGGTCACCCCGCCATCGCGCCACTCCATCAGCAGGTTCAGGCCATCGCCGTCGGGCAACCCGCGGTCGAGGATCACCACATCGCTGGCGACACTCGCCAGGGCGCGACGCGCCTCGGTGATGGAGGTCACGTGATCGACGACATAGTCGTACACCGCAAGCCCCGCGCGAATGCCCGACGCCACCAGGGCGTCATCCTCGATCAGCAGTACGTGCATGGCGTAAGGCTCCTCTGGTTGTGCGTCATCTTGTCACCGGGTCATTAAGCCAGCGTTAATGGCTATCGTGAGTTAAACCACTCCCGGCGAGCCATTGGTCGTAGACAGCAACTCCCCCGCAGGCCGATCCTGAGGGGGAGCTCTTGATACAGCACAAACTCAACTGGGCGCAGGCATCGACCTGGCCAGGAACCAGCCCGCCACCATCGCCACCAGCATGGCGACCAGCGGTGCCGTCAGCCCGGCGACGGAGGCGATGGCCGGCCCCGGGCAGTAGCCGGAGAGCCCCCAGCCGATGCCGAACAGCGCCGAGCCGCCGATCAGGCGGGCATCCAGGTCCTGGCGGGTGGGCAGCTGGAAGCGCTCGGCAAACAACGGGTTAGCGCGCTTGAAGACCAGACGGTAGCCGATAAAGTTGGTGACCACGGCGCCGCCGAGCACGAACATCAGCGTCGGGTCCCAGGCGCCGGCGATATCCAGAAAGCCCAGCACCCGGGCCGGATCGGTCATGCCGGAGACGGCAAGCCCCAGGCCGAACAGCAGCCCGGCGATATAGCCCATCAGCGTTTTCATGCGCCACCTCCGACCACGTGTCGCACCATGAACACGGTGACGATCGCCGCCACCAGGAAGGTGATGGTAGCCACCATCGAGCGCACCGAGAGCCGCGCCAGGCCGCAGACCCCATGGCCACTGGTGCAGCCGCTGCCAAGGCCGGTACCCAGGCCCACCAGCAGTCCGGCCAGCAGCATCAGCGCCACGCCGCCGGCTGGCTCGCCGATCACCCGACCGGTGACGTCGACGGCATCACCCGCCACGTTGCCCAGGCCACCGCCGAGCAGCATCACCACGATGGGGCCACTGATCATGCCCAGCAGGAAGGTCAGCCGCCAGGCGCTGTCACCCTTGGGTCGCGCCGTGATCAAGGTGCCAACAATGCCGCTGATGCCCGCGATGCGACCCAGGGTCGCCATCAACCAGGTCGCGGAGAGGCCGATCAGCACGCCGCCGGCCAGCCCTTGCAGGGATGAGCTCCAGTCCACTCTTCTCTCCTTTGATGCACCCGGGGGTGCATTGTTAAAGAAACATTTGGGAAATTGCTGCTAGAGCAGCGTGTTTGCCTGCAGCTCGGTATAGCGCCGCGACAGGCTGATATCGCTCTCGCCACGCAGCTCGCACCAGGCATCATAGGTGCTTAGAAACACCTCGCCGGTCATCTCGCGGCAGAAGTCGGTATGCTGCAGTCGATCTATCACCGGGCCTTTCACCTCGGCCAGATGGAGGCACACGCCGGAGTCCCTGAGACGCGCATTGATCGCTTCCAGGCTCTCCAGTGCCGAGGCGTCGATGACATTGACCGCCTGGCAGGCCAGCACGATATGCTCGAGGCCAGGCTGACGAGCCGCCAGCGCCATCACGGTGTCCTCCAGATAGCGCGCATTGGCGAAGTAGAGGCTCTCGTCGACCCGCAGGATCGACATGCACTCGTCGGTCTCCACCGCATGGCGCTGAACGTTGCGAAAGTGCTCGGTGCCCGGTACTCGCCCCACCACGGCACTGTGCGGCCGACTGGTGCGATAGAGGTGCAGCGCCAGCGACAGCCCCACCCCGACCATGATCCCACTCTCCACGCCATCTCCCAGGGTCACCGCGATGGTGGCCAGCATGGCGGCGACGTCACCGCGGGAATACGCCCAGGTGCGCTTGATCGCGGCGATGTCGACCAGCGACAGCACCGCCACGATGATGGTGGCCGCCAGCGTGGCGATCGGCAGATAGGCGATCAGTGGGGTAAGAAATAGTGCCGCCACACCGATGCCCACCGCGGTAAAGGCCCCGGCGGCCGGGGTCTCGGCCCCGGCATCGAAGTTCACCACCGAACGTGAGAAACCCCCGGTCACCGGCATGCCACCGGTCAGTGAAGCGGCGATATTCGAGGTTCCCAGCCCCACCAGTTCCTGGTCCGGGTCGATGCGCTGGCGCCTCTTGGCGGCAAGCGTCTGGCCCACCGACACCGATTCCACGAACCCGACGATGCTGATCAGCAGTGCCGCCACGAACAGCTCGCTCCACAGGCCACTGTCGAAGCCGGGCAGGGTCAGCGGCGGCAGTCCCGCGGGTACCTCGCCAACCAGCGCCACTCCGTGCCGATCCAGACTCAGCCCCCAGCTGGCCAGAGTCGTCACGGCCACCGCCAGGATCGGCGCCGCTCTGGTCAGCATGTCCGCCGGGCGCGCCGGTACCCCAAGCCGACACAGGGCGGGCTTGAGCCGGCGCCGCGCGGCTTGCAGAAAGGCCAGCACCGAAAGGCCGATCACCAGGGTCGGCAGGTTGACGCTGCCCAGCTGGCTACCCAGTTCTACCACCAGCGCCAGCAGGTTATGGCCGCTCGCCTCGACGCCCAATAGATGCTTGAGCTGGCTGGCGGCGATGACCAGCCCCGAGGCGGTGATAAACCCCGAGATCACCGGGTGGCTGAGGAAGTTGGCCAGAAAACCCAGCCGAGCCACCCCCATCACGGTCAGGATCACCCCGGTCAACAGTGCCAGCGCCAGGGCTGCACCGAGATACTCCGGCGTGCCCTGAGGCGCCACCTGCCCTATCGCCGCGGCGGTCATCAGCGATACCACCGCCACCGGCCCCACCGCCAGAGTACGACTGGTGCCGAACACCGCATAGACCACCAGCGGCGCGATGCTGGCGTAGAGCCCCACCTCGGGGGGCAGACCCGCCAGCATGGCATAGGCCAGCGATTGGGGGATCAGCATGATGGTGACGATCGCCGCCGCCAGCAGGTCGCTGGCCAAGGTACTGCGCCCGTAGTCGGGCAGCCACTGCAGGATCGGCAGATAACGTTTCGGATTCACGCGGCTTGCCTCAGCACTCGCTGGTTGGAGCGTGTCGTTAGAGACTGAAGTTAGAACGTATTGATCGGCACCTTGAGGTAGACCTGGCCATTGTCCTCGGCGGGGGGCATCTGCCCGGCCCGCATGTTCACCTGCACCGAGGGGATGATCAGTTTCGGCATGCCCAGGGTGGCATCGCGCTCGGTGCGCATCTTGACGAACGCCTCCTCGCTGACTCCCTCGTGAACGTGCACGTTGTGGGCGCGCTGCTCGGCCACGCTGGTCTGGTGCTGGAACTCCTCGCGCTCAGGTGCCTTGTAGTCGTGGCACA
This sequence comes from Halomonas sp. LES1, assembly GCF_031846005.1. Taxonomy (NCBI): domain Bacteria; kingdom Pseudomonadati; phylum Pseudomonadota; class Gammaproteobacteria; order Oceanospirillales; family Halomonadaceae; genus Halomonas; species Halomonas sp. LES1. The sequence continues at coordinate 94,782 of NZ_JAVRGC010000007.1, forward strand.
GGAAGAGTCGCGTCTCGTCGGGCAGCGCCAGCACCTTCTGTATGGAGCGATAGAGCGTCCGGGCATCACCGCCGGGGAAGTCGCAGCGTGCGGTGCCGTAGTCGGGCATGAAGAGGGTGTCGCCGACGAAGGCGGCGTCGCCGATCACATAGGTCAAGCAGGCCGGCGTATGGCCCGGGGTGTGCAGCACCCGCCCCTCGAGGTTGCCGATGACAAAGGTGTCTTCCTCCTCGAAGAGCCGGTCGAACTGGCTGCCGTCCCGGGCGAACTCGGTGCCGGCATTGAAGGCCTTGCCGAAGACATCCTGCACCAGGGTGATATTGGCGCCGATGCCGGTCAGCCCGCCCAGTTGTTCATGCAGATAGGGTGCGGCGGAGAGGTGGTCGGCATGCACGTGAGTCTCGAGGACCCACTCCACCTCCAGGGCGTTGTCACGCACGAAGGCGATGATCTCGTCGGCGGAGCGCACGTCGGTGCGCCCGGCGGCATAGTCGAAGTCGAGCACCGAGTCGAGAATTGCGCAAGACTTGCTGTCGGGATCCTGCACCACATAACTGAAAGTATTGGTGGGCTCGTCGAAGAAGTGGGTCACGACTGGCTTGGACATGGGATACAACCTCCGTGGGATGTCGCGTGCCGCTGTACCGCCAGCATAGCCAAAAACACGTTCTAAGCATAGCTCGTTTAGCTATATATCACCCACGCCGTGAGACACCACGAAACGACACGGGCTCCGAAAGTGCGGGGCCCGTGAGCGGTGAACGGTAGATTTACTCCCAGGCAGCACCCTCCAGGGCATCCAGCGGGATCTTGAGGTAGCGCTTGCCGTTGGCCTCGGGCTCCGGCAGGCGTCCCCCCAGGGTGTTTATCTGAAGGGAGGGGAGAATCAGCTTGGGCATGGGCAGCTCGAGGATCGCCTGGATGGAGCGCCAGAGCTGACGAGCGTCGCCGCCGGGGAAATCGGCCCGGGCGGTGCCGAAATCCGGCTGGAAGAGGGTATCGTGAACGAAGGCGGCATCGCCCACCACATAGGTGATCGACGCCAGGGTGTGCCCCGGCGAGAACATCACCCGCGCCTCCAGTTCACCAATGGAGAAGGTGTCGCCCTCGGCGAAGAGGCGGTCCCACTGGGAGCCATCGGCGGGGAAGTCTGGCCAGTGATAGATCTCCTTCCACAACTTCTGAACCTCTACCACCTTCTCGCCGATGGCGGTGGGGGAGCCAGTCTTCTCCCGGAGGTAACGGGCCGCGGAGAAGTGGTCGGCGTGAGGATGGGTATCCAGGACCCACTCGACCTCGAATCCCTTCTCCTTCACATAGTCGAGCAGTTCGTCGGCGTGATGAGTTGCCGTGGCCCCGGAGTTCTCGTCGAAGTCGTACACCGGGTCGATGATGGCACACTTGCCGGTAGCGGGATCACTGATCACATACTGGATGGAGGAGGTGCGCGAGTCGTAGAAACCGGCCACCTCGGGGCTGCCGGTGCCGGTGCTGGGCGAGAGGGCAAAGGTCTTCATGGGTACCTCCGTTAGCGTGCCGGATGGATCGTCCACCAGTGACGTTGCATGAAATAAACTTAGCACGAAATGGACTATACGGCGATTGTGTCACTCCACAACGGCAATCGCCTACCCCCCGAGGCATACCTGGGCGCCCGTGGCCTCGCGGTTACGGGTGCCCCCCTGGTCGCCGGCCCAGACCGGCGACCGCGACTCCTGCGACTTGCAGGCATTCCCCCAGCAGCCGGTAGACCGAGTAGGTGCACCGGCTGGCCATAGCAGTGGGAGACGCGTTGGGACAGTGTCTGTTCGGCAGCGTCAAGCTTATAGAGTGGTTCCAACAGCGGTCTGGCGTTGCGCTTGCGCCACTTGTGTTCCCTCTCGATATCCTTGGCCATCACGAAGGCCGCATCTGCAGCAGGATCTCGAGCAGGTAGCAGGAGCCGGTGACCTACTTCACCGCGCCCAGGAGCGTCAGGGGCGACATGGGCATGCCTCCTTTTCGCCATGGATTACCATTGCCATGGCTTCCTTTCCCTTCAGCACAATAGATTCACGCCTGCACGCTGCCTATCCACAACAGTGGATTCGCCCAAAGGGTATTCGCGAGGCGACTATTGCCAATAAAACGACAATCTTCTTGCCTAGCCCTGCCGGCAGTTTTAATCTAGCAACACACGTAAATTACCGTGCTTCAAACATGACCATTGAGAGCCACTACAGGATATCGACACCCCCTCATCTCGTGCTGGTCATGGGTGTCTCGGGGTCGGGAAAGTCTTTCATCGGCCGGCTACTCGCCGAGAGGATGTCGGCCGACTTCATCGATGCCGATGACCACCACAGCCCCACCAGTATCGCCAAGATGTCGCGGGGTGAGCCCCTCACCGACGGAGACCGTGAAGGGTGGCTGGCGACGCTGGCCGACTTCTACCGCGAGCACCGCCGCCAGGGACGCTCGCTGGTCATCGGCTGCTCCGCACTCAAGCGTCGCTATCGCGACACCCTGCGTAGCGGTGCGCCGGAGTTGAAGATTCTTTACCTGGACGGCAGCCGCGAGCTTCTGCTGACACGACTGCATACCCGGCAGGGTCACTTCTTCCAGGGTGACCATATGCTGGATAGCCAGCTTCAGACCCTGGAACCTCCGGGAGACGACGAGGCCTTGTGCCTCGATATTGTCCTGCCACCCCTGGAAATTGTAGAGAGATTCACCCAACATCTAAGCGCCTTATAGCTCCCCCCCCTTCCCTTTCCGAAACCTTATACAAGGAAAAGGAGGAGGCTTAGGCCTCCCCCTTTTTCCTCTTTCTGCCCTCATCTATAGCGGCCATATTGCCAGCTGTGGCCAGACGAGAAGTGCCGCCAACACCAGTAGCTGAATTGCCATGAAAGGCAATACCGAAAGGTAGATATCCTTCAGACTGATTTCCGGCGGGGCCACACTCTTCAGATAGAAGGCCGCGGGTCCGAACGGCGGCGACAGGAAGGAGACCTGCATGTTTACCGCGAACAGGATGCCGAACCAGATCGGGTCGTAGCCCAACTGGGTAACGATGGGCAGGAAGATCGGCAGGGCCAACATGGCGATGCCGATCCAGTCGAGAAAGAGGCCGAGCACCAGCATGATCGCCATCATCACCAGGATGATAACGATGGGCGCCACCTCCATGCCCAGGATCATCCCCGAGACGAAGCGGTTACCCCCCATCAGGTTATAGACCCCCACCAGGGCCGCGGCGCCGATGCCGATCCAGATGATCATGCCGCAGGTGTTGAGCGTCTGGCCAAGACTATGATGCAGCATGCCGATACTGAACTCGCCACGCAGCACGATGGCCAGCATGACCCCGAACACCCCCATGGCCGCCGCCTCGGTCACCGAGGCGATCCCCCCGTAGATGGTGCCCAGCACCAGAAACGCGATCATGCCCGGAAGCAGAATCGCCTTGGCCGCCTCGAGCTTGCTGTCGAAGGGGTTGTCCTGGGTATCGGCAGACAATGGCGGCCCCATCTCGGGGTTCTTCAGGCAGCGTACCAGCACGTAGGCGATGTAGGAGCCCATCAGGATCACCGCCGGGGTGACCGCGGCGGTAAACAGCTCGGCAATGGAGACGCTGGCGATCAGGCCGTAGATGATCAACACGATCGACGGCGGCATCATGGTGCCCAAGGCGCCACCCGCGCATACCACGCCGATGGAGAGCCGCTTGTCGTAGCCCAGGCGCAGCATCTGCGGCAGTGCCAGGATGCCTAGCAGCACGATCTCGCCGCCGATGATGCCCGACAGTGCGGCGAGGAAGAAGGCCACCACGATGGTCTGCACCGCCACCCCTCCAGGCAGCCGCCCGGCAAAGACCCGCATGGCATTGAAAAGATCCTTGGCGATGCCCGAGCGGTCGAGCAACGAAGCCATCAGCACGAACATCGGTACCGCGACCAGCGAGTATTCGGTGATGAAACTGAAGACTCGACTGGTGACCAACGGCAGGGCCATCTCGCCGAACCAGCCGAAGGTGAAGATCATCGCTACCAGGCCGGTGATAAAGGCCAGCGGCAGGCCGGTGACCAGCAGGCCGAAGATGGCGGCGATCATGACGATCGTGGCCGTCCCGATATCCATCAGCGCGTCTCCTCGTTATCGACCGACGCAGGGTCAGCAGGACGGGCACGAAGCGACTGCACCAGGTGGAGCAGCGCCTGCAGCGTCATCAGCGCCAGGGCAAACAGGATCACTCCCTTCACCAGCGCCGGAAAGGGGGGGTTCCAGGAGGTACCGGAGCGCTCCAGCTGCCACTCGCCGAACGGGTTGTGAGAGGCCCGCCAGAACATGTGAAAGGCGGCATAGCTCATGGCCAGGCAGAAGCCCAGCGTCACGAAGTCGTTGAAGCGATCCATCCAGCACTTGAGGCGAGGACCGGCACTGTCATAGAGCACACGCACGCGAATATGGGCGTTACGAGCCAGGGCGGCGGGGCCAGCCAGGGCAAAGCTGACTGCCACCAGGAAGACCACCGATTCGTGTACCCAGGAAGTGGGATTGTTGAAGCCGTAGCGCAGGAACACCTCGACCACGCTGATGGCCATGGCCACCAGCACCAGCCAGGCGGCACCTCTCGCACCGCGGGCCACCAGGCGATCCAGGGCGGTACGCTCGGGGCCGCGTTCCGGGCGCTGTTCGTCCGACACGCCGTGCCCGCCATGTCGGGATTCGTTTGGGGGATGAGTCATGCTGTATCTCGGTCGAACGCCGCCCGGGAGGAGACCGAGCGGCGACGTGGTGATGAATGGTTAACCGGCTTACATCAGGTTGCGCGCCTGAAGAAATTCGACCACGGAGTCGTAAACCTTGCGGTTCATCTCGCTGCGCTCGGCCCAGGCGGCCCACTCCTCCTTGGCGATGTTGCGGAACTTGGCACGCTCTTCCGGGGCCATGTCGATCAGCTCGATCTCGGGATCCTGACGCGCCTCGGCCACGGCCTCGAGATCCAGCTTCTTGAGCTCGAACACCATCTCGTAGGCCAGCTTGTCCACCGAGGTCTCGAGGATCGACTGGAGATCCTCGGGCAGGCCATCCCAGATCTCCTTGTTCAGAGAGACGGAAACCATGGGCAGCGAGTGGAATCCCGGGTAGTTGGGGTAGTTGGCGAAGCTATGCAGGCCCTGGCTGTGGTTGGTGGAGAACACCGTGTAGTCGGCGGCATCGATCACCCCCTTCTCCAGCGAGGTGTAGACCTCGGAGCCCGGCAGGTTCACCGGGGCGGCACCGGCCTTTTCGAAGATGTTGTAGACCATGCCCTCCGGGGCGCGCACCTTGAGGCCTTCGAGGTCCTCCACGGTGCGGATCGGACGCGTGGAGGGGAAGGACTCCAGGCCGGTGGCGGCGGCGCCGATCAACTGCACGCCATAGGGGTTGACCAGCTCGTTGTAGAGCTCCTCGCCGCCGCCGTGATTCATGTACTCGAGAAACTCCAGCGGGTCACCCCAGGCGCCGACCAGGTTGCCGAGCATGCCGAAGGCCGGGTCACGACCGGAGAAGTAACTGGGATCCGTCAGGTGGCCCTGGAGGATACCGGACTGTACGGCGTCCAGGGTCTGGTTGGCCTGAACCACGGCATTGACCGGCAGGATCTCGATCTCGATGCGCCCGCCGGACATGGTGTTGACGTTGTCGGCCCACGCCTTCTTGAGCTCGAACTGCGGCTCACCGGCGGTCTCTGAGGTCTGGAAGGTCCACTCGTACTCCGCTGCCTGGGCGGACAGCGCCACGGTCCCGAGGACGGCGGCCGTGATCCCCTTGAGGGCAAAGGCAGAAAGCGGCTTGAGCAATGGCATGGGTTGACTCCTTGTTATGGTGTTCGAGCTAGCACATGGTTGGCGATTGCCGTGATGTCCGGACGTTCAGCCCGGTCGGTGATCGGCTGCACCAGGCAGGCGCAGCCGAGGGGGTAAGTGGTCGAAGAGACTGGCGAAGCCCAGGTCGAGGCCGGTGCGTTCGAGCACCGACAGTGCCGCCTGCTCGGCCTGTTCCGGCTGACGCAGGCGGATTGCCTCCATCAGCAGACGGTGACGCTCCATGCTGTCGCCAAGCTCCGCGGCACTGTGATTGGAGGTTTCCACCAGCAGGCCGATGGCCGGCTTGAGCATATGGCTGAGCTGGGACCACAGCAGGTTGTGGGTGGCCGCGAAGATCGCTTCATGGAACGCTACATCATGCTCGTCGTGACTACGCCCTGCCCAACGGCGGTCGGGGGAGTTCAGCGCGCTGATCATGTTGTGCCAGGCGGTCTCGATGGCCAACAGGTCGGCGGCGGTGGCGTTTTCGGCGGCCAGGCGTGCCATGAAGGGCTCTACCGCCACACGGAAGGCGAAGATGTCGCGTTGAATGCGAGGGTTGGGCTGGGCGAAGCGCGCCATCCAGTCACTGACCCGCGGGTCGAGCAGATGCCAGTCGGTCAGCTCACATACTCGGGTTCCCTGCCCCGAGATTCGTACCACCATGCCCCCCGAGACCAGCTGTTGAAGCGCGCTACGCACCGTGCTTCGGCTGACACCGTAGGTGCCACAGAGATCGACCTCCCGGGGCAGAAAGCTGCCAGGGAGGTAATCTCCGGCGAAGATGCCGCTCGCCAGGTCCTCGGCGATGTCGGGTTTCTGCGGTATCGTCATGGGGGTGCTCTGTTCGACCTATCGCAACCTATGTCCGACATAGAGTGAAGCAGTTTCGGGCCATTCGCCGCTAGACATTGGTCGACCCCATACAGCAAGACCCCGTCAGGCGGGGTGCCTGACGGGGTCTTGAAATAAAGCGCGGCGACGGACAGGCCCCAGGGGGACCCGTCAGTCGTGATCAGCGATAGACCGGAAGCTCGGCGCAGACGGCCTCGACCTTGGCCTTGACCTCACCCTCGATGGCGGCGGTATCTTCACCCCTGGCCATCACATCGAGAATGTCACAGATCCAGCCGGCAAGGTCCTTGCACTCGCCCTCGCCGAAACCACGGGTGGTCACCGCCGGGGTGCCGATGCGCAGCCCGGAGGTGACGAAGGGGCTCTGGGGGTCGTCGGGCACGGCGTTCTTGTTGACGGTGATATGGGCGCGGCCCAGGGCGGCGTCCGCATCCTTGCCGGTCAGCTCCTGCTTGATCAACGAGAGCAGGAAGAGGTGATCCTCGGTGCCACCGGAGACGATGTCATAGCCACGCTCGAGGAACACACCGGCCATCGCCTGGGCGTTCTTGACCACCTGATGCTGATAGGTCTTGAACTCGGGCGCCATCGCCTCCTTGAAGCAGATCGCCTTGGCCGCGATGACGTGCTCCAGGGGACCGCCCTGGCCACCCGGGAAGACCGCGGACTGCAGCTTCTTCTCGATCTGCTCGTCACCCTCGCTGGAGAGGATCAGGCCACCGCGCGGGCCGCGCAGGGTCTTGTGGGTGGTGGTGGTCACCACATGGGCATGGGGCAGCGGGTTCGGGTAGACGCCGGCGGCTACCAGGCCCGCCACGTGGGCCATGTCGACCAGCAGATAGGCACCCACCTCATCGGCGATCTCGCGGAACTTGCCCCAGTCGATGATCTGGGAGTAGGCGGAGAAGCCGGCGATGATCATCTTGGGCTTATGCTCACGGGCCAACTTGGCGACTTCGTCGTAATCGATGCGACCGGAGTCGTCGATACCGTACTGCACCGCATGGTAGTGCTTGCCGGAGAAGTTGGGCTTGGCCCCGTGGGTGAGGTGGCCACCGGCATCGAGACTCATGCCGAGGATGGTATCACCCGGCTTGACCAGCGCCTGGAAGACGGCACCGTTGGCCTGGGAGCCGGAGTGGGGCTGAACGTTGGCGTAGGTGGCGCCGAACAGCTCCTTGGCGTAGTCGATGGCCAGCTGCTCGACGATATCCACATACTCGCAGCCGCCATAGTAGCGCTTGCCGGGATAGCCTTCCGCGTACTTGTTGGTCAGCTGGCTGCCCTGGGCTTCCATGACCCGGGGGCTGGCGTAGTTCTCGGAAGCGATCAGCTCGATGTGCGCCTCCTGACGCTGCACCTCCTTCTGCATGGCATCAAAGAGGGCGTCATCGAAACCGGCAATCGTCATGTCACGGCTGAACATCGGCGGGAAACCTCGTATTACGGGGGGTTGAGTCAATCACGGCATGATACCCCAGCCCCCCGCCCCTTTCACATGAATCGACGTCATCCCTGCTCGCGACGCGTTCATTTTCCCGGCCTGCTCCCGGGGTCAGCGCGTCTCCACCTGCATGGCGAAGCGCTCGGGCAGCGCCAGGGGGTCCTCGGCGAAGCTCTCGAGACGCTCCTCGGCGGGCAGATCGAGGGTGACCACCAGCTCCTCGGCACTTCCGGCCATCAGGTCGACCAGGCCATGGAGCAGATCGCTCACCTGAGGACCGAACATCATCCCGAAACCTTCGGCCTGGGTCCGCGCCTTCTCGAGGTACTCGGCTTCACTGACGCCCTCCATGGTCGCTCCCAGGGTCATCAATCGCCCGAAGAGACCCTGCTCGGCGAGGCTCAGCACCAGATGACCACCTCCGAGGCTGGCCTCTTCCAGCAGTGAGCCATCGGCCATCAACTCGGCAACGTCCACCCCTTCCGGCAACGCCAGCAGACTTTCCAGATCGAGGGCCAGGGACAAGGCATCGCGCAGGGCCAACTCACCGCTGCTGACCAGGCGCCCCTCCTGTTCACCCGAAGGCTCCCACTGGGCATCGAAACCGCCATCCAGACGAAGCAAGCCACTACCCTCGGTCAGCACATTGCTGACCATTCGCATCTGGGTACGCTCCTCTTCCGGCGAGAGCGCGATCAGGCGGCTCAGGTCGACCTCCAGGGCCTCGAGTGACAGCCCGCCCTCACCATCCTCGAAGTCCCCGTCCAGCTCGAGTCCGATCAGGGACGCCAGCGCACCCTCGGGGTGGTCGAGGCTCAGTTCGGCCAGGGACATCACTTCGAACCACTGTTCGGCCAGCGTCTCGTCGTCGAGAGGCGGCACGGCGCTGCCGGGCGCCTCCACCACGATGCTGCCGATGTTCAGCAGCAGGTCATCCTCGAGCCCCGGGGGAGCGTCTTCGAGATCGACCCCTTCCACGCGAATGCCCTCGAGGGTGACGGTATCCGGATGCTCGTAGTCCCCCTCGACCACATAACGCTCGATCAGCAGCGTCTCGCCTTCAAGGCTCTCGAAGCGCAGGTCCTCGGCGCGGGTCTCTCCGCCCAGCAGCGAGGTGGAGAGGTCGCCGATGGTGAGCTCACCATGCTCGGCGACCAGTGCCCGCAGGTCGTTGCCGAGACGCTCGGCATCGGCGAATACGGGCGGGCTGGCCAGCAGGGAGAGCGCCAGGGGCAGGGCCAGGCGTGGCAGGGCAGTGTTCGGGAATCGCATGGGATCACCTCCTGTGTGATCGTGGAATCAGGCCATAGTCTAGACTAACGGGTTTTTCTCTACTCGACATGGCTTGCCTTTTCAGGGCTATCGCAGATGGCAGTAACGTTCAAGGCTATTCCGGGGACAAGCCCGTCGAGGGGGCGCTACGAGTACTTCCCTGTAGGCTACCTCGGCCTTCCTTGGTCCTCGGACCCCCTCTCCGACCTGCCCCCGGCGCCTTTCACTACTTCCCTGTTGGTAACTGCAACAGCTCTGCCTGCCTTTTCAGGGCCATGGCAGATCGCGCTTCGTGCGGGGCTAACCTGACGGCAAGACTGGCCGACAACGCCCCATCAGGTCTCGCCCAACAACCCCAGGCTCGTGGCCGGGGCCTGGCGGCGCAGGTTCCAGGAGAGCAGATGCCCGATGGCTCCGATCAGCAGGGCTCCACCCAACGGCAGCACCAGCCATAGCCAGAGATGCAGGCGCGGCGCGAGATCGAGCCAGGCCAGGTAGAGCGCCGCGGCGGCCAGCTCGGCAAGCAACGCCCCCATCAGACCACTGGCCAGACCGAGGATGGCAAACTCCGCGCCCTGTACCCGGGAGAGCAGGCGATTGCCGGCACCGAACACCCGCAGCAGGCCACTCTCGTGGGCACGCACCGGAAGGCTGGCCGTCAACGCCGCGTAGAGCACGCTGACGCCGGCCAGCAACACGAAGACCAGCACCACCTCCACGGCACGGGTGACCCGGCTCAGCAGGTCGCGCACCTGGGCGAGGATGGCATCGACATTGAGCAGGGTCACGCCGGGGAAATCGCGCACCAGCCCACGCTGCACCTCGCGCTCCGCGTCGTCGAGGTGGAAGGCGGTGATATAGCTGTGGCCGAAGCGCTCCAGCACCCCGGGTGGGAAGATCACGAAGAAGTTGGGGCGAAAGCTGTCCCAGTCCAGGTCGCGCAGGCTGCTCACCTCGCCGATGATCTCGGCGGCACCGATGGTGAAGGTCAGGGTGTCACCCAGCCCCAGGTCGAGTCGCTCGGCCAGGCCGTCCTCCATGGAGATCGGCACTCGCTCGGCACCGGGTGGCGTGGCGGACTCGCTGGCCACCTCGGCAAACCAGTCGCCGGGGGCACTCTCTTCCTGCTGATCGAACCAGGTGCCGGCGACGAGGCGATTGCCCTCGGGCAGCGTCTCGCGCCAGGTGAGATTGAGCTCACGGCGCAGGGCATTGTCGCCGCGCGCCTCGGCGGGTACCGCCTCGCGCGGCGCCATGTCGTTGATGGCGGTGATACGCCCGCGCACCATGGGGTAGAGGGCGCTGCGGGCATCGGCGGCGCCACTGAGGGATGCCTCGAAGGCCTCGCGCTCATGGGGCTGGATATTGATGGCGAAATAGTTGGGCGTCTCTGCGGGGAGCTGCGCCTCCCAGGTGGAGAGCAGGTCGCCGCGCACCAGGGCGATCATCGCCATGGCGAAGAAGGTGACCGCGAAGGCCAGCAGCTGGCCGAGGCTCGCGGTGCGTCGGCGTGCCAGCTGGGCGCCGCCCAGCCGCAGCGCCTGGGCCACACCCGCCTCGCGCCCGTTACGCGGCAGGCGGGCCGCCAGTCGCAACACGCCGCCGAGCAGCAGCGACCCCAGCCCCCACAGCACCATCAACATCACCAGGCCACCCAGCAGCAGCCCCAGCGCCAGACCCGGATCGCCGGAGTAGAGCCACAACAGCCCACCGAAGACGCCGCTGGCCACCGCCACCACCAGCCACGCCGAGACGGGCAGCGGGTCGAGCTCGCGGCGCAGCACCTTGAGCGCGCTGACCCTCTTGAGTCGCAGCAGGGTGGGGCCGGCGAAGCCCACCAGCACCGACAGGGCGGTAAATACCCCGAGCCATAGTGGCAGCGCCCCCGGGGGCGGCAGCTCCAGGGGGAGGAAGGCGGTGAGCAGCGCCAGCAGCGCCGCCTGACCGGCCAGGCCCAGCAAGGCTCCGAGCACCGAGGCCGCCAGCGCCAGCCACAGCAGTTGCAGGCCGAACAGGCGGCTCAGCTCGCCCTGGGTGGCACCGAAACAGCGCAGCAGCGCGGCGGTATCCAGGTGGCGATCGACATAGCGTCGAGTGGACATCGCTACCGCCACCCCGGCCAGCAGCACGGCGGCGAGCCCGGCCAGGCTCAGGTAGCGCTCGGCCCGCTCCAGGGCACTGCCGAGCCCGGGACGGTCGCGACGCACATCGCGGACCTCGACGCCGTCGCGGCGCAGCCGCTCCAGCAGCGGCGCCAGGTCGTCGAGGATAGCCGGCGGCCCCGCACCGAGCAGCTCGAACGCCACCCGCGAGCCATCCTGGACCAGCTCGGTGGCCTCCATGTCGTCACGATGCATCATCAGCCGCGGGTTGAAGCTGCCGAATCCAGCGGACTGATCCGGCTCGCGCTCCACCACTCCACCGACGGTCAGCTCACTCTCGCCCAGGCGCACGCGGTCGCCGATCTCGGCCTCGAGCAGCAATGCCAGGCGGGGCGCCAGCCACACCTCACCCGGAGACGGGCCGTGAGCCACCACCTCGACACCCTCCCCCTGGTCGACATGTACCCCGCCATAGAGCGGATAGCGATCATCCACCACCTTGAGGCTGGCGGGCTGGAAGGCGTCAGCCAGGCTGACCATGGAGACCATGTCCACCTGGTCGCTGAGTACCAGGCCCGCCTCCTCCAGGGTGACGCGCAACTCGGCATCGAAGGGGTGCCCCTGTTCCAGCACCAGGTCACCGCCCAGCAGCTGGCTCGCCTGACGGGTCAGGCCGCGGTCCAACCGGTCGAGGAAGAAGCCGATCATGGTGGAGGCGGCCACCGCCAGGGTCAGGGCGACGAACAGCGCACGCACATCCGCGGCGCGCAGGTCGCGGACGAGTCCCCGGGCCGAGAAACGTGCCAGGCGCAGAATGGAGAGACTCATGCGCCCACCTCGTCGAGCGCCATCTCCTCCAGGCGGCCGTGATCGAGACGCAGGCAGCGGTCACAGCGCCGTGCCAGGGCATGGTCGTGGGTCACCAGCACCAGGGTGGTGCCGGCCTCGCGGTTGAGCGAGAACAGGGCATCGATGATGCGCTCGCCGGTCGCGGGGTCGAGGTTGCCGGTGGGCTCATCGGCAAACACCAGCTCGGCACCGGTGACGAAGGCGCGCGCCAGGGCCACGCGCTGCTGCTCACCGCCGGAGAGCTGCTTGGGCAGATGGTCGAGGCGCTCGCCGAGTCCCACCCGCGCCAGCCACTCCCTGGCTCGCTGCTCGCTGTCCGTGCGGGGCGATAGCTCCAGTGGCAACAGCACGTTTTCGAGGGCGGTCAGGGTCGGCAGCAGCTGAAAGTTCTGGAACACGAAGCCGACACGACCGGCCCTCAGCCGCGCCCGACCATCCTCGTCGAGGTCGGCGAGCCGCTGGCCGAACATCGCAAGCTCACCGCCAGTCGGCAGATCGAGCCCGGCCAGCAGTCCCAGCAGGGTCGACTTTCCGGCACCGCTCTGGCCGAGAATCGCCACCGTCTCGCCGGGGAACACCGAGATGGCCAGGTCACTCAGAATGGTGAGCCGGCGCTCTCCGCTTCTTACCTGCTTGATCAGATGCTCGGCGTGTAGAATCGGTGTCATATCCGTGCGAGAGGTTGCGTTCATGATGAAGGAATTCCCTGAAGTTGCATTGCGCCATTTCACCACCTGGCTGCTGGCGCTGATCCTGTCGGTAGGTGTCGCTTCGGCCCAGGCCAACGATCGCACCACCCTGCTGGTGATGGGCGACAGCCTCAGCGCGGCCTACGGCATCGAGGCCGACAGGGGCTGGGTCAGCCTGCTGCAGGCGAGGCTGGAGGACAAGGCGCGGGTGATCAACGCCAGCATCAGCGGCGAGACCTCGAGCGGCGGGGCGAGCCGCCTACCCGAGCTTCTCGGACAGCATGACCCCGACATCGTTCTTCTCGAACTGGGCGGCAACGACGGCCTGCGCGGCCTGCCTCCCGGCCAGTTCGAGGCCAACATGCGACGCATGATCGAGGCGAGCCACGCGGCCAATGCCGAGGTGCTGCTGCTGGGTATCGATATTCCCCCCAACTATGGTCGGGCCTATCGCGACGCCTTCACCGGGGTCTACCGCCGCCTTGCCGACGACTTCGAGCTGCCGCTGGTCCCCTTCCTGCTCGAGGGCGTGGCCCTGGATGACAACCTGATGCAGAACGACGGCATCCACCCCACCGCCGCCGGCCAACCCATCATTCTGGAAAATGTCTGGCCCCAGCTGAAGGCACTGCTGGAGTTTGATCTGGACCTGGTATCAGACTAAACCTTAACTCACCTGCTGCCGGTATAAGTGGACACAACCCCGCTACTGGACCCTATTCATGCCGCCGCCGCATTCACCATCACGCTACTCGCGTCGCGGCCTGCTCGGCGGTGGCCTGATCCTGTTGACGACGCTATGTATCGGCGGCTGGCCGGGGCCAGTCGAGGCAAGCTTCAGGCCCGACCAGCTGCGCCTGGTGATGCGCGACCGCTATGGCGACCCAGGCAGCGCGATGCTGGAGGAGTGGTTCGCGCTGCTCGAGCGACTGGCCAGCCAACCCTTGCAGACGCAGCTTCGCGACACCAACGACTTCTTCAATCGCCGCATTCGCTGGCTGGATGATATCGATATCTGGGGTCAGGAAGATTACTGGGCCACGCCGCTGGAGACCATGGGCAAGGCCCAGGGCGACTGCGAGGATTTCTCCATCGCCAAATACATCACCCTGAAGCGCCTCGGCGTGCCGAATCAGCAGCTGCGCATGATCTATGTTCGGGCGCGCATCGGGCGTAGACAGGCGACCCAGGCGCATATGGTGCTGGGATATTACGAGACCCCCGCCAGCGAGCCCCTGGTCCTCGACAATCTGGTGACCACGATCACCCCCGCCGCCCAGCGGACCGATCTTGACCCCGTGTTCAGCTTCAATAGCGATGGGTTATGGGCCGTCGGCTCGACGCAGTCACGCGCCAACCCCTTACAGCGCCTGTCGCGGTGGAGCAGAGCTCTGACACGGATGCAGAAGCAGGGCTTCCTATGACTTCACCCCTGACAACGACACCAACCACCGTGGTTACACCACGAAACCTCGCAGAGGAGTGGCCGCCATGTCGCTGATAAAACAACTGTGGATCACGGTTCTGGTGATCCTGCTACTGCCCCTGGGTGGCAGCCTGGCGGTCGGGCTGTCGGCGCTGAGGAATTACACCGAGCAGGAAATTCGGGTCAAGAACATCGACAACGTCAATGCCCTGGCGCTCTCCATGAGTCAGCTTGACAAGGATTCGGTCATTATCGAACTGCTGATGGCCGCTCAGTTCGACACCGGCCACTACCAGCTGATCGAGTTGCACGCCCCCGATGGCGAGCTGCTGGCCCGGCGCGAGGCCGCTGCCCCTGTCGATAACGTGCCTGGCTGGTTCGTCGATCTGGTACGTTTCGATGTGCCGCCAAGCCAGGCGGTGATCCAGAACGGCTGGCAGCAATACGGCACCCTGACCCTACAGAGCCAGCATAGCTTCGCCTACCAATCCCTGTGGCACGGCGCCATTGGGTTGGTCGCCTGGTTCGGCCTGGCCGCCCTGATCGGTCTGCTGCTCGCCGGCTGGATCGTGCGGACCATTCGAAAGCCACTCAAGGCCGTGATTGCCCAGGCCCGGGATATCGGCGCCCGGCGTTTTACGACCAGCCCCGAGCCGCAGACTCGCGAGCTGCGCCAGGTGGTTCAGGCTATGAACCAGCTCTCCGACTCCGTAAGAGAGATGCTGCATAACGAGAGCGAGAAGCTCGACAAGCTGCGACGCCGACTACAGCAGGATAAAGCGACAGGCGCTCTGGGGCGTGATGCCTTCATGACCCAGCTGACTACGCACCTCGAAAGCGAAGATGAACGCGCCAGCGGCTGCCTGGTGCTGGTGCGTCTGAACCGACTTACCGACGTCAACCAGCGCCTGGGGCGAGCGCCAACCAATAAGCTGCTCAAGAGCCTGAGCCAGAGTCTTCACCGGGTCGCCCGGTCCCAGGGCGGTGGCATCGTGGGCCGCCTGAATAGTGGCGACTTTGCCCTGCTGATTCCCGGTTGCGAGGATGACGGTTCACTGGCCGAGGCACTCAGCGCCGAGCTGGAAGCCCTGCGGGTCGGCGAGAGCGGGGCGAGCCTGGGGCTGCTCTCGGCCCTCTGCCACTATGCACCGGAAGATACCATCAGTAGGCTCATGGCCGGCCTGGATGGTGCCCTGGCCGCCGCCGAAACCCAGGGTGATCTGGGCCAGCAGTGGGTCGAGAGCCAGCGCAGCGACCTGCTCTATACCAACCGCGCCGACTGGCGGAGCGCCCTGGAGCGGGCCATCGCCCAGGGGCCCCGACTGGCCAGCTTCCCGGTGGTCGATGCAGGGGGCAGCCTGCTGCATCATGAAGGCCCCTGCTCACTTTATCTCGAGGGGGAGTGGCGTGCGGCGGGCACCTTCATGCCCTGGGTATCGCGGCTGGAGCTCACTACGTCACTCGACCTGGCGGTTGCCAAGGCCGCCATCGATACCATCAGCCGCGACCAGGTACCCCTAGGTATCACTCTCTCGCCCGCCTCGATTCGCGATGCGGACTTCCTGACCCGCCTGACGGAGCTGTTCAAGGGACACCCCGAGCAGGCCCGGTTGCTGTGGCTGGAACTGCCGAAGTCCGCCGCCCTGCGTGAACCGGAGCAGTTCCGCCTGCTGTGCAGAGTCCTCGAGCCCCTGGTCTGTCGTATTGGTCTGAAACAGGTGGGCAGCGAGTTCTCCCGCCTGGCCGAGCTGCAGGGCAGTGGCCTCTCCTTCCTGAAGTTCGATCGCAGCCTGGTTCAGGGCATCGAGGCGAGCCCCGAGCAGCAGACGGTCCTCCTCGGCATGGCGACCCTCTGTCGCGCCCTGGGCGTGCTGACCATTGCCGAGGGGGTTGCCAGCGACATCGAGAGACAAACGGTATTCGATCTCGGCCTGGATGGCGCTACCGGCCCAGGCGTTCGCTTGTAGTACCGCCGAGAGCACTCATGAAGGCTCACCCACAGCCAACGCTTCCGGTTCGACTCCCGCGACTCAATGGCCTCGTCGCAGCACCTGACTCAGGGCGCTTTCTGCCACTGCTGCAGCCCGAGTCCGCCAAGGATCAGCACCAGGCCGATCAGGGTGGAGGGCAGGATCGGCTCACCCACCACCAGGTAGAGCAGCAGCAGTGACACCGGTGGCGAGAGGAAGATCAGGTTGGAGACCTTGGCCGTACGCGACACGCCGTGCACGGCAAGCTGCCACAGCACGAAGGCGATGCCCATCTCGAACAGCCCCACATAGACACCGGCACCCAGCGCCGGCCAGCCGTGCCATTCGATACCGGGGCCGGCGATCAGCAGCAGCGTCAACACCGGCACCCCGACGCTGAAGTTCTGCCACTGGGCCACCAGCGGCGGCCGATGGTCACGGGCGTTGAGGAGCCAGTAGAGCGCCCAGATCAACGTCGAGGCCAGCGCCATTCCCACCCCGAGCGGATCGGCGAAGGCCACGTCGAATACCGCACCACGGGTGGCGATCACCCACACCCCGGCGTAGGCAACAAGGCCCGCCAGCACATCGATACGCGTCAGCCGCTGGCCGAGGAGTGGTACCGCCAGGAACGCCATGGCCAGCGCCCAGGTATAGTTGAGCGCCATGGCCTCCTGGCCCGGCAGGCGGTCATAGGCGCCGAACAGCACCAGGTAGTAGGCCACCGGGTTCATCAGCCCGGCCCAGGCGGCGGTGCGCCAACCCCGGCGCAGCACCTGGCCCAGCAATCCCTGGCGCGCCACCAGGATGCCGATCAGCACCCAGGAGACCAGCGAGGCGAGCCACATCAACGCCAGTGGCGACATGTAACCCAGCGCCACCTTGAAAGCGGTGGCCACGGTGGACCACAGCGCCACCGCGCCAAGGCCGTAGAGCATGGCCTGACCGTCGCGGGTCATGATGTCACCCGCGTGGATGTAACACAGTCGAAGAATCTGATAGATGACACGGCGGCCTCCCTGTCGCGACAATGGGGCCCCATCCTACCAGCGAGGAGCCCCCATGGCCGCACCCGATATCAGCCAGCATCGTCTCTACGAATGGCTGACCGGCGACGATGACAGCCGGATGTGCAAGGACATCCCCGATGAGGCTTGCGACGAGCAGCCGCGCAGCTTCTTCCTGCATCTGATCGCCTCGCTGGGCAACAAGCTGGCCGACGAGCTGTCCAGCGCACGGCTGGTACTGCCCTGGCTGCTGGGGGTGATCGGGGCCCCCCTCTGGATGATCGGCCTGCTGGTGCCGATCCGCGAATCCGGCGCCCTGCTGCCACAGCTGTTCGTGGCCGGCTTCATCCGCCTCAAGCCCCAGCGCAAGTGGGTATGGGTGGCCGGTGGGCTGCTCCAGGCGGCGGCCGCGGCGTGCCTGGCCCTGCTGGCCCTGTTAGGCTCCGGCGGCGTCGGCGGCAGCCTGGTGCTTGCCACCCTGGTGGCGCTCTCGCTGGCCCGGGGACTCTCCTCCATCGCTACCAAGGATGTGCTGGGCAAGACCATCGCCAAGCAGCGCCGCGGCAATCTGATGGGGTGGAGCGGCAGCGTGGCGGGCGCCGTGACCCTGGCCGCCGGTGGCGTATTGATGCTCTTCGAGGACCGCCAGGGAGAGGTCGCCCTGGCCGTGCTGCTCGGGGTGGCGGCGCTGGGCTGGGCGCTGAATGCCCTGTGTGCGGCGCGTATCCATGAGGCACCCGGCGCCGTGGAGGGCGGCGAGAATGCCTGGGATAGCATCAAGCTGGGCCTGCGCCTGCTGCGTGAGGACCGCGCCTTCCTGCACTTCAATATCTCCCGCACCCTGCTCCTGGCCAGCGCCCTGGCCCTGCCCTGGGTGGCACTGCTCGGCCAGCAGCAGAGCGGCACCGAGCTGGGGGGCCTGGGGGTGCTGATCGTGGTGTCGGGACTCGCCGGCATGCTGGCAAGCCCGGTGTGGGGGAAGCGTGCCGATGCCTCGAGCCGACGGGTGATGCGCGATGCCGGCCTGGGGGCGGCGGCCTGCTGTCTGCTCGGCGCCGCCTTCGCCTGGCTGCCGGGCGGCTGGACCCAGACGGTATGGCCCTATGCACTGGTCTATGCGCTGCTGGTGGTCGTACACGCCGGGGTGCGGCTGGGGCGCAAGACCTATGTGGTCGACATGGCCAGCGGCGACAACCGTGCCCTCTACGTGGCGCTCTCCAATACCATTACCGGGGTGCTGCTGCTGGCGGTGGGCGGTGCGGTCGGCGCCCTCGGCCAGTGGCTGGGCAGCCCGACCCTGCTGGTGATACTCGCCGGCATGGCGCTGGCCGCCGCCGCCAGCGCCAGCCGGCTGCCCGAGGTGGAGTAGCGGTGGTGCGTTGCAATCACCATGACCTCTGGCCATGATAACTGGCAGGCTTGACTCCATAATGCATGTCGTCACCCCCAGGCGGCCAGGACAGGATTCGCGACAGGAACGCCCAATATGAAACGATCTCCACTGATCAGCCCGGACCTGCTCGAGCGCATCGTCGACGCCTCCGATGATGGCATCGTGGTCGCCGAGCAGGAGGGTGACGATACCATCCTGATCTATGTCAACCAGGGCTTCGAGCGCCTGACCGGCTACAGTGCCGACGAGATCCTCTATCAGGACTGTCGGTTCCTGCAGAACGACGATCGTGACCAGGAGGGACTTGTCACCATTCGCAAGGCACTGGGCGAGGGACGCCCCTGCCGAACGATACTGCGCAACTATCGCAAGGACGGCACCCTGTTCTGGAATGAGCTCTCGATCACGCCGGTCCACGACGAAGACGACAATCTCACCTACTACATCGGGGTACAGAAGGACGTCACCGAGCGTGTCGAGGCCCAGCAGGAGCTGGAGCGCGTCAAGGCCGAGCACGGCCTGGATTGACCACCGACAACGATATCGCGCCCAGGGGGTTGCACTTCTCGCCTTTTGGCACTATATAGCGCCCAGGCAACCATGTTGTGACCGAGTGTTGTGACCGAGTTGTCCGGGCGCTTCGGATTCCACGCACGCACAGGGGAAGAGAAGCGATATGTGATCGGTCGGCACGGGTCGACCACTGGCCATGGGAGGAACGCCACATGCGCCGTGAACACCTTCTCGATTCCGATGATGACAATGATCGGGAATCCGCTGATGCAATGAACGATGACGATTACGCGCCGCCCCGCGCCTCCAGTCGCGCCGATACCCTGCGTGCCCGGCGCCGCGTGGAGTCACTACTCGAGGAGCGGCGCCTGCGTCGTGCCATCGAGGATGACTGGGCGATCGACGAAGAGGAGTAGGCTCCGACCGAGCACTCCAGTGGCTGGCCTTTACCCGTTGCGGGCACTATCATCCGTGGGTCAGCCAATCCTCCAACCAAGTGGAACTCCATGGCGCAATACGTCTACACCATGAACCGGGTGGGCAAGATCGTGCCCCCCAAGAAGCAGATCCTCAAGGATATCTCTCTCTCCTTCTTCCCGGGCGCGAAGATCGGCGTACTGGGCCTCAATGGCGCCGGCAAGTCGACCCTGCTGCGCATCATGGCAGGCGTCGACACCGAGTTCGAGGGTGAAGCCCGCCCCATGCCGGGTATCAACGTCGGCTACTTGCCCCAGGAGCCCCAGCTCGACGACGACAAGAACGTTCGCGAGACCGTGGAAGAGGCGCTGGGCGAGATCAAGGACGCCCAAGAGAAGCTGGACGCCGTCTACGCCGCCTATGCCGAGCCGGATGCCGACTTCGATGCCCTGGCCAGCGAACAGGCTCGCCTGGAAAACATCATCGAGGCCTCCGACGCCCATAACCTGGACCGCAAGCTGGAAGTGGCCGCCGAGGCCCTGCGCCTGCCGCCCTGGGATGCCCGCGTCGGCAACCTCTCGGGTGGCGAGCGCCGCCGCGTGGCGCTGTGCCGCCTGCTGCTCTCCAGCCCCGACATGCTGCTGCTCGATGAGCCCACCAACCACCTGGACGCCGAGTCCGTGGCCTGGCTCGAGCGCTTCCTGCATGACTACAGCGGCACCGTGGTCGCGATCACCCACGACCGCTACTTCCTCGACAACGTGGCCGGCTGGATCCTCGAGCTCGACCGCGGCCAGGGCATCCCCTTCGAGGGCAACTACTCGGGATGGCTCGAAGCCAAGGAGAAGCGCCTCGAGCAGGAGGCCAAGCAGGAGGCCTCCAAGAACAAGGCCATCAAGCATGAGCTCGAGTGGGTGCGCAGCAATGCCAAGGGCCGCCAGGCCAAGAGCAAGGCACGCCTCAATCGCTTCGAGGAGATGCAGTCCGGCGACTTCCAGAAGCGCAACGAGACCAACGAGATCTATATTCCGCCCGGCCCGCGGCTCGGCGACAAGGTCATCGAGTTCCACGGCGTCTCCAAGGCCTTCGACAACAAGCTGCTCTACGAGGACCTCTCCTTCAGCATACCCAAGGGAGCCATCGTCGGTATCGTCGGCGGCAACGGCGCGGGCAAGTCGACGCTGTTCAAGCTGATCACCGGCAAGGAGCAGCCCGACACCGGCGAGGTGGTGGTCGGCGAGACCGTCGATATCGCCTATGTCGAACAGCTGCGTGACGCCCTGGATGACAAGCAGACCGTGTGGGAAGCCGTCTCCGACGGCCAGGACATGCTCAATATCAATGGCTATGAGGTCTCCTCACGGGCCTATGTGGGTCGCTTCAACTTCAAGGGCAACGATCAGCAGAAGCGTCTCAACGAGCTCTCCGGCGGTGAGCGAGGCCGTCTGCAGCTGGCCCAGACCCTCAAGCAGGGGGCCAACGTGCTGCTGCTGGACGAGCCTTCCAACGACCTGGATATCGAGACCCTGCGCGCCCTCGAGGAGGCCCTGCTGGCCTTCCCCGGCTGCGCCCTGGTGATCTCTCACGACCGCTGGTTCCTCGACCGGATCGCCACCCATATCCTGGCATTCGAGGGCGACTCCCATGTGGAGTTCTTCGAGGGCAACTACACCGAGTATGAAGCGGACCACAAGAAGCGGGTCGGGGATAACACCCCGCATCGCATGAAGTACAAGCGCATCGACGCCTGACCGGCTTCGCCGGGACGGTAAGTTGTAAGTCAGCTTGATGTCCGACGAGTAAGAACCAACCCCGCACCCCTAGGGTCTGCGGGGTTTTCGTATGGCTGATGGCTTACTGCTCCCGAGAGGGATAGGGTTGCACCCGGCGCCGAGTCACGCGATAAGGGGACTCCGCTCATGAGGAGCCGCCCATGATCCGCTTGCTGTTCTGGCCCATCCATCTGTTCAAGGCCTTTCGGCAGAGCATTGCCTATCTGCCTTCTCTGCTGGCGCTGGCCTATGCGCTGCTCGCCTATGTGTCACTCTTCCTGCCGATCTCCGACGAGCAGCTGCCTTCCCTGCTGGTCAAGCTGATCGAGCCGCCGGAAGACACCCGCTCGCTGCTCGCCGCCCTGCTCGGCGGCATGATCTCCCTGATGGTGTTCAGCTTCTCGATGGTGATGTCGGTCCTCTCCCAGGCCGGCGGTCAGTTCTCCCACAAGCTGGTGTTCGGGCTGATCTCGGAGCGCTCCCATCAGCGAGTGCTGGGTCACTACCTGGGCACCATTCTCTTTGCCCTGGTGCTGCTGATGACCCCGGATGTCAACGAGGGCATCGTGACCTGGCGGACACTGGCGGTCTACCTGGCCTGCCTGATGGTCATTCACTGCCTCGCCTTGTTCGTCTACTTCATCCACAACGCCTCGCAGTCGATCCAGGTCGACGCCGTGGCGGCCGACCTGCACCGAACCACTCTCATCTCGATGCAGGCGCTGCAGACCTGTCAGAGCGGCGAGGAGTGGCGGGTTCTCGCTTCCTCCACTCCCCCCATCACGTCCGAGCCCCCCTATCACCCCGTACATGCCCGGCAGGCGGGCTATCTGCTGAATGCCGACCTCACTACCCTGGCAACCCTGGCGGAGCGGGCCGAGGGCACACTGCACCTGCATTTCCACTTCGGCGACTACGTGGTGGCGGGCATGCCGATCCTCTCGCTGGAAGCCCCGGAGGCGCCCGATTCGGGCTGGTGCGATGAGGTACGTGCCACGCTGACCTATATGGAGGGGGAGTCGATCAGCGAGCACTATGTGTTCGGCATGACACAGCTGATGGAGGTGGCCGTCAAGGCGCTGTCACCGGGGATCAACGACCCCGGCACCGCTCGACTGTGTCTGCATCGCCTCACCGACCTGCTGCGCCGACGCCTGGAGTGGCGGCCCTGTGACGCACTCTTCGACCAGGACGGCGCCTGCCGGGTGACATGGCAGGTAGAGGCGTTCGACAGCCTCGTGTTCCGACTCTTCCAGCCCATCCTGACCTACGCCAGGGAGGACCTGAGCATCGGCCTGGAGCTGCTGAGGTCATTGAAGACCCTCTCCCAGTTCGCCGATCGCCGGGATCTCAAGACACTGCAGGCCCATGCCGACCGGGTGGTGGAAACGCTCGCCCAGTCGGCGGACCATCCGCTGGACCGGCGCTTCGTCTCCGATCACTTGAATCGCGGCTCCCATCGCCTCTCGTTGCCGGATACCCTGCCCCGCCTCTCCTGACCGATTACATCAGTAGGGAGAGGGTTCCCCTTCCGGGCGTGTCTTGAAACGCCGGTGCAGCCACAGATACTGCTCGGGGTGCTGGCGGATCGCCGCCTCGATCACGGCGTTGACACGGGTGGCATCGGCCACCTCATCACCGCTGGGGAAATCCTCCAGCGGCGGCAGATACTCGAGGGTATAGGTGCGATTATCGGCGTTGCGGTGAAAGATCAGCGGTATCACCGGCGCCCCGGTCATGCGAGCGATGCGTGCCGTCATCTTCACCGTGGCCGCCTGGATGCCGAAGAAGGGGGCAAAGACGCTGACATCCCGGCCGAAGTCCTGGTCGGGCGAATACCAGACCGCGTGCCCCGCCTTGATGCGGCGCACCACGCCGCGCAGGTCGTGGCGATCGATCACCGCATCGAAGTAGGGGGCACGGGCACGCCCCATGAAGCGGGCGAAGAGCGGGTTGTCATGGGGCCGCTGCACGGCGTCGGCACGAAAATAGAGCGAATGCAGGGCGGCACCCAGGTCGAGGGTCGAGAAGTGCACCCCGAGGATCAACGCTCCCCTCCCCTCGGCCTCCAGCCGGGCACGATGCTCCTGACCCTTGAAAACGACCCGGTGACGCAGGTGTTCGGGGTCACGACACCAGCCCGTTGCGGTCTCCATGAGGCCGATGCCGTTGGCGATAAAGGTCTCCCTGACCAGGCGACGCTGCGCTTCATCGTCGAGCTCCGGGAAGCAGAGCCTGAGATTGGTCTCGGTGATATGCCGGCGCCGCCCGGCAAAGCGCCGAGCGGCCAGGCCGATCAGCTTGCCGATCCACAGCTTGAGACGCCAGGGCAGCCAGGCCGCCACATGCATGGCGGCAATGGCCAACCAGACCGGCCAGTAACGGGGGTGGGCGAAGTTGGGGCGGTCAGGAGCGTCCCTGGACATGTTCGGTTCCTGTCGGGCTTTCAAGACGCTCCATGATACCGCCTCGGCACCCTGGGCAGCACCCCGGTCAGCAGGGTGTAGCTGATGGTGTCGCAGTGGCGGGCCACCTCATCCACCGACAGCACCTCGCCGTTGGCGGCCCGCCCCCACAACACGACCTCGCTGCCGATATCGGCCTCGGGAATATCGGTGATATCCACGGTGAGCATGTCCATGGAGACCTTGCCGGCAATGGCGGTGCGCTTGCCCGCGACCAGCACCGGAGTGCCGTCCACGGCATGGCGGTCATAGCCGTCGCCGTACCCCGCCGCCACCACGCCGATGCGTGAGGGCCGGGGGGTAACCCAACGGCCGCCATAACCCACCGGTTCTCCGGCGGGAAGTTCACGCACGGCGATGATCGCCGAACGCAGGGTCATCACCGGCGCCAGCCGGGAGGTCAAGGCGTTGGGCTGCTCGAGGGGGTCGCTGCCATAGAGCATCACTCCCGGGCGATTCCAGGCACCATGGGCCTCGGGATGCGCCAGGGTCGCCGGCGAGTTGGCCAGACACAGCGGCGCCCCCAACCGTTCGGCCAGGGCCTCGAGCTGAGCCAGCTGACGCCTGAAGTAGCCAACGTCGATCAGGTCCGCGGTAGCGAAGTGGCTCATCAGGTGGAGGTCACAGGCCTGCTCCGGCGCCGCCGCCAGACGCTGCCATGCCGCTTGTGCGCGTTCGGGCGAGAAGCCCAGACGATGCATGCCGGAGTCCACCTTGAGCCACACCGGCACCGGCCGCGAGAGTCGCTGCCCCAGCAGGGCGTCGATCTGCCAGTCGCTGTGCACCGCTATCCACAGACCAAGTTCATCCACCTGGATCATTTCATCCACGCTGAAGATGCCCTCGAGCAGCACGATGGGTACGGTGATACCCGCCTCGCGCAGCCTCACCGCCTCCTCGATACAGGCCACCGCAAAGGCAGGAGCGATGCCCTCCAGGGCTCGTGCACAGGCAACCGCACCATGACCATAGGCATCGGCCTTGATCACGGCGACACTGCGGCTGCGCGGTGAACACTCACAGGCGAGACGATAGTTATGGCGCAGGGCGTCGAGGTCGATCTCGGCGATCAGCGGCCGGGCCATGGCAAACTCCTGAACGATGGATAGTGGGCGAACCAGGAATTATCGTCGGATGTGCAGCGGGAATCACGGAAAAAGCCACCATATGAATGGTGGCTTTTCACGACGACATGCTGAATTTGGCAGGTTAGCTAGAGGTTCTTGCTGATATGTGAATATCAGGCAAAGATGGCATCCAGGCTGAGCCCCTGCTTCTCGAGAAGCCGGCGCAGCTTCTTCAAGGCCTCGACCTGAATCTGACGCACCCGCTCGCGGGTCAGGCCGATCTCCTCGCCCACCTGCTCGAGGGTAGCCGCCTCATGCCCGCGCAGGCCGAAGCGACGCACCACCACCTCGCGCTGCTTTTCGCTGAGCACGGAGAGCCACTCGTCCACGAGCTGCTTGACGTCGCCGTCGAGCAGACTCGACTCGGGGCCGTCATCACTGTCATCGGCCAGCGTCTCGATCAACGGCTTGTCGCTGTCCCCTCCCACCGGGTAATCCACCGACGAGATGCGCTCGTTGAGCCCCATCATCTTCTTGACGGCCTCCACCGGCTTGTCGAGGTACTCGGCGATCTCCTCCGCAGTCGCCTCGTGATCGAGCTTCTGGGTCAGCTCGCGGGCCGCGCGCAGGTAGATGTTGAGCTCCTTGACCACGTGGATGGGCAGACGGATGGTGCGGGTCTGGTTCATCAGCGCCCGCTCGATGGTCTGACGGATCCACCAGGTGGCATAGGTGGAGAAGCGGAAGCCTCGCTCGGGGTCGAACTTCTCCACGGCGCGGATCAGCCCGAGATTGCCCTCCTCGATGAGGTCGAGCAGCGAGAGGCCGCGATTGAGGTAGCGCCTGGCGATCTTCACCACCAGCCGCAGGTTGGACTCGATCATGCGTGAGCGACCCATGGGGTCGCCCTTCTGGGCCAGGCGGCCGTAGTAGACCTCCTCCTCGGGGGTGAGCAGCGGCGAGAAGCCGATCTCGTTGAGATAGATCTGAGTGGCGTCGAGGCTCTGATGGCTGTAGCGATCTTCGCGAGTCAGGGCCTTCTCGAAGGCAGCCTCGTCATCCCTCTCTGGCTCGTCGATGGAATCGACGACCTCCTGCTCCTTCTCCTCTAACGTGTTCAGATCCACATCCTGAAGGTCCCGTTCAAGCATGCTCATCGATGGCTACCCCGTGCTAGCGTCCCGTCGCCGAGCCCTGGAGCATCGGCGAAACCGATTATTATTGTGTGACAACCCCGGTGAGGCTTCCCCACCGGGCGGCGGCATCAACGCGAGGGCAGGTAGTCCAGGGGGTCCTGAGGCTGTCCATCCTTGCGCACCTCGAAGTGAAGCCTGACATCCTCGGCATCACTGTCCCCCATGGTGGCAATCACCTCGCCGGCCTCGACCACATCATTCTCGCTTACCTTCAACGTCTCGTTATGGGCATAGGCACTGAGGAACTGGTCGTTGTGCTTGAGCAGGATCAGCTTGCCATAGCCCCTGACGCCGCTGCCCGCGTAGACCACGATCCCGGGCCCAGCCGCCTTGACAGGTTGCCCCTTTTGTCCGGCGATATCAATGCCGGCGGTGATCGTGCCGCCATCGCCGAACTGGCCGACCACATCACCGCCCACGGGCCACTGCCAGGGCACCTCGGCGACCGGGGTATAGGTACGTGAGCCGCGCTCCTGGGCCTGGGTGCCACCTGCAACGGCAGTACCGGCATCGGCGCCGCTGGCCTCTTCCCTGGCCGGTTCTTCCCGGTTTTCGGTGGCGGCGACTGCCTGGGGCGCGTTCTCTTCGCCGGCCGCAGGGGCAGCCTGCGACGCTTCACTCGCGGCATCCCGCTCGCTGCGTTCGGCCAGGTCTCGCTCGCTCAGGCTCCCGTCGGCCCCCGGGCTATCCGGCGAATAGACCGGCCCCGGTCCATCGTCATTCTCGCCGCTGGATGTCGATGCCTGGGCGCCCTCCGAGTCGCCGGGAGCGGCACTCGTCCGGTCGCGGCGTGACACCGTTTCGGTCTCGCCACTCGGCAGCAGCCACTCCATATCATCGGAGCCGGCGTCGGCCTGGGTACCGCCGAGGGGGGTGGCCACCGCCACGGCACTGCCACCATCGCTTCCAGGCTGGCGAGCCGCCGGCTGCTCCCCGGCTGCCTCGCCACCGAGGACCAGACGCTGCCCCGGCTGGATCGCGTAGGGAGGGCCGATGCGATTGAGGCGTGCCAGGTCCCGATAATCCATGTTGTGGCGCCAGGCGATGCCATAGAGGGTGTCGCCCCGCTCCACGGTGTAGTGGCTGGCCGCCGTTTCGGCGCGACTCGCCGAGAGATCTCGCACCGGCACCTGGCTCGGGGCGCCCTGCTGGTTGGCACAACCGACCAGCGCCAGGGCCAGCCCCGAAATCATCAATACATTACGCATCAGAGCCTTCCTCCTTGTTGGTTTCTCGAGAGTTGGTTTCTCGAGAGCTTGCCCCTTGAGAATTCGCCCCTTGAGGGTCTGCCCCTCGAGCGCTGGTTTCCTGAGAGCCTGCCGCAGACAGGCTATCGTTACGCACTGCCGCACTGCGTCGCCCCGAGTGATCGAGCAGCAGCACGACGAAGGCACCCGCCAGCATCAGCGCCACCACCGCCACCAGCTGAGGAGCATCGCCGGTGAGAAGGCCGTAATCGCCCGGTGTCAGGTAGCGATAATCCAGCGGAATCATCTGCCCCTCCGGGCCCAACTGGTAGCGTACCAGCTCCCGCCATGGCCAGAGTAGCGGCAATGAGCCGACGATAAAGCCCACCAGCAGCTGCAGGGTCGCGGTGTGATGGTGGTCGAGAAGCCAGGAGAGCAGCCGCGAAAAGGCGAACAACCCCACCGCACACCCCATGCCGAAGAGCCCGATCAGTCCCAGGTCGAAGCCACGGATGCCATCCATCACGGTGCCATAGAGGCCCATGGTCAGCAGCAGGAAACTGCCGGAAACACCGGGCAGAATCATGGCACTGATGGCGATGGCGCCTCCTGCCAGCAGCATCACCTCCTGGCTGCCCAGCTCGCTCATCAACGGCATCAGCGAGGGCAGTCCATTAGCCAGCAGCAGCCCCCCTATCAGCGGCAGGATATGCCACCATCGCCAGTCGGCCGGATGACGACTGACCACCAGCGCCGAGGCCAGTACCAGCCCGAAGAAGAAGCCGTTGAGCAGCAGCGGGTGATCCTCCAGCAACCACACCGCCAGGTGGGCGACGCTGACCAGGCTGACGGCGATCCCCAGCAACAGCGGCAACAGGAAGGGCAGATTGAGGTGGGCCACCAGGCCAGCCACTCCGCCGCGTCGCCAGGCCCCGAAGGCACTGGGGCCGAACTGCTTGATGGTATGGATCAACTCCTCGTAGATCCCGGTGATAAAGGCGATGGTGCCGCCGGACACGCCAGGAACCGCGTCGGCGGCGCCCATGCCGGCGCCCTTCAAGAGGGTGGCGAGATATCGCTTCAACGGCGGACTCCTTTCAACGAATGACGCCTTCGAGCAGCGGCACGAAGCGTACCGGCTCCAGCCGCCGCTTCTCGAACTGGTCGTCCTGGCGCTGGATACGGGTCAGCCACTGGCGCCCCCGAGCGTCGGACAGCGGGGTAATCAGCACGCCGCCCTCGGCGAGCTGGGAGAGCAGTGCGGCCGGTAGCTCGCTGGCGCAGGCGGTCAGCAGGATCACATCGAAGGGCGCGGCCTCTTCCCAGCCATGGCCACCGTCGGCCAGGCACAGGTGGGCATTCTTCGCCCCCAGCAGGCGCAGCCGCTCGGCGGCACGTCGCTGCAAGGCATTGATTCGCTCGATGGACCAGAGTTCCGGTACCAGTCGCGAAAGTATCAGCGTCTGATAGCCGGATCCGGTGCCGACCTCCAGCACGCGTTGCGGCGATGCCTGCAGCACCAGCTCGGTCATCCGCGCCACCATCCACGGCTGGGAGAGGGTCTGGCCGTAGCCGATCGGCAAGGAGGTATCCTCGTAGGCGCGATGGGAGAGCGCCTCATCGAGAAACAGGTGACGTGGCTCACGCCCCAGGGTCTCCAGTACCCGGGGGTCACGGATGCCCTGGGCGGCCAGGCGCTCCAGCATGCGGTCGCGGGTACGCTGGGAAGTCATACCCACACCACGCACCAGCTCGGCCAGGCGATCAGGTGAGTGCATCCAGCCAGCCTTCTACATCCGCAATGGCCGCATGCCGAGTCAGGTCGGTCTGCAACGGGGTGATGGAGACGAAACCCGCCTCCACGGCGGCGAAGTCGGTATCGGGGCCATCGTCGGCGTTCTTGCTCAGCGGCGCGATCCACCAGCGCACCTTGCCACGCGGGTCACGCACCTCCTGGGGAGACCCCGCGGGGCCACGATAGCCCAGGCGGGTAACCCGAAAGCCGCGGATCTCGTCCCAAGGCAGGTCGGGCACGTTGACATTGAGCAGGCTGCGCGGCGGCAGCGAGAGCTGCTCGGCGGCCCCCACCAGGCTCGCCGCCACCCGGCCGGCGGTGTCGAAGTGGCGATGCCCCACCAGCGACATCGCGATGGCCGCCATGCCCAGGTTGCGCCCCTCCATGGCGGCGGCCACGGTGCCTGAGTAGAGCACGTCATCCCCCAGGTTGCCGCCATGGTTGATGCCCGAGATCACCAGATCGGGTTTCTCGTTCCAGACACCATTGACGCCCAGGTAGACACAGTCCGCCGGCGTGCCGTCGACGCTGTAGAAGCCGTTTTCCATGGCCGTCAGTGACAACGGCCGGGACAGGGTCAGCGAGTTGCTGGCCCCGCTCTTGTCGCGGTCCGGCGCCACCACCCGCAGCCTGGCATGGGAGACCAGGGCATCGTGCAGGGCGCGCAGCCCGGGGGCGTGAACACCGTCGTCGTTGGAGAGCAGCAGTCGACGCATCTCGAATCCTTGCATGGGCGCCTCCGTCACAGGGTCGGGTGCGCGATCAGTTCTCTGAGTACCGCGGTGGCGAAGGCACCACGGGGCAGTGTAAAGGTCAGCCACAGCTCGCCGTCACCACGCTCCAGGCGTGTCTCGGCCAGCCGCAGGCGCAGCGGGCGGCGCCCCAGGCGTACGCCGGCCGCCTCGAGTCCCGCGCATAGCCCCGCAAAGCGCTGCGCCAGCTGGTCCTCACGGCGCCGAGCCTCGCCACTCGCCAGCGAGCCACCGGTGCCCCACAGCACACCGCTCGGATGCAGATCGAGGCGTGCCGCCCGGGCCTCGAGCTCGGCGTCCGGCGACTCGACGGCGAACTGGCTGGCACTGCCATCGAGGTTGGCCACCTCCCCCGGCAACAGACGATCCCAGCTGCCCTCGCGGATGCGCTCGGCGAGCAGCTCATTGAACAGGAAGCTGCGTGCCGACGAGAGCAGCATGCCATCGCGATCGTCGCGCTTTCGCCAGCCGCTGGCCAGCAGTGAACGCGCACGCAGCAGATTGCGACCATCCGGGCCGAAGCGCTGGGGACCGAAATAGTTGGGCACCCCACGCTCGAGCAGGCGCTCCCAGCGATGAACGAGGCCCTCGTCGGCCACCGCCGGGCCAGTCAGGCGCAGCCGGAAACGGTTGGTGCGATGCACCCCTCGCTTGAGCTTGCGCGGGTGACGCGCCATCTCGAGCACCCGTATGCCACGCTCGGCCAGGGCCTCGCGCAGTCCCGCCGGCGCCTCGCGCCCCAGCAGCTGCACCGACAACCACTGGCGGGTCACCGCCACCCGGTCCTTCATCCCCGAGTAGCCCACCGCCCGCGGCGAGGCCTCGCATAGCCTGGCGAGCTCCTTTACCACCATGGCGGTGGTCAGGTCACGCTTCTCGATATAGAGCCAGAGATGCTCGCCCTCCCCCTCGGGGTCGAAGTCGAGCGTCTCCTCGACCAGGAAGTCCTCGGGGCGTGTTCGATAGTCCCCCTCCGGGGGCGGCCCGAACTCGGCATCGAGCACCCGCGGCCAGGTCGGGGGCCAGTCGAGGGCGTCGAGGGGATGGCGTGTCGACGACTCACTCACCGGCGCCCTCGCTCGTCGTGGTCTCATTGTGAACGTCCGGCGAGACCGGCAGGAGCAGCACCACCGCCTCGGCGGCGATGCCCTCGCCGCGGCCGGTAAAGCCCAGACGCTCGGTGGTGGTGGCCTTGACGTTGACGGCCCCGCGTTCGACGCCCAGATCGGCGGCGACATTGGCCGCCATGGCCTCGACGTGAGGGGCCATCTTCGGCGCCTGGGCCATCAGCGTGGCATCGAGGTTACCGACCCGATAGCCAGCCTGGTGCACCAGGACCACCACGCGACGCAACAGGTCGCGACTGTCGGCGCCCTTCCAGGCCGGGTCGGTATCGGGAAAGTGGCGGCCGATATCGCCCAGGGCGCAGGCGCCCAACAGGGCATCGCTGATGGCATGCAGCAGCACATCGCCATCGGAGTGCGCGACGAAGCCGCGCTCGAAGGGGACGGCGACGCCGCCGATCATCAGGTGGTCGCCCTCGCCGAAGCGGTGGACATCGAAACCATGGCCGATTCGCATCATCTCTCCGCAACGCCCGCCGGCGTCGTCTCGCTGTACGCCGAGGCCTGGGCGGCCAGGATCATGCCGGCCAGGGCCAGGTCCTCGGGGTGGGTGATCTTGAGGTTGTCGCGACGCCCGGGCACCAGCCGAGGCGCATGCCCCAGGGCTTCCACCGCGGAGGCCTCGTCGGTGACCGTGACGCCGGACGCCGCGACCTGGCGAAGCGCCTGATTCAGCAGGCCGTAGCGAAAGCCCTGAGGGGTCAGGGCGTGCCAGAGGCCCTCACGAGGCTCGGTACGGGCGACCCGGCCGGCGCCATCGTCACGCTTCATGGTATCGGCCACCGGCGCGGCCAGCAGCCCGCCCACCGCATCATCGGCAAGCTCCCGCATCAGCCGCCGCAGGTCCTCGACGGCGACACAGGGGCGCGCCACATCGTGGACCAGCACCAGGTCATCATCCCGCGCCTCACCGGCGATGGCCCCCAGGGCGTTGGCCACGCTGTCCGCACGTTCGGCGCCTCCCGCCACGCGCCGCCAGTCGGCGAAGGGTACCCAGTCGGGGTCGAACCAGGCGTCGTCGGGGTCCAGGCAGAGGCAGAGTCGTGCCCCCGGGAAGGCGGCATGCAGCCGGGTCAGGGTATGGGCCATCACCGGGCGGGCATCGAGGGTCAGGTACTGCTTGGGACGGTCGGCCCCCATGCGCCGCCCCTGCCCCGCCGCCGGCACCACCAGCCAGGGTGTCGCACTCATCGGCTCGCCTCCAGGCGGGTGGCGGGCAGCGGATTGACCACCGGCTCCACCTCCACCGCCACATCGGGCACCCAGAAGAACTGCTCGTCGGTGCGCACCATGCCGATATCGCTGCGTGCCCGCTCCTCGATGGCATCGAGGCCGGTCTTGAGGTCGAGCACCTCGGCAGCCAGGCGCGCATTGCGGTCGCGCAGCGGCTGGTTGGCCGCCTCCAGCGACGCCACCCGCTGGCGAACCTCACGCAGCTCCATGACGCCTCCCTGGCCGAGCCACAGTCGATACTGCAGCAACGCCAGCAGGATCGTCAGCGTCAGCGCCAACCCCTTGAGCATGATGCCTTCCCGTCACCTCGATACGATGCCGCGCATTATGCCATTTTCATTGCTCGCCGGCAGAGTCAATCTTCGCCTCATCGCGAAACGGCAGTGCCGACTCGGCGGCGCGCCGATAGGCCAGCACATGCTCGCGCTCCTCTCCACAGAAACGCGTGACGGCGTCACGCAAGCGAGGATCGGCGATATGGTGAAGCGAGGTCAGCAGCCGCGGCTCGAACCCCCGGGTGAGCTTGTGCTCGCCCTGGGTGCCGGGGTCGAAGCGCGTCAGGCCACGCGCCAGGCAGTGCTCGATTCCCTGGTAGTAGCAGGCCTCGAAGTGCAGGCAGTCGGCGCTCACTTCGCTGCCCCAGTAACGCCCAAAGAGGGTGCGTGCACCCTGCAGGTAGAGCGCCGCCGCCACGGGACGATCGTCGCGACGCGCCTGCACCAGCAGCAGGCTCTCCGGCATGGTGGCACGCAGGCGCCGAAAGAAGTCGAGGTTGAGGTAGCCATGGCGACCACGCTCCCGATAGGTGATCTCATAGCAGCGATAGAAGTGCTCGAGGGCCGCGGCGTCGATCGCCTCGCCCTCCAGACGATGCAGGCTCAGCGCCTGGTCGGCGACGATTCGCCGTTCACGGCGAATCGCCTTGCGCCGCTTGGAGGTGAGGGTGGCCAGGAAGCCCTCGAAGTCGCCATAGCCACGATCCTGCCACTGGAACTGTACACCGTGCCGCGCCAGCAGCCCCGGCCGAGCCTTCTGCCACTCGGCCACCTCCGCCTCCTCGGCGAACAGCAGGTGCCAGCCGGATAGCTCGCCCTCCTCCCAGGCACTGGCCAGGGTCTCACGTGCCTCGCGTGGATCAACCTCCGGCGCCAGGGCCAGACGCGGACCGGGAGCCGGGGTATAGGGAATCGCCGTCAGCGCCTTGGGGTAGTAGCGCCCACCGGCGCGCTCCCAGGCATCGGCCCAGGCCCAGTCGAAGACGTATTCACCGAAGGAGTGATGCTTGTGATAGAGCGGCATGAGGCCGACCAGCGCTTCGCCCTGCCACAGGGTCTGGTGGCGCGGCACCCATCCGGTGGCCGGGCATACCGAGCCGCTGGCTTCCAGGGCATGCAGGAACTCATGGCGCAGAAAGGGGTGATCATCACCGACCAGGGCGTTCCAGGCGCTGGCGGACACCGCCTCCATGGAGGGCAGGGGTTGGCGCCTCAGCATTGTCATGCGATCACTCCTTTCACGGTTCGTTGCGTCTTCCTCCCTGGCCCTGGCGGCGCGATGGCGCCACCATTGTGCACAGCCTCCCATCAACCTTCCATCACCCCGAACAGGATTCCAGCATGAGCGATCTCAGTGATCTCCAGGCCCTCCTCGACAGACAGCGGCGTGCCTTCGAGGAAGCGCCCTTCCCGAGCCTCGCCACCCGTCGCGACCGGCTGACACGCCTGGCCACCCTGACCCGCCGCCATCGCGACGAGATCGTCACTGCGATCAGCACTGACTTCGGCCACCGCGCCGCCATGGAGACCCGCCTGAGCGAAGTGGCCACCGTTCTCCAGTCGGCCAGCTTCTCTCGACGCCGACTGCGCCACTGGATGCGCCCCGAGCGCCAGCCGGTGGGCTGGAGGCTATTGCCGGCCCGAGCGAAGGTTCACTATCAGCCACTGGGCGTGGTCGGCATCATCGCCCCGTCCAACTACCCCTGGAACCTTGCCTGGCTACCCGCCATCGATGCCCTGGCCGCCGGCAACCGGGTAATGATCAAGCCCAGCGAGCACTGCCCTGCCACCTCGGCACTGATGGCACGCCTGGCGGCTCGTTATTTCGCCCCCGAGGAGCTCTGCGTGGTGGAGGGCGATGCCGACCTGGCCAGGGCCTTCGCCACCCTCCCCTTCGATCACCTGCTGTTTACCGGCGGTGCCACCATCGGTCGAGAGGTGGCGCGTGCCGCGGCGACCAACCTGACGCCGGTCACCCTGGAGCTGGGCGGCAAGACACCGGCGCTGGTGGCCGCCGACGCCGACCTGGAGAAGGCCGCCGAGCGCATCGCCTTCGGCAAGTGGCTGAACGCCGGCCGCACCTGCATCGCCCCCGATCACGTGCTGGTGGAGGCCTCGCGACTCGAGGCATTTCTCAAGGCGATGCAGCGCCAGGTGGCACGCTTCTACCCTCGAGGCACCGCCAGCCATGACTACAGCGCGGTGCCAGGCGCGGCACACCGTCAGCGTCTCGAGGCGATGCTCGACGAGGCCCGCGACCATGGCTGCCGGGTGATCGACCTGGGGGAAAGGCTCGAGCTGGCCGACGGCGGGGTCAAGTTGCCCCCCACGTTGATCGTCGACCCGAGTAACGACCTCACCCTTATGCGAGAGGAGATCTTCGGCCCCTGGCTTCCGGTGCTCGGGGTGCGCGACATGGATGCCGCCATCGCGTGCATCAAGAGTCAGCCGCGCCCGCTGGCGCTCTACGCCTTTACCGAGGACCCCACCCTGCGCCGACGCCTGCTCGAAGAGACTCATTCCGGCGGCGTGGTGTTCAATGACACCCTGTGGCACAACGCCGTGCCGGCACTGCCCTTCGGCGGCGTCGGCGAGAGCGGCAGCGGCGCCTATCACGGCGAGGCGGGCTTCCAGCGCTTCAGCCATGCGCGCGCCGTCTTCATCCAGTCATCCCGCAGCCCGGTGGGCTGGCTCAATCCCCCCTACCGGCGCTGGCTGTTGCGGCTACTGGGGCTTTGATGCCCCGGCAGCCAGCGGCTGCCACGATATCCAACGACACACTCAACGACACCCACAGGCGCAAGGTAACAAAACTACATTTATCGCGAAATATTCGCTAGCATGATCCCGAATACCGAACATTGATTTGGTAAACTTACCAAACAGTCACTGCCGAGGTGCACCATGGCCAGCCCCAACCCGACCCTCAATGCCACCGTCGCCGCCGTCACCGACCGCATTCGCCAGCGCTCCTCCGAGCGACGCGCCCTCTACGAGGCACGCATGGCCGACCAACATCGGCGTGGCGTGCACCGCGGCGAGCTCTCCTGCGGCAACCTGGCTCACGGCTTTGCCGCCTGCGGGGTCGAAGACAAGAACGCCCTGAAACTGATGAACAGTGCCAACCTGGGCATCATCTCGGCCTACAACGACATGCTCTCGGCCCACCAGCCGCTGGAGACCTTCCCCGAGACCATCAAGGCCGCGGCACGCGCCATGGGCTCCACCGCCCAGTTCGCCGGCGGCGTGCCCGCCATGTGTGACGGCGTCACCCAGGGCCAGCCAGGCATGGAGCTGTCGCTGTTCTCCCGGGACGTGATCGCCATGGCCACCGCCGTGGGGCTTTCCCACAACATGTTCGACGCCGCGCTCTACCTCGGCGTATGCGACAAGATCGTGCCGGGGCTGTTTATCGCCGCGGCACGCTTCGGCCACCTGCCGGCCATGTTCGTCCCCGCGGGTCCCATGCCCAGCGGCCTGCCCAACAAGGAGAAGGCACGCATTCGCCAGCTGTTCGCCGAGGGCAAGGCGAGCCGCGAGGAGCTGCTGGAGGCCGAGTCCGCGTCCTACCACAGCCCCGGCACCTGCACCTTCTACGGCACCGCCAACTCCAACCAGCTGATGATGGAGATGATGGGGCTGCACCTGCCCGGCACCTCCTTCGTCAATCCCGGCACCGAGATGCGTGAGGCGCTGACTCGCTTCGCCACCGAGCAGGCGATCCGCAACACCGAACCCGGCGGCGACTACCGTCCCTTCTACAGGCAGATCGACGAGCGCGCCATCGTCAACGCCATCGTCGGTCTGCTCGCCTCCGGCGGCTCCACCAATCACACCCTGCACCTCGTGGCCATGGCCGCCGCCGCCGGCCTGACGCTCACCTGGGAGGACTTTACCGACCTCTCCGCGGTGACCCCGAGCCTGATGCAGGTCTACCCCAACGGCCAGGCCGACATCAATCACTTCCAGGCCGCCGGCGGCATGAGCTTCCTGTTCCGCGAACTGCTCGCTGCCGGCCTGATCCACGGGGATATCCCCACGGCGTTCGGTACCGATCTCACCGCCTACACCCAGGAGCCCTTCCTCGAGGAGGGCAAGCTGGTCTGGCGCGAGGGGCCGGCAGAGAGCCTCGATCGCGACGTGCTGCGCGGCGTGGCAGACCCCTTCGCCGCCACCGGTGGACTCACCGTGGTCGACGGCAACCTGGGGCGCGGCGTGATCAAGGTCTCGGCGGTCGCCGAGGAGCACCGTGTGGTGGAGGCGCCGGTGAAGATCTTCGAGGACCAGAACGAGCTCAAGGCCGCCTTCGAGGCCGGCGAGCTCGACCGTGACGTCATCGCCGTGGTGCGCTTCCAGGGCCCCAAGGCCAATGGCATGCCCGAGCTGCACAAGCTGACGCCCTATCTTGGCGTGCTTCAGGACCGTGGCCACAAGGTGGCGCTGGTCACCGACGGACGCATGTCCGGCGCCTCCGGCAAGGTGCCCGCGGCCATCCATATCAGCCCCGAGGCGCTGGACGGCGGTCCCCTGTCGAAGCTGCGCGACGGCGATGTCGTGCGCCTCGATGCCAATGCCGGCACTCTCGAGACCAGGGTCGAGGCCCATGCCTGGGCCGATCGCGAGCAGCGCGTCGCCGCGCTGGACCACTATCATGTGGGGCTGGGCCGCGAGCTGTTCAGCGGCTTTCGTCACCTCGCCATGCGCGGCGAGGAGGGAGCCGGGGTCTTCGGGGGCTTCGAGGCCGACGACCTGGCCCGTCAGGCCGGACAGATCCACGATGAGGATGCCTGAGGATCTCTGCGATGACACGACCGGCCCTGATCGGTGACATCGGTGGGACCAACGCACGTTTCGCGCTGGTCACCCCCGGGGGAGTCGCCCCTCACGATATCCTCAGCCTGCCCTGCGCCGATTACCCCGGCCTGGTGGAAGCGGTGCAGGACTACCTTGCCCGCGTGGGCGCCACCGGCACACAGGCACCGCGAGAGGCGTGCCTGGCCTTCGCCTGCCCGGTGCATGACGACCGCATCAAGATGACCAACAACCACTGGGTCTTCTCGCGCGCCGCGGTCCAGGCCGAGCTCGGGCTCACCCTCTTCAAGGCGATCAACGACTTCACCGCCCAGGCCCTGGGAGTACCCCATGTGGCCGAGGAGGAGCTGGTCGAGATCCAGTCGGGCGAGGCGACTCCCCACGCCGCCCGGCTGGTCATCGGCCCCGGCACCGGCCTCGGTGTGGCCACCCTCTTCCCCGGACGCCACGCCTGGATCCCGCTGCCGGGTGAGGGAGGCCACATTACCTACGCACCCACCGACGAGCGGGAACGACAGCTGCTTCACCACTTCCATCACCGTTACGGGCGCGTCTCGGTGGAGCGCGTTCTCTGTGGCCAGGGGCTGCTCGACCTCTACCTCGCCCACTGCGTACTGGAGAGCGCCACGCCCGCGCTCTCCACGCCGGCCCAGGTGACAGCGGCCGCCGACGAGGACCCCATCGCCCGTGATACCCTGCTGCGATTCCTGAAGATCCTCGGCGATGTCTGCGGTGATGCGGCACTCACCCTGGGCGCCCGCGGCGGTGTCACGCTATGCGGTGGCATCCTGCCGCGGCTGCTCGACTGGCTGCCCCAAAGCCGCTTCCGTGAGGCCTTCGCCGACAAGGGGCGCATGCATGCCTACAATGCCGCGATCCCGATCCATGTCGTTACGGCGCCATGGCCGGGCCTGCTGGGCGCCGCCGAGGCACTGCACAATGAAGAAGTCGAATAGCTCGACGGAAGAGGTCAAACGATGATTCCCGCAACTCTGCGAACCCTGCTCGATGATACCGACGGCCAGCGTCGTGCCGAATGGCATGGCCGCGATATATGGCTGGCCAACGAAACCTGGGGCGAGCTTGTCGTCTCGCTGCAGGGGGCTCAAGTGCTTCACTATTGCCCGTCGCCGCTCTCTATCGCGCCCGAAACCGCGCGAGCCGTTGGCGCTCTTCCTAACGCACCCGAAACCGCGCAAGCTGAAGGCGCTCTACCCAACGCGCCCGAAGCCGCGCGAGCCGCTGGCGCTCTTCCAAACGACGCTGCGGAGGCACCCGAGGGCATGGCGGCCGGCGGCTGGCTATGGGTGACGCCCACGCCCCAGGACCCGCCCGGGGCCATCCGCGGCGGTATCCCGCTCTGCTGGCCCTGGTTTGCCGACGAGCACACGGCCGATGAGAGTGCGGACCGCTCCGGCCCGCTGCATGGGCCGGCGCGCAAGGCGGCGTGGCGCCTCGACGCGGTGGACGAACACGAAGAGGGCGTGGAGCTTCACCTCTCTCCCGAGTTACGCCTGCATAGTCAGCTCACTCCACGAGCGGTGATCCAGGCCAACGCCAACCGCCTTCATGTGGAGCTTATCACCGAACACACCGGCGAGACGCCGGTGAAGATGAGCGGTGCGCTGCACACCTACCTGGCGGTAACCGACGCCTTTGGGTGCCGCCTGGAAGGCCTCCCCGGCGCCCGCTATCTCGACAAGCTGGCCGGCTTCGCCGAGCGGGAGCAGCAGGGAGAACTCGGCGTGCGTGGTGCGCTGGACCGCATCTACCACAGCAATGCCGAGCTCACCCTCGACGATGGCAACCGCCGCCTGCGCATCGCTCGCCAGGGCAGCGACTCGGCGGTGGTCTGGCACCCCGGCGATGACGCCCTGCCCGCCGATACACCGGCCGAGGTGGGTCGCCACTTCCTCTGCGTGGAGGCCGCCAACACCCGTCTCGACCCGGTGTGGCTGGTGCCCGGCGCCCAGCATCTGCTGGGTACCACCATCAGCCTGGATGCCGAGAGCCCACAACACTGACGACACTTGCCACGCACCCCGAATCACGCAAGGAGACGCCGACATGCGCCAGCTACAGTGGGGCATACTGAGCACCGCCGGCATCGCCCGCAAGGCGATGATCCCGGCCATTCAGGCCGCGCCCAATGCGCGCCTCACCGCCATCGCCAGCGAAAGCGGCAAGGCCGGTGATGTGGCCGCGGAATACGGCATCCCCCGCGCCCACGAGGGGTTCCGCCAGCTGCTGGAAGACCCGGATGTGGAAGCGGTCTATGTGCCACTGCCCAATCACCTCCACGCTCGCTGGGTGTGCGAGGCGGCACGTCACGGCAAGCATGTGCTGTGCGAGAAGCCCGCCGCCCTCGACGCCGAGGAGGCCCGCACCATGCAGGAGGCCTGCGACAGGGCCGGGGTGGCGCTGATGGAGGGCTACATGTATCGCCATCACCCTCAGCATCTCAGGGTCCGGGAGCTTATCGAGCGCGGCGAGATCGGCGACGTCCGCCAGGTGCGCGGACTCTTCTCCTTTCCCCTGGCCCTGGATAGCGACAATATCCGCCTCTCCGCCGATGCCGCCGGCGGCAGCCTCCACGACGTCGGCTGCTATCCACTGGATGTGATTCGCCGCCTGCTCGGCATGCCCGAGTCGGTCACGGTGGTGGGCCGGGTACCCGAGGCGCTCGGCGTGGACACCAGCGTCAACGGCGTGCTGCGCTATGCCGACGGCCGGCTGGCGGAGTTCGGCGCCAGCTTCGAACAGACCATGCTCAACCGCTACGAGGTGATCGGCAGCCACGGCAGCCTGCTGCTTCCCACTGCCTTCCGCCCCGACAAGCAGGGCGGCGTTGGCGAGATCGTCATCACCGACGAACGGGGCCGCACCCGCCGCGAGCCGGTCTACGGCGATCAGTATCCGGCTCAGGTCGAGGCCTTCTCCGCCTGGGCCCTGGGCGAACGCCCTGCTCCGGATGCCCCCGCCGAACTCGCCGATCAGGCGCGGCTACTGGCGGCCTGCCGGGAATCGCTGCATCAGGAGTGCACGATTCGCCTACGCGCATAGGCCGACACCTCCCCTAGCCCCCCCGACCAACCACCGGCACCGAACCAGGCTGCCACGGCCTCTACCACGCTGTGACATGCCTGGTGCCGGCCGACTGCCCTGTCGGCTTGTCAAAATGTCAGACATTTATTAATCTAAACGCATTGCCCATACTGGAGCGATGCCATGTCCGACAAGGCAGCCCCCTCGACCGAGACCCGCACGACCTCCCTGAACAACCTCCCCCCCCACCAGGGAGGCGCCGAAGCCTTGGCTCGCCTACTGGCCCGGGCGCTGTTCGCCGGCCGCTGGCGACCCGGCGAT
Source organism: Halomonas sp. LES1 (assembly GCF_031846005.1). Classification (NCBI taxonomy): domain Bacteria; kingdom Pseudomonadati; phylum Pseudomonadota; class Gammaproteobacteria; order Oceanospirillales; family Halomonadaceae; genus Halomonas; species Halomonas sp. LES1. The sequence continues at coordinate 135,597 of NZ_JAVRGC010000007.1, forward strand.
GACTTCCCCAAGGAGATGGACCTTTGCCATCACTTCGCGGTGAGTCGCAATCAGGTTCGCAACGCCCTGGCCAGTCTCACCGCCACCGGGCTGATCGAGCGCACCGCCGGCCGCGGCAGTGTGGTGCGCATGGTCGATGACTGGCACCTGCTCGACCCGCTCGTCAGCGACTGGATGACCGGCATCGAGAGTCTCGACGCCTCCCTGATTCGCGAGATCTTCGCCTTCCGTTACTCGGCGGAACCGGTCGTCGCCCGGCTCGCCGCCGATGCCGCCGAGCCGGCGGATCTCGATCGCCTGGAGGCCGCCTACCAGGGGATGTGTGCCACCGCCGACAAGCCCGGCGCCCGCGACCTTCATGCCGAACACGACGTGGCCTTCCACGACGCCATCTATCGCGCCAGCCACAACCTGGTCTGGCGCCAGATGGGCCACCTGCTGCGCCCCTCGATCATTGCCCTGATCCAGAGCTCCCAGGCCCGGGTCTCCGGTGAGCACGAGGGTCTCGACGATAGCCTGGCCCGCCACGGCCGCGTACTGGAGGCCATCACTCGTCGTGATGGCGCCGCCGCCGAGAGTGCCGCCCGTGAGGTGCTCCGGCGTACCGCCATCGACCTGGCCATCGTGCCCACCCCCTCTCACTCCCATCCCACTCCCGAGGATTCCCCATGAAGATCACCCGACTCAAGACCTGGCAGGTTCCCCCGCGCTGGCTGTTCCTCAAGATCGAGACCGATGAAGGGTGCTACGGCTGGGGCGAGCCGGTCATCGAAGGCCGCGCCGCCACCGTGGAGGCCGCCGTCCACGAGCTCGCCGACTATCTGATCGGCCAGGACCCGCACCGCATCGAACACCTGTGGAACACGCTCTATCGCGCCGGCTTCTACCGTGGCGGGCCGATCCTGATGAGTGCCATCGCCGGCATCGACCAGGCGCTCTGGGACCTCAAGGGCCGCGACCTGGGGGTGCCGGTGCACCAGCTGCTGGGCGGCGCGGTGCGCGATCGCATGCGCATGTACGCCTGGACGGGCGGCGACCGTCCGAGTGACGTGGGCGCCGGGGCCCGTGCCCTGGTCGCACAGGGCTTTACCGCCTTCAAGATGAACGGTACCGCGGAGCTCGCCATCGTCGACTCCCACCGCAAGGTCGACGAGGCGGTGGCACGCGTGGCAGAGGCACGCGACGCCGTGGGCCCCGACGTGGGCATCGGCATCGACTTCCATGGCCGGGTCCATCGGCCCATGGCCAAGGCGCTGCTGCGTGAGCTGGAGCCCTTCCACCCGATGTTCGTCGAGGAACCGGTGGCCCCCGAGCACCTGCCCTGCCTCAAGCAGATCGCCGGTGGCCTGGGGTATCCCCTGGCGACCGGCGAGCGGCTGCACACCCGCTTCGAATTCCGCGACCTGCTCGCCGATGGCATGATCGATATCATCCAGCCCGACCTCTCCCACTGCGGCGGCATCAGCGAGGGGCTCAAGATTGCCTCCATGGCCTCCGCCCATGATGTCGCGCTGGCCCCGCACTGCCCGCTCGGCCCGCTGACCCTGGCCGCCTCCCTGCAGCTCGATGCGGTGTGTCACAACGCCTTCATCCAGGAGCAGAGCATGGGCATCCATTACAACCGCGACAACGATGTACTCGACTACCTGGTCGACAAGTCGGCGCTGTCCATCGAGGAGGGCTTCTGTGCCATTCCTCAGGGACCGGGACTCGGCGTGGAGATCGACGAGGCCTTCGTCGAGGAGCGCGCGAAGGTCGGCCATCGCTGGCGTAACCCGGTGTGGACGCATGAGGACGGCTCCATCGCCGAATGGTAGGGAACAGGAGAGAGAAGAGTTATGAGTTTCAGCTTCAACGACCTGACCTTCGGCGACCTGAAGGACCAGAGCGTCTTCATCACCGGCGGTGGCTCGGGCATCGGCGCGGCCCTGACCGAGGGCTTCCTGGCCCAGGGCGCCAGGGTGGCCTTCGTCGACCTGGACGATGCCGAAGCGTTCTGCGATGCCATGGAGGCGAAGTACGCCAGCCGGCCGCTCGCCATCGCCTGTGATATCCGTGACGTGACGGCGCTCCAGGCGGCCATCGCACAGGCGCGTCATGCCCATGGCCCGATCGGCGTGCTGGTCAACAATGCCGCCAGGGACACCCGTCACCGCCTCGATGAGTGGAGCGCCGAGGAGTGGGATGACTCCCTCGCCACCAATCTGCGGCCGCAGTTCTTCACTGCCCAGGCCGTCGCCGCCGACATGCGCGAGCTGGGCGGCGGCGCAATCATCAACCTCTCCTCCAACAGCGTGCACCTGGGCCTTGCCGGCTATCCGGCCTATGTCACCGCCAAGGCCGGCATTCTGGGCCTGACCCGGGCACTGGCCCGCGAACTGGGCCCCGATGCCATCCGCGTCAACTGCCTGATCCCCGGCTGGGTGATGACCAGGCGTCAGAAGGAGCTCTGGGTCAACGAGGCCGACCTTCGGGAGTGTCTGGCTCAGCAGTGCCTCAAGGAGCCGATTCCGGTGGAAGACATGATCGGTCCCTGCCTGTTCCTGGCCTCCCGGGCATCGCGGATGATGACCGGCCAGGAGCTGATCATCGATGGGGGTCGAGCATGAGCCATTCAGTGGCCGAGTCGCTGGCCTGGGTCGCTGTCGACTGGGGCTCGAGCAATCTGCGCGCCTGGGCCCTGGACGCCCGTAACAGGGTGCTGGCCCGCACCGGCTCACGGCGTGGCATGCTCTCGCTGACACCCCATGACTATGAGCCCGAACTCAAGCGGGTGATCGGCGACTGGCTGCCCCCCACGGGCCGCGTGCCGGTGCGGATATGCGGCATGGCAGGGGCTCGCCAGGGTTGGCTCGAGGCCGCCTACCTGCCGGTGCCGACCCGGCTGGACAATCTGTCTCGGGGCGCGGTGAGGCCCTCGCTCGAGGATCCACGCCTGGAGGTCACCCTGTTGCCGGGGCTCTGCCAGGCAGCCGATGACCAGCAGCACGGCTTCGATGTAATGCGCGGCGAGGAGACTCAGCTGGCCGGCCTCTGTCGTGCCGATGCCGGCCAGGGTGGGCGAGAGGAGGCCTTCTCTCCTGTCACGGGGCTCGCCTGCCTGCCCGGCACCCACGCCAAGTGGGCATGGCTCGAAGAGGGAACGGTCACCCGCTTCACCACCTGCATGACCGGCGAACTATACGACCTGCTGGCCCGCCAGTCGGTGCTGCGCCACTCTCTCGACCACCCGGCCGGTATCGACGACCCCAGCGAGCCGGGCAATCGCGAGTGTTTCATTGCGGCCGTACGCGAGATCAACGACGCCCCCGCCGCCTTTACCGCCAGGCTCTTCAGCCTGCGTGCCCGCGACCTGCTGGACGACGGCCTGCCGGTCGGCGAGGCCCGTGGCGCTCGCCTCGCCGCGCGTCTGTCGGGTCTCGTCATCGGTCTGGAGCTCGCGGGACTGCGGGACGAGCTGAGGCTCGAGTCGGCGGCGGCCCGGGACATCACCCTGATCGGCAACGACACGCTCTGCGCGCGCTACGCCCTGGCGCTTTCGACCCTGGGCCACACCAGCCACACGCTGGACGGCGAGAGCGCCGTGCTCGCCGGCCTGAGCCTGGCCAATCGCACCCTGAGCCAGGCCGCCATGAACCGCGCCTCAGGCGCCTGAATCCCCGTTGATGGAGATCGACCCATGTCCCTGCCCCTGATCGGCATCCTGCGCGGCGTCACCCCCGACGAGGCGGTGGCGTTGGGTGAGGCGGTGCTCGCCGCTGGCATCACCACCCTCGAGGTGCCCCTCAACTCCCCCGACCCGCTGGAGAGCATCCGCCGCCTGGCCGACACCCTGGGCGACCGGGCCCTGGTGGGCGCCGGCACCGTGCTGACGCCTACCCAGGTACGCGACGTCTTCGCCGCCGGCGGTCGACTCGTGGTCTCGCCCAACTGCCGGCCGGCGGTCATCGAGGAGAGCCGTCGTCTCGACATGCAGAGCTGGCCGGGTATCGTCACCCCTTCCGAGGCCTTCGACGCCCTGGAAGCAGGCGCCAGCGGCCTCAAGCTGTTCCCGGCGATCCAGGTGGGTCTCGAGGGCATGCAGGCCATGCGCGCCGTGCTCCCCACCGGCACCCGGCTCTATGCGGTGGGTGGCATCGGCGTGGACAACTTTGCCGCCTGGCGGTCCGCCGGCATCGATGGCGCCGGCCTGGGCAGCGCCCTCTACCGGCCCGGCCAGAGCCCGGCCCTGGTGGGCGAGCAGGCCCAGGCGCTGGTGGCGGCCTGGCGTGTCGCGGGAGGTGAGGCATGATGACACCGCGTATCCGTGCCGAACTCGCCGTGGAGCGTCATTGCGAACTGGGCGAAGGCCCCCAGTGGCATGCCGCCGCGGGGCGCCTCTACTGGTGCGATATTCTCGCACGGCGACTGCACTGGCTGGCGCCCTCCACCGGGGCCACCGGCCAGCATGCCCTCGACCACCGGGTCTCCCTGGCCGCCCCACTGGCGGGTGGGGAGCTTCTGCTGGTGGGCGAGGATCGCCTCAGCCGTTTTGACCCTCATGGTGGAAGGGTCGAGAAACTCCTCGACTTCGAGGCCGACAATCCCGTCACCCGCAGCAACGACGGCCGTGTCGACCGCCACGGCAGCCTGTGGCTCTCCAGCATGGGCAGGGCCGCCGAGCCCGGTGCCGGCAGCCTCTATCGCCTGCATCGGGGTGAGCTGACGCGCCTGCGTACCGGCTTGACCATCCCCAACGCCATCTGCTTCTCGCCCGACGGGGAGTCTGCCTGGTTTACCGACACCGTGACCGGCGTGGTGATGCGCTGGGCCCTGGATCGTGAGGGCTGGCCACTGGGGGAGCCTACCCACTGGGCCGACGTCTCGGGCACTTCGGGCCATCCCGACGGCGCGGTGGTGGACGCCGAGGGCTACCTCTGGCTCGCCCTGTGGGGCGCCGGCCAGGTGGTGAGACTGGATCACGACGGCCATATCGTCGCCGAGATCGAGCTCCCGGTGACCCAGCCCTCCTGCCCCGTCTTCGCCGGAAAGAACCTCGAGCGGCTCTATATCACCACCGCCCGGGAGGGCCTGAATGACGCCGCCCTCGCCGCACAGCCACTGGCCGGTGCCCTGTTCGTGGCCGATGTGGGCGTGACCGGGCTGGCCGAGCCGCTGCTGCGGCTGACATAGGGCCGAACTGACAGAGGGCCGAACTGACATAGGGCCGAGGTAAAAAACCCGGCCTTGGAAGGCCGGGTGAAAGGCGACAGCGACTGGCTGTCGAGAGAGCACAGGGTCATGAAACCATCAGTGGTGGTAGCGCTCCGCCACCTCCTTGGCCAGCTGACGGATGCCGTTCCAGTCCTCGGCCTCGACCAGGGATTTCGGCGTCAGCCAGGAGCCCCCCACGCACATCACGTTCACAAGCGCCAGATAGTCTGCGGCGTTGTCCAGATTGATGCCGCCGGTGGGGCAGAACCGCGCCTCGGGCAGCGGGCCCGCGAAGGCCTTGAGCGCCTTGACGCCACCACTGGCTTCGGCGGGGAAGAACTTGAAGCGGCGGTAGCCAAACTGCCAGCCGGTCATCAGCTCGGAGACACTGGCCACCCCGGGCAGCATGGGTACCGGGCTCTCCACGCCATGGCGATAGAGCGCCTCGGTGGTGCCGGGGGTAACGATGAAGTCGGCCCCCACCTCCTCGGCCTGCCGATACTGGGCCGGCGTCAACACGGTACCCACGCCGATGCTGGCCTGGGGCAGCGCCTCCTTGATGCGTCGAATCGCCTCCAGGGCACAGTCGGTGCGCAGGGTGACCTCCAGCACGGAGAGGCCACCTTCGAAGAGGGCGCGAGCCAGAGGCACGGCATCCTCGATACGCTCGATGGCCAGCACCGGAATGACCTCTGCCTTGAGGCAGATGCTGTCAAGCTCGGTGGTACGGGTCGAGGGAAGCTGCTTGTCGGGGGTCATGAAGATATCTCCAAAGCTCAGGGGGCCCAGTAGGTCGCCAACGGGCAGGCCAGGAAGGCGCGAATCGGTAGCTCACGGACGTCGTCGCCGGCCAGCGCTCGGGCCAGCACGGCCTGCTTGTCACCACCGGTGATATGCAGAAAATGGCGGCGCGCCTGGTGCAGGCGACCGGCGCTCAGGGTGATACGCGGCTGGGGCTGGCTCGGCGTCCGCACGGCCACCGTGGTGGCATCGGTGCTCAGTGCCAGATCGAGCTCGCGGCTATCGGGAAACAGCGAGGCGGTGTGACCGTCGCCCCCCATGCCGAGAATCACCACGCTGGCCGGCCAGGCCAGGGCCTCGATGCGTTCGGCCACGACCTCGGCCCCCTCTTCGGGGGTGGAGTGGTCACTGGTCAGGGGCGTGAAGGTGGCCGACGCCGCTGGGCCGCGCAACAGATGCTCTCGCACCAGGCGGGCGTTACTGTCGTCGGCCGTCTCGGCCACCCAGCGCTCGTCGGCCAGGGTGACCTGGACCCGCTCCCAGGGTAGCCGGCAGGCGGCCAGCGCCGTGAAGAACGGTACCGGCGTCGAGCCACCGGAGACCACCAGCAGGGCGCGATCATGGTGCTCGAGGTCGACGCGCAGGGCCTCGGCCACCGCCTCGGCCAGCTGCCGGGCAAGCTGTTCACGGGGAGAAACGTTCGTCATGTTCAATAATCCTCATACCAACTGCGGCCATCCTGGGTGATCATGGCGGTCTCGAGAGAGTCGACAGTGGCCCTAATGGGCCGGCCGGGATGCCTCAATAGTCTTCATACCAGCTGCGGCCATCCTGGGTGATCATGGCGATGGACGCGACGGGGCCCCAGGAGCCAGCCGGATAGCGGCGAGGCGGCTCGTCCCGGTCCTTCCAGGCGGCGTTCAGGCTGTCACACCACCGCCAGGCGTACTCCACCTCATCGCGACGCACGAAGAGATACTGCTGCCCCTTCATCACCTCCAGCAGCAGTCGCTCATAGGCATCGGGGATACGCGTCTTGGGAAAGGCGCTGTTGAAGTCCAGGTGCAGGGGGCCACGCCGCAGGCGCATGCCCTTGTCCAGGCCGCTGTCCTTGGTCAGCACCTCCAGGGCGATGCCCTCCTCGGGCTGCAGGCGGATCACCAGCTTGTTGGCGGCGAGATCGCGCTGATCCGGATCGAAGATATAGTGCGGCTGCTGGCGGAAGTGGATCACGATCTGCGAGAGCTTCTCGGGCATGCGCTTGCCGGTGCGCAGGTAGAAGGGCACGCCTGCCCAGCGCCAGTTGGCCACACCGGTCTTCATGGCCACGAAGGACTCGGTGTGGCTCTCGGTGTTGGCGCCCTCCTCCTCCAGGTAGCCGGGCACGCTCTTGCCGTCGATGGTGCCGGCGATGTACTGGCCGCGCACCACGTCACGCCCCAGCATGTCGTCGGTGAAGGGCTTGAGTGCCTTGAGCACCTTGACCTTCTCGTCGCGGATGGCGTCGGCATCCAGGTTCGCCGGTGGATCCATGGCGATCAGGCAGACCAGCTGCAGCAGGTGGTTCTGGACCATGTCACGCAGCTGGCCGGCATCATCGAAGTAGCCCCAGCGCCCCTCGATACCGACCTGCTCGGCCACGGTGATCTCCACATGGGAGATATGGTTCTGGTTCCACTGGGTGCCGAACAGGGGGTTGGCGAAACGCAGCGCGATCAGGTTCTGCACCGTCTCCTTGCCCAGGTAGTGGTCGATGCGATAGATACGGGACTCGGGGAAGACGGCACCGATGGCGTCGTTGATCTCGGCAGAAGAGGCCAGGTCGTAGCCGATCGGCTTCTCGACCACCACGCGTGACTCGTCATCGAGGCAGCCGGTGGACTCGAGGTGCCGGCAGATATCGCCGTAGATCCTGGCGGCCACCGAGAGATAGACCACCATCGGCCGCTCGGCACCCTGGCGCCATTCATGGATGGCGGCATAACCCTCGGGGCGGGTGAAGTCGAGCTGCAGGAAGTCGATACGCGCCAGAAAACGCTCCAGTGCCTTGCGATCAAGCTCCTCCGGCTTGACGCGGGCCTTCAGCGTCTTCTCGACCACCGCTCTAAAGCTGTCACGGTCATGCTCCTGACGAGCCAGCCCCAGCAGGCGAGTGGCGGGATCCAGCAGCCCTTCACGCTCCAGGTGGAACAGCGAAGGAAACAGCTTGCGTTGGGCCAGGTCGCCGAGAGCGCCGAACAGCGCCAGATCGATCTCGGCTCCAGTCGCTTGCCCGGCTCGGTTGTGTTGGCTCATCCTCACCCCTTTTCGTTAACTTACAAAAAAAATACGCACAAGACGCAAGAAAAGCAAGCACCGATAGTAACTTTACAAATAAAAATGGCTTGCCGGCCACACCATGTGGCCTAACCCCGGAAGGACAAGCTAGGATAGTCACCACCATGTAGTTAAATCACCACATTTTCCACCATCGCGCCAACTCGCGGCCACGCGCCGCCCCAGCACGGAGAGCTCGCCCCCCCCATGGCTCGTCACGACCTGATCGATCGCATCCGACAGCGCCTCGAGGAACTCAACCGCTCCGAACGCAAGGTCGCCGACGTGATTCTCGCCGACCCGACGGCCGCTACCGGCATGAGCATCGCCACCCTCGCGCAGGCCGCATCCGTCAGCGAACCCACCGTCAATCGCTTCTGCCGCAGCTTCGACGCCAAGGGCTATCCGGACTTCAAGATCAAGCTGGCCCAGAGCCTGGCCAGGGGCACCCCCTACGTAAGCCAGGCGGTGGAGCCCGACGACAGCGCCGCCGACTACACCCAGAAGATCTTCGGAGCCACCATCGCCGCCCTGGACGCGGCACGTCGCCAGACCGACGTCACCCGCATCGAGCGCGTGGTCGACTTCCTGATCCAGGCCAAACAGGTCCACTTCTTCGGCCTGGGCGCCTCGGGTGCCGTGGCCCAGGATGCCCAGCACAAGTTCTTCCGCTTCAACCTGCCGGTCACTGCCTATATCGACGTGCTGATGCAGCGCATGGTGGCCTCCACCTGCCATACCGGGGATGTGGTGGTGGTCATCTCATGGACCGGCCGCACCCGCGAACTGGTCGACATCGCCAGGCTGGCACGCGAGAACGGTGCCGTGGTGCTGGGCATTACCGCGCCGAGCTCTCCGCTGGCCCGGGAGTGCAGCGAGACCCTGGAGGTCGCGACCCCCGAGGATACCGATTACTACATGCCCATGACCTCGAGGATGATCCAGCTGGCCCTGATCGATGTGCTGGCCACCGGGGTCACCCTGCGTCGCGGCGAGGACTTCCTCGGCCACCTCAAGAAGATCAAGGATAGTCTTCAGGATACCCGCTACCCCGGCAGCGACGACTGAGCCCCCACCGACGCAACGCCGCCCCGCCGAGCTTCGGCGAGGCGGCGTTGTCTCTGGCATCAGAGGATGGTCAGCAGAAGGCTGCTGGCATGCGTCCTACACGCTGGCGAAGGCCGCGTAGATCGCCACCACCAGCACCACCAGCACGATCCCCACGGGCACGGCTCCCTTCCAGGGTGTCAGGTCCACCGCCTGAACATCCTCATGCACCCAGGCGGTGTCACGTGGGCGCAGCTTGCCGATCAGCAGCATCATCGCCACCAGCAGCACAAAGACCAGGGTCACGAAGTGGAACTCGTGCATGATCACGGGCAGCTTGTCGAAGGGCGGCACGAAGTAGCCGGCGGCGATCAGCAGACAGCCCCCGATCAGCGCGATCTTGGCTGCCATGGGCGGGACCCGACGGGTAAGCAGCCCCACCAGCACCACCGCCAGAATGGGGATGAAGTAGATGGCATTCATCTTCTGCAGATAGCCGAACAGGCTCTCCTGTCCGGCCAGCAACGGAGCGATGATCATGGTCACTACGGCCATGACCCAGCCGAACACCTTGCCCGACCTGACCACCTGCTCCTCGCTGGCCTCCTTGTTGAGCACCCCCTTGTAGATCCCCAGGCTGAAGATGGTGGTCGTGCTGTTGAGTGCCGAGTTGAACGACGAGAGGATGGCACCCACCATCACTGCGGCGAAGAAGCCCGTGAGGTACGGCGGCAGCACGTTGAATACCAGCTGGCCATAGGCCTCGTCTGCGCGCACTCCCTGATCGGCGTAGAGGTGATAGGCGATGATCCCCGGCAGCACCAGATAGAGTGGCCCCAGCAGCTTGAAGAACCCGGTCAGCAGCACACCCTTCTGGCCCTCCGCGAGGTTCTTGGCCGCGAAGGTGCGCTGGATGATCTGCTGGTTGGTCGTCCAGTAGAAGACATTGATCAGAAACACCCCGGTAAACAGGGTAAAGAAGGGTACCTGCTGCTCGGCCCCCCCGATGGAGTTGAGCTTCTCCGGATCGCTGGCCTTGAGGGTGTTCCACCCCTCCAGCACGCCGCTGCCGTCACTGACCGCCTGCAGGCCGAAATAGACGATCACGAAGCCACCGATCAGCAGCCCCACCCCGTTGAGGGTGTCGGAGACGGCAACGGTGCGCAGGCCGCCGAACAGCGCATAGACGGCGCCAATGATGCCCACGATCCAGACGGTCAGCCACAGCAGCACGGTGGGCGACTGGATACCGGTGAGCCCCTGCAGATCGAGCATGCCCTGCAGTCCCATGGCCCCCGAGTAGAGGATGATGGGCAGCAGGATCACCGCATAGGCGATCAGGAAGATGATGTTGGTGATCAGCTGGGTGCCACGGTCGAAGCGGATCTCGAGCAGCTGCGGTAGCGTCGCGATACCGCTTCTCAGGAAGCGAGGCAGAAAGAACAGGGCCAGCGCCACCAGTGCGATGACGGCCACCACCTCCCAGGCCATCACGCTGAGGCCGTCGGTAAAGGCGGCGCCGTTGAGCCCCACCATCTGCTCGGTGGAAAGGTTGGTCATCAGCAGCGACCCCGCAATCAGCGGAAAGGTCAGGGTGCGGCCGGCAAGGAAGTAACCCTTGGTGCTTGAGTGATCGTCACGGCGCGTGATGCGCCAGGTGATGAAGGCGACCAGTCCCGTGAAGAACAGGAAGGACGCCAGGGTGAGGGCATGCATGGGGGAGCCTCTCTTCTGTCGGTGTCGGGGCCCGACCACAGCCGGCCGGAATGTCTGACATTAAGAATTGCCACGCCATTCTAGCCGGATATCCCTCCGTCAATATTCGACTTTGGTCAAAAAGAGCACGATAGCTTTGTTAATCTTACCGAGCAGGGAGGTGCTATCACTCCGCGCCGGAGCGCGCCCCGCCAGGGGCGACACCCGGGCGCCAGGACCGTCAGTAGCTGTAGTCGATCGAGGCCACGGCGGCGGTAACGGTGATCTCCACCTTGAGCTCATCGGCCGGCATCGGCGCACAGACGCAGGTACGTGCCGGGGCATGGCCGTCGGGAACCCAGGCGTCCCACACCGCGTTCATGGCAGCGAAGTCATGGCCATCCTTGAGATAGATGGTGGCCGTCAGCAGGCTCTCGCGATCGCTGCCCACCTCCTTGAGCAGTGCATCCACACGGGCCAGCATGCTCTCGGTCTGTGCGGTGATGTCGCCATGGCGTGCCTCGGGGCCGGCTACCTGGCCGCACAGATAGGCGATGCCGTTGTGGATGACGGCACGACTCATGCGTGCCTTGGTGTCGTAGCGATTGATCGTCATCGTGTTTCTCCTCGCCGTTGCATGAAAGGTGGAGACCAATTATCACCGCTGCGCCCGACAGCGTCGATGCCGGACACGCCGAAATCCCTCATCATGGTAGTAGGCTTCAGGGCCTCAAGAGCCAGCAGCCGGAAACGACGACGCCCCGAGCCGAACCGGCCCCGGGGCGTCATGGTGACAGGACGATTGCGAAAGGATCAGCGCAGCAGCAGCACCGGCCCTCGGGCATTACGCAGCATGGCGGTGGTGGTGCTGCCCACCAGCAGGTGACGGATACGCGAGTGACCATAGGCCCCCATCACCAGCAGGTCGATCTCCTGCTCCTCCTGATAGGCGCGCAGGGTCGCCTCCACCTCGCCGGCGCGGATGGCACCCTCGGCCTCGTGCCCGGCATCGCCCAGGGTCTTCAGGGCCCACTCGAGCTGTGAGCGGTTGTCACCTGTCTCGGCGCCGACGATCATCACATGGACCGGCACGCCGTCGAACAGCGGGCTCCGGGCCAACATCTCGACGCCCTTGCGGGTGGTCTTGCTGCCATCGAAGGCGAGCAGCACCTTCTCGGGGCGACGGAAGGTATCCGGCACCATCAGAATGGGCCGGTGCAGGCTGCGCACCACCCGCTCCAGATTGGAGCCCAGGTGCCCGCTGTCCTGATGGGCGGTCTCGCCGCGCTTGCCCACCACCAGCAGACGAATCTCCTCCTGCAGCTCCTCCAGGGTCTCCACCAGGGTACCGTTGCGCTGGCGAATGCCGGGATCGCTCACACCACCCTCGACGGCACGCTCCCTGGCGGCCTTGAGCATCAGCCGCCCCTGCTCCTGAGCCACCTTGGCGCGCTTCTCCTCCAGCTGGGCCAGCTCCTCGAGCAGATGCTCCCGGGCCCCCAGACCGAGGTTGCCGGACAGGTCCGTCTCGGCGGTCTGGGGGTGGTTGTCGTTCACATGCAGGAAGGTCAGCGGGGCATTCAGCGCCTGGCTCGCCCAGGCGCCGTAGTCACACACTCCTTCGGAGAACTTCGAGCCGTCGATGGCGGCCATCACCTGTTCTGTCATCGTCTTGTCCTGAAGCTGGCGTGGGTATCCATTACGTTAGTACACCATCGTTCTACATCATCCGGCCGACGGGTCAATGACCGCCCATCAGCTTCTCGACGGCCTCGGGGTCATCATGCACCGCATAACGGTCGACGATGGTGGCACTCGCCTCGTTGAGGCCGACCAGCTCCACCTCGGTGCCTTCGCGCCGGAACTTGATCACGATGCGGTCCAGCGCCTGAACGGCGGTAATGTCCCAGAAGTGGGCGCGTGACAGATCGATGGTGACCTTCTCCACGGTCTCCTTGAAGTCGAAGGCGTTGCCGAAGCGCTCGGAGGAGGCGAAGAACACCTGACCCACCACCTTGTAGACCCGGTGCCCCTCTTCCGGCGTCTCGGCGCCAACGTAGAGGATATTGCCCACCTTGTTGGCGAAGTTCATGGCGGCGAGCAGCACGCCGACGAAGACACCGATCGCCAGGTTGTGGGTCCCCACGGTCACGGCCACCGTGGCCAGCATGACCACGTTGGTGCTCATGGGGTGCTTCCTGAGATCCCGGATGGAGCTCCAGCTGAAGGTACCGATGGAGACCATGATCATCACCGCGACCAGGGCGGCCATGGGAATCTGCGACACCCAGTCGGCGAGGAATACCACCATCAGCAGCAGCACGACGCCGGCGATCAGGGCGGAGAGACGCGTCCGCCCTCCCGACTTGATGTTGATCACCGACTGGCCAATCATCGCGCAACCCGCCATGCCCCCGATGAGGCCGGTGCCGATATTGGCCAGGCCCTGCCCCTTGCACTCACGGTTCTTGTCGCTGGGCGTATCGGTCAGGTCGTCGACGATGGTGGCGGTCATCATCGACTCCAGCAGACCCACCACGGTGAGCATGATCGAGTACGGCAGGATGATCATCAGCGTCTCGAGATTCAGCGGCACCTCGGGCCACAGGAAGACCGGCAGGGTATCGGGCAGCTCGCCCATGTCGCCGACGGTGCGAATCTCCATGCCGGTGAGCAGATAGACCGCGGTGAGAACCAGGATGCACACCAGCGGCGAGGGCAGCAGCTTGCCCACCCTTGGCAGGTAGGGGAAGCCGTAGATGATCGCCAGCCCCGCCGCCGTCATGGCATAAACGTGCCAGGTCACATCGGTGAGCTCCGGCAGCTGGGCCATGAAGATCAGGATCGCCAGGGCATTGACGAAGCCGGTCACCACCGAGCGCGACACGAAACGCATCAGATCGGCCAGGCGCAGGTAGCCGGCAATGATCTGGAAGACCCCGGTGAGCAGGGTGGCGGCCAACAGGTACTGCAGGCCATGCTCCTTGACCAGGGTGACCATCAGCAGCGCCATGGCGCCGGTGGCCGCCGAGATCATGCCCGGCCGGCCGCCGGCGAAGGCGATGATCACCGCCATGGAGAAGGAGGCGTAGAGGCCCACCTTGGGATCGACGCCTGCGATGATGGAGAAGGCGATCGCCTCGGGGATCAGCGCCAGAGCCACGACGATTCCCGCCAGGGTGTCGCCCTTGAGGTTGGAGAACCAGCTCCGTTTCATCTTTTCGTACATGCTGCGGTCCAGTCAGGAGTGATTGGAAGGCCATGAGGCATCGGGGGACGTGCCGGATTGACGCCGGGGCGCCCATGTATCACGCAGGGAGAAGGGAGTGTGGCAGGACGACGCGACCAGCCCTGCCAGACGCATCGAGTCACTCAGGAGCATCATCGGACGAAGGTTCGATGCTTGCGTAAGGTCCAGTGCTTGCGTGAGACAGGGCGCGGATTCTAGCAGAGCTCATGTTGCACTGCACCCCGAGCGCGCTGGCGCCGCTCGACCCGTCGATCGACCAGTCCCTTGAGCAGCAGGCTGCCGAGTACCAGGGCACCACCGGCAAACGCCGCCAGCGACGGGCGCTCCCCGAGCAGCCACCATACCCAGAGCGTGCCGACCACGACCTCGAGCAGCATCAGCAGCCCCACCTCGGCGGCGGGCAGGTAGAGCGGGCCACGCTGAAGCAGGGTGAAGCCCAGCGGCAGCAGTCCCAGGCAGAGCACCAGCAGCCACGCCAGGGTGGTGCCGTGCGGCAAGGCGATGCCCGCCCCCATCAGACCATAGAGCCCGGCAACGGCCGCCACGATCCCTCCCGCCAGGGTCAGCATGGGGCTCATGTCGACATCCTGGCGCGTGCGACAGAGGGTGAAGTTGGCCGCCATCGCCGTGGCGGCAAGCAGTGCAAAGGCGTTGCCGCGCCAGGAACCGACACCCGCGTCGTCCAGGGCGATCAGCGCGATGCCCACCAGGCAGGCCAGGATAGCCAGCCAGGTGCGCCGCGGCAGGCGCTCGTGGAGAAAGACGCGGGAGAGCAGTGCGGCGATCAGGGGGGCTCCGGCGAGGATCATCAGCACATTGCCGGCACGGGTATACTGGTTGCCCAGCACGAAACCGAAGGTGGAGAGGCTGAACAGCAGTGCCACACCGATGCCGGTCCAGCCACAGCGACGATAGGCCGCCGCCGCCCCCCGTCCGTGGCGGGCGAGCACAATGGCGAGAAAGCCGAGGGCGGTAAGCAGCCCCCGCCACACCAGGATCTCGGCGTCCGGCAGGCCGATCAGCTTGATCAGCAGCGCATCGGGGGAAATCAACAGTACCCCGCCACCGGTCATCAACAGCCCCTGCTGGCGGCGGTTCAGATGGGAGAGTGTCAAGGCAACCTCATGGACAAGCCGGGCGCCACAGCATGCCACGACCAGCTGGCCGTGGCACGGGGTGGATCAGGCCGAATCGCCGTTGTCGTCGGGCGCCGGACCGGAGGTGCCCTCCCGAGCCGCCGCTGACGCCCGCATATGCTTGAAGGCCTCCATGATATCCATGGGCAGCGGGAAGACGATGGTGGAGGCATTCTTGTTGCTCATGTCGCTCATGGTCTGCAGGTAGCGCAGCTGGAGCGCCGCCGAGTTCTCGGCCATGACATTGGCGGCCTGCACCAGCTTGCGCGAGGCCTGCAGCTCGCCCTCGGCGTGGATCACCTTGGCGCGACGCTCCCGCTCGGCCTCGGCCTGGCGGGCAATGGCACGGATCATGCTCTCGTCGAGATCGACATGCTTGATCTCCACATTGGCCACCTTGATGCCCCAGCCTTCGGCAGAGGTGTCGATGATCTCCTGAATATCATCGTTGAGCTTGTCGCGCTCGGAGAGCATCTCGTCGAGGTCGTGCTTGCCGAGCACCGAGCGCAGGGTGGTCTGGGCCAGCTGGCTGGTGGCGAGGGTGAAGTTCTCGACCTGGATGATCGCCTTCTCGGGGTCCACCACACGGAAATAGAGCACGGCGTTGACCTTGACGGTGACGTTGTCCTGGGAGATCACATCCTGCTCGGGCACATCCATGGTGACCACCCGTAGATCGACCACCTGCATCTTCTGGATGGCGGGAATGATGATGATCAGCCCCGGCCCCTTGACCGACTGGAAGCGGCCGAGGAAGAACACCACCCCGCGCTTGTACTCGGGCAGGATACGAATCGAGGCCGCCAGCAGCATGATCAGCAGGACGACCGGGACGAGGTAGGAAAGCAGCATGGTGTCGGCTCCTTGGTTGGGCCGGACGATGCGGATCATCGACCGTGCCGGACAAGCCTCAGGACGATGAGGCCAGCGGTTCGACCTCCAGGGTCAGGCCGTCGACCGCGGTGACGCGTACCGACTGCCCGCGGGCGAGCGGCGTGGGACTGCGCGCCCGCCAGCGCTCGCCCATCAGGCGTACGTGGCCCTGGTCGGTGAAGTCCTCGAGGACCAGCGCCTCGCTGCCGACCAGCTCCTCATGGCCGGTGCGCGGTGGGCGTCGCCGCAGGCCGATGAAACGGGTCACGACCCACAGCATCAGGCCCGCCGCAAGCAGCGCGATGCCACCGATCATCGGCAGCGAGATGTTCAGGGTATCCGCGTCCATCAGTATCACCGATCCGATCACGAAGGCGACGATGCCGCCGATGCCGAGAATGCCGAAACTGGGCATCAGCGCCTCGCCCACGATCAGCCCCAGACCCACCAGGATCAGCGCCAGGCCGGCGTAGTTGACCGGCAGCACCTGGAAGGCAAACAGCGCCAGCAGCAGGCAGATGATGCCGATGGTGCCCGGCACCAGACTGCCCGGATTGGAAAGCTCGAAGATCAGCCCGTAGAAGCCGATGATCATCAGGAAGTAGGCGACGTTGGGATTGGTGATCACCGCCAGCAGCTCGGTGCGCCAATCGGGATCGAAGCGTTCGACGGTGAGCTCCGCGGTGGCAAGGGTGCGCTCCCCGTCATCCATCACCACCGTGCGACCGTCGAGCTGGGCGAGCAGGTCGTCCAGATCACTGGCCACCACCTCGATGACATTCTGCTCGAGCGCCTCCCGGGCGGTAAGATTGACCGCCTCGCGCACCGCCTGCTCGGCCCAGTCGGCATTGCGGCCATGGCGTTCGGCCAGTGAGCGGATATAGGCGACGGCATCCTCCAGCACCTTGCGCTCCATCGCCGTCTCGCCGCGGCGCTTGGCCGGCGCCTCCTGTGCGGCCTCGTCTGGCATCGACTCGCCCTCGTCCGGCGTGGCCTCAGTCGAATCGTCGTCGCGCCCCTCGGCGTCGGCGGAGCCGTTCGATTCGGATTCGGGTTCGGGTTCGGTTTCGGGTTCAGGCTCACCCAGGCCCGGTAGCCCGCCTCCCCCGCCTAATTGCACCGGCGTCGCCGAGCCGAGATGAGTGGCCGGCGCCATGGCGGCGACGTGACTGGCATAGAGCAGATAGGTACCGGCGCTGGCCGCCCGGGCCCCCGCCGGGGTGACATAGAAGGCCACCGGCACCTCGGAGGTGAGCATGGCGCGGATCATGTCGCGCATGGCGGCGTCGAGGCCGCCAGGGGTATCCATCTCCACCACGACCAGCTCGGCATCGGCCTCGGCGGCACGCATCAGGCCGCGCTGAAAGTAGTCGCTGGTGGCCGGCCCAATGGCCCCCTCCACCCGCATCACCAGCGTGTTGCGCTCACCCTGCTGTGCCTGCACCGCGGCCTGCCCAAGCAGCAGCAACAGCCCCAGGGCCAGGCAGACGAGACTGAACAGCATTGCCACATGCCTGGGAGACGCGGTACGCAACGGCTTCATGGAACTCTCCTGAGCGGCACCTAGACCCTGGGAGGCGCCACACTGGAATGATTAACATCTTGTAATATTCAGCATAGCAGGCCGCCTCCCTGTATGTCCCATACGGTTGAAGTCGGCACCCTGCCGTCGCCTCCATTCGTCCTGCAACGCCAACCTTGTCAAAGACGCCTCCTGCAACAGCTTCGCCCTGGATTTCAACAGCCAAATCAGTGCGGTGACTGGTGCTCGTCCCCGCACGCTGGCAACATGTTCGCTTATGACCACCAGCTCCGAAGGAGGCGGCCGAGGGTTCGGGAGTCGACTCCTCGGCATTCTGAGCCGCCCCCTGACACTCCCCCTGCTGACGCTGCGCGGCCGCCTGCTGGCCGGTGCAGGGCTACTGTGGGCGGTGCTCTGTATCACGCTGCTAACCTATGGCTGGCAGGCGGGACACCTGCTGGTGGACAAGACCAACCATCAACACCTGCGCTATGAAGCCGAGCTGATACGCAACTCCATCACGTATCAGGTCAACGCACGCCTGCAGGTGCTGGAGCGTCTCGCCCAGCACCTCTCCGAGCCGATCGGTGACGCCCTCGGCACTCGGCAGCTAGACGCCCTGACCCCACTGTTCGAAGGCCTGGTACGTTTCGATCTCGATAGCCGCATCGTGGACGCCTGGCCTACCCGCAGTGGCATAGTGGGGGCCCGCTTTCCCGACCGGGACTATGCGCGCTTCATGCACGCCTTCCAGCAGCCCCATGTCAGTGCCCCCTTCGTGAGCCGACTCACCGGCGACCCCCTGGTAATGATGCTGGTGCCGCTGCATGACGCCGAGGGGCGCTACACCGGCTTTCTGGGCGGCGTGGTCAATATCGACCAGAGCCGGCTCTTCAAGGGGTTCGAGCACCTGCGCCTCGGCGAACGCGGGCATGTCACCATCACTACCGCAGCCGGCCAGCGCCTCTATCACCCCGAGCAGCGCCAGGCTGTCGTCGAGTTGCCCGACACCCTCCCCCCGGCCCTCGACCGGGCCCTCTACGGCTGGCAGGGGGAGGCCGAGGAGCCCACCACCAGCGGGGAGCCTGCGCTGGTGGCTTACCGTCAGGTCTGGCCGGCGGACTGGATCGTCGGCGTGCATCTTCCCAATGCTCAGGCCGAGGCGCCGCTGGTTGCCGGCATGCGACGGATCACGCAGCTGGCCTGGTGGGCTCTGGGACTGGTACTGCCGGTGCTCGGTCTTCTGATCTGGCTGGCCCTGCGCCCGCTGACCCGGCTGGCCAGGCAGGCGCGTGAGCTTCGCGACGGACAGCGCCACCTGCTCGAGATTCCCACCCGGATGCCGGAGCTGCGTCGGGTCATCGATGTCATCAACCAGACCACCCAGGCCCGGAGAGCCAACCTGCATGATCTCACTCGTCGCAAGGCCCTGCTCAATGCCACGCTGGCGGCATCACCTCAGGGCATGTTCGTTACCGACCCCCGGGGTCGGCTGACCTTCCTCAACGAGGCGCTCAACAAGACCCTCGGCACTTCCGTATCGCAGACACTCGAGTCCTGGGCCCATCGCATCCATCCCGAGGAGCGCGTCCCGGTGCGGGAGGCCTGGCGACAGAGTCTTGCAAGGCAGCAGGGCTTCATGCGCCAGTTCCGCTTCGTGGATCACGAGGGCAAGCAGCGCTGGCTGGATATTCACACAAGCGCGATACATGTGGAGGGGGAGTTTATCGGCGTCGTCGGAACCGTTCGCGATATTACCCAGCATCGTCACGATGACGCGCTCCGTCGCTGGGAGGCGGAACACGACCCGCTGACCGGACTGCTCAATCGACGCGGCCTGACACGCCGGCTGGAAGAGGCTCTGGTGGAGTGGCAGAAGACCGGTGATCAGACGGCGGTACTGCTCTTCGATCTCGATCACTTCAAGCCGATCAATGACCAGGGCGGCCACGCCCTGGGAGACCGCATGCTGCAACGGATCGCCGAAACGATTCGGGGCGTGGCACGCAGCAGCGATCATGCGGCACGCCAGGGCGGCGACGAATTCGCCGTACTGCTGACGGGCTGCAGCCTCGACCAGGCTCAGACCCTCGCCGAGGTGTTGCGGGAGCGCGTCGCCTCCCTCGCGATCGAACACCAGGAGCATCGCTGGCAGGTCACCGCCAGTATCGGCATTTCCTGCTTTCAACCGGGCGACAGGGAGATCGATGCCATGCTCGCCCGGGCCGATGCCGCCAGCTATCGCGCCAAGCAGGGCGGTCGCAATCGCGTCGTTATCGACGAGGACAAACCACGCTCCGTTACCGGCTAGCCGGTACCGGGCCTCGGGCGCAGCTCAGGGGTTGGGCCCGAGACCCGGCCGGCTGCCCTCAGGCGGGAGAGAGCCGCCAGCGGAGGAGATCACAGATCGTGAGACTCGCCGGCGAAGCGGCGCTGCACCTCGACCATATAGGCCGACAGCGAGGTCAACGCGTCGCTCCCCCAGGCCAGCGGCTCGGCCTCCATGGGGGCGATCATGCAGACCTGCACCATCTCATCGGCGTGAACCTCGGGCATGCCGAACCGGCTATCGGCCATGGCCACCCGATGGGGGAAGGGCTGCTCGAAGGTAGCCTGATAACCGGTATCCTCGCCGTCGCTGCCATGACAACTGGCACAGGCCAGACCATTGCTGCTCAGCGAGCTGTCGTGGTAGAGCGCCTCACCCTGAGCCAGCAGGCCGGCATCGTTGGCGCCATCCTCGCTGTATGCCGGCGTATAGCCGTCGGGGCGTTTAACGGCCTCACTGCTATCGGCTTTAACCTCTTCGGCTTCACCTTCTGCCTCTGCTTCGCCTTCGGCCTCTCCTTCAGCTTCGCCCTCTGCCTCGCCTTCCGCTTGGGCCTCGCCCTCTGCCTCACCCTGCGCCTCGGCATGGGCGCTGGAGAGGAACAGTGAGAGAGTGCCCGGACCAGAGTCGCCGCTCTCATCCTCCATGGTGACTTGCAGTGAGACGCCCCCCGCCGCCAGCACCAGCACGGGGGCCGTGCAGGCCAGCTGCCGACTCAGGCGACCCAGCAGCCGGTGTCTCTTGTCGTTATCGTGTGACATGGTGCTTCTCCTCGATGGTTGCCCACAGGGTCATTGCCCACAGGGACAAGGGATATTGATACTCTCCCGATGACGTTCGACGCCATGGGGACCGCCACCCTGAGGCGATACGTCTTGGTAGGAGCCAACCCGGCGAACCTTACGGCTAAAGGCTGTAAGGATCTCTGCTTCGCCACGACACTTCTGACAGATCGATATCATTCCAGCGAGGAGGCCCATGACAGGGACCACGAGCGAAGCGAGACCCACCGAGACACGGGGCGCACAGAGAGAACGCCTGGCCGAGGCGCTGGTCAGGCAGGGCTATCGGGAGGCGATACGTGAGCTGCGACCGATGGCTGATACCGGGCTGGCCCATCACCACTTCTGGCTCGTCCGTGACGGGGACGACTGGGTGGCACGACTCCCCAAGCAGAGCCAGCTGGGCCTTGCGGCAGGCGCCAATCTGGACTATCAGGCCACCTGTTTCGAACGCGCCGGCGCCTCGGGTCACACACCATCCCTGCAGGGCGTGCTCACCCCATCGACAACGCTGCCTCGAGGCGGCCTGCTGGTGGATGCCGTACACGGGCGGCCGGCTCGACTGCCCGACGACCTGCCGGCGATCGCCGAGGCACTCGCCGCCCTGCATGGGCTGCCGTTGCCGCCCGACGAAGCACGTGCCCCGCTGCTGGCACCAGCCGACCCCTGGGCCGCCATGCGCGAAGAGGTGACGACCCAGGCCGAGTTCCTCGACCAGGCTGGACTGTCTGCCGAGGTGGTGACGAAGGTGCGAGAGGAGCTGGGCTCCCTGCCGAGTGAACTCGAGCGCGGCGAGGCGTCGAGACCCCGGCTGATCAGCTTCGATGCGCACCCGGGCAACTTCCTGATCGATGCCGAGGGTCGCGCCGTGCTGGTCGACCTGGAAAAGTGCCGCTACGGGCTCCCCGGCTTCGACCTGGCCCACGCGAGCCTCTATACCTCCACCACCTGGGACCCCAACAGCCATGCCGTGCTCGGCATCGGCGAACTGACCGACTTCCACCACCGCTGGATGAACCGTACCGGCATCGGCGAGCTCGACACCCTGCTCGCCTGCCGCCGCGCCATGTGGCTATGGTCGCTGACCTGGTGCGCCAAGTGGCGTGCCAGTCATGATCGCACCCGAGACGCCGGGGCCCGCGGTGAAGACTGGTCTGCCGAGCTCAGCGATGACGCGCTGATCGCCCATGTGCGCGACAGGGTCGACCACTATCTCTCCCCCGCCGTCATCGACCATGTCCGGCGCGAGTTCGACGCGCTGGCCACTGCCCTTTCGAACGCTCTGGAACAGGATGCCTGACCATGCTCCGATACCGCCCCGCCCGCCTGGCCACCGCACTGGCCTGTGTCTCTCTCGGCCTGCTCGGCCTGGCGTCGGCCTCACCGCTGGCGGCCAGCCCCGATCTCGATGACTGGCAGGCCGTGCGCGAGTAGGCTCGCGGCCAGACGGTCTACTGGAACGCCTGGGGCGGCGACACGCGCACCAATGGCTATATCGCCTGGGTCGCCAAGCGGATGGCCGAGGCCCACGGCGTCGAGGTCGTGCACGTCAAGCTGGATGACACCAGCACCGCGGTTTCACGGGTCGTCGCGGAGAAGGCGGCGAACAACCTGGACGATGGCAGCATCGATCTGGTCTGGCTCAACGGCGAGAACTTCGCCGCCATGCGCGAACACGAGCTGCTGTATGGCCCCTTCGCCGAGGCGCTGCCCAACTTCGCCCTGACGCGCCCCGCCGACAACCCCGAGGTGATCACCGACTTCACCCTACACACCGAGGGCTTCGAGTCCCCCTGGGGCAAGGCGCAGATCACCTTCTACTATGACAGCCATGAGCTTCGCGGGGATAGCGACGAGCTCCGCGGGGACAGCCAGGAGGTGGAGAATCCCCCCGGCAGCATCGAGGCGCTGCTCGACTGGGCCCGTGCCAATCCCGGACGCTTCAGCTACCCGCGCATTCCCGACTTCACCGGCAGCACCTTCCTCAAGCAGGCGCTGATCGCCCTGGCCGACGAGCGCCAGGCACTCTATGCGCCGGTAGAAGCCAGCGATTTCGCCACGATTACCGCCCCGCTGTGGGACTACCTGGATGCCCTGCACCCGCACCTGTGGCGTGGCGGGCGACAGTTCCCCAACTCGGGGCCGGAACTGCGCAGCCTGATGGGGGCCGGCGAACTCTCCCTGGCCTTCACCTTCTACCCCTCCGAGCCGGCCGCCGCGGTGGCCGACTTCGAGCTGCCCGCCAGCACCCGCAGCTACGTGTTCGACGACGGCACCCTGGGGAACGTCCACTTCGTGGCGATTCCCTTCAACTCGCCGCACAAGGCGGGTGCCCTGGTGCTTGCCGACTTCCTGCTCTCCCCCGAGGCCCAGGCCCACAAGCAGGACCTCGCCGTCTGGGGCGACCGTACGGTGCTCGACGTGGCCCATCTGGACGACGCCACTCGCCGGCTGTTTGCCATCGAGGCGGACAGTCCCGCCATGCTCGCCCCCGAGGCCCTGGCGAAGACCCTGCCCGAGCCCCATCCCAGCTGGATGACGGCCCTACAGGAAGCGTGGCAAGCACGTTACATCGCCCAGTGAGGCAACGCATGCAGGATGACGGGAGGCAGCGGACGCCATGTGGCTGCGCCTGATGCCGACGGTGGTGTTCACTCTGCTGGTCGGCCCCATACTGGCCGGCGTGGCGATGGTGGTGTTACCGGCCTTCGGCTATCTGCCCGCTCTGGGCGGCGAGACGTTCAGCCTGGCCCCCTGGCGCGAGCTGCTGGACCAGCTGGGGCTGGCACGCTCGGTGAGTATCAGCCTGGCCAGCGGCCTGATCGCCACCGCCGTATCACTGGCCGTGGTGCTGCTGTTCCTGGCCGCGGCCGCCGACACCCGACTCGACCGCTGGCTGCGCCGTGCGGTGTCGCCGCTGCTGGCGCTGCCCCACGCCGCGGCGGCCTTCGGCCTGGCCTTCTTGATCGCCCCCTCGGGGCTGATGGCGCGGCTGCTCTCCCCGGGGGCGACCGGCTGGGAGCGGCCGCCGGACCTGCTGATCGTCCAGGATTCCTGGGGCCTCAGCCTGATGGCCGGCCTGATCATCAAGGAGCTTCCCTTCCTGCTGCTGATGAGCCTGGCGGCTCTCCCCCAGCTCGACGCCCCGCGGCGGGTGGCCCTGGCCCGCTCGCTGGGCTATCGACCCATCATCGCCTGGCTCAAGACGGTGGCCCCGGCGCTCTACCCGCTGATTCGCCTGCCGGTCTACGCGGTGATCGCCTTCGCCAGCTCGGTAGTGGATGTCGCGATGATCCTGGGGCCGACGCTGCCACCGACACTGGCCGTCTCGATTCTCGAGTGGTTCCACGACCCCGACCTGGAAAAACGCTTCCTGGCCTCGGCCGGCGCCGTGCTTCAACTGGGGGTCACGCTCACGGCCCTGCTCATCTGGTGGGGGCTGGAGTGCCTGGCAAGGCGGCTGGGCCGAGGCTGGGTGGTGAACGGCCAACGACGCGGCGGCGAGCGCTGGCTGCGCCTCACCGGTCGCGGCGCTCTGGTCATTACCACGCTCACCGCCGGGCTGGGGCTCGGTGGCCTGGCCCTCTACTCCGTCGCCGGCTTCTGGCGCTTTCCCGATGCCCTGCCGACCACACTGACCCTGGGACACTGGCAGACCGCGCTTCCCTTGCTGGGAGGCCCCGTGACCACCACCCTGACCATCGCGGCAAGCGCCACCCTGCTCGCCATGCTGCTGACCCTGGCGGTACTGGAGAACGAGCAGCGTGGCGGTCGGCGCCCTGGCGTGAACGGGCCGCTCCCTGCACCAGGCCGGCGGATCACCGCCATGAATCTGCTCTATCTGCCGCTGATCGTGCCGCAGATCGCCTTCCTGTTTGGCCTGGTGGTGCTGCTGGAGACCCAGGGCATCCGCGCCCGACTGCCCCTGGTGATCTTTGCGCACCTGCTGTTCGTGCTGCCCTATGTCTTCCTGTCGATGGCCGAGAGCTACCGCCGCTTCGACCCGCGCTGGACGCGGCTCGCCCTGACCCTGAGCCACTCCCGCAACGGGGCCTTCTGGCGGGTACGCCTGCCCATGCTGCTGGCACCGCTGCTGACCGCCGCCGCGGTGGGCATGGCGATCAGCATCGGTCAGTATCTGCCCACCCTGCTGCTGGGGGCCGGGCGCATTGCCAC
This sequence comes from Halomonas sp. LES1, assembly GCF_031846005.1. Classification (NCBI taxonomy): domain Bacteria; kingdom Pseudomonadati; phylum Pseudomonadota; class Gammaproteobacteria; order Oceanospirillales; family Halomonadaceae; genus Halomonas; species Halomonas sp. LES1. Next base: position 160,657 of record NZ_JAVRGC010000007.1, read on the forward strand.
CGTCACCACCGAGGCGGTATCCCTGGCCAGCGGCGGCAACCGCCGCGTGATCGGCGTCTGGGCGCTGGTTCAGGCCAGCCTGCCGCTGCTGGGTTTCATCATCGCCATGGGCCTGCCCCGGCTGCTGTGGTCAAACCGTCGTGGCATGCGAGGAGCGCCATGAAGACATCACACCCCCTGGTTCTGGAAGAGATTCGGCTCGCCCTGGGGGGGCGGACACTGGTAGAGCTCGATGCCGTCATCGGCCCCGGGGAGGTGTTGACCGTGATGGGCCCCTCGGGCGCCGGCAAGTCGACCCTGCTGGCCATGATCGCCGGCTTCCTCGATCCCGCCTTCGAGGCCCGGGGGCGGGTATGGCTGCGCGGGCGCGATATCACGTCCCTGCCCGCCGAGGCCCGCGGCATCGGCCTGCTGTTCCAGGACCCGCTGCTCTTTCCTCACCTCTCGGTAGCCGGCAACCTGCGTTTCGGCATGCCTCGACGAGTCAAGGAGAGGGCCGCTCGCATCGAGCAGGCACTGGCTGAGGTGGGCCTCGCCGGCTTCGGCCCCCGCGACCCGGCGACCCTCTCCGGTGGTCAACAGACACGCATCGCGCTGCTACGCCTGCTGCTCTCCGAGCCGGCCGCGGTGCTGCTCGATGAACCCTTCTCCCGGCTCGACCGCCCGCTGCGTCACGAGGTGCGCCGCCTGGTCTTCGACCGGCTGCGGCATGCCGGCCTGCCCAGCCTGCTGGTGACCCACGACCACGAGGATGCCGAGGACGCCGGCGGGCCGGTGATCACTCTCGGCTGATCGGCTTGCCCTCCGGCTGTGGCACCGGTCGGCGGAAGGGTTGGGTAAGCATCTGACCCAGGCGCAGTTCGCGGGGGTCCCGGAAGACCTTGAGACCGATTGTCATGCCCAGGTGCCCCTCCTCGGGCTGCGCACGATAGGTGCCGAACAGGCGATCCCACCAGGAGAGGTTGAAGCCGAAGTTGCTGTCGGTCTCATGCTGACGCCAGGAGTGGTGAACCCGGTGCATGTCGGGCGTCACCACCAGGCAGCGTAGCCAGCGGTCGAGCCGTGACGAGAGACGCGCATTGGCGTGGTTGAACAGCGAGCTGGCGTTGAGGATCACCTCGAAGAACAGCACCGCCACCGCCGGCGCCCCCAGCGCCAGCACCACCACGACCTTGAGCAGCATCGAGAGCAGGATCTCCAGTGGATGAAAGCGTAGCCCCGTGGTGACATCGATCTCCAGATCGGCGTGGTGCATTCGGTGCAGCCGCCACAGCCAGGGTACGGCGTGGAAGAGGCGGTGCTGGAAATAGATGACGACATCCAGGGCCAGCACACAGAGCGGCACCGACAGCCACCAGGGCACCCCCAGCCAGGGCATCATCCCCCAGCCATGGGGCGCGATGGCCAGCGCCACACCCACCGCCGCCAGCGGAAATACCAGGCGCAGCGCCAGGGTGTCGACCACCACGATCATCAGGTTGGCGGGCCAGCGACGCCGCCTGGGCACCCGCTGCGGGCGACGCGAGGCCACAAGCTCCCAGCCGGCCATCGCCAGCAGCACACCGGCGAAGGCCACCAACTGCAACCAGGGCTCATGTTGCAGCAGCCCCTCAGGCATAAGGCGACTCCTTGTTGCAGCTATCCCTGGACGGCTCGCGCTCACCGCGCCGCCAGGCAAAGTAGCGCGCCAGCCACCCCAGCAGGCGCTCCGGTTTATGGGCATTCTTCCACACCCCGGCGGCGGCCTTCACCGCCTCACTGCGGGTGGGGTAGGGGTGGATGGTGGAGAGCAGGCGATTGAGGCCGATCCCGCGGGTCATCGCCAGGGTGAAGGTCGCCAGCATCTCACCAGCCTCGGCACCGACAATGCTAGCCCCCAGGATGCGGTCACTCCCCGGGCGAGTCAGCACCTTGACGAAGCCCCGGGCCTCATCTTCGGCCAGGGCGCGATCCAGCTCAGCCAGCGAATAGCGGGTTACCTCGACATCGACACCCTTCTCTCGAGCCTCGCGTTCATTGAGCCCGACGCGCGCGATCTCCGGCGTGGTAAAGGTGACAGCCGGCAGCGCCTGGTAACTGACCCGGAAGCGCTTGACCTCCCCGAACAGGGCATTGACGGTGGCGTGCCAAGCCTGATGGGCACCGGCATGCGTCAGCTGGTAGGGCCCCACCACATCGCCACAGGCCCAGACATTGGGCAGCACGCTGCGCAGCGTCTCGTCCACTTCCAGGGTACCGTTCTGCCGGGTCTCGACGCCCAGCGCCTCGAGCCCCATGCCGGTCACATTGGCTTCGCGGCCCACGGCCACCAGCAGATGGGTCAGAGGCAGGCGCGTATGGCTGTCATCGGCGTCGGCCACCTCCAGTACATGCCCCTCGACGTCGGCGACGACCCGCAGCGCCCGATGGCCCAGCAGCAGCTGCACCCCCTCCTCTTCCATGGCGACCTCGAGCTCCCTGGCCACCTCGGCATCCTCGCGGGGAAGGAGCTGTTCGGCAGACTCCACCAGGGTCACCCGGCTGCCCAGCATGGCGAGACTCTGCCCCAGCTCACAGCCGATCGGGCCACCCCCAAGCACCACCAGGCGCTCGGGCAGCGTATCGAGCTGCCACAGGTTGTCGGACGTGAGCACCTTCACCGCCTCGATGCCGGGCAGCTCAGGCACCCGCGGTCGCGCACCACTGGCGATGATCACCTGCCGCGTGGTCAGGGTACGCTCCCCTTCGGGCGTCGCCACCCTGACCTCCCAGGGGCTCGTCAGTCGCGCATCGCCCTCGAGGACGTCCACGCCCAGGCCACGATAGCGCTCGGGGCTGTCGTGGGGCTCGATGCTCTCGATGGCGCCGTGTACATGGGCCATCACCGCCGCGAAATCTACCCTGGGTTCCGCTACCCGGACGCCATAGCGACCCGCCCGTCTAATCTCCCGGACCGAGCGTGCCGCGCGAATCAGTGCCTTGGAGGGCACGCAGCCGGTATTGAGGCAGTCGCCTCCCATGCGCTCCCGCTCCACCAGGGTCACTCGAGCGCGCACGGCAGCGCCGATGTAACTGGCCACCAGTCCCGCCGCACCCGCGCCGATCACCACGATATCGCGGTCGAACCTCCCGGGGCGCCGGTAGCGACGGGCCAGGGCCCGGCGCCGAACCACCGCCACCACGCCCCTGGCGAGCCAGGGAAAGAGGCCAATCAACACGAAGGAGAGCAGCAGCGAGGGTGACAGGATATCGCCCAGTGACTCCAGGTCGGCCAGCTCACTGCCGGCATTCACGAACACCACGGTGCCCGGCAGCATGCCCAGTTGACTGACCCAGTAGAAGGTGGACAGCCGCATGCGCGTCAGGCCCACCACCAGATTGATCACGAAGAACGGGAACAGCGGAATCAGGCGCAGGGTAAAGAGATAGAGGGCACCCTCGCGTCGAATACCGGCATTGATGCGCTCCAGCTGGCGGGCATAGCGCCGCTCCAGTGGCCCGCGCAACAGGGTGCGCGCGATCAGGGCCGCCAGGGTCGCCCCGATGGTGCTGGCAAAGGAGACCAGCAGCAGCCCCCCGCCCAGACCGAACAGGGTGCCGCTGAGCACCGTCATCAGGGCCGCCCCCGGCAGGGAGAGCGCCGCCATCGCGACATAGAGAAGGAAGAAGCCACCGATCACCGTCACCGGCTCTCGCGACAGCCAGGCATGAAAGCGCGCCTGCTCGGCCTGCAGCACCTCCAGGGTCAGGTAATCATTGGCACCGGACAGAAAGAAGGCCACCACCAGGGCGGCAATCAGCAGGAGTAACAGCAGTCGATGTGAGCTCATCGGGCCTCCTCGGGCCTGAAAGGACAAGAAGATAAAGAAAAGGCGAGAAATGAAAGCGTGAATCTGAGTCGTCGGTGGTACGGTATCCTTACGCTTCAATCCCATGATGGCCATGGAGACGATGCCCAACCCACCGCTGAGCCTGATCATTCCCGTGTTGAATGAAGCCGCAACGATCACGACCACCCTGGGCAGGCTTGCTCCCCTGCGCCAAGGTGGCACGGAGGTGATCGTGGTCGATGGCGGCAGCCGGGATGGTACCCCTGAACTGGCCCGACCTCACTGCGAAAGGCTGATTAAAGCACCCTGCGGGCGGGCACGACAGATGAACCGCGGGGCAGAGGTGGCCCGTGGCGAGGCGCTGCTCTTTCTGCATGCGGACACTCACCTGCCCGACAATGCCGATAGCCATATCGACCAGGCACTCTCCCGGGAACGCTGCTGGGGAAGATTCGATATCCGACTGGAGGGTGATAGCCGACTGCTGCCGGTGGTGGCTCGCGCCATGAACCTGCGCTCGCGACTGACCGGCATCGCGACCGGCGACCAGGCGCTGTTCATGACGCGCGCCGCCTTCGATGCCGTAGGGGGCTTCCCCGACCAGCCACTGATGGAAGATATCGCCATCAGTCGTCGCCTCGGGCGACTCTCTCCCCCGGCCTGCCTGCGCTCGCGGGTGACCAGCTCCGGTCGCCGCTGGGACAGCCAGGGCCCCTGGCGTACCATCTGGCTGATGTGGCGACTGCGCTGGCGATACTGGCGGGGAGCACCACCCGAGACACTGGCCAGGGAGTACCGACATGTGCGCTGAAGGGGTCGCCGGCAGGGTCAGGCTCGCCATCCTGGCCAAGGCCCCGATTCCCGGAAGCGTCAAGACACGCCTCATTCCGGGCTGCGGTGCCGAAGAGGCCGCCCGTGTTCATGCGAGCCTGCTTCGCCACACCCTGGCCGTGGCCTGTGCGGCCCTGCCGGCGAAGCGGATCACGCTGTGTACGGCCCTCGAGCATGAGCACCCGCTGTTTCTCGAGCTGGCGACGAAACATGGCGTCGCCCGGCATGCGCAGCCCGAGGGTGACCTGGGCGAGCGCATGCGATTCGCGCTGACGCCGGGTCCGGCGATGGTTATCGGCAGTGACTGCCCGACACTGACGCCCGAGCTGCTGAGCGCCTGTGCCGAGGCCTTGGCCGATCACGACGCCGCCTGCCTGCCGGCAGAGGATGGCGGCTATGCACTGCTCGGCCTCCACGAGGCCCACCCCAGCCTCTTCACCGATATCGACTGGGGCAGCGGGCGCGTCATGGCCCAGACCCGCCAACGCCTGGATGCCCTGGGCTGGCGCCTGGCCTGCCCGGCCACCGTGTGGGACGTCGACCGCCCCGAGGACCTGAGGCGCTGGCGACACGCTTCCCGCAGCCGTTACACCACCTCCCCTTCTCCTTCGGATGACGCCCAGCGCAGCCGATGAGGGTCGAACCCTGAACCAAGACCCGGCTTGATGATCTGAAAATAGGGCGACAGGTCGAAGTCGCGAGGCGTAAACAGGCTGAAGTGTCGGCGGCGAAAGATCCGGCGGCGACATTCGGCGCAGCGCTGCTCATCTCTCAGCCACTCCTCGATGGGAAGAATGGGGTAGTTGATAAACTGGAACGCTTCGGCAAGCAGCGTCGAGCAGATTGCACGGGTCGGGTCGCCACTACCCAGTGCCAGCATTCCACGCCGCCAGGGAACCGGAACCGGAGGGAGCGGCATCAGGTAGCGTGCCAGGTCGAAGATATTGCGCAGATCATAGCGTTGGCCGACGCGATGGGTAGCATGCTCTATCAATTGCTGGATGTCGTTATCGGCGAGGCCAACGGGGCGACAGATCCGCAAGGGGTACCCACTGAACTCATCGTAACCGACCAGACGGACCCCCTCGGCCAGGTCCGCCTCGACGAATGCGGAGCCGGGCGCGCCCCCGGCCCCTATCGCCGCCTCGGATCCGACAAACAACGCCGCATGTGACCAGGACGACTGGGTCAGGTACTTGATGACAGTGCTCAAGCGTGATGATCCTTCGACCAGCAGGACGTCACCGGGAAGCAGACAGCACCACACCTCGCCAACCGTCACCGACTCGGGCCGGTGCCATGGCCTGGGCCTCGACAGCCAGCAACTAATGCGATAGCCACAGCTCTCCAGGGCTTTCATCCCCACCCCTCCACACGTGTCCCTATGGATCAGTATCGTCCAGTGCGCTTGTTTTTTGTCGCTGGAGACAGCATCGGCTTACACTCACCGTGAAGGAGGCTTGCAACCCTGAACTCAAGCAGCAAGCACAGTGCCACCGATGAGAGTCAGGCGACGAAAGGGGTGCATCAGAAGTTCCTGCGCCTGTCCCCCCAAGATATTGGAGACAACCCTTATGGAAGACCCGGCCGCGAGCGAGGGTGACAGGCTTGCCAATCAGCGATCGACACGCCTGGAGCATCTTTCATCGATCAGACCCAAACTGGTCGCTTTCGCCAGGATGCATCTACGCGACAGTGCAATGGCAGAGGATGCCGTTCAGGAAGCCCTGATGGCGGCTATCGAGAAGGATGCCACCTTCGCGGGTCGTTCCGGCTATGACACCTGGGTGTTTGGAATATTGAAGTACAAGATTCTCGATATCATGCGCTACCAGAAGCGCCAGGGGCGGCTCCAGCCTCTCGATGACGAGGAGAGTGATGAGGTCATCGATCGACAGTTTCGAAAAAACGGACGCTGGGAAGCCCGTTCTCGCCCGGCAAGCTGGGGAGATCCTGACGCCGTCGTCGAAAGCCAGCACTTCTGGAAGGTGTTCGACGCCTGCATGATCGCACTGCCGGAGAATACTGCCCGGGTCTTCTCGCTGCGCGAACTGATGGGACTCTCTACCGAGGAGATCTGCCGGCTGCTCGAGATTCGGGAAAACAATTGCTGGGTGATTCTGCACCGTGCGCGCCTTCGTCTACGCCAATGCATCGAGAAAGGCTGGTTGGAAGGAGAAACATCATGATGATGTGCAAAGAGGCCACACGGCTGATGTCACTCAAGCATGAACGCAACCTGACCCTTCAGGAAAGGGTTTCACTACGGTTTCACCTGTCAATGTGCGGTGCCTGCAGGCAGTGTGACAGGCAGTTTACGCTGCTTCGAGAGGCCTGCAGGCGATACGGCTCTGACCATCGGGTGGATCACGAAGACGACGGGCGCTGACGCGTCCGTCGGAGCCCCACTCCATTGATGTCACCGGTCGGCGGCAGCGCTTGCCACGCTTTCCAGTACACCGGCGACCTTGTCCAGCGGCAGATCACACTCCTCCAGGGAGTGACGCTCGGCCAGATAGAGAGGCGAGTTCCACTCCAGCCTGACGCCCTCGTCGACTTCACGGACCACGATCTTCTGGGGCAGATCCAGCGCCATGCTTCCCCGACACTGCATCATCGGCGTTCCCACCTTCGGGTTGCCGAAGATAAAGGTACGGGTTGCGGGCAGCGTGAGCCCAACTCCTTCCGCGTTGGCGGCGTGGTCGACAACCGTCATCAGCGTCAGCCCCTTCTCCTCGAGGGCGCCACGAAGCCGCTGCTCGACACTCTCGATACCATCACTCGACTGCAGGTGCATCACCCCATGCTCTTGCGCCTGCACTATCACCGGCATGGCCACGAGCATGGTCATTGCCGCCCCGATCAGACACTTTCTCATGATACCGGCTCTCTCTTTTGTTGAGTTCCCTATCAGGATGGCCAAGAACAGCCCCCCTGAAAAGCCCCGAGCCTGATCCTTCAGGTTCGGGGCTTTTCAGGGGGCTGGTTGACTATAGCCACCAGTAGCGCAAGTGGTCCTGTGTAACTCCCTTCTCGTTACTTGCTCCTCTGGGCTGTTCTCTTCCACTCTGGCTGATATCTCTTTCAACGCTCCTTCCCCCAAAACCTTCGTCCTGAGAGACCGACCCGGCACTATCCTCATACAAAGACTTGCGGCGCTTCTCAAGATACTCGGAATCCATCGCCATTAGGGGTCCGGCACTAAGCATAAGAGCTATCATGGCAATAACTGCAGATCGAATATTCATAACAACACCTCATGTTTTCTGGCACTACCAAGACCTTCGCTCGGGTCTTGCCACTTTGTCCCTATGGCTACCACTTTCCTTACACCAGAAAATCGAAACTAATTACCCTGCCTCACTCACGAGGGCTCTGATCGAACGGCCTGAACCGGCTGGCTGCCTTGCCACCGGGGAGACCTGATAATATGAGCATGATGCCTCAGGCTCCTCCTGCATCTGGGCATCAAGATGCTGGACCGCTTGAAGCGACCAGGAGATCATGTAACGGGCGACCATCAGCAGAGTACGCCTGGTGCGGGGTGGGGTATGTCCGTGTGACCATCGACGACCACCTCATGTGGCCTTTTTGGCAGCGTTCATTCTGATGAAACGAGATGGAGTGCTTTTCTGGCCCTACTGTGATCCGTGCGCTACTACTCCGGGCCTGTTGTTTATCGTCTGTCAGTTAGCATAATCACGCGGCCATGCAACAAGATGACACTTCAGCCATTCCAGAGCCATGCTCGAAATAGGTAACGTATTGGGCAGTGTAACGCCGATCTTTGGTTTGTCCTTAGGCTCTGCCCGAAATCTTTCTGCGCTCGGCTATACGGCGTTAACAATCGAATCAAAGCGCTCACTTACCCTCCGTAAACTCGTGCGCGAGCCCGGTCCGTCTTTTCGCCGACTTTTCCTTGTCTAACCTTCGCTCGCCGACTTTTCAGACAAAGCCTGGATGCGGATTATCGTGAGACGGGTTCGGACTTATCGAGCGTAATAGTGCTGGCGTTAGATATTCTTTTCTCCACATAATAATATATAAGCCTGAGGAGTATCATCGTGCAGCCTAAAGCGTCAGTATTCGACACCTGTCATTATCCAAATCACCCGAGTTTCGGTGTCACCCGGATTATAAATCCAGTGAGGGGCGTCACCGGTCAGCGAAAAACTGTCGCCAGTCTCAAGCACGAACGTCTGCTCACCGATGGTCAATTCCAGGGTGCCAGCCTCGACGTACCCCGCCTCTTCCCCGTTGCGCTGCCGCGGGACTTCCCCACCACCGCCGCCTGGCTCGAGCCTCGTCATGATCAGCAACAGCTGGCCGCTCAGGCGCGGAGACAACAGCTCTTCCCGCGCACCGATGCCGGAAAATGCCATGGCACGCCGGTGGTCAGCACGCACGATATAGTCATGCTCGCCGTTCTCGGCTCCGCCCTCGGGCTGAAAGAACCAGCTGACCCGCACGCCCAGAGCATTGCTGATGGCTTGCAAGACGCCGATGGGCAATGACGACACACCCCGCTCGACCTGACTCAAGTAGCCGACAGACTTGTTGACCTCCTTGGCCAGACTGGCCAGCGTGATGCGCTTGGCCTTTCGCAGGTCACGAATCTGACGCCCGAGGCGCAGGTCATCGGGATCAGCATTGGCCGCCTTATTCACGCTTTCGTCAGGCATCTCGGGTACTCGGATGGCAAAGAATCACACCGAAAAAGAATAACAGAACGCGGGATACCGAAACACCGCCTGATGGCATCACCCCATCGGCCGCCTGTTGTGCCATGACAGGCGCCCCGGTCGAGCGACGCGTCCGGGGCGCATCGCATCAGGCGGGATCGAAGGGCGGGCGCTGCTTGCGAAACGCCTGCTTGCGCACGACCTTGCCATCGCGAACCGTGAACAGGTCTACGCTATCGGCTTCAATAAGCTTACCGTCGGGCTGTGTGGCGACAAAGGTCGATTCCGACACCACACGATTATCGGCAAAGTAATGGGTGCCATTTAGCCATTGAACATCCGGCTGGGTGCCCCAGGTGTTCTCGAACGCGGCCCGGACGGCATCACGACCCTCGATACGGGTGCCATGCGCCTCGGATCCCGAGACGGTATCGAACACGATGTCATCCGCGAAGTATGACATGACCGCATCAATGTCGTGACGGTTGAAGGCGTCGAACATGGCGTTCAGGGTGTCATTGCTCATGCCGTTCATAGTGCTACTCCTCTTGCCAATCGGGTTAGGTGATTGCCTGCCTGGCAGGCCACATGCCATCAACGCACGGTATCCAGCATCTGGAAATACTTGTACAGCGCCCTCTGCCCCATGCGTCGAATCGGCCTCAAGGGGTGCGCAGGAAGGGGCGAGCTGAAGATGGGAAGATCGGACTCAGGGATCTTGCCGCCGGCGATCAGCGTCGCCAGTTTCTTCGAGGCATAGGCAGAGAAAGCAACGCCATTGCCGCTGTATCCCTGGGCATAGAAGATCTGCTGAGACGCATCGGGCTGCACGATACGCGGCATCATGTCGTGGGAGATATCCATCCACCCATGGGAGAACCAGGGCGTCTCGATGCCTGCCAGGGCCGGGAACTTGCGCGCGATGGCCTCATGGACAACCTTCAGGTGCTTGGGATTCTGCGCATCGGCGCCGCTGATGGCGCTACGGGTGCCGATCTGAAGCCGTTTCTCGGGCAAGAAGCGGTAGTAGTACCGCAACTTCCGCGTATCGGTGACGATCATGGTGGAGCGGAAACCGCACGCCTCGATCTCCTCGTCCGTCAGGGTTCTCGTCCAGACCGAATTAGCCATGATGGGCATGTTGCGGTAGGCCGTGAGCTTGTGCAGGCTCGGACTGGTATAGCCGGCGGTGGCAATGCCAACTGCCCGCGTCCGCACCACGCCGCCCGGGGTCTGCAAGTGATGGATCCCCCCTTCCGTCGTCCAGTTCTGTACCGGGCTTGCCGTGTGAATCCTGGCCCCCAGCTTGCGGGCGAGTCGGGCATAGCCATAGGCAAGCTTCAACGGCTGGACGGCGATCCCCACCGGCTCCAGAAAGGCACCGAAACTCTCCTGGTCGCCGATATACTCATTCAGCACCGTGTCGCGATCCAGCACATGCGTCTTGTAGCCGAGCACGTCATGACAGAGCCGAGACTCTGCCTGCAACTCCTTCAGTGCCTGAGGACTGTGGGCGACGAGCAGGTTGCCGTGATTCTGGGGCTCGCAGTCGATTTCTGGATCCTCGGCCATGGACTGAAAGACCTCGAAGCCCTCCAGGGTGTTGGCGTGCAAGCGGCGCGCGGTATCCGCGCCCCATTTCTTGACCCACTGTCTCCGGCTCAGGCGCCCCCAGGCCAGGTGCCCCTGCCCTCCATTGCGACTGGTGCACCCCCAGCCAATCTGATTGGCCTCCAGAACGGTCGCCTTGATGCCGTACTCACGAGCGAGAAACAGCGCAGTGGCCAGGCCCGTAAAGCCCCCGCCAATCAAGACTACATCCACGTCCATATCGGCGCTGACGGCACCGTCATCCTCGGGTGGCTCTCCGGCATGGTGGCGCCAGTAGCTCGGCGCATAGTCCATCCCCTGCCCGGGAAGATCGCTATGCAGAGGATCATAGTGCGGATAGTAGGGCTGAAATGCAGACATAGGGTCGATTCACTCTATCTGGTGGCCGGGGTCTCATCCGATGGTTGGCGATGCCCCCGGGCGTTGGCTTTAGTGTGCTTCCGGTTTCGTCGGATCGTTATCAAGGCGACTAGCCGCTCGACTTGATATGCGATGCCAGACCTCTCGAGAAAGAGCCTATTTCAATATTCTTCACACCGCCCTTCTTCGCCGACTTGAGCATGCGATAGACCGAGAACATGTAGGCTATGCCCACGAAGAAGAAGGGTGCACCCACGACAATGGCAAGGCTCCTGATGGCATCGAAGCCGCTAGTAAGCTGAAACATGATCCCTGTAAAGCCTATGATCACCCCCCACAGGAGCCGCATGGACACCCGGGGATTTTCCTCGCCATTGGATACCTGCATGGCGGCGAAGAAGGATGCGGAGTCAGAGGTGGTCACGGCAAAGATAATGATGTTGAAGAGCACGATAAGGCTTAACCACCAGCCTCCCGGCATGCTCTCGAGCAGGGCATAGATGCCAGACTCGGGCTTTTCCTGAACGCTTTCCCACAAGGGGGCGATACCAGTCACCTCGACAAATCCCGCGGAGCCGCCCCAGATGCTGAACCAGCCAATCGCTAACAGCATGGGGACCAGGATGACACCGACGATGAACTCGCGAAGCGTGCGTCCCTTGGAGATACGAGCGATAAAGCCGCCGCAGAAAGGAATATAGGAGATGTACCACAGCCAGTAGAACACGACCCACCAGCCGAGCCAGTCGCGCTGCTCGAAGTTACCGGCATCGCTCCAGAACTGCAGGGCAAAGATGTCACCGAAATAGTCACCAATCTGCTGCGTCCCGAGGTTCAGGAGATACTGGGTCGGCGCATGACCAAAAAAGAGCAACACCAGAAGGACGGTACCAGCCATGACCATGTTGGCCTGACTGAGAAACTTGATGCCACGCTCGACCCCCGTGGCCGCAGAAATCACGTAAGCGATGATGACCACCAGCATGACCAACGCCTGGCCTATCGGGCCCAGATCGAGTCCGAACAGAGTGTTTAGGCCATAGCTGATGGAGGCCACGCCTAGCCCGATCATCGTGGCATTGCCGCCGATGGTGCCAATAATGCCCAGTGCGTTGGCCAGGCGTCCCCACAGGCTGCTGTTGCAGCGCTCCCCGAGAATGCCATAGAGACCGGTGGCCACGGTGAGAGGCAGTCCCAGTCGGTACGCCGGAAATGCGATGGCCCAGGCCGCAATGGCAAACACCGCCCAGCCGTGCATGCCCCAATCCAGCAGAGTGAGCTGGACCGCCTTGGCGACGCCGGCGGCCTCCCCCGTCGCGCCCATGTCGATCACATGGGATGACTGGTACAGATGCGTCAGCGGCTCGGCCACACTGAAGAACACGAACCCGATGCCGAAACCACAACTGAAGAGCATCGAGATCCAGGCACCGTAGGAGAACTCCGGCACTTCATCATCCGCACCCAGTTTCAGATCACCGAACGGACTGATGATCAGGTACAGGCAGAACAGCAGTGCTGCCCCCATGCCCAGCAGGAAACTCCAACCGAAGTTGAAGATCAGGAAATCTCGGGTAGAAGACAGCACTTCACCGATGAGTTCCGGGAAGAGCAGAGCGCATAGCATGATCGCGGTATAGATCGACAATACCGGCCAGAAAAGCGAGTGATCGTAGTCACCAAATAGACGAGTCGTCAGGCGACCCGATGGATATCGCTCGACTCTACTTATTAGTTGTTCGTTCATCGACTTATCCTTCACAAGATCTCTTGCCGCCCAACATCACGGGGCTGACCCCACGGATCGCCAACGGGTCGTCACCCGACCCACGGGGCGAGCCGACAAGTCACGTCATTGTTGCAGCGGATGGGTACGCATCGAGGCGGCAGGTGTTACCGCAGCGGAATCCCCTAACGGCTCACCGACATGCCACTGGCCGCGCCACCGAGGCGTGCCGATGGTTCGGCCATGCGATGGGCACCGGGGAGCCGATGCTTGGCCTGAGATGTACTGGCGTCAGGGGTTTCATCCTGGAGGGAGGTAGGAAAGGCATGGCGATGGTCCTCGATACAGCTAGTTATGGTTGTTTGGGCACATTGGCTCTGGGTGATGATCATCACACAAATGAATGTAGCAAAAAAAAATCCATTTTCAATGAAATTTTTTTTGTTTTTTTCACAATGGTGATCCGGATCGCCCAGCCTTCTTCATGCCATCACTAAAGGACACCTCGACCCTGGCCTCGGGAATTATCGCTGGAGAGGCTGTCTTCCGCCTATCGCCATGGTGAAAAGCGTGCCCTACACCGGCGTGTGCATGCCCTATTGCCGAGTGACCAAGGCCATGCCATCGGCTGTAGTGAACGCTGCGTCGCGTACGCCTGGTCTACCTATCGGTTTACTCGCCGGGGCTGAGACCGCTAGAAACTCTGTGGCGGAAGATGAAGTACGCATGACTGCCGTTGAGCGCCCATCTCTCGTTTGACCATCTCTGCAGTGAGGCCTTTCGCCTACTCGGCAGCTACGGGTCTGGGTGCGCGATTATTTTTGAATAGCCACGTGAGGCGGGCGATGCTAGCTCGCCATGGCCTTCATCCTGATAAAGATGGTTACACTCGGCATACGATCCGACGTGCAGGCAACCAATTGGGATGTCTTGAGATGCGTCTGTGGAGAGGGGCTTGTCCTACTTTACTGCACGGCCTCATGCTCCTCCTAGCGATGGCGGCAACCGGGTATCGAGCTCCTCGGCGATTGCCTTCGGCCTCGATGGCCTCCTTGAGGGCAGCCAGCAGCCCGGGGTAATCCATTTCGGTCTGGCGGACCTCCCAGCCCTGTTCCGGCCAGACTGGCTAGGCGGCCAGCGGGGCGTCAACCAGCACCGCCACACAACCAGGGGCAACCACGATAGGGGTAAGGCCTTTCATGCTCGCTGCCTCTGTTCGCTGATCGTCCCCAACGGTGTCTCCATGGTCTGTCGACGCCAATGGCGCAGCGTGGAGGGGTGTACACCGAAATCGGCGGACAGTCTCACCCCGAGCTGCTGCGCCAGCACCCGAAGCAGCGCCATATGGTGTACGGTATGGCTGGTCAGAAAGGCCAGCTCTCGGGCAAGGCTCGTGGTCAACGTGAGGGTGGCTCCCTCTTCATCGACCGGGTATTTCAACTGCAGTGGCACGCAGGCGTGCTCGACTAGCCTGGTCAGCCCCTCGTGGATCTGGCCCAACCGCTCTCGAGCCAGGGCCGGATCCCGCTCCAGGCCGGGCTCCCGGACACGCGCCTCGTAGTCGATGCAGGCGACACCGATGCCATCCAGCAGCGCCTGATAGTGATCCAGGATATGGCGCACATGACGCCCCAGGGTCTGGTGAGCCTCGGCATCGAAGCCGTGGCGATACGCTAGCGGAGTGATCTCCACCAGCAGCGTCTCCAGCTGATGGAGGCTACAGCGATTCTCCTCGATCAGGCTATCGACACAGGCTGGCAAGTGGGTCTCTTTCATACACCCTCCTCACGGCTGCCGAGGGATATCGATACCACGCCGGCCCGGAAGGCCGGCGCAGCGGTTGCTCGACATCAATAGGCGCCTTCCCCCTCGGCTTCTGCTTCTGCCTCTCCCTCTGCTTCGGCTTCCGCCTCTCCTTCCGCCTCTCCTTCGGCTTCGGCCTCGCCCTCTGCCTTATCCATGGCGTGTGTGTCAGCTTCTGCACCGCCTTCGGCATGGGCCTCGGCAAGCATCAGCGGAGCCTCCTGGCCGCTGGTATAGACGGCCTCCTCGGGCTCGGCGGCCACCGCCTGCATGGCGGCACCGCTGGCAACCAGTGCCAGGGCAGGTGCCGCATGGCCCAACCGACGGCCGAGCCGTGCGATCAGGGTCCGGCGTTGCTCTTCAATCTCAGTCATGACATGACCTCCATCGTGTATTGCAGTAGCAGGCCAGCGCTGCGCCTGCCATCGAGTGGCGAAGCGCCTTGCGACGCTCCGCCATGCTGGACCGTCAGGCGGCCCAACGACTCATGCCTCGACCGACGCCTTGCCGGCCGAGGAGAGATCTGACTGAACCAGCGTGTCGAAAAGGGCTGAACCATCCTCTGGAAGGCGCACTGTTTGCCGCGAGACCCCTTCCAGCCACGCATCGAGGCGCGCCATCAGGTCGGCCGAAGGCACGCCGCCCTCGCCGGTGTGGCAACGCGGCAGCAGCGCCGCCAGGGCATCGAGTCGAGCCTGCGGCAGAAGCCCAGCGGATGCTTCACCCTCGCTCGATTCCAGCGTTATCAGGCGAAGCGGCGTGGCGACCTGTTCAGCGCTTACGTCATCCACCATCTTGCTCCGCCTGGTGAAGGGAAGCCCCAGGGGCTCGACATGCACGATGTCGCCCTGCCACGTCAGCCTGGCACCACGGCTCAGCGATTCTCCCAGCGAAGACGCCAGGGCCTCGCGACAGGCCTCATCATCGACGGCCAGCAACGTCATCTCCCCAGTGCGTGACTGCCAACAGGCCACGTCCAGCACCGGCTCGCCGGGGCGAGCGGCCAGTCGCAGCAGCAGGGTGGAGAGCGCCGGCACCACCTCCGCCAGCGTCAGGCGACTCGACACCAGACGACTGCTCTCGGCCAACGCATAACCGGCGGGGGCCGCAAGCAGCGAAAGCCAAGGTAGCTGCCCTGCCTCCTCCGGCGGCAGGGGTTCGAGCCCTGCACCGAACGCCTCGACCAGGCGCTGTTCGATCGCGGCATCGGCGATCCGCAGCGCCCAGGCTCGGCCATCATGGCGAAGTTTCAAGGCAGCCGGCTCGGCATCAGCGGCAACCTCCGCCCGTGACTTCTCGCTTCGAACAAAGGCGGACTGAACAGCCGCTTGTGTCTGGCAGAGCAGACCATCACGACACCACTCCCCCAGGGTTTGCCACACCTGGCGACGCAGTGCCACGGGCTCGGGCGGCTCGGCACTGGCCGCCTGCAAGGTCTCGGCGATGGCATCGGGGTCCAGCCCCTCGGTCGCCAACAGCCAGATCAGCGCCGCGGCATCATTGGGACGATAGAGCCTTCCGGTGTCGGCGGCGTAGAGTGCCAGGCTGTCGGCCTCATGCAGCTCGGTGACCCGGCGTCGAGCCAGGCGCGGGCGAGGCAGAGCGTACCCGGCCAGCGCCTCGGCCAGCGTCATATCCGCCAGTGAAGGCAGCGAAAAGAAGGGCAGGTAGCGCTCGGGGCTCGCCGAGGGCAGCAGCCGCTTGAAACCTCCGGCGCGTGACGCCTCGGCACGGGCCTCGGCAAGCAAGGCCGCTGGTGACGCGTCCTCCGACTCCGGCGAAGACTCACCGGCAATATCCACCAGCCGCAGCATGTCGCGTACCAGCTCCCCCTTGATGCGCTCCTCGGCGATACCGCCATCCTCGGGCGCCGCGCAGGTGCCCAGCGACGGGCTCAGGTTGCACTCCAGTATCCACGGCTTGAGGTCATCATCGATCATGCAGTCGAGACCCAGCAGCTCGTAGCCGCCGCGCGGATCGGCCCCCGCCTCGGCGGTGCGGCGACGCAGGGCATCCACGCCGGAGATCGCGGTCAGTGCCACCAGATCCTCGATCCTCGCGAAGAGCGCCTCGTCGTCATGGCCCTGGTCACGCAGCCAGGCGCGATAACGGCCGAGATCGATAAACTCCACCGGCACCTCGACACGAGTGTTCAGGGCGTTGATATCGGGATTGGTGAGCTGGCTGTAAGGGTTGTCGGCGTCGTCGGGATCCCACGGCTCGGAGGCCAGCTTGGCAAACCCCTGATGGTAGAGATAGAGCCTCAGCGGGGTCAGTGAGCTGATCAGCACATAGAGACGCAGCACATACTTGTGCCCGCGGATGGTGTGAGGGCGATCCAGATACTCCTGGACCAGCCAGTTCGGGCTGGCGGGTGCCTCGGCGGCGTCACGCAGCACCCTCACCCCCTTGCCCTTGGAGGCGTTGGTGGGCTTAAGAATCCAGCGTCTTTGCGGCTCCGCCAGGGCCACCCGCTGCAGGGCATGATAGTCATGGGGCATCACCCAGGCGTGGGGGAAGAAGGTCAGGCGTGACAGCAGAGGGTGCCCCTCGCCCACGCCCTCACCGACTCTCGCCTTCATGCTGGAGAGGCTCTCATGCAGACGACTCTTGACCGTCAAGGCGGCGTTGCCGGGAAAGTGGTTGAGCTTGCGGTACGCCGACACCCGACGAAACTGACTCGGCGCCGGCATGCCGGTAACCCAACCCGCATCCCAGGTCGTCTCGTCGCCCTCCACCCATCCCTGGGCTTCCAGGGCTTCGCGAAAGAAGCGGTCCTGCTCGGCGGCCCGCTGGCCACTCAACCAGAAGTGCCGGGTCGTGGAGTGCTGGGGCATGCTCGGGTCTCCTCTGCACCAGTCGGGTATCCTGGATAGCTGCTGACTTGGTCGTGGCGTATTCACACTCCTTACAGGAATAGCAACACGATCGCTGGCTGTCGCCTTCGAGGGTTGCGCCCTTCGCAAGAGAGTCACCGTGCATCGGGTCGATATATCCATTGGGAATAGTAGTGTCGGCAAGCATTCTTGGCGAAGGAACGCCGGATCGTTGCAGCATGGAGGCGCCCCCTTCCCGACGACGAGGTACCCTCCATGCGGACTCGACTCCTGATCGCCGCCGGCACGCTGGCCATGGCCGGTAACGCCCATGCCCAACACCCCTCTCCCCTGGTCGATGCCGAATGGCTGAGCGACCAGCTGGATAACGATGACCTGGTGGTACTGGACGTCCGCTCCAGTATCGACAACGGCGGCGACCGCGCCTCCTTCGAGGAGGCCCGCATCCCGGGTAGCCGCTACTCCAACTACACCGACGCCGGCTGGCGCGAGAGTCGCGACGGCGTCGCGGGCCTGATGCCCGAGATCGAGGCGCTCGAGACCCTGATCGGCGAGCTGGGCATCGACAATGACGACACCGTGATAGTCGTCTCGGCCGGCACCGGGGCCACCGACTTCGGCAGTGCCGCCCGGGTCTACTGGACCTTCAAGGCACTGGGCCACGATGAGGTAGCGGTACTCAACGGCGGCTTCGCCGGCTGGCAGGCCCAGGACTTCGAGGTCGCCAGCGGCACCTATGACGCCCCCGAGGCCACTACCTTCGAGGCCAGCCTGCAGGAGGCGCTCCTGGCGACCACCGAGGAGGTGGAAGCGGCCATCGAGGCCGGCGAGGCGCTGGTGGATGCCCGCCCGGAGGACTTCTATACCGGCAGGACCCAGTCACCGGCGGCGCGTGCCCCCGGCACGATACCCGGCGCCGTCAACCTGCCTCACCACGCTGCCTTGGTCGAGCGTGATGGCGCCTACTACCTCGAGCCCGAGCGCCTCAAGGCCAACATCGAGGCACTCGGCCTGGACCCGGAGGCCCCTACCGTGGCCTTCTGCAACACCGGCCACTGGGCCGCCAGCGGCTGGTTTCAGCTCAGTGAGGTGGGCGGCCTGGAGAACGTCAGCATGTACGACGGCTCCATGGCCGAGTGGACTCAGGACGATGCACGCCCGCTGCAGCTGGCCGAGCGCGGTACCATCACCGTCGGCGAGGCGGTCGACTGACCCACCACGCTCGACAATAACGCGAGAGTCTCAACAGCTCTCGAGGCCCCGCGGCGATCCCCCACCGCGGGGCCTCGCCGCGCTCAGGTGAGGCGTTCGGCCAGGGTTTCCAGGTCTCCGACGGTAAGGTCCGGATCGATGCCCCAGGGATCGAACGGGGCCTCGGCGCTGCGCCTTACCCAGGCCGCATGCAGGCCGGCATGACGAGCACCGATCACATCGAAGGGATTGCTGGAGATCAGCCAGGTGTCCCCCGGCTCACTCTCGAGTCGATGACGGAGATGAGCATAGACCGCCGGGTCCGGCTTGAAACGCTTGACCTCATCCACGCTGATTACCGCCTCGAAGTGGTCGCGGATACCGGCCTGCGCCAGCAGCCCCTCCACCGCCTGAGTGGTGCCATTGGAGAAGGCCACGCAGGTAACGCCCGCCTCGCCGAGGCGACGCAGGGCGCCGGCGACATCGGCGAAGGCCGGAAGCTGGGCATAGACCTGCATCAGATGGTCACGATCCGCCTCGGAGAGCCCCACCTGCAGGGCGCGGTCGGTGAATACCAGGGCCTCCTCGGTGCACTGATTGAAGGGCACGTAGCCCCCCATCAGCCCGCGTCGAAAGCTGTACTCCAGCTGTTTCTCCCGCCAGCGGCGCGAAAACTCCGGGGCCAGCGCCGCCTTGCCAAGGGCGCCGAGGCGCTGCTCCAGCTCGGTGGCGACGCCGTGGGTGTCGATCAGGGTTCCGTAGACATCGAAGGCGAGGACCTGTGCCATGGAAAGCGCTCCTTCTGTACGAATCGGTCCTTCCGAGGGTGTGCCAGCACAGCGGGCAAGGCAAGCGCCATGTAACCCACTGCCATCAACGACGTCGCCGCGGGACGGGCCCGCGGCGACGAGGCGGCCCTCACGGGGCCGAGCAGTTCACGTGACCGATCAGGCAACCGGTGCCGTCAGTGTCTTGAGCGCGCCCTCGCGCACCAGCTCATCGGTAACGCGATCAACCGCCCGGCGGGTGCGCGCGACGATCTCGTCGACCTGACCACGGGTGGCGATCAGCGGCGGGGCAAAGCCGAGAATGTCACCCTGCGGCATGGCACGGGCGATCAGGTTCTCCTCGAGGGCGGCGGCGGAGATACGCGCCCCCACCTTCAAGGCCGGGTCGAAGTGCTCTCGCTTCTCCGGGTCAGCGGAGAACTCCAGCGCCGCCAGCATGCCGGCGCCACGCACATCGCCAACGATGGGGTGATCGCCGAAGGCATCTGCCATGGCCTGCTGCAGGTAGGCACCGGTCTCGGCGGCATTCTCGGTCAGCTTCTCGCGCGCGATGATCTCGAGATTGGCCAACGCCGCGGCACAGCCCAGGGCATGACCGGAGTAGGTCCAGCCATGGCCGATCGGGCCATACTCGCCGGTGCCCTGCTCGAGCACCTGCCATACACGATCACCGACGATCACTCCGGAGAGCGGCTGATAGGCGCTGGTCAGGCCCTTGGCCACGGTCATCAGGTCCGGCTTGATGGCGTAGTGGTGGCTGCCGAAGTCCGCACCGATGCGACCGAAGCCACACACCACCTCGTCGGCGATCAGCAGGATATCGTAGCGGTTCAGTACCGCCTGGATCGCCTCCCAGTAGCCTTCCGGCGGCGGCACGATGCCACCGGTCCCGAGTACCGGCTCGCCGATAAAGGCCGCCACGGTATCGGGGCCCTCGGCCAGGATCATCTCCTCGAGCCTGGCCGCGCAGTGGGCCGAGAACTCGCGCTCGCTCATGCCCTGCTGCTCGGCACCGCGATGATAGTAGTAAGGCGCCTCGGTATGCAGGATACCCTCGAGCGGCAGGTCGAACTGGTCGTGAAACGCCTTGAGGCCGGTCAGCGACCCCGTGGCCAGGCCCGACCCGTGATAGCCCCGCTGGCGCGAGATCACCTTCTTCTTCTGCGGACGCCCCAGCACATTGTTGTAGTAACGCACGATCTTGAGCTGGGTCTCGTTGGCGTCGCTGCCACCCAGGCCGTAATAGACCTTGGACATCCCGGGCCCGGCGAGCTCGATGATCTTTTCGGAGAGCGCGATCTGCGGCTCGTTCGAGTGCCCAACGTAGGTGTGATAGTAGGAGAGCTCCAGGGCCTGCTGGTAGATCGCCTCGGCCACCTCGGTGCGCCCATAGCCGATATTGACACAGTAGAGCCCGGCAAAGCCGTCGATGAACTCGCGTCCATCCTTGTCGCGGATGGTGATGCCCTGTCCGCCGGTGATCACACGGCCCGGCGCCTTGCCATGGGCGAAGTCACGCAGGTGAGAGGAGGCGTGGAAGGTCACCTTGCGGTCACGGTCGATCAGGTCCTGGTGCTGCTGGTTCATTGCATTCTCTCTCGTTGGAAGGCGCCCCGGCGTCCCGCCGGGGAGGATGTTTATCGATTTCACATACAGAAGGGTGTCGCCGTCATGCACCATCTCGCGATGCCCGAGGACGAAACCCTGAAGCTTCGCTTGCGGCCAGCGCGTCGGGTCGGATCAAGGTCCCTCTTGCCGACCCTCGATCGACATCCCTGTCGATCGCCGCGCGCCGCGGCGCTTGCCTCAGCGCCCTCGGGTAGATATCGCTCGCTGGTGCATCGCGGCTCTGTCTCGGAAACTAGCTCCCTGACACGGAGCCCAGGGCGCCGAGGCAGTAATACTTGGTATCGAGATACTCATCGATGCCGGTCACGCCGCCTTCGCGTCCCAGGCCCGACTGCTTGACGCCGCCGAAGGGCACCGGCGGGCCGGTCATCTTCACCGAGTTCACCGCGACCATGCCGTACTCCAGGGCGCGCATCAGCTTCCAGATACGGCGAATATCGTGGGTATAGAGATAAGCCGCCAGGCCATACTCGGTGTCGTTGGCCATCTCGATCACCTGGTCGTCATCTCCATAGGCGGTGATCCCGGCGACCGGCGCAAAGGTCTCTTCATTCCAGACCTTCATGTCGCGGGTCACCCCGGTCAGCAGCGTCGGCATGAAGTAGTTCTCCCCAGGCGCCTGTCTCTGGTCGCCGGCCACCAGGGTGGCACCCTTGGCCAGGGCATCATCGACGATGGCCGCGGCCTTCTCGACGGCCTGCCGATGGATCAGCGGCCCCAGGTCCACCTCACTCTCCAGGCCATTGCCCACGGTCAGTGCCGCCATGCGCTCGGCGAAGTGCTCGACGAACGCATCGTGGATCGACTCGTGGACCAGGATGCGGTCGGCGGCGAGGCAATCCTGGCCAGCGGTCTGGAACTTGGCCGACACCGCGGCGAGCGCCGCCTCCCGGGGGTCCATGTCGGGCCCGACAATAAAGGGCGCATTGCCCCCCAGCTCGAGGGACACCCGCTTGACGGTATTGGCGCTCTGTTCGAGCAGCAGCCGGCCGACTCGAGTGGAGCCGGTGAAGGAGACCGCCTTGACGCGCTCCTCGGCACACAGGATCTTCGAGACCTCAGCGGGCTCGCCCAGCACCACATTGAAGACACCGGCCGGGATGCCGGCGCGCTCGGCCAGCTCCGCCAGCGCCAGCGCCGAGTAGGGCGTTTCACCGGCGGGCTTGACGATTACCGTGCAACCGGCCGCCAGGGCGGCGGCGGCCTTGCGAGTGATCATCGCCAGCGGAAAGTTCCAGGGCGTGATCAGCGCGGCGATGCCCACCGGCTCCTTGATGGTGCCCAGCGCCGCGTTGGGGATATGGCTCGGAATCGTCTCGCCGAAGGTGCGCTTGCCCTCTTCGGCGAACCAGCGCACGAAGCTCGCTCCATACTCCACCTCGCCACGGGCGTCGGGCAACGGCTTGCCCTGCTCCATGGTCATGATGGTGGCCAGGTCCTCGCGATTGGCCTGCAGCAGGTCGTACCACGCCAGCAGGCGCTCGCAACGCTCGTCGGCGCGCAGCGCACGCCAGTGCGCAAACGCTACCTCGGCGGCATCCACCGCCAGACTCACCTGGTCCGCCTCGAGCCAGGGAATATGGCCGATGACCTCGCCGCTGGCGGGATTCTGCACGGCTTCCTCGCGGCCGCCATTGCCGTGGACCCACTTGCCATCGACATAGGCGTACTGCCGAAACAGACGTGGATCGTCGAGCATGGTGGTCAGCGTCTTGGATAGTTTCATGTTCATGCGGCACCTCCCCTGACACACCGACCAGGTTGATCTCGTATGGCCAGTGCTGATTTGGCGCGGCTTCGGGCGCCGAAAAAAGTACGGCGCGGCTTTGGGCGCCAAGAAACGATACGGCGCGGCTTCGGGCGCCGAAAATACGTTAAAACGGGCGAGCCGCCCGGTTGCGTCCGGCACGGCTCGATGGGTTCATGATAAGGGAGAAGGCGGGGCGGGAGTTTTCGTTAACCGATCAGAAAAACAAGGGATTTTTTGTCTTTGTCCGAGAAGATGCCCTTTTTTCTGTTAGCCCAGTAGTTAGCCCGACGATGGGTCGCTGAGGGCCTGCTCGGTGAGCACCAGCAACCCCAGCTCGGGCCGGTAGCCGTGAATTTCGGTGACATCCAGGGCCTGCAGGAAGCGGAGGATCTCCTCGCTGATCACCTGCCCCGGCACCAGCACCGGGAAGCCCGGTGGATAGGGAATCACGAAGCTAGCCGAGACCACATCGCGGCCGTCACGCATCTGAGCCTGCAACTCGCCATTGTCGAAGCGAAGGTACTCCGTGCTCTCCTCGTCGTAGCTCAGGAAATAGGCGCGACGAATATCCCCCTCCGGCGTATGGCTGCCGGCCGCCGGCCGAAAGGCATCGTGGAAGCGGCTGAAGTCCGGCAGGGGCGGCAGCTCACAGGTCAGCGAGTGGACACGGTTCTCGATGATCTTGCGCTCGGGGCGGCTACTCTCCTCCCAGCGGTACTCGAACTCCTTGGCCAGCTTGATCAGCACGTCGAGCAGATAGGCAATGGCGCCACGCGAGGTACCGATATTGGTCATGAACAGCACGGTATTGCGCGAGGTCTTGTTGATCTGGATGCCGTACTTGTTCATCAGGTATTCGTTCTTGAAGGTATCGCCGTCGATGCCGGTCGCGCCAATGGCGATGGTGATGCGGCTGGGGTCGACGACGAACTCGTCGTTGGCCCAGGCCTCCTCCATCTTGTTCCAGCCGGTGACCGGGTCGTAGAAGGTCTCGACGCCCGACTCGCGATACTCCAGCGGCACCATGTCGCGGTTGATCAGCACCCGGAAGTACTTCTGCAACAGCGGGTGGGTGTAGAGCTGCTCGCGCAGCGAAAGCGCGGCCTCGACCTGGGAGTGCACCAGCTCGAAGCCCTCCATCTCGGCCTGCATGCGCCCCACGTCCAGCGAAGCGATGATCTGGTAGTTCGGCGAGGTCGAGGTATGGGTCATGTAGGCCTCGTGAAACGGCGCCTCGACCTTCTGGCGATAGTCCTGATCCCAGATATGGATCATCGAGCCCTGGCGCAGTGAGGTCAGGGTCTTGTGGGTGGAGTGGGTGGCATAGGCACGGATGCGCACCGTGTCGGGGTCGGGCATCAGGCGCCGCTCGAGCCAGGAGGCATCGTCGTCGGGATCGAGGGTGTCGAACTCGGCCTTCCAGGCCTCGTACTCCTCGCGGTAGGCGGCGCTGCGGTATCGATCACGCAGGGTGCGGGCGGCATGCATGGCGGTGCGCGGCCGATAGGTCGGGTTGAAGCCGGCGAAGGCGAACCAGGCCTCGTCCCACAAAAAGACCAGGTCGGGCTTGATCGCCAGGCACTCCTCCATCACCCGACGCACGTTGTAGACAACGCCGTCGAAGGTGCAGTTGGTCAGCAGCAGCATCTTGACCTTGTCGAGCTGGCCCGAGCGCTTGTAGCCCAGTAGCGTCTTCTTGATCTCGTGTAGCGGCACGGCTCCGTACATCGAGTAGTCGTTGAGCGGGTAGGAGTCGAGGTAGCTGACATGGGCACCGGCCAGCACCATGCCGTAATGATGCGACTTGTGGCAGTCGCGATCGATCAGCACGATATCCCGAGGCTTGACCAGCGCCTGCACCACGATCTTGTTGGCCGTGGAGGTGCCGTTGGTCACGAAGAAGGTCTGGCGGGCGCCGAAGGCACGAGCGGCATGCTCCTGGGCCTTCTTGATCGGCCCGTAGGGCTGGAGCAGGGAGTCGAGCCCACCGGAGGTGGCCGAGGTCTCGGCGAGGAAGATGTTGATGCCGTAGAAGTCGATCATATGCCCGGCCCAGTGGGAGCGGGTAATCGACTTGCCCCGGGAGATGGGCATGGCATGGAAGACACCGGTCGGCTTCTTGCTGTATTCGCGCAGGGCATCGAAGAAGGGCGTGCGGTAGCGGTTATCGATGGCCCGCAGGATGGTGTGATGCTGCTCGATATAGTCCGTCTCGCGGTAGAAGATGCGATTGAAGTGGCGGATGTCACGACTGGCCGTGGCCTCCACGTCGCCGCTGGTGACCAGGAACTGGTCGATCTCGGGACGCAGCTCGTGGATCATCGAACTCAGCAGAATGCTACGCTCGGCCTCCGAGTGATACTGAAGGGACTGCTCGGAGAGGCCTTCTAGATAGCTGCGCAGGGCGCTGAGGTTGTATTTCGACTTGTAGGGAAACTCGTAACGGATCAGGCAGGCCTGGATATTGGGGTTGACCAGCACCGCGATCAGCGCATCCTCGAAGCTGCGCACCGTGACCACGTCATAGACGAAGCGATCTTCCGGACGGCGCATGCTGTGAAAGGCCTCGCGGACCACCACCTCTTCCGCGGATGAGAGGTTGTCGACGATCAGCAATTCAAAGTAGGGCTGGGCCGAGCTGTTGGAGGCAGGATGACCGCGCCGCAATTGCGCCAGGGCATCGAG
Organism: Halomonas sp. LES1; assembly: GCF_031846005.1. Lineage (NCBI taxonomy): Bacteria > Pseudomonadati > Pseudomonadota > Gammaproteobacteria > Oceanospirillales > Halomonadaceae > Halomonas > Halomonas sp. LES1. The sequence continues at coordinate 186,359 of NZ_JAVRGC010000007.1, forward strand.
GGACTCGAGTTCCTCGGCGTCGGCATCGGTCTCGGAAAGATCAACGTGGCGGCGCCGGTAGGATTCGCTGATCAACGCCCGCACCAGGCGCTTGACCACCTTCTCCAACAGCCCGTACTCCTCGCGATCGAAGAGCGCCCAGAGGTGGCGAAAATCCTCCTTGGAGGGGAAGGCGTGGTAGTCCTCGATGATCTCGAGCCGCGTCAGCTTGACGTCGATCGCCTTGATCAGGTTCTTGGCTTGGCTCTCATCGCTCTGGCGTACCAGCAAGCCAAGGTCACGCTTCAGCGCATTCCAGGTATCGGCACGTAGCTGGGAAATCTTGTGGTAGAAGCCCAGCGCCGTGTAGGGCGTATCGGTTTGCGTCGAATCCTGCATGGCAACACCCCCATCCAGACTTGTTGTTATTGAACACACCGCCGCGACGTAGCGGCGGCGAGCGGGCCGCAATCAGCCGGCATACAGGCCCCGCGCGCCATAGCGCACGGTGATTCGTTCCTCGGGAAAGTGGTCGAAACCCAGATCGAGGACCAGGCCGGGCCAGTGAAACTGTGCGTGCCCCGTCGCGGGGCGATAGACCGCGGTATAGACCGTTCCCAACCCGCGGCGATAGTCGTGGCGAAACAGCGGCGGCGATGCGAAGGCGGAGATCAGCCGCTCCTCGGTGGTGGCCTCGTCGCCCACCAGGATCGACAGCTGGCGCTCGCGGATCAGCGTCTCCGAGGCCAGGGCGTGGGCATACCACTCGATCTTCTTCTGATGGTTGGTCGCCACCGGCACACGCCGAATGCTGGCGGGGCGGTCAGGGCCGATCATCGCTGTGACGTAGCGCCCGGCGGCGTCGGCCACGGTGATGTTGTAGGCCATGTGAGTGGGAATGCGCGCCAGGGCATCGGCCGCCTCGGCCACGCTGTCACAGAACTCCAGCAGGTAGCGCAGGATGATCGGCGCACCGAAGCCCTGCCCCACGGCCTTGCTGCCACCGAAGGCCAGCGACACGGCGAGCCCTCGGTCGTTCATGCCGTCGAGCACGCCCCACAGGCAGTCGGTCATGGCGATTACCCGCCGCTCGTTCCAGCGGGTGTAGAGGATGGTCCCCTCGCAGAGCTCCGGAGGGTAGTCGTAGTTGCGTACCAGCAGCGTGGAGGCGGGGTTCGCCAGCACCGCCTGGGAGCAGCCGGTGATATAGGGGGGCGGCTGATAGAGGCTCAAGAAACGCGCGGCGAGATCCCCCCCCCCGGCCAGCTCGCAGAGCGTGCGATAGGTATCGGTAAGCTCCGGCATGTGCTTTCGCAGCGCGTTGTAGCAGGTGAGATACCCCGGCCGCTCCCGCTCCCCCTCGCTCAAGTACCACTGCTCGTAGGCCGGCCAGTGGTATTGGAACAGCGCTTGCCAACGGGCTCCCGCAACCTCTTCGTGCACGGTCCGAAAGTCGAGCATCTTGTTCATGTCGCTCGGTGGTACCTCCCGCGACGAAGAGTAGCCGGTCCCGGTATTCACAGGATCTTGAAGTTGCCGCCGCCGACGGCATGGCTGACGGCCACCTCCTCCACCACCGGATCCTGGAGCGACTGACCTTCGTACTGGCCGCGGATGCCCTGGATCCAGGCCTGGGCGCGCTCAGTAAGCTGGAAGTCGTCATCCATCAGGCGGCCACGGGTGATCAGGATGCCGAGGTCGGCGCCCTCGTAGCGGAAGTCTCCCGCCCCGCTGATGCGCAGGAAGAAGCCCTCGCTCTCGTCTTCTGCCGCGTGGGGGTGATAGTTGTAGTGGTCGTAGTTAATGCTGCCGTCATCGGCCATCTTCCAGACCCCGGTGCGCGGCGCCTGGGTCAGCAGATCGACACTTTCGTCGGTGTGCTTGATCACCAGCTGACACCAGCTGTCGACGCTCTCGGGATGCGCCCAGCGCTCGTTGATCTCGCTGATGTCGAGATCGAAATCGACGTCGGAAAACTCCAGCAGATGGAACAGAAACAGCGGGATGTCGGAGTGGGCGAAGGCCGCCACGTTGGTCAGCGAGCTGGCGCCGGTGACCCTTGGGTTGAGCTCGCCGAGATAGACCTCACCGCTGTCCATGTCGATCAGGAAATCGAGCTCGAAATAGCCACGATACCCCTCCTCGCGAAGCGCCTCGCCGAACTTGAAGGTGTACTCCCGGGCCTTGTCACGGATCGACTGGTCGAAGGCGCCGGCGAACATCTCGTTGCCACACCATCCACCCTTGTAGGGCGTCAGCGCCTTGAAGCCAACCAGCTCGGTCATCAGCGGGCCTACCACGGTACCGCAACGGGTAGCACAGGCCTCGATGGCCGAACCACGGCAGTTGATACGCTTCATGATCTTGACCTCGGGCTCGGCCTCGATCTCCTCGGCGTGCTTGTAATAACTCTCTTCACTGGAGATGAAGAAGGTGGTGTGGCCGGAGTCGCCGAAGGCGGTCTGCACCACCAGGTCGGTGCCGAGCTCCTTGCTCACCTCACACAGCTCCTGATAGCTGCCCACCCGGGCCAGCACGTTGGGCACGCTGGGCACACCGGCCTTGTTGCCGATGCGTACCGTCTCGACCTTGTTGTCCATGCGCGAGCGCAGCTTGGCCGGAGGGAACGCCACCTTGAGGCCGAGCTGCTCGCAGATCTCCTCGGTGTGCTCGTCGAACATCAGGAAGGCGGCCGTGCCCGCATTGTCGCCGTTGGCACGCGACTGGATAAAGTCGATGACCTCCTTGTGCTCGAGGAGGTAGTTGTTGATGTCCTCGATGCTCTCGAAGTCGCGTGGAAACTTCTCCTTGGGCACGAAAACATTGCGCTGCTGACCCTCGAAGCAGTCGATGAAGTTGATATGACGAAAGTTGCCCACCCAGTCGCCGATGCCCAGCAGATTGAAGTTGGTGGCCGAGATGAAGTAGACCGGCTCCTTGTTATTGAGGAAGTGGCGGCGTACGTCGGCAATGGTTGTTATTTTGCTCATCGTGGTCGCTCCATCGGTGTGTGGGGAAGGCGTGGGATTAATACTCCTCGATGTCGGCTCGGACCGGCTTGGCCAGCGGGCCCAGGGTATCGAGGTAAGGGCTCGAGCCTGTCTCGCTGCGATACAGCGAGAAGTCGACCGTACGGTCGCGGAAACTCTTCAGCGGTTGGCCCAGGCCACGCAGTCCGGTTTCACGCTCGCGGCGCACTCGGCCGATGTCGACCTCGACGGGCATGACTTCCTCACCGGTACCCGCCTGGTGAATGACGTCGCCGGAAGGCCCCACCACGATGGAGCGCCCGTTGCCTAGGGCGCCGGCACCATTGATATCGAAGAAGTAGCACTGGTTGACTGCCGCATTGGTGCGAGCGATGGACAGCTCGATGTCTCGATCGATGGTATCGGTCATGGTCGGGTGCAGGATCACCTCGGCCCCCATGGCCGCCAGGGTGCGGGTGGTCTCGGGGAACCACATGTCGTAGCAGATCGAGACCCCGAAGCGAGCCACGTTGGGCACATCGAAGGTCACGAACTCGGCGCCGCTCTCCACCCCCGCCTCGTAGGGACGGAAGGGGAACATCTTGCGAAAGCGAGCCACCACCTGACCATGGGGGTTGATCACCGAGAGCGTATTGAAGATACCGCCTTCGGTCTGCTCGAACATCGAGCCGGGAATCAGCCAGATGCGATGCTGCTCAGCGATCTGGCAGAACATCGCTTCGGCGTCGCTGGGCAGCGGCTGCGCATGGTGAGGCGACGCCCCCAAGGGCATCAGCTCGCTGAACAGGACCATCTGCACCTGGGGGAAGCGGCTCATCAGCACGTCAATCCGGTGGCGCATGGCCTGGGTATTGTCACCGTGGTGCAGGGCGTGCATCTGCACCCCGGCTATCGTGAAATAGGACATTGTGGTCTCTCTGCGTCAGGTGAGCTTGAACCCTTCCGGGGCACGTTCCAACACGAGCCGGGACCGACGGTATCATGCCGGTATGAATGCCCGGCCGAATGAGCATCGCTCACCCTTCTGACAGCAGCTTAAGACACATGCATCGATGAGACTTCAACGGTAACATCGCGCTCAGCCGAGATCCTCGATGCAGACCCCAGGGGTGGGACGCTTCACCGCCTTGGTGACGATATAGGTGAAGTAGCGCTCGATGCCGGCATCACCGGTCAGCCAGTCATCGATCAGACGCTGATAGGCATCGATGGAGGCGGCCTCGACCTTGATCAGGTAGTCGACGCCACCGCCCACCGCCACGCACTCGGTGACCTCGGGCGTGGCATGTACCAGCGCCTCGAACCGCGCGAAGCTCTCGGCATTGTGCGCCTTGAGCTCCACCTGCACCCACACCGGCGTGCGTCTCACCAGTGCCTCGGCATTGATGCGAGCGCTGTACCCCTCGATGATGCCGGCCCTCTCCAGCCGACGTACCCGCTCCCAGCAGGGGCTGACCGACAGGTTGATCGCCTCGGCCAGCCGGGACTTGGTGATGCGCCCATCTCGGGAGAGGATCTCGAGGATCTTCAGGTCATAACGGTCAAGTTTCATCGTGATGCTGGTCGCCTCAATCCAGGGAGTCGACGATATCGGCGATCACCGCAATGGTATCGCCCATGTTGACCAGCGCCGGGTGGCGCCGCGCCGCCAGCACACCGCTGCGATTGGCGTAATACGCCACCGGTGCGGTGCCGCTGCGCGTCATGTCATAGACACGCGCCACCACCTCGCCCTTCTCGACCCGTTCGCCCAGGGCAAAGCAGAGCTCCAGCACACCGCTGTGTTCGCTCTGCACGTAGCAGCTGGCATCGGGCATATCGAGATAGACCTGAGGCTCGGCGGGCATCTCCACTTCCCCTTCCAGCAGGCCATAGTGGATCAGGAAGTTGCGCACGCCGCGCTCGGTGATGGCCAGGCTCTCCGGGGTGGAGGTGCCGCCGCCGCCCAGTTCGGTGGCCACGAAGATCTTGCCCTGGCTCTCCACCGCGGTATCGAAAAGCGCGGCGGCATCGAGCTCGAACATGATCATGGCGTAGGGCGCACCGAAGGCCTTGGCACCCTCCAGGGCCTTGCGCTGCTGTTCGGGGTCATCCAGCACATGGGAGGCGCCGAAGGGGATGATGTCCAGGGTGCGCCCACCGGAGTGCAGGTCGAGTACCACATCGCTCATCGGCACCATTACCCGGGTGAAGTAGTCGGCGATCCTCTCGGTCACGCTGCCATCGGGGTCGCCGGGGAAGCTGCGATTGAGGTTGCCGCCATCGAGGCCGGAAGTTCGCTTGCCGGCCATCACCGCCGGCTGGTTCATGCATGGCACGATGATTACCCGGCCGTTGACCTCCTCGGCCTCGAGCGCGCTCGACAGCTTGAGCAGCGAGGTGATGCCCTCGTACTCGTCACCGTGGTTGCCGCCGGTCAGCAGGGCCGTGGGACCCTCGCCGTTCTTGATCACGGTAACCGGGATCATCACCGCCCCCCAGGCGGAGTCGTCCACCGAGATGGGCAGCTTGAGAAAGCCGTGCTGGACGCCGTCGGCGTCGAAGTCGACGGTGGCGCTGATGGGGCTGGGACGCTTGGTCATGGTGTGAAACTCCTTGTTCTGTGTTAGCAGGCAGCCGCTCGGGGCTTAACCGGCGACAGGCCTGCGGGGAGGCGCTGTGAACCCGTCCCTGGGCGCTACCTCGGCCATCCCTGGTCCTCGGACCTCCCCTTTGGCCTACCCCCGGCGCCCCTCACCTGGCGGTTATCGCATTCTTTCAGCGTACAAAGAGCTGGCGCGGAAAGTTGGCCAGGGTCTCGCAGCCGCTCTCGGTGATCAGGATGCTCTCGGTGATCTCCAGGCCCCAGTCGTCCTCCCACAGGCCGGGCATGAAGTGGAAGGTCATGCCCGGCTGCAGGATGGTCTCGTCGGAGGGGCGCAGACTCATGGTGCGCTCGCCCCAGTCCGGCGGGTAGCTGATGCCGATGGGGTAGCCACAGCGCGCGCCCCCCCGGTCGAAGCCGTACTTGTCCATGGCCGCGCCCAGCGCCATGGCGATGTCGGCTGTGCGGTTGCCGGGCCTGGCCACCTCGAGTCCACTCTCGATGCCCTCGAGCAGGGCCGACTCGGCACGCACGAACTCCGTCGGGGGCTTGCCCAGAAAGACAGTCCGCGACATCGGCGCATGGTAGCGCTTGTAGACCCCGGCGATCTCGAAGAAGGTACCCTCGCCCTTGCGAAAGGGCGTATCGTCCCAGGTCAGGTGGGGCGCGGCGGCGTCCTGGCCGGTCGGCAGCATCGGCACGATGGCCGGATAGTCACCGCCGAATACCTGGCCATGCTCATCCCGGTACCCTTCGATGGCCACCCGGTAGATCTCCGAGACCAGCTTGCTCTTGGGCAACCCCGGCTCGATCACCTCGAGGATACGCGAATGCATGCCCTCGACGATCTTCGCCGCCACCCGCATGTACTCGACCTCCTGGGGCGACTTGATGGCACGGCACCAGTTGACCAGGCCATTGGCATCCATGAAACGCGCGTGGGGCAGCTCACGCAGCAGGCTCTGATAGGCCTTGGCGGAGAAGTAGTAGTTATCCATCTCCATGCCCACCACCCCCTCGTGCCAGCCACGATCGGGCATGATCGACTGGGCCAGATACTCCATGGGGTGCATGTCCGGATTCTGAACATAGTAGTCCGGATAGTAGGTAATGTTGTCCGCATCGATCCAGCAGGTGCGCAGGGCCCCATTGGCATCCATGCGACGGCCATACCATACCGGTTCGCCCTCGAGTCCGACCAGTACGCACTGATGCACATAGAATGACCAGCCGTCATAGCCCGTCAGCCAGGCCATGTTGGAGGGGTCACTGACGATCAGCACATCGATGCCACGACCGGCCATCTCGGCACGTACCTTCCACAGTCGGGTGGCATATTCCTCTCGAGTGAAGGGCAGGTTTACCTGGGTCATTGGGCCACTCGCCAAAGCAACATCAAGAAAATCGGCCCTCTCGACGAGGAGAAGGCCGGGCCAGGGTCATGATCACTGACGAGATGCCTGAACGGTTTCGGGCCGCTCAGTCGCACCAGGCAGTGGGGGGTGCCCCATAGCATGAAGGTTACTGCCTACCCATGGTAGAGGGTCAAGCACTTCCTTATGTTGAGAGCCCCGGGGTAACGGGCTTGTTCATGGTCACCGCTCCGTAGATGATGGAGGCATCACGTCACCCGGGAGGAAACATGAAGGTACTGGTCCACAACGACGAGCCCAGGCGCTGGCAGGAAGCGCTGGCGGCCCGACTCCCCGAGGCCGAGGTCTTCACCAGCGCAGCACCGGCCGCCAAGCGCCGCGAAGCCGACTACCTGGCGGCGTGGAAGCCCCCGGAGTCGCTGCTGAGCGAGCTCGGATCGCTCAAGGGCATCGTCAACCTGGGCGCCGGGGTGGATGCCCTGCTGAACAACCCCCGGCTCCCGACCGGAGTGCCCATCGTCAAGCTACGCGACGCCGGCATGGCCGAGCCGATCGGCGATTATGTGCGCTATGGCCTGCTGCACTTCCAGCGCGACTTCGACCGCTACCATCGCCAGCAACATGCACGAGAGTGGCGGGAGCACACCATGTGCGACAAGGCCGACTGGCCGGTAGGCGTGCTGGGGCTCGGGGCCATCGGGGCCAAGGTGGCGGCCATGGTGGCCGCCGACGGCTTCCCGGTCCATGGCTGGAGCCGTTCGCCCAAGCATCTCGATGGCATCGCCTGCCACCACGGCGATAGCGGCCTGGAGGCGCTGCTGAGTCAGGTGAAGAGCCTGGTGCTGCTGCTGCCCGACACTGCCGCCACCCGGCACATCATCAATGCGCGAACCCTCGCCCTGCTGCCCGAGGGCGCCAGCCTGATCAACCCGGGGCGAGGCACCCTGATCGATGAGGCGGCCCTGCTCGACGCCCTCGGCGACGGCACTGTCGAGGGACGGCTGCGCGGCGCCCTCCTCGATGCCTTTCCCGAGGAGCCCCTGCCCGAGACGAGCCCGCTCTGGTCCCATCCGCGGGTGTGGGTGACCCCGCACATGGCCGGGCCGACACCACTGGAGGTGGCTCTGGATCAGGTGGTCTCGGCGCTGCGGGCCTTCGAAGCCGGCGAGCCCCTGGAGACGGTGGACCCCGGGGCCGGCTACTGAAGGCCCGGCCGGCACCCTCCGGCAAAGGGGAACTTCAGGCTGGGCCAGGCCTCTTAGGCAACAGGCCTCTGCCGGCCTGTTCTTTTCCCATGACGGAGAGCGACCATGTCCCAGCGTGCCATACGGTGGTCCCGGCGCGGCGGCCAGCTGGCCTGCCTGGCGCCCTGGCTGCTCGCCTGCCTGCCGCTGATGGCCCTGGCCAATGCACCGGCACCGTCGCCCTCACCCCAGCATAGCGCCCCCCTTCAGGCTGCCTCTGCCCACTCGATAGCCCCGCGGCCCTTCAGCGCGCGCTACCGCCTCGAGGTCGAGGGCTGGCCGGCCGCCTATGTCGACCACCGTCTCAGCCGGGAGGGGGACTACTGGGAAAGCCTGATGGAGACCAATATCCAGGTCGCCCGCGGCAGTGAGCGCGGCCGATTCATGCTCCAGGACGAGGGGGTTCAGTCGCTCTATTACGCCAGTGGCTACGCACTGCTGGGCGTCGGTGACAGCTATCAACTCGATGCCGAGCCTCTCGAGGCGCTGCCGGATCGTCAGACGGCTCTCTTCGCGTTTTCCCGCCGTATCATCAGTGGCGATTGTGCCGACAGCCCCTGCGATATCCGCTACCTGGATCACAAGGGGCGCGAAGAGCGCCTCAGGGTCCACACTCAGGGCCGCTCACGGATCACGCTGCCCGCGGGCAGCTTCGAGGCGATCACGGCCGAAGCCTGGGAGGTCGACGAACCGGATCGCAGGCTGCTGTTCCGCTTCCACCCCGAGGTTCCCGGGCTGCTGCTGTCGGTCGACTATCATCGTGATGGCAAGCGCCGCAGCCAGCTGAGACTGAGCAGGCTGACCCTCCCTGACTAATGTCACTTCAGCGGTTGGGCGCCTCGAGTGCGCCTGCTAGAGTAGCCGCTTTCGAGGCGCCGCCACGGGGCGGCCAATATAGGGAAGGGAGTCTCCATGCTGAGCGGCCTGCTGATCGTGCTGCTGCCCCTGGTAGCGGGTTACCTGATACCGGTCCGTCACCCCACCGTGCTGACGGCGATCAACCAGGGGGTCAATGCCTCGGTCTATGGCATCCTGCTGCTGATGGGCTTCAGCCTCGCCGGCCTCGATAATCTCGCCGGGCAGCTGTCACGCATGGGCGGCCAGGCGTTGACGCTGTTCGTGGTGACATCGGCCTGCAACCTGGCCGGGCTCTGGTGGCTGTCGCGGCGCCTGGGGCTCACCGCCGACCCCGCCCGCGTGGTGCCCGGCGCCCCGACCAGCAAGCTCGCTGCCATGGCCGGCTCGCTGGCCCTGGTCGGTGTGGTAGTCCTCGGCGTGGCGCTGGGATTGGCCGCCGACCGACTGACCAACCTGCCGCTCCACGCCATGGCCGAGACCCTGGCCGAGTGGGTTCTCTATCTCCTGCTGGCCCTGATCGGCTGCCAGCTGCGCAACTCCGGCATGCCGCTACGCCAGATCCTGCTCAATCACCACGGCCTGGCCATTGCCCTCACCCTTGCCGCCACCTCGCTCGTCGGCGGCCTGCTCGCCGCCCCACTGCTGGACCTGCGCTGGAACGAGGGGCTGGCCATGGCCGCCGGTTTTGGCTGGTACTCGTTGTCAGGCATTCTGGTGGGCGATGCCCTGGGGCCGGCACTGGGCGGTGTCGCCTTCTTCAACGACCTGACCCGCGAGCTCGTCGCCTTCGTGCTGATCCCGCTGGTGATCCGCCGACACGCCGCCCTGGCCATCGGCTACGGCGGCGCCACCTCCATGGACTTCACCCTGCCGGTGATTCAGCAGCATGGCGGTGTCGGCTGCGTGCCGGTCGCGGTGGTCTCCGGCTTTCTGCTCTCCCTGCTGTCGCCGCCACTGATCCTGTTCCTGCTGACGCTGTGAGCCTCCTTGCACGGCGCTTTCACCGTTTACAGGGTTTGCTCCTTGCATGGGGTTTGCACATTGCATGACGATTGGCTGCGCCGCTCGAGGTTATGCTGTTGGCCCACTCTGTCCCCGGTGAGGCAATCATGCGCCTGACTCTGCCACGCCCCGCCATCTCCCGGCTGGGCATCAAGCTGTTCGTGGTCATCCTGTCGGTGAATGTGGCCATCTCGGGCCTGGTGTTCCTGGCGGTGTCACGAAGCCTCGACCAGGGCTTCCTCGAGTATCTGGACAAGACCCAGACCCAGCGCGCCGAGACCATCGTCAAGGGTCTCGCCGATGAGTGGTCACGCCGCGGCGACTGGCAGTGGCTACGCGCCTCGCCCCGAGCCTGGTACCGTCTGGTGCGTCACCAGCTATGGCCAGGTGCCGGTCCTCCGCCGATGGGGCTGGAGCGGCGACTGGGCGACCCCAAGGACTTCGTGCTTCACGATGCCGAGGGATTGCCGGTAATCGGCCTGCCCCCCAACAACGACGAGGAAGCCGCCACCCTGCACTGGCTGCCCATCGAGCACGAGGGTCAACGGGTCGGGACCCTCGGTTACCGCCCGCCGGAGCAGCTGATGGCCCGCATGGAGCACGTCTTCCTGACCCGCCAGCAGCGTAACCTGGGCATCATTACCGGCGCTCTCGGCCTGGCCTCGCTGCTGCTGGCCGGCGGTCTCTCCTGGTGGCTGGGGCGCCGTACCCGCGGCATGGCCCAGGCCACCCTGCGCCTGACCGAAGGGGATTACAGCATCCGCCTGCCAGAGCGCGGCCGTGATGAACTGTCTCGCCTCTCGCGTGACTTCAATATCCTCGCCGCCACCCTGGAAGCCAGTCGTGAGGCGCGCAGCCGCTGGGTCTCGGATATTGCCCACGAGCTGCGTACACCGCTGGCGGTGCTGCGCGGAGAGATCGAGGCGATGCAGGACGGCATCCGGCCCCTGGAGCACGAAAGCCTGCACTCGCTCTCCCAGGAGGTGAAGCAGCTCGAGCGCCTGGTCGCCGACCTGCGGCTGCTCTCGCAAAGTGATGCCGGCGCCCTGGAGGTTCAGCTGGCACCACTCAATATCGCCGACAGCTTGCGCCAGCGTCTCGACGAAGGCAGCGGCTGGCTCGACGACAACGGCCTTATCCTGGCGCAAGACATCCCCGAGTCGGCCTGGATACGTGGTGATGCCAGCCGGCTGCGGCAGCTATGGAGCAACCTGCTGGATAACACCTGCGCCTACACGCACTCCCCCGGGCAACTGCACATCAGCCTCGAAAGCGGCCCCCGTGGCGTCCGAATCCTGTGGGATGACAGCGCACCGGGGGTCCCGGACTCCCAGCTGTCGCGGCTCTCCGAACGCCTCTACCGGGTCGAGGGGTCGCGCAGCCGGGCTAGCGGTGGCAGTGGTCTGGGACTCTCCATTGCCACCGCCCTGGTGAAGGCCCACGGCGGCCGGATGACCGCTGCCCCTTCGCCACTGGGTGGGTTACGCTGGATCCTGAGCTTCCCGCCTCTCGATGACGCCACGCTCGAGGAGAAGAGAGCATGACCCAAGCCGAGCATCCTCAACGCATCCTGATCGTCGAGGATGAACCCAAGATCGCCCGTCTGGTGGCCGACTACCTGGCCGGCAGTGGCTTCGAGCCCCATCACCTGGACCATGGCAACAGCGTGTTACCGTGGCTGGAGGAGGCGCGCCAGGCCGCCGAGGGACCGGCGCTGGTGCTCCTCGACCTGATGCTGCCCGGCACCGACGGCCTAACCCTGTGTCGCGAGATCCGTCAGCGCTGGCCTGCCCTGCCGGTGATCATGCTTACCGCCCGGGTCGAGGAGGTCGACCGCCTGCTGGGACTCGAACTGGGCGCCGATGACTACATCTGCAAGCCGTTCAGTCCGCGAGAGGTCGTCGCCAGGGTCAAGGCGGTGCTGCGCCGCACCCAGCTGGCCAATGAGCCTGACACCCTGGGCAGTGACCTGATACTCGATGAGGAGGGCTGGCGTGCCCTGGCGGATGGGCACGACCTCTCGCTTACCGCCGTGGAGTACCAGCTGCTCAAGGTGATGATGCATGCCCCGGGGCGTATCTTTTCCCGTGACCAGCTGATGGATCATATGTACCGGGACCACCGCATCGTCTCCGAGCGCACCGTCGACAGCCACGTCAAGAAACTGCGCAGAAAGATTGCCGATATATGGCCCGAGCGCGAGGTGATCCGCTCCGTCTACGGGGTCGGCTACAAGTATCAGCCCGAGGAGTGACCTGCACCACCTTTGCACCTTCGCTGCATGACCCTTGCACAGGACCGGTGCAGAGTAGTCCTTGTCAACCTAGGAGAAACAGGAGTCTTCCCATGCAGACCAGACGCTACCGCAAGATGCTTGCCCCCGCCCTCCTCGCCATGGCGATCGCCCCGCTGGCACTCCAGGCAAGCGCTGCGCCCGGCGCCGGCGAGCATGCCGAGAGCCGCCAGCAGTGGCAGGAAGCCCGCGCCGAACGCCACGCCGAGAAACGCGCTGAACTCTTCGAGCGTGCCGGACTCGATGCGGAGACTCGCGAAGCCCTCGAGAGTGCCCACCGCGAACATCGCGAAGCGATGGCCGAGCTGCGCGAGGAGCATCGTGAGCGTATCGACGAGTTGCTCAGTGACGAGCAGCGGAGCGCTCTCGACGAGGCACGCCGCGAGATGCACGAGGAGCACCATGCCAACAGGCACCAGCCCTCGGCCGAGGATCTGCAGCACCGCATGCGTGCGATGGTCGACGGCTGGGACCTCTCCGACGAGGAGCGTGACGAGCTGCGCGAACTGCGCCAGGCTCACTATGCCGAGATGGCCGAGTTGCGCGATCGTGACTTCGACTCCCGTGAAGAGCGTCGCGAGGCTTACCAGGAGCTGCGCGACGAGCATCGAGCCGCACTGGCCGAGCTGCTGACCGATGAACAGCTCGAGGAGATGCAGCAGGCCGCCCGCATGGCCCACGGCAAGGGGCACGGTCAAGGTCACGGTCACCATGCTGGCAATGGCAACGACTGATACGCTACGCTGAACCAGTATCATAAAGGGCCGGGACACACCCGGCCCCCTTTCATGCTGGCTGATGACTGCTGGCTGATGACCGATAGCTACCGGATCCTGCCAATGACGACTGACCGCAGACACCAGGGACCGGCCTTCAAGATGGCCCTGACCGGAGGCATCCTCGCCACCCTGGCGGCCCTGGCGATGGCCCTCTCCGGCCCGGCCTACCGCATGGATCTGCTTACCCTGGGGAATGCCTTCGGCCTGCTGCGCTACGCGGCCTTTACCGCCCTCGGTGCTGCGGGACTGGGTCTGGTGGCTCTGCTGATTGCCCTCGTCACTCGTCGCGCCATGCCCGCCCTGCTCGGCAGCCTGGTGATACTGGCCGGTGGAGCACTGGTCGCCATGCCCTGGCTGCAGCTTCAGCAGGCCCAGGCGGTGCCGCCGATCCATGACATCACCACCGATATGCAGGACCCGCCCGCCTTCGTGGCTCTGATCGAGGCACGCAGGGCCGCGCCCAATGCGGTGGAGTATCCCGGCCAAACGACCGCACAGCAGCAGCGCGACGCCTATCCGGCGATCCAGCCACTGATACTCGATGCGCCTCTAGAGGCGGTACTAGAGGCCGCCGAAGCCGGGGTAGCCAGTGCCGGGTGGGAGATTGCCGCGGTCAGTGACACAAGAATCGAGGCCACGGCAACCACGACCTGGTTCGGTTTCAAGGATGATGTGGTGATCCGACTGAACGAGACGGATGACGGCACTCGAGTAGACATGCGCTCCGCCTCCCGTCTGGGGGTCAGCGACCTCGGCACCAACGCGGCGCGCATCCTGACCTTTATGGACGACCTGGTGCGACGCCTGGAGTCGACTGACTAACTAATCTTTCGGGGCTCGCAGGTAGGCCGGCTGACATCCGTCAGGCCGGCCCGAACACATTATTCGAAGGTGGCGCAGACATCAGCCTGCTCTGCTGGCCGATGAGTGTCTTCATGGGTCAGTGCTTCGCTGGTGGCGTCCAGCGATACGTTCCACTGATGGTCGGTGTCCTTGGGATCGCAGGTTCCTTCGCTGCCGCCACCGAAGTTGGAGTCGATCCAGTAGTGCACCTCGTAGTTGCCGTCCTCCTTCAGCACGCCGGGAAAGTCAAACGAGAAGGCCGGGGCCTCGTCGGCGGAGACGGTACCGGATTTCGTGGCTACCACCTCGCCGGAACCGGCGTCGACGACGGCGGCATGGATCTCCTGGCCGCCATGCGGGCCATTGAAGGTATCATCACCCTCGAAGGTCAGGTCATGGCCATCGTTGGCCATCGCCAAGGGAGCGACGAACAGCAGTGAGAGCAGCATATACCGAAGCGGAGTCTTGCCGGATAGCGCTGAAGTTGTCATCTCACACCTCTTTTAACATATTCAGATAAGCGATCGGGTCCGATGGACCTAAGCCCAGCGTAGACCATTCTCGGTACCACTTCGCTCCATCCTGGCCATGCCCCGGCGGAATCAAAAGAATAACAACGGGCTATCATTCAGGAAGGCCCCGGTCCGGTTCACCAGTTAAGCGAACCAGGCAACCTTGCGGCATCGCAACATAAAGGCGTAACGTAACGGCTCCGCTATTTAGCAAGCAAAGGAGTTGCCATGGCTCGCTCCTCCGATAACAACGGTTACCGGGTTCCGCTTCCTGGCAGCGCCCTTGTTGCTGCCTGGCGCCGAGGCTACGGCCTCGCCGAGCTGCGTCGCGACCTGCTCGCCGGGCTGACCATCGGCATCGTCGCCGTACCGCTATCCATGGCCCTGGCCATCGCCACCGGCGTTCCCCCCCAGCACGGCCTCTATACCGCCATCGTCGCCGGCGCGATCATCGCCCTCACCGGCGGCTCGCGCTTCAACGTCTCCGGCCCCACCGCCGCCTTCGTGGTGATCCTGTTCCCCATCGTCGCCAACCACGGCATCGGTGGACTGCTGATCGCCACCCTGATGGCCGGGCTGATCCTGATGGCCCTGGGCCTGGCGCGACTGGGTAGCCTGATACAGTTCGTCCCCTACCCGGTGGTACTGGGCTTTACCGCCGGTATCGCCGTGGTCATCGCCCTGCTGCAGCTGCCGGACTTCCTGGGGCTCTCGCTCGAGCTTGGCGAAAGCACGCCGGACAATGCGCTGCGCATCCTGAAGGCACTGCCCGAGCTGGCCCCCGCCGAGCTGAGCATCGGCCTGGTCACGCTCGCCACCCTGGTGCTGTGGCCGCGACTCAAGCTGCCGGTTCCTGCTCCGCTGGTAGGGCTCGCGGTAGGTACCCTGGCGGCCCTGGCCGCGGGAGCCGCCGGCATCGAGATCGACACCATCGCCTCGCGCTTCAGCTGGACCCTTCACGGCGAGAGCGGCAGCGGCATTCCACCTTTCGCTCCAGGCCTGGTGCTGCCCTGGCAGCTTCCCGGTCCGGACGGCACTCCGCTGGTGGTTGACTTTGATCTGATTCGCGAACTGCTGGGCCCGGCTCTCGCCATCGCCATGCTGGGCGCCATCGAGTCGCTGCTGTGCGCCGTGGTGGCCGATGGCCTTACCCGCTCCCGCCATGACCCCAATGCCGAGCTGTTGGGCCAGGGGCTGGGCAATATGATCACGCCCTTCTTCGGTGGCATCACCGCCACCGCGGCACTGGCACGCACCGCTACCAATATCCGCAGTGGCGCCTTCTCCCCGCTGGCCGCCGTCATTCATGCCCTGGTGGTACTGCTGGCGGTGGTACTGCTCTCCGGAGTGCTGGCCCTGGTGCCCATGGCGGCACTGGCTGCCCTGCTGTTTATCATCGCCTGGAACATGAGCGAGGCACGGCACTTCGCCCACACCCTGAAGAGTGCCCCGGCCAGCGATGTGGCCATTCTGGTGATCTGCTTCGCACTGACGGTGGTATTCGATATGGTGCTGGCGGTGGCGGTGGGCATGGGACTGGCGGCGGCGCTGTTCATCCGCCGCATGGCCGAAGTGACCCAGACTCGTCGGCTCGACGAGGGTGATCATGACGGCAGCATGGATCTGCCACCGGAAGTGGCCCTCTACGATATCGACGGCCCGCTGTTCTTCGGCGCCGCCGAGAAGGCGATCTCGTCGCTGCAGGTCGTCGATAGGGAGATCCGCGTGATGCTGCTCGACATGCACGACGTGCCCAGCCTCGATGCCACCGCCATCGTCGCCCTGCAGACCCTCGCCGAGGAACTGCATGAGCGTGGCATCGGCCTGGTATTCGTGGGGCTGCCGGCACCGCTGATCCTCAAGTTGCGCCGCGCCGGCCTGCGCCGTGAAGCGGGCCGATTGGCGATGGTGACCAACCAGGGCCAGGCACTACGCCTCGCCGAACGCTGGATGTCGGGCTCATCGGGCTAGGCTGCCCGGCTGCGTAGGCTCCAGAGGCGACTGGCCGTCAGGGCATCTTCTCGACCATAGTAAGAGGACCCACGGCCGCTCGATGAGGTCCCCATGGCCGCACTACCCGACTGGCGGGTGAGCCGCTGGCTCAACTGCGACACGCCCTTGACGCTCGGTATGCTGCGCGGGCGCGTGGTACTGGTCCATGTCTTCCAGATGCTCTGTCCCGGCTGTGTCCTCCACGGACTGCCGCAGACCCAGCGGATTGCCCGCCAGCTGGTCGATGTTCCGCTGAGCGTGGTGGGGCTTCACAGCGTCTTCGAGCACCATGACGTGATGACACCCCTTGCGCTGGCGGCCTTTCTGGCCGAGAACCGCTACACCTTCCCGGTCGGCATCGATTCCGCCAGCCGCGATGACGATCCTCGTCCATGCACGATGCGCGCCTGGGCACTGGAGGGCACTCCCACCACGCTGTTGATCGATATCCGCGGCCGGCTCCGCTACCGTCACTTCGGCATCGAGGAGGATCTGGCGCTGGGCGTGCATCTGGGCCAGTTGCTGCAGGAGGCCGAAAGGCTCGGCGCGAACGGACCTTGGGGGGCGGCGGACGACGCGAGGAGGTAGAATCACGCTGCCGCCAAGAGAAGACTCTCCTCGATACCGACAGGAACCCCGATGCCTCGAGTTCGCTCCCGCCCTACCCCTCTACTTACCCTGGCCGCACTCTCGCTGTTGCTTGCCGGCTGTGGCAACGACAACGAGGTAGGCGATGTCTCGCTGGGCCTGTTCACCACCAAGGACATCAAGATCGAGAGCCTCACCGACCCCAAGGTTACCGGGGTGACCTGCCACCTCAGCAATATCGAGGCCGACCTCGACTTCGCCGACCCTTCCGACAGCAGCCTAGCCTGCCGTCAGACCGGTCCCATCACCCCCGCCATGCTGGCAGATATCGACACCTCGGCGAGTGGCGAGCTGCTCTACCGCCGATCCAAGAGCGTGCTGTTCAAGAGCCTCAAGGTGCGCCGCATCTTCGACGCCGACAACCAGACGCTGCTGTATCTGGTCTACAGCACCAAGGAGACCAGCGGCAGCTTCAAGCATGCCCTGAGCAGCGTGCCACTCTGGAACACCCAGGCCTGGCAGGCGCCCGTCGGCGAGTAGGAGGGGTGTGGGCCACGCCGGATGGCGCGGCCGACAGGATCGAAGCCATTCGGAGCAGTGCCCCGAATGGCACGGGGCTAGAAGAAGCCCATCGGATTGATGTCGTAGCTGACCAGCAGGTTCTTGGTCTGCTGGTAGTGCTCGAGGGCCACCTTGTGGGTCTCGCGCCCGACGCCGGACTTCTTGTAGCCGCCGAAGGCCGCATGCGCCGGATACTGGTGGTAGCAGTTGGTCCATACGCGACCGGCCTGGATGCCACGGCCCATGCGGAAGGCCACATTGATATCGCGACTCCAGACGCCGGCGCCGAGGCCAAACTCGGTATCGTTGGCGATCGCCAGCGCCTCCTCCTCGTCCTTGAAGGTGGTCACCGCCACCACCGGCCCGAAGATCTCCTCCTGGAAGACGCGCATCTTGTTGTGGCCCTTGAGCAGCGTCGGCTCGATATAGAAGCCCTTGTCATAGGCCGGATCGAAGCTCGCCTTGTCACCGCCGGTGAGCACCTCCGCCCCCTCCTCCCGGGCGATATCCATATAGGACATGATCTTGTCGAACTGCTCCTGGGAGGCCTGGGCCCCCACCTGGACATCGGTATCCAGCGGGTTGCCGCGTTTGATCTGCACGACCTTCTCCATCACCTTGGCCATGAAGGCGTCGTACATGGACTCCTGGATCAAGGCGCGGGAGGGGCAGGTGCACACCTCACCCTGGTTGAAGAAGGCCAGCACCAGCCCCTCGGCGGCCTTGTCAATGAACGCCGGCTCGGCGTTCATGATGTCGGCGAAATAGATGTTCGGCGACTTGCCGCCCAGCTCCACGGTGGAGGGAATGATGTTTTCCGCGGCACACTTGAGGATATGCGCGCCTACCGGGGTCGAGCCGGTGAAGGCGATCTTGGCGATGCGCGGGCTTCCGGCAAGCGCCTGGCCCGCCTCGGCGCCATAACCGTTGACGATATTGACCACGCCCGGGGGCAGCAGGTCACCGATCACCTCCATCAGCTTGAGAATCGAGGCGGGCGTCTGCTCGGCGGGCTTGAGCACCACGCAGTTGCCCGCGGCCAGGGCCGGCGCCAGCTTCCAGACGGCCATCAGCAGCGGGAAGTTCCAGGGAATGATCTGCCCCACCACGCCCAGCGGCTCATGGAAGTGATAGGCCACGGTATTGGCGTCGATATCGGCGGCGCTGCCCTCCTGGGCACGGATGCAGCCGGCGAAGTAGCGGAAGTGATCGACGGCCAGCGGCAGGTCGGCGTTGAGGGTCTCGCGGACCGCCTTGCCGTTGTCCCAGGTCTCGGCGACCGCCAGCATCTCGATATTCTGCTCGATGCGATCGGCGATCCTGAGCAGTACATTGGAACGCTCCGCGGCCGAGGTCTTGCCCCAGGCAGGGGCCGCGGCATGCGCCGCATCCAGCGCCTTGTCGATATCCTCGGCGCCGGAGCGGGGAATCTCGCAGAACACCTCGCCGTTGACCGGGCTGACGTTGTCGAAGTACTGCCCCTTGACCGGCGAAACGAACTCGCCCCCGATATAGTTGCCGTAGCGCGACTCGAAGGCGACGACCGCACCGGACTGGCCCGGGTTGGCATAGATCATGGCATGCTCCTGAGTATTGTCGTTGTACGGACACTGCCCTGCCATTCTTGGTCGTGACAGCATCCGACGACATACTCCGTTGGTCGAAGCCACTCTCCTTGACAGCCATTCCCCTGGGCTGACTCTTCCACTGAGCCTCAGGCCTGAGACGTTTCGGCCCAGTGATCCAGGGAGACCAGTGTGGTGGTGAGACAGGCTTGCAGCGCTTCGAGAACCGGGGGGATCGACGCCGGCTCTCCTTCGGCAGCCAGGCGTTCGATCCGCGCCGCAAACTCCGCTACCGTTACCGCCCCCAGGCTCGAGGACTCCCCCTTCAGCTGGTGCGCGGCATGGCGCAATCGGTCGGCATCACTCGACGCGAGCGCCGAGCTAACCTGAGCGAGATGCGCCCCGCTCTGGTCGCGGTAAAGCGCCACCAGCCGCGTAAGCCCCGATTTTCCGAGAGAGCCGAGCAGCGAGTTCAGGACCCGAGGATCCAGCACCGCCTGCTGGTTCATGGCCAGCGGCTCCCCCAGCTCTCCCTCGCCGCTCCCCAGGTGGCGCTTCAATACCTCCAGCAGGGGCTCCGGGAGCAGAGGCTTGGCAAGATAGCCACTCATCCCCGCGGCCAGACAGCTCGATGGCTCGCCTCCCGGGCCGCCGGCGGTCATCGCCACGATGGGCACCTCGGTCAGCCAGCCCTGGCGCCGGCGAAGGCGGCGGGTCACCTCCAGCCCATCAATATCCGGCATCTGCACGTCCATGAAGATCAGGTCAAACTGCCGTTGCCGGGTCAGGGTCAACGCCTCGCCTCCCGAGTCGGCCAGGCTTACCCGGCAGCCCAGCCGCTCGAGCATCGCACGGGCGACCCGCTGGTTGACGGGGTTATCCTCCACTACCAGTAACTCGGCCCCCGGCAGGTGCTTTCTCGATGGCTGCCTGCTCGCGCTGTGCCGCGCAGCGGCGTCCCGCACCGGCTCGGTGGCGGGCACCAGCGGCAGCAGGCACCAGAAGCGGCTACCGATCCCGGGCTCGCTCTGCATGTCGAGGCGCCCCCCCATGGCCTCGATCAGACGGCGCGAGATCGCCAGGCCCAGGCCGGTGCCACCGAAGCGTCGCGCGATGGAAGCATCGCCCTGCCGGAATGGCTCGAAGAGGTGCTCATGTTGCTCGACTGGGATGCCGCACCCCGAATCACGCACCTCGAGGCGCAGGGTATCGGCACCCTCTGGCGTCGCCTCGACAATGACCTCTCCCTCAGCGGTGAACTTCACGGCGTTGGACACCAGATTGAGCAACACCTGGCGCAGTCGCGCCGGATCCCCCATCACCCAGGCCGGCAGTTTTTCGGAGATTCGCGCCTCGAGCCCGACCCCGCGAGACTCGGCGCGCGCCATGAACACCGTCACCGCCCCCTCCACCAGCGTGGCAAGCGATAATGGCTGGCACTCCAGATCGAGATGTCCGGACTCGATCTTGGAGAAGTCCAGCAGTTCATTGATCAGCCCCAGCAGCAGGTTGGCGCTGTCATGAAGGGTGGCCGCATACTGACGGGGCCGCTCCGCAAGAGGCTCTTCCAGCAGCAGGTCGCTCATGCCGATGACACCGTTGAGGGGCGTGCGGATCTCATGACTCACCATGGCCAGGAACTCCGACTTGGCCTGGCTCGCCGACTCGGCACGCCGCACGGCCGCCTGGAGCTGGTGGCTGAGTATTTCCAGATCACGGCGGGCAGTGGCATTGTCGCGGGCCTCGCGGAACAACATGACCGCAACCAGCAGCGCGGAAAAGCTCATGGCCAGGATCAACAGCAACAGCAGGCCATGGAGTCGCTGCTGTTGACGACGCTGAAGGGTCGCATGCTCGGCCAGGTAGCCATTGACGGCAATCACCAGACGCTCGGTGCGGTTACCCAGTGTCTCCAGACGCTCCTCGAGACTCTGCCGGCTTTCGGTAGTGAGCACCTCGAGCTCGCCGATCATGCCGTCCAGCTCCTCGATCCGGCGCGCGATATCCTCGAGCAGTTCGACTACCGCGGGCGCCTTCGCCAACAGCTCGGCGACGCCCCCCTGACCCAGCATATGCATGCGGCTGTAGAACAGCTCGAAGCGCAGCCGAAAGCCCGCGAGGGTGGCATCGGGCTGTACCAGATAGCTGCGCATCTGGACGGTTTCACGATCGAGCTGATAGGCGTGCCAACCAGCCCCCTCGGCGACTCTGCCCAACAGACTATCCTGGCGCCAGGCGACCAGGCTTACCACGATCAGGGCGGCGGCAAACAGCACCAGGGCGCTGATCGCCCCTAGCCTCAGCCGCAGGGGCAGCTTCAGCACCCGCCACCCCCTGTCGAATGCGCCCAATCACCGCATATGAAATCAGCGCACATGTATGCTGGCCACATGCCATACTGACCGAAAGCGCACCGCTTCGGTATGCAACTCCGGATGATCACCGAAGGGATAGAGCACGAAGAGCGGGCCGAGCTCGCGTATCGGCATCGGCTCACCATCACGGCTCATGGCCAGAATCACGTCATAGTCATGCAGCTCCTGAACGGAAATCTCTGCCCGAAACTTGTTCAGGGCCTGCACGACGATACT
Source organism: Halomonas sp. LES1 (assembly GCF_031846005.1). Lineage (NCBI taxonomy): Bacteria > Pseudomonadati > Pseudomonadota > Gammaproteobacteria > Oceanospirillales > Halomonadaceae > Halomonas > Halomonas sp. LES1. Next base: position 208,113 of record NZ_JAVRGC010000007.1, read on the forward strand.
ATCGCCCTGCGCGCCCACCGCCGCGAGCACCTCGCGCATCAGAGGGCCCCGAAAGCAGCTGGTCTCACGATGCCAGGGGGTTCGGGTACAGACCGTCAGTGGCGAGAGACTCTTCACCAGCTCGCGGTCGAAATGCGCCTGGCTGCCGGCATTGGTGTCGGCGATATTTCCGGTGACGGCCAGCAACACCTCGCCTTCCGGCGCAGGCAGCCCATCGCCGATAGCGGATGCAGGCAGGCTGGCCAGCAGGAAGATCAGGCAAATAGAGATCGTCTGGCGCATGACGGCCATCCCCTTAAGGCGAGTTTGGGGCGCCAGACTACGCGATCACGCCGGCATGGTCAGCTCGACGAAAGCCGGAGGCATGGGCGCCCCCGGCAGGATGCCTGATCGTAGGAGAGCAGCGTCGATCAGCCGTGGAGGTCGTGCTTCTCCTCCCGGGGCTTGATGACCACCAGCTCCTCGTAGGCATGCCAGCTGGCGAAGCCCAGCACCGGCAGGATAAGCGCCAGTCCAATATAGAAGGTCAACACCCCGACCAGCACACAGCCGGTGAGGATCGCCGCCCAGAGCAGCATCGGACGGAAGTTGCACGACACGGTACGCACGCTGGCCTCGATCCCCTCCATGAAGGTGAGGTCGCGATCCATCAAGGTGGGTATCGCCACCACGCTGATGGAGAAGGCGCCGAAGGCCAGAAATCCCCCCAGCACGGTACCGACGGCGATCATGCCGAGCCCCTGGGGAGTGGTCAGCAGCGCGGCATAGAGGTCCGTCGGGCTTGGCACCGCGTGGCCGAAGAAGATCGCGAACAGCAGGATGGCAATATTGAACCAGGCCAGCAGCACCAGCACCAGCATCACGCCCATCATCGCCAGCTGGCCGGCATGGGGACGCCAGGCGCCGAAGGCATCTCCAAGATGCGGGGCGCGATTGGCCTCCAGGGCACGACTGATGCCATAGGAGCCTACCGCCACCAGGGGGCCGATGAACATGAAGCCCGCCACCAGCGGTAGCAGCCAGTGCCACAGGCCCAGATAGATGGCGCCGACGGTCACGGCGATACTCAGCCCCACCCAGAACATGCCATAGGCGAGACTGACGGCGGCAGCCTGCCGAAAATCCTCGATGCCGGCGGCGAGCCAGGCCTTGGGGCGCCCCATGCCGACCGGCTGGATGGTGATCTTCACGCCGAGTCCTGCCGACGTGTCCCGTGATTTCGCAGTTTCCGCATTCATGAGTCACCTCTCTTCGCCGACGTGTGCCCGACCGGCTCGGGCGCTGCGTGGATGGCCTCGGAACACGACCGGGCCACCGAAACGCATTAACGAGGGGCCCCTCGTTAACTATGACTTAATCTAGTTGATCGGGATCAACTCTGCTGGATAATCCCGCCGGCCCCATTCCACGCTCAGGTCACAGCCCAAACGCAGAGGGCCTCGACACGGTGTCGAGGCCCTCTGCGAGGCCGAGTGATGCGGCAGGAGCCTGCCGTGCTTAACGCACGATCATTACCGACACCTTCGAGTGGTGCACCACATGCTCGGCATTGGGTCCCAGCACGTAATCGGCGAACTTGCGCTTGTTGTGGGAGGCCATCACGATCAGGTCCACCTCGAGCTTCTTCGCCGCCTTGACGATCGCCTCCCAGGGCGAGCCATCGACGATGACGCTCTGGACCGTGATATCGTCAGGCACGTGCTCGCGAATAAACTCGTGCTGCGCCTCGGTGATTGCCGCATGGGCCTTCTTGGCGAAATCCTTGGGAAAATAGGAGCCGACCAGCGGCATGCGGTAGTCCGGCAGCACCGTCACCACATGCAGCGACGCTCCAAAGCTGCGGCACAGCGCCACCGCCGTCGGTAGCGCCTTGGCCCAGGAGGCCTCCTCGTTGAGGTCCACCGTCAACATGATCTTCTGATACATGACACTCCCCCTCAGGCAGACGCCGCGGCGGCGTCACGACCACGCCGCCGACGCTGCATCATTACGATCAGACCGAAGACCAGGAAGGCCGGAATCCACATCAGCTCCTTGGTCCAGCGATCCACCGGCGCGAGCACCTGGATGATCTCCTGATCGAAGTCGAAGCCCAGGTCCGACGCCTGGCTGCCGAAGGCCACCATGTCGACCACGGCCCTGTCCTCTTCGATGATCAGCTCCAGGCCCAGGTTCTCCAGCCGCTCCTCGCCGGTCTCGCCACTCGGCACCGGCAGCTGCATATAGGTGGTCAACGGATCACCGAAGTCATCCTCGCCAAGGACCTGCAGCCGCAATGTGCTCTGCTCGCCGACGTTACCCAGCGCCTCGACGAACTGTGCGGGCGGAATCTCCTGATAGGGGTCATGGAGCTGATCCATCCAGAAGCCCGGCCGAAACAGGGTAAAGGCCACCAGCAGCAGCACGATGGACTCGTACCAGCGGTTACGGGCAATCATGAACCCCTGGGTGGCCGCGGCGAAGATCAGCATGGCGATCGTCGATACCACGAAGATCAGCACCCCCTGCAGGGCGGTGACATCGATCAGCAGCAGATCGGTATTGAAGATGAACAGGAACGGCAGCGCGGCGGTGCGCAGGCTGTAGTAGAAGGCCTGGAAGCCGGTACGTATCGGGTCACCGCCAGAGACCGCCGCCGCGGCAAAGGAGGCGAGTCCCACCGGCGGCGTCACATCCGCCATGATGCCGAAGTAGAACACGAACAGGTGAACGGCGATCAACGGCACCAGCAGGCCGTTCTGCTCACCCAGCTGAACGATTACCGGCGCCAGTAGCGCCGACACCACGATGTAGTTGGCCGTGGTGGGCAGCCCCATGCCGAGAATCAGGCTGAGCACCGCGGTGAAGATCAGGATCAGCATCAGGTTGCCCATGGAGAGGATCTCCACCACATCGGCAAGCACCAGGCCGACGCCGGTCTGGGACACCGCACCGACGATGATACCGGCGGTGGCGGTGGCGATGCCGATGCCGATCATGTTGCGGGCACCGGAGACCAGGCCGCCCCACAGATCCATAACCCCCTCACGCAGGTCCGCCGCCATGTCACTGCGACCACGGAAGATCGATGTGATGGGACGCTGGGTGAGGATGATGAAGACCATGAACACCGTGGCCCAGAAGGCCGACAGCCCCGGCGAGAGGCGCTCCACCATCAGACACCAGATCAGCACGATCACCGGCAGGATGAACTGCAGGCCGACCATCACCGTGGGGCGGGTCTGGGGCAGCTTGTAGATGGGCGCATCGGGATCATCGAGCTCCAGCTCGGGGTAGTGGGAGGCAACCTTGAGCAGCCCCACATAGATCACCGCCAGGCCGGCGGCCACCACCCAGGGAGTCGCACCACCCAGCACCGGCTTCAACCAGCCCAGGCCGTAGTAGACCACGAGAGCCGTGATCATCATCAGGAGCAGGCCACCGAGGAAGCCGATCGCCTTGCGCACCAGAGGCTTGGGCGGGTTGCTGCTCTCCAGGCCCTGAAGGCCGGCCTTGAGTGCCTCGAGATGAACGATATAGATCAACGCGATATAGGAGATCAGTGCCGGCAGGAAGGCGTGCTTGATCACCTCCACGTAGGAGATGCCCACATACTCGACCATCAGGAAGGCCGCGGCCCCCATGACCGGCGGCATGATCTGACCATTGACCGAGGAGGAGACCTCCACCGCACCGGCCTTCTCCGCCGAGAAGCCGACACGCTTCATCATCGGTACCGTGAAGGTGCCGGTGGTCACCACGTTGGCGATGGAGGAGCCGGAGATCAGGCCGGTCATGCCCGAGGCCACCACGGCGGCCTTGGCCGGGCCGCCCTTGTAGTGGCCCAGCAGCGAGAAGGCGACCTTGATGAAATAGTTGCCGGCGCCGGCCTTGTCGAGCAGCGCACCAAACAACACAAACAGGAACACGAAGCTGGTCGAGACCCCCAGCGCAATGCCGAAGACCCCCTGGGTCGTCAACCACTGATGGTTGACCAGACCGTAGAGACTGACCCCGCGGTGGGACAGAATGCCCGGCATGTAGGGCCCGGCCAGCGAGTAGATGATAAAGATCGAGGCGATGATCATCAGCGGCGGACCGAGCGCCCGTCGCGTGGCCTCGAGCAGCAGCAGGATACCCGCCACACCGATGATCACATCCTGCAGTATCGGCGCACCAGGACGCTGGGCCAGCTGTTCGTAGAACATGAACATGTAGGCACCACAGAAGGCCGCCGCCGCCGCCAGGACCCAGTCCTGAACGGGGATACGATCACGGGGCGAACGCTTGAGCGCCGGGTAGGCCATATAGGCCAGGAAGAGCGCGAAGGCCAGGTGAATGGAGCGGGACTCGGTGGCATTGAAGACCCCGAAGCCCAGCATGAACGGCAGCGGAGACGCGATCCACAGCTGGAAGAGCGACCAGGCGGCGGCAATGCTGACCAGCAGCTTGCCAGGCGTTCCGGACGGCTTGCGGGCCCCGGAATCGCTCGAGGCGACCATATCCTCGAGATCGACCTCTTGCCCCGCGGCCCTCTTGTTGTCCTCAGTCATAAGCGTGCCCTGCTCTGTAACGTTTCCCTGGGAGCGCCCGGGATGGCCTCCCACGGCATCTCAAACAGAATGCGCGGCCCCCTCGGGTGACCGCGCATTCTTCACCGAGGTGAAAACACCTCAGGCCGTTGTATCACTCGATCCAGCCCTGCTCACGATAGTAGCGTGCAGCCCCATCATGCAGCGGTGCGGAGAGGCCCGAAGAGACCATCTCTTCCGGCTTGAGATTCGCAAAGGCCGGATGCAGCTTCTTGAAGCGATCGAAGTTGTCGAAGATCGCCTTGACGGTCTGATAGACGATCTCCTCGTCGGTTTCGGCGGTGGTCACGAAGGTCGCCGCGACACCGAAGGTCTCGACCTCCTCGTCGTTGCCCTTGTAGAGGCCGCCGGGGATGGTCGACATGGAGTAGTAGGGGTACTCGTCGACGATCCCCTGGATCGCTTCATCGTTGAGCGGGATCAGTCGGGAGTCGACGGTGGTGGTCGCTTCCTGGATGGAGCCGTTGGGGTGGCCCACCACATAGGCCATGGCGTCGATGTTGTTGTCGGCCAGGGCCGAGGCCATCTCGGCGGCGTCGAGCTGAGAGGCCAGCGAGAAGGTGTCCTCGGTCCAGCCCTTGGCCTCCATCACCACTTCCATGGTGTTGCGCTGGCCGGAGCCCGGGTTGCCGATATTGACACGCTTGCCCTCCAGGTCATCGAGGGTCTCGATGCCGGAGTCGGCCCGCGCCAGAATGGTCAGGGGCTCGCCGTGGGCACGGAATACCGCGCGCAGGTCTTCAAAGGCCTCGCCTTCGAAGTTGCCGGTACCGTTGTAGGCCTGGTACTGGACATCGGACTGCACCACACCCATATCGAGCTGACCGGACTTGATGCCGTTGACGTTGGCCACCGAGCCACCGGTGGAGGGCGCGTTGCACTTGATGTTGGCGTCGTCCAGACGGTTCACCAGGCGGCAGACGGACTGGCCGACCACATAGTAGACGCCGGTCTGGCCACCGGTACCGATGGTGATGAACTTCTCTTCGTCCTGGGCCATGGCCGGCGAGGCGAACATCGCGGCCCCCAGGATCGCGCCGGAGAAGGCAGCAGCAGAGAATGCATGGCGTTTCATGAACACACCTCTTTGACGTTGTCGGCAAGAGAGCGGAGCGTCGTGACCGCAGTGGCCCCGAATCTACCACCCTCCTCTACTTTAGCGAAAAAATCATTCCGGGGATAATGACCGGAGGCAAGGCCGCCGGATCATGGCCGGCGGGGCATTCATCCATCAGTCTAGTCTTGCCGAGCGTTTATGAAGCGTTAATCTTATGCTGCAACACAGCATTAGCGGCCGCATGGGGCGGTCGGTTACCGATGCGAAGGCTTGCGGACGAGCCTGGCGACGACGCGCTGTAGCCGCGGCGCTCCCACCAGGGTCAGTACGAGGGCGATCGGCCAGGCAATATAGAGCGCCTGCCACCAGCGACCGAGGAAACCTTCTCCCAGGCCGGTGTTGGCCCAGGTGATCACGAAGGTCATCAGGGTCACCATATAGAGCGACATCAGCACGGCAAACACGTACGGCGCGAAGCGTGGCGGGAACAACATCGAAACTCCTGATAGCCTGACAGGGTAGGAATGGCGTGCATTCTACGCCACCCGGCCCTCGGGCGCGCCCGAGGGCCGCATATCTCAGGAGACACCATGATCGAGTGCATCCAGGGGGATATCGCCCATCAACCCGATATCGAGGCGGTGGCCAATGCCGCCAACGCCCAGCTGCGCCCCGGCGGCGGCGTGGCCGGGGCCCTGCATCGCGCCGCCGGTCCCGAGCTCGACCGCGCCTGCCGGCCGCTGGCGCCGATCCGCCCGGGGGAGGCGGTGATCACCGAGGCCTTCGCCCTGCCCAATCGCCATGTCATTCACTGCCTGGGGCCGGTCTACGGCGTCGACGAGCCCGCCGAGGCGCTGCTCGCCGACTGCTACCGAAACGCCCTGGCGCTGGCCGAACGCGAGGACCTGGGCTCCATCGCCTTCCCGGCACTCTCCGCCGGCGCCTTCGGCTATCCACTGGAAGAGGCGGCTCGGGTAGCGCTCGAGACGGTGATCGCCACCCTGCCCGACTGCCCGCATATCGAGCGGGTGCGCTTCGTGCTCTTCGATGCCGAGAGTACCACCTGCTTCCAGCGTCTGCTCGATACGCTTCAGGGCAATCAGCCGACGTTGTAGCCCAGGGTCCTCGGCAACCACAGCGCGATCTCCGGGAACACGGCAACAAGCGCCAGGGCGGCGGCCATCGCCACCACGAACAGCAGGGCCCAGCCCACGGTCTGTTCGAGGCGAATCCTGGCCACCTCGGTGGTCACCATCAGATTGACCGCCACCGGCGGGGTGAACTGGCCGATGGCGATATTCATCGCCAGCAGGATGCCGAACCACACCGGGTTCCAGCCGAAGTGCTGCATCACCGGGATCAGGATCGGCATCATGATCAGGTAGATGGAGATGGCGTCGAGCAGCATGCCGGCGGCCAGCACCGCCAGCATGATCAGCACCAGCAGCACGACACCATTGTCGGAGAGCGAGATGATCCACTCCGCCAGATGGCGGAAGGTACCGAGCATGGTGCCGGCCCAGGCGAAGATGCCGGCAAGCGCGATGATCAGCATCACCACCCCCGAGATCACCGCCGCCTCGCCGAACAGCGACCAGAGATCACGCAGGCTGAGCTCGCGGGTCACGAAGAGCCCCACCAGCACCCCATAGGCCACAGCCACCACCGCCGCCTCGGTGGGGGTGAAGAGCCCCGAGCGCAGCCCGCCGAGGATCAGCACCGGCGCGAACAGTGCCGGCAACGCCTGCCTGAAGGTCTCCCCCACCCGCAGTTGTTCGGCGCCCGCTACCGGTGCACCGCCCTCCCAACCATGGCGACGTGAGACCAGCAGAGCCGGGACCAGCAGCGCCAGGCCGGCGAGTACACCGGGGAAGAGCCCGGCGGCGAACAGTGCCCGCAGATCGACTCCCGGCACCACGATGGAGTAGAGGATCAGCGCTACCGAAGGGGGGATCAGGATCGCCGTGGAGGCCGAGGCGGCGATCAGGGTGGCCGAGAACGGCTTCGGGTAGCCCGCCCGGGTCATGCTCGGCAGCATCACCATGGCCACCGCGGCGGCATCCGCCGGCCCCGACCCGCTCATGCCACCCATGATCATGCACACCAGCACCGCCACCAGCGCCAGCCCGCCGTGACGCGGGCCGATCAGCGCCTGGGCAAAGCGCACCAGGCGCAGCGCCACCCCGGAGCGCTCGAAGATCAGCCCGGTGAGGATAAACAGCGGAATGGCAATCAGCGGATACTTGGCGATGCTGTTGTAGGTATTGGTGCCAAGGGTGGCGAGCATCGCCGGCGACAACCCCGTCAGGATCCCCGCGGCACCCGCCAGCCCCAGGGAGAAGGCCACCGGGACACCGGCGATCAGCAGCCCGGCGAAGGCCAGCAGCATCCAGAGATCAGGACTCATCGTCGAGCCCTCCGCGCAGCCGGTCCCGGGTCTGCTGCAGCTGACGCACCAGCATCACCGCCGCCAGCAGCGGCAGCCAGACGATATACCACCACTGGGGCAGACCAAGCCCGGGCGAGAGGGTCTCCCAGCGGTACTCCTGCCAGGCCAGCCTGGCGCCGAACCAGGCGATCAGTCCCAGCACCGCCACCCCGCAAAGCCCCTGGAAGAGCACCAGGAACCGGCGTGCACCCGCCGGCAGGGCACGCTCCAGCATGCCGATACGGATATGACCGTTACGCCGCAGCGCCACGGCGGCGCCGGCGAAGGTCAGCACCACCAGCAGGAATACCGAGAGCTCTTCGGTAAAGGCCAGCGAGCCACCGGTGATATAACGAGTCACCACGTTGCCGAGACTGATCAGCGCGATGATCACCAGGGCCAGGCTGGCCAGCCAGCGCTCCAGCCTGGCATCCGGGGAAGGCGTCATGGGTTACCTCACAAGGCAGCGGCCGGCCTCGAGGGCCGGCCGGTCAAGGGGAAGGAAGAGCGGGAATCAGCGTGACTCGATGTCGGCACGGGCGGCCTCGACGATCTCCTCGCCGATCTTCGGTACCCACTCATCGTGAACGCTGGCGGTGGCCTCGACGAAGGCCTGGTACTGGGCGTCCGAGAGCTCCGTTACGGTAACGCCACGCTCCTGGATGGCGGCCAGGCGCTCGCCCTCCTCCTCGCGGGTCATGGACGTCTCCCACTCGCCCGCCTCCACCGCGGCCTCACGCAGGATCGCCTGGTCGCTCTCGTCCAGCGACTCCCACACCCGGCGATTCACGGCGAAGATCAGCGGATCGTTCATGTAGTTCCACAGGGTCAGGTGCTCCTGTCCCACCTGGTCGATACGCGCCACGTCGAACACCGAGAGCGGATTCTCCTGGCCATCCACCGCGCCGGTGGTCAGGGCCGGCTTGGCATCGGCCCAGCTCATCTGGGTGGGGTCGGCCCCCAGGGCGGTGAAGGTGTCCTGGAACAACGGCGAGCCCACCACGCGGATCTTCAGGCCCTCCAGATCCTGAGGCTCATCGATCGCGCCCTGGGAGTTGGAGAGCTGGCGGAAACCGTTCTCGCCCCAGCCCAGCGGGATAACATCCCGGGACTCGATGGCCGCAAAGATCTTCTCGCCCGCCTCGCCACCGGTCACGGCGTCCACCGCCGCCTCGTCGGGCAGGAAGAAGGGCAGCGAGAAGAGATTGAGCTCCGGCACCTGGGGGGACCAGTTGATGGTGGAGCCCACGGCGGCGTCGATCAGCCCGGAGCGCATGGCGGAGAATTCGCGAGTCTGGTCACCGTTGACCAGCTGGGAGTTGGGGTAGACGCGCATGGTGATGCGCCCCTCGGTGCGCTCCTCCACCAGCTCGGCCCACTTCTCGGCGGCCTGGCCCCAGGGAAAGGCATCGGAAAGCACGGTGGAGACGGCAATCTCGCGCGCCTGAACGGAGAGCGAGGCGGAGAGCACGGCGGCACCGGCCAGGGCGGCGGCCAGCTTGGCAAGCGGTCGATACGTTGTCATGGCGTGTCCTTGCAGCGACGCCTCGTCATCTGCGAGGCGCGGTTATGGTTATGAGTGGCACGATGTGCCGGCGCGGTGAGCCGGCGGCGGTGGACGAGCCCCTCCAGGGCCCGGTGCCACCTCGCGAAATATTCTAAGGCTCCCAGCGTTGAATATCAGCTCCGTCACTCCGGTTTGCAACGGGAGTCGTGACCCGGCCAGGCGACACAGTCCCCCACGCCGATCCCCAGCGCCTGGAAGGTACCCGCCCTGACCTCCAGCGCGGCTCGATAGGGCACTCCCGGCCGCGTCACCGGACAGTCGGCCGGCGCATCCGAACCACAGGGCACCATGGTGTGGGTCGAGACGATACGTCCCATCCCGTCGATAAAGGCGATATCCAGCGGAATCAGGGTGTTGTACATCCAGAAACCACTGCGGCCCGGCTGCTCGCCGGCATAGAGGAAGAGCATGCCGCCCTCCTCGGCGAGTCGCTCGCGTCCCATCAGGCCACGGCTGCGTTCGGCCGATGTCTGCGCCACCTCGGCATGGAACTCATGCTCCCCCGAGCCGGTGGCAATGGTGAGTGGCCAGCGCTTTGCGGGCACCTCGGCGGCGCTTGCCGAGAGGAGCGTAAAGGGAGCGACGGCGAGGATGGCGGCGATCAGGAAGCGTTTCATGGCAGACTCATGGCGTCATCGCCGGAGGCGCAAGCCTCCGGCATCAGGTGGATGCCCGCGGCGAGCAGCGAGACCTGTACCGCCTCCCCGCGGGCCAGACCGTTACGACGGGCGGCATGGGTGGCGATCTCGAAGCCGAGGCGCCCGGGGGTGTGATCGAAGGCCAGGGTGACCGAGGTCATGCCGCCCAGCACGACCAGCTCCTCGACGCGAGCGCTCACCGGGTTCTCGCGCTCCCCCAGCGAGGGGCGCCCTCGGCGATGCAGCACCACATCCGAGGCCGGCAGATACCAGGCCACGCGGGTACCCGGCGCCAGCGACGCAAGCCCCTCGGCCACCTCCAGACGCCAGGGCCCCCAGGCCAGGCGACGCTCGTCGCCCTCCATCACCACCTCACCGCTGAAGACGTTGTGGCGATCGAGCAGCCGCGCCACCTGTGGGGATGAGGGCCGGCGGAAAAGCGACTGAGGAGGACCTGTCTGGAGGGTGTGCCCGGCATGCAGCACGCAGAGGCGGTCGGCCAATGCCGCCGCCTCGTCGAGGTCGTGGGTGACCAGCACGATGGGGATGGCGATCTCCTCGCGCAGCATCGCCAGTTCACGCTGCAGGCGCCGTCGCGTCACCTGATCCACCGCCGAGAAGGGCTCGTCGAGCAGCAGCACCCGCGGCTCGCGGGCCAGTGCCCTGGCCAGCGCCACTCGCTGCCGCTGGCCGCCGGAGAGCTCGGCGGGGTGGCGCCCGGCCAACCCCTCCAGGCGTACCCGGATCAACCACTCCTCGGCCCGGCGGCGGCGCTCGGCGGCCGGCAGATGGTGCAGTGCCACCATGACGTTGCCCAGCGCCGTGAGGTGCGGGAACAGCGCATAGTCCTGGAACACCAGCCCCAGGCGTCGGCGCTGGGGAGGGAGCGCGAGTCGCCTGTCGGCATCGAACCAGACCTCCTCGCCACAGGCGATACGCCCCCCTTGTGGGCGGTAGAGGCCGGCGATGCTGCGCAGCAGGGTGGTCTTGCCGCTGCCCGAGGGACCCACCAGGGCCAGCAGCTCACCGGCCGCGCAGCGAAAGTCCGCCGCCAGGGGGATGGGGCCCGACTGATGCAGGCTCACCTCGAGGGGGGCGGGGCTGGCAGCGACATCAGACACGGCGCCACCTCCGCCGCCCCGCGAGGCCATAGACCACACCGATGGTGACGAAGGAGACCAGCAGCAGCATCGCCGACATGGTGGCCGCCCCGCTCTCGTCGAAGGCCTGCACGCGATCGTAGATGGCGATGGCCAGGGTGCGCGTCTCGCCATCGATGGCCCCGCCCACCATCAGGATGACCCCGAACTCCCCCAGGGTATGGGCGAAGGTCAGCGCCATGGCCGAGACGATGCCCGGCCACACCAGGGGCAGCTCGATGCGCCACAGGGTATGCAGCGGCGACAGGCCGCTGCACCAGGCCGCCTCGCGCAGGTTGGCCGGTACCGCCTCGAAGGCACGCTGCACGGGCTGCACCGCGAAGGGCAGGTTGGCCACCAGGGAGGCGAGCAGGATGCCCTCGAAGGTGAAGTTGAGCCCCTCACCGAACAGCCGCACCCAGAGCCCGCCGAAGGGAGCCTCCAGCCCGAAGGCCTGCATCAGGTAGAACCCCAGCACCGTGGGCGGCATCACCAGTGGCAGGGCGATCAGGGCCTCACCCAGGGGCTTGGCGCGCGAACGACTGCCGGCCAGGGCGCGGCCCAGCCACAACCCTGCCGGCAACAGCAACAGTGCCGTGAGGGCAGCCAGATGCAACGAGACCGAGAGCGCCGTCCAGTCCATCAGCGGGGCTCATCCTCGGCAAGGCGGAAACCATCGCCGGGAGCGCGAAAACCATAGTCGGCGAGGATGGCACGCGCCTCCTCCCGCTGCAGCCAGGCGTAGAAGGCCCGCGCGGTATCACCGGCTCCCTTCACCAGCGCCATGCGCTGCACCAGGGGCTGGTGCCAGTCGGCCGGCACCATCACGAACTCGCTCTGGGCGGCCACCGGTGGCGCCAGCGCCTGGGACCAGGCCACCAGCCCGCCACGGGCATCCGCGGAGAGCGCGAAGCGGGTCGCCTGGGCGACGCTCTCCCCCAGCACCCGCAGCGGCGCACTGGGCTCCCATAACCCGGCTTGCACCAGGGCCTGGCGTGCCGCGACCCCATAGGGGGCATGCTCGGGGTTCGCCAGGGCGATACGCGATCGCCCCTCCCCGGCGGCATGCGCTGCCACCGCCTCCCGAACCGCCGTCAGCGGAGCCTCCTCACTGGGCAGCCGGCCCTGCTCCTCCTTTCTCTGCAGCCATACCAGTCGTCCTACCGCATAGACTTCCCCCGCATCCTCGAGGTGGCCGGCCTCGTGCAGCGCCAGCACATAGGCCTCATCGGCGGAGAGGAAGAGCTCGAAGGGCGCGCCCTGCTCGATCTGGCGACGGAAATTACCCGACGAGCCGAAGTTGATCCGCAAGGATTCTCCCGTCTCGGCCCGGAAGGCCTCGGCAAGATGGGGGAAGACCGCCTGCAGGGAGGAGGCAGCCGCCACGATGGGCGGCCGGGCCAGTGCCACCGTGGAGAACAGCAGCGTCAATCCCAGCAGCAGGGCGCGACACCCCGCTCGGGTAAGGGACCGCATGGCGTGACTCCGCAAGAGATGAATGGAGGTATTGTCCGACACCCCACCGGTGCCCTCAACCCGCCGGGGCGTTGCCATCGCGAGCGCCGCCGGGGACAGGTCTGCAGGGGGTCCGGAGACCATGGACGGCGGAGGTAGCGTACAGGGAAGTATTCAAAGCGCCCCCGAAAAGGCCTGTCGCCGGATTCAGGCGCAAGCGACTCCCGGTGCTGTTCAGCTCTTGGCGACGCCGGCGAAAATGCTATGCAGATCGGCCTGCTCCTCGCGGGGGCCGAGGTCGAGCAGGGCCTCGAGGCTCGTCAGATGCGCCTCGATGGCGTCTCTCGCCCCGCCGGCATCCCCCCGGTCAAGCGCCTCCAGCAGCCGGAAGTGATCTCCCTCCAGGTAGCAGGAACCGAGCGAGGGTCGCTTGTAGAGGGCGATGACGATGGAGGTCCGCAACACCAGGTCGGTGAGCATGGCACCCAGCACACGATTGGGCGAGCGTGCGGCCAGTCGATGATGAATGGCCAGGGAGTGGGCGATGCGAGCCGGCTCGTCGCCACGCCCATGGGCCTCGACCTCTGCCCGTGCCTCGCTCTCGAGGGCAGCCAGCAGCTCGGGGTCGAGGCCCCGTGCCGCCAGCAGTGCGGCCACCTCGCCCTCCACCAGGCGGCGGGCGGAGAAGGTCTCGCGGGTCTCCTCCACGCTGGGGGCTCGCACCCGGGCGACCTGATTGGGGCGCTGGTCGATGACGTGGTCGGCGGCCAGGCGCGTCAGCGCCCGACGCACGATGGAGCGGCTGACACCGAACACTTCGCCCAGTGCCACCTCCGGCAGACGCGTGCCGGGCGCCAGGCGCTGGCTCAGCACCGCCTGGCGCACCTGCTCGACGATATGGCGATCGCCGACACGCTCCCCCCCGCGCACGGCGGCTTCGACCTCTTCCCTCCAGGACTGGCTCATGGGCGTCTCGCTGGTAATGATCCTGGCAGAACCTTCTCACTTTTCGAGCCTGATCACCACACCCGCCAGCGGTTCTGTATACAAAACCCTTCCGCGTTGCGCCCTTGTTACCCCCTCGCCATTACCCCTTGTGTAGATGGCTGGCGTTGACGTCGAGAATCTTCAGCGTATTGGTGCCGCCATGGGCGTTCATCTCGTCGCCCCGCGTGAGCATCACATGATCCCCCGGCTCGGCGATGCCCTTCTCCACCAGCAGCGCCAGGGCGCGGTCGTTGAGCTCCTCGGCCGTCATCTCGCTGGTGTCGAAGGGCAGCGAGACCACGCCGCGATAGAGCGCCATGCGTCGCTGGGCGATGGCGCTGTGGGCCAGGCCGATGATCGGCAGCCCGGAACGGATGCGCGAGGCGATCAGCGGCGTATAGCCGGTCGAGGTCATGCAGGCGATGGCGGCCACCCCGGAGAGGTGGTTGGCGGCGTACATGGCGGATAGGGCGATGGTCTCGTCGACCCGGGAGAAGCCCTCGTGGATGCGGTGGCCCGACTCCTGGGCGATCCGCTCGCGCTCGGCGCCCAGGCAGACCCGGTCCATCGCCTCGATGGTCTCCACCGGGAAGTCGCCGGCGGCGGTCTCGGCGGAGAGCATCACCGCATCGGTGCCGTCGAGCACGGCGTTGGCAACGTCGAACACCTCGGCGCGGGTGGGCAGGGGCGACTCGATCATCGACTCCATCATCTGGGTGGCGGTGATCACCGCCCGGTTCAGGCTGCGGGCTCGCTTGATGATGCGCTTCTGGGTGCCGATCAGCTTCTCGTCACCGATCTCCACGCCGAGATCGCCACGCGCCACCATCACCGCCTCGCAGGCCTGGATGATGCCGTCCAGCGTCGCCTCGTCGGTCACCGCCTCGGCGCGCTCGAGCTTGGCCACCAGGCCGATCTCCTCGCCGGCCTCGCCCAGCAGGTCGCGGGCCTCGGCCATGTCGGCGGCATGCCGCGGAAACGAGACCGCCAGAT
>NZ_JAVRGC010000008.1:0-165639 GCF_031846005.1 Halomonas sp. LES1
GTTGCCGTATTACCGGGCGCATTGGTGCTGGTAATCGCGGTCACGTTCGCCCCGTCGGCACCGACGGTATCGTTGGTGACAACATTGCCGCTTACCGAGTTGGGTACGGCATCTTCGGTGATGCTATTGGCGTCATCTACGGCACTGGGCGCGTCGTCAACCACTTTGATGGTCACGTTGCCACTTTGGCTATTGCTATCACCGTTTCGATCGGTCACCGTGATGGCAATGTTGTCCCGGGTATCGGCACCGGCAACTTGCGGCGCACGCTCCAAGGTGTAGTTATAGTCAATGGTGATGGTGCCATCGACGGCTTGCTGGTAGCCGTTGAGCACCAATTCACCGTATTGGGTGTCAATCGTCTGGCTCTGAGTCGCCAGCGCTTCAACCTGCGCCTTGCTCAGTGAGAGCGTGCGCGCCTCGCCGTTCACGTTGATGTACGCCAGCGTCACACCGCCGTCGGCCGCCAGGCCATCCAGCGCCGTGAGGGTAAAGCTGGAGTCGACCTGGGTGTCGGTTGCGCTCGGGTTCGAGCCATCGGCCAAGCCACTTTCGAAGACGACGTGATCCGTGTTGTCGCCATCCGGCGTGGTCGCGGCATCATTGACTGGCACCGTGACCGTCACACCATCATTAGCCCCGTTGATGGTCAGATCCAGGATCGCGTCCGCGGTATCCCCATCGCCATCGGTCAGGGTGTAGGTGAACGTCTCGCTCAGGTTTTCGCCAGCCAGCAGGCCCTGTACGTTCAGATTGGTGTTGTCCAACACATAGTCGTAACTGCCATCAGACTTGATGGTCAGGGTGCCGTACTCGCCGTCAATCACCAGATCGCCATCGGCATTGGTGCTGGGCGTATTGCCGCTAACGTTGTTGCTGGCAATGGCGGTGACGGTAGCGCCATCGGCACCCACGGTATCCGCGGCATCGTTGGCGGAGGCATTCGGACCGCCAATCACGTTGCCGCTAGCCGCCACGGTGCTGTCTTCGGTGATGCTGTTCGCATCATCCTCTGCTACCGGAGCGGTGTCGGTGATCAGAATATCCAGCGCATCGCTGGACGTGACATCTGAATTATCGGTCACCGTGATCGTGAAGCTGTCACTCACGCTGTTATCACCGCCGCGGTGATCTTTGGCCGTGCCGGACTGCTGGTACTCGTAGGTGATCTCGCCCGTGTTGGCGTTATAGCCGATCAGGGTCAACGCGCCCTCTGTACCGTTCACGGTAACAGGGGTGGTCGGTGACAACCCGGCCAGATCCGTCGGTGTCAGGGTTTTGCTACCTACCTGTACGCTCTTGAGACCATCCGGTGCTGACACCGTGAAGCTGCCGGTAACCGGGCTGGTCGCGTCCTCGGCAATGCTGTGATCACCGGCCGCTGCGCCGTTGTTGTCGGCGATGGTCACGCTTGGATCACCATCGGTGTTGCCGTTGATAGTAATCGTAATCGTCGCGGTGGACTGATCTCCGTCTCCGTCGGTCAGGGTGTAGCTGAAGGTATCAGCCAACGTGTCGTTATCTTTCAGGGCGTTGACCGCCGGGTTGCTGTTATCCAACTGATAGGTGTAGCCGCCGTTGGCCTGCAGGATCAGCGTGCCGTACTGGCCGCTGATGGCCGTGGCCAGGTTTCCATCGGCGATCGGGCCTGCAACGCTACCGGCCTGAGCCCCGGTCACGACCGCGCCGTCAGCACCTTGGGTATCCGCTGCATCACCGGCGGCCACGCCACCGATCAACACGTTGCCACTCACCGGATTCGGTGTCGCATCTTCTGTGATGCTGTGGGTGTCGTCCTGCGCCACCGGTACGTCGTCCACAATACTGATGGTCACGGTGTTGGTGACCGTGTTGCCATCGGCATCCTGGGTGGTGTACTCGAAGCTGTCGGTAATGGCATCACCCGAGGTGGTGTCCGTCAGCGTGTAGGTGTAGTTGCCATCTTTGTCGATGCTGAACTCACCGTATCCGGTGCTGACATTGGTCTGAGGCACCGCTTCCACACCGGCCGGCAAGGTCACCGTGCCGGTGGCAATTTGGCTGCTATCACCATCGGTGGAACCACCGCTCAAGCCGCTTTCGTTCACACTTTCCGTGATCGGCGTTTCAGCCAGGCTGACATCCGCCACATTGATGGTCAGCGTGGCAGTGGTTTCGTCGCCGTCACCGTCGCGTACGGTATAGGTGAACACGTCCTGCTCGTCACCGGTAATCGCATCGGCGGTGGAGACGTACTCGTAGCTGCCATCGGCGTTGAGGGTCAGGTAGCCGTACTGGCCATCAATGCGACCCGCCACGCCACCGCTGGATGCGGTGCCGGTATTGCCGGCGGCCACGCCGATCACAGCACCATCCGTATCCCAGCCATCGGCTCCGGCAGTGTCGTTGCTCAGCACGCCATCGGTGGCCGTTACGGTCAGGGTTGCGCCTTCACTGACACTACCGGTATCGACGAACGCCTGCGGCGCGTCGTCTTCCACCTGCACCGTCAGGGTGCCATTGGTAGTCGCGCTGCCCGCGTCGGTCACGCTCAGCGGAATTTTTAGCGTGAGCGGATCATCTTCGGCACCGCTGTGGGTCTGCTCGTCGGTTAAGGTGTAGGTGTAATCGAGAGCGCCTGCCGTCGGCACGCCCCCTACCGAGCTACTGGCGGTAAAGTCGGTCAGTTCCAGAGTGCCGCCATCCACCGCAACCGTTTGCGGTGTTGTCGCCAACGCATTCAGCTGCGCCAGGGTGAAGCTCTGGCCACCCACGGTGATGCTCTGCAAGCCATCCGGGGCGGTAATCGTGATGGTACCGTTAGTCGCTTCACTGTCACTGCTGGCATCGGTGCCATCCGTCAGGCCACTTTCCTTCACGGTAATATCGCCATACACACCGGCGGTGGTGTCGTTGGCCGCGATGCTTGGCGCGCCATCGGTGGTGCCATCGATGGTGATGGTCAGGATGGTGGTGCTCCAGTCGCCATCCGCATCCTTGATGGTGTAGCTGAAGGTTTCGGTCAGCGTCTCACCGTCTTTCAGGGCATTGACCGTAGCGTTATCGTTATCCAGGGTGTAGCTGTAGCTGCCAGCGGCGTTCAGCACCAGGGTGCCGTAATCACCGGTCACACCGGTACCACCGACATTGCCGCTCTGCTCACCCGTGGCGCTGCCTTTGGCCACACCGGTTACAACAGTAGCCGCCGTGGCGTTATCGGCACCCACCACGTCTTTGCCACTGCCCGCGTCGGTGATCACGTTGCCTTCCAGCACAGCGCCGTCTTCGGTCACGGTGCCGGTGTCGGCGTTCGCTACCGGAACATCGTCGAGAATGTTAACCACAAGCTCGCCGCTGTTACTGGCCTCTTTTACATCGGTAACAACGAGATCGATCCTGTCCAGGCCATTATCGGCTTCTGCTGTAGCCGTGTTGTTATAAGGGCTGGACAGCTCATAGTCATAGTGCACCGTGCCTTTTACCGGTACCCCGCCCACAACGGCATCAGCGGTAAACCCGGTCAGGGTCAGCTTACCCAGAGGCGTGATGATGGTAATGTGAGTTGTGGCATCTGCAGGCTGGAGCGCTTCCAGCTGACTCACCAGGATTTTGGTGCCGCCAATGCTGATGCTGGCCAGTCCGTCGGGCGCTGTCAGCGTCAGGGTCCCGTCGGTTTTATGGCTGTTGCTGTTGTCTGCCAGACCGGCCTCACTGACCGTGGCCTGACCAATGGCAGATACACCACTACTGTCGTCGCCGTTGCCATCTACCGGGGCAATGGTCGGTGCGCCATCGGTGTTACCATTAATGGTGATGGTAATAGTGGCGGTACTCCAGTCGCCATCGGCATCCTTGAAGGTGTAACTGAAGATATCGCTGAGGCTTTCACCGTCTTTCAGAGCATTTACTCTGGCATCATCATTATTCAGCACATAGGTGTAAACACCATCGGTGCCCAGCACCAGACTGCCGTAAGAGCCGGCTACTGAGCTGCCCAGGTTACCGATGATCTCGGTATTGACCACACCTGCGGTAACGCCTGCCAGAGTGGCACCGTCCGCTCCCGGAGTATCGGTCACATCGCCTGCCGATACGCCAGTACCTCCCAATACGTTACCGGTAGTGGTTGACGCCCCATCTTCAGTGACGCTGTTGGTGTCGTCACGGGCAACCGGCGCATCGTCAACGATCTTGATGGTCAGATTGTCGCTGTTGGTATCGCCGTCACGGTCGGTGGCGGCGATAGTGAAGCTGTCGTTGGCCGCCTCCACATCCAGGCTAGGGGCCGTGATCAGGGTGTAGTCATAGTCGATGGTCAGGGTGCCATCGGCGCCCTGGCTGACGCCATTGAGCACCAGCTCGCCGTATTCAGTGGTGATGTTCTGACTGGTGGTGCCCAGCGCGTCCACCTGCGCCTTGCTCAGGCTCAGGGTAGCCGGCTGGCCGTTCACATCGATGTAGCTGATGGTTACTGCCCCCGTCTCGGCCAGGCCGTCCAGGGCGGTCAGGGTGAACTGGCTGCTCACCTGGGTGTCCGCCGCGCTGGGCGCAGAGCCGTCCGCCAGCCCGCTTTCAAACACCACCTGATCGGTGCTGTCAGCATCAGGGATGCTGGCCGTGGTGTCATTCGGCACGTCCACGGTCACGCCATCGTTGCTGCCGTTGATGGTGAGGGTCAGGTTGGCGCTGCGGACGTCGGTGTCACCGTCGGTGAGGGCGTAGTTAAACACCTCGTCGAGGCTCTCACCGGCAATCAGCCCCTGTACCTCCAGGTTGCTGTTGTCCAGCACATAGCTATAGCTGCCATCGGCCTCGAGGGTCAGGGTGCCGTACTGGCCCTCGATCACCAGGGTGCCATTGCTTTCGGTGGCGGTGTTGCCGGCCACATTGCTGCTGCTCACCCCGGTCACGGTGGCGCCATCGGCCCCGGTGGTGTCGGCCTGAGTCGGATCGGCATCCTGCGTGCCGGTGCCATCGGTACCGGCAATCACGTTGCCCGCCACCGACACCGCATCCTCGGTGATGCCGTTGGCATCATCCCGGGCTTGCGGCGCGTCATCGACAATCTTGATGGTCAGATCGTCGCTGTGACTGTCGCCGTTACGATCGCTGGCGGTGATGCTGAAGCTGTCGTTGGTGGCATCGCCAGCCACACCCGGCGCACAGGTCAGGGTGTAGTCATAGTCGATGGTCAGGGTGCCATCGGCGCCCTGGCTGACGCCATTGAGTACCAGTTCACCGTACTGGGTGGTGAGGGTCTGATTGGTACCAGACAGTCCTTCCACCTGCGCCTTGCTCAGGCTCAGGGTCTGGGGATCACCGTTCACATCGGTATAGCCGATGGTCACCGCCCCATTCTCGGCCAGGCCGTCCGGCGCTTTCAGGGTGAACTGACTGCTGACCTGAGTATCCAGTGCGTTGGGCGCAGAGCCGTCCGCCAGCCCGCTTTCAAACACCACCTGATCGGTGCGGTCTCCATCGGGGCTGGTGGCCGTGGTGTCGCTCGGCACGGTCACGGTGACGCCGTCGTTGCTGCCACCAATGGTGATGGTCAGGTTGGCACTGGCTTCATCACCGTCGCCGTCGGTCAGGGTGTAGTTGAACACCTCATCGAGGGATTCACCGGGGGTCAGCCCCTGCACATCCAGATTGCTGTTATCCAGCGCATAACTATAACTACCATCGGCCTCGATGGTCAGGGTGCCGTACTGGCCTTCTATCTCCAGCACACCATTAGTATTCGTGGCAGTGTTGCTGGCCATATTAGTGCTGGTAATGCCGGTGACGGTGGCACCATCGGCACCGGCGACATCATTAGTGACAACATTGCCGGCCACCGACGACACATCTTCGGCAATGCCGTTGGCATCATCTTTGGCCACCGGCGTATCATCCACGATCTTGATGCTCAGATCGCCACTCTTGCTGTCGCCATCGCGGTCAGTGACGGTGACGGTGAAGGTGTCGCTGGCATTATCGCCATTAACATCCGGCGCACTGGTCAGGGTGTAGGCATAGTCGATGGTGATAGTGCCATCGGCGCCCTGGCTGACGCCATTGAGCACCAGCTCACCGTACTGGGTGGTGAGGGTCTGGCTGCTGGAGCCCAGCCCCTCCACTTGAGCCTTGCCCAGGCTTAGAGTCTCGGGATCACCGTTCACATCGGTATAGGTGATGGCCACCGCACCGGTCTTGGCCAGGCCATCTATTGCGGTCAGGGTAAACTGGCCGTTCGCCTGAGTGTCGGAGGCATTTGGAGCCGAGCCACCCGTCAGCCCACTCTCGAATACGACTTGATCGGTAACGTTGCTATCCGGCGTGGTAGCTTCGGTGTTGCTCGGTGCCACCACGGAAACGCCATGGTCATCACCATCAAAGGTCCGGCCAGGACTCCCTCCCTCGGGGGTATCCAAGAGATGGCTTCGCTCATACCCATAGTCAAAGGCCAGCGGCTTGAGCGGCAGCTCGATACGCTCCACACGAACGAAGCTAAACCCTGCATCATTAGATAGAGAGACAGCGGAGCTGTGGGTATTCTGTATCTCCACTAACGGCTGTGGAGTCAGCGGCGAAGCGTCATGCTCTGCGGTATCGCTGTGGTCCCCCTGGTCGTCGACTGCCTCGGCATCAACTCGAGAGGCGTCGCTTAGACTCGCCAGCAGCTCGCTCAGCGCTACCTGGGTGCCCCCCGGCACCAGAAGGTTGACGCCGTTCTGCTCCGCCAGCTCCAGGGTGGTACCGACGGCTGTTACGATGACGTCCCCAACCTCAACGGCATCGCCTTCCTGAAGTGCACGAAGCTTGCCATCAACATCACGCACCCACGCCTCACCGGAAAGTGCTACGACCGTCATCGTCTGCATAACGCTATCTACCCTGATTATTTCTTAATATCTCGCGTTATACATTGTATCCAGTCGGTACACCACCGCCATCAGGACCAACCACCAACGCACGTTTGAATTATTGATATAGAACAGCGTTCTACATGCATACCATTTAGCGGCTACTCCTCCAGATCGCCCTGGCGGTAACCGATCAGATAGAGCACGGCATCGAGGCCCAGGGTCGAGAGCGAGTGCCGTGCCTGGGCACGCACCAGCGGCTTGGCGCGAAAGGCGATGCCGAGCCCTGCGGCGGCCAGCATCTTGAGATCGTTGGCGCCATCGCCCACGGCGATGGTCTGCTCCATGGCCAGCCCCTCACGGGCGGCGATATCGCGCAGCAGCTCCGCCTTGCGATCGGCGTCGAGGATCGGCTCACGCACCTCGCCGGTCACCTTGCCATTGTCGATCAGAAGCTCGTTGGCATGGACCTCGTCGAAGCCGAGCCGCCGCTGCAGATGACGGGCAAAGTAGGTGAAGCCGCCAGAGAGAATGGCCGTGCGATAGCCCAGGCGCTTGAGCTGGGTCATCAGGCGCTCGACGCCATCCATCAGTGGCAGCTCCTCGGCGATCTCGGCCAGCACCGCCTCGTCGAGCCCCTTGAGCTTGGCCATGCGCTCGCGAAAACTCTGCTGGAAGTCGAGCTCGCCGCGCATGGCACGCTCGGTGACCTCGGCGACCTCGTCATAGACCCCGTGACGGCACGCCAGCTCGTCGATCACCTCGGCCTGGATCAGGGTGGAGTCCATGTCGAAGCACACCAGCCGACGATGGCGACGCCAGATGGAGTCTTCCTGGATGGCGATATCCACACCATGCATGGCGCCCAGCGCCAGTGCCTTCTCGCGCAGCGCATCGAGGTCGACCTCATCGCCGCGCAGCCAGCACTCCACGCAGGCGCCCTGAATGCTGTCGTGTTCCTGGGGCACGCCGCCATCCAGCGGCTCTCGGCCGGAGAGGCGATGGATCAGCTCCACCGTCAGGCCATGCTCGGCGGTCAGCGCGCCCACCTCGGCCAGGATGCCGGCGGGCAGATGCGGCGCCAGCAGGGTCAGGATCAGCCGTGGCCGGCTGGCCTGACTGCTCCAGCGCTGGTAATCCTCGGCGCTGACCTGGATCGCCTGGACGTCGAGGCCCAGCTCGTCACCCGCCGCCGACAGCGCGGCCTCGAGGTCGCTGTCGCGGTCCAGGCCCACCAGGGCCTCCAGCGACAGCATGCCGAAAGTCACGCTCTGGTTGATATCCAGCAGCCGCGCGCCACTTGCCGCCAGTGCCTTGCCCAGTCCGGCCAGCTGGCCCGGCCGTGCCACGCCGGTGGCGCGGATCAAGATTCGTCTTGTCATGTTAACCCCAGTCTTAAGCCGTAGGAGCCCGATTCATCGGGCGAACCACGGCCAATCGCCGAATACATTCGGCTCCTACCGCCCTATCATTCGGCGACTTCCAAGCGATCGACCTTCTGCAACCCACGAGGCAGCTTGCTGCCGCGCCGGCCGCGCTCGCCAAGATAATAGGCCAGATCGTTGGCCTTGAGCGTCAGATGACGCTTGCCGGCATGCACCACCAGGCTGGCATCGGCCGGCAATACCACCAGGTCGCGGACGAACTCCTCGCGCCGCGCCGCCCGCGGTCCGGGGATATCGATCATCTTGTTGCCCTTGCCCCTGGCCATTTCGGGAAGCTCGCTCAGGGGGAAGAGCAGCAGGCGCCCCTCGTTGGAGACCGCCGCGACCAAAGCCCCCTCCCCCTCGGGCACCGCCACCGGGGGCAGCACATTGCAGCCCTTGGGTACGGCGAGCACCGACTTGCCTGACTTGTTCTTGCCCACCAGCTCCTCGAGACGAGCGACGAAGCCGTAGCCCCCGTCGGAGGCGAGCAGATAGCGGGTCGCCGATGGCGCCAGCATCACCCCGGCGATATGGGCGCCGGCCACCACATTGACCCGACTGGTCACCGGTTCGCCCTGGCCTCGTGCGCTGGGCAGGTTGTGTGCCTGCAGGGTGTAGGCGCGCCCGGTATCGTCGAGCAGCACCAGCGGCTGGTTGGTCTTGCCACGGGCGGCGAGATGGAAGCGGTCGCCGGCCTTGAAGGAGAGCCCCGAAGGGTCGATCTCGTGACCCTTGGCGCTGCGAATCCAGCCCTTCTCGGAGAGCACCACGGTCACCGGGTCGGCCCCCACCAGCTCGACCTCGGAGAGCGCTCGGGCCTCTTCGCGCTCGACGATGGGCGAGCGGCGCTCGTCACCGTGGGCCTCGGCGGCTGCACGCAGTTCCTCTTCGATCAGGTCAGTCAGCTTGGCCTCGTTGCCCAGCAGCTCCTGCAGATGGGCACGCTCGGCCTCGAGCTCCGACTGCTCGCCGCGGATCTTCATCTCCTCGAGCTTGGCCAGGTGGCGCAGGCGCAGCTCCAGGATCGCCTCGGCCTGACGGTCGCTGAGGCCGAAGGCCTCAATCAGGGCGGGCTTTGGCTCATCCTCCTCGCGGATGATGCGGATCACCTCGTCGATATTGAGGTAGGCGATCAGCAGGCCTTCAAGCAGGTGCAGGCGGTCCTCGACCTTGCCCAGACGGTGCTCCAGGCGCCGGCGCACCGTGGAGCGCCGGAAGCGCAGCCATTCGCCGAGCATGTCGGGCAGCGGCATCACCCGTGGCCGGCCGTCCAGGCCGATCACGTTCATATTGATGCGGATGTTCTTCTCGAGGTCGGTGGTGGCGAACAGGTGCGCCATCAGCGACTCGATATCGACACGATTGGAGCGCGGCTCGATCACCAGCCGGGTCGGCTCCTCGTGGGTCGACTCGTCACGCAGGTCGGCCACCATGGGCAGCTTCTTGGCCTGCATCTGGGCGGCGATCTGCTCGAGTACCTTGGAGCCGCTGACCTGGTAGGGCAGCGCGGTGATCACCACACTCCCCTCCTCCCGCACATAGCGGGCGCGCAGTTTCACCGAGCCGCGGCCGTTCTCGTAGACCTTGCGCAGGTCGGCACGCGAGGTGATGATCTCCGCCGCGGTGGGGAAGTCCGGCGCCGGCAGGTGCTGGATCAGATCCGTGGTGGTCGCCTCGGGATGACGCAGCAGGTGACAGGTGGCCTCGACCACCTCGTTCACATTGTGCGGGGGAATATCCGTCGCCATGCCGACGGCGATGCCGGTGCCGCCATTGAGCAGCACATGAGGCAGCCGCGCCGGCAGCACCACGGGTTCGTTCATGGTGCCGTCGAAGTTGGGGGTCCAGTCCACGGTGCCCTGGCCCAGCTCGGCAAGCAGCACCTCGGCGAACTTCGACAGCCGCGCCTCGGTATAGCGCATGGCCGCGAACGACTTGGGGTCATCGGGGCTGCCCCAGTTGCCCTGGCCATCCACCAGCGGGTAGCGATAGCTGAATGGCTGGGCCATCAGGACCATGGCCTCGTAGCAGGCGCTGTCGCCGTGAGGGTGGAACTTGCCCAGCACATCGCCGACGGTACGCGCCGACTTCTTGTACTTGGCGCTGGCGTTGAGGGCCAGCTCGCGCATGGCGTAGATGATGCGGCGCTGCACCGGCTTCATGCCGTCGCCGATATGCGGCAGCGCCCGGTCGAGAATGACGTACATCGAGTAGTCGAGGTACGCCTTCTCGGTATATTCGCGCAACGAAAGGCGCTCGACGTCGCCCTCCGCCACCTGGATATCCATGGTCATAGCACGTTGACCTTATTCGCGATCGTGGAATCGTTTGGGGATCGTCCCACTGAAAACTCATTGGAGTCCGAGGCTTACAATCGCGGCTTATCCGGTGACAGCCCTAGGCGGAGGCGCTGTGAACCCATCCCTGGGCGCTACCGATGCCATCCCTGGCATAGGACCTCCGCCGCGGGCTGCCCCCGGCGCCGCTCGCCTCGGCATTTCTTCCAGCTTCAAGCTTATGGCTTACAGCTCCCGGCGAAGCCGGGTCAGACCTCTTAAAAGCTCCATCGCCGGATAAATCCGGCTCCTACAAGGCGTAGGCGGTTGCCATAATCATCGTAGGAGCGCGATTTATCGCGCGATTGGTGACATTCATAGCGCTGGTAGCTACACCTCTATGTCAGCGAGATTGCCGTAGTCCTCGAGCCAGCTCTTGCGATCGGCGGCCCGCTTCTTGGCCAGCAGCATGTCCATCATCTCCATGGTGCCGTCGTCGGCCTCGCGGGTGAGCTGGACCAGGCGACGTGTCTCGGTGGCCATGGTGGTCTCACGCAGCTGCAGCGGGCTCATCTCGCCCAGGCCCTTGAAGCGCTGGACGTTCACGGTGCCGCGCTTGCCCTCCAGCTTGCGCAGGATCGCCGCCTTCTCGCTCTCGTCCAGGGCGTAGAAGACCTCCTTGCCCAGGTCGATACGGTAGAGCGGCGGCATGGCCACAAACACGTGGCCGGCGTCGACCAGTGCCGGGAAGTGACGCACGAACAGCGCGCACAGCAAGGTGGCGATATGCAGGCCATCGGAGTCGGCGTCGGCAAGAATGCAGATCTTGTTGTAGCGCAGCTTGGAGAGGTTGTCGCTGCCGGGGTCCATGCCCACGGCCACGGCGATATCGTGGACCTCCTGGGAGCCGTAAATCTCGTGGGACTCCACCTCCCAGGTGTTGAGTATCTTGCCGCGCAGCGGCAGGATCGCCTGGGTCTCGCGATCGCGCGCCTGCTTGGCGCTGCCGCCGGCGGAGTCCCCCTCCACCAGAAACAGCTCGCTGGCGGCCGGGTCCTGACCGGAGCAGTCGGCCAGCTTGCCGGGCAGCGCCGGCCCCGAGGTGACCTTCTTGCGCGCCACCTTCTTCGAGCTCTTCTGGCGGCGCTGGGCGGCGCTGATCACAAGCTCCGCCAGGGCCTCGGCCTGGTCGACATGCTGGTTGAGCCACAGCGAGAAGGCATCCTTGACCACGCCGGAAACGAAGCCCGCCACGGTGCGCGAGGAGAGCCTCTCCTTGGTCTGACCGGCGAACTGCGGGTCGAGCATCTTCACCGAGAGCACATAGCTGACCCGCTCCCAGAGGTCCTCGGCGCTGAGCTTCACCCCCCGCGGCAGCAGGCTTCGGTATTCGCAGAACTCGCGCAGCGCCTCGAGCAGGCCGGCGCGCAGCCCGTTGACGTGGGTGCCGCCCTGGGGCGTGGGGATCAGGTTGACGTAGCTCTCCAGTAGCGGCTCGCCCCCTTCGGGAAGCCACTGGATCGCCCAGTCCACGCCCTGCTCGTCATCGGCAAAGTGGCCGATAAAGGGCGAATCGGGGAGCACCTCATAACCATCGGTCGCCTGGGCCAGGTAGTCGCGCAGGCCATCGGCGTACTGCCACTCGCTCTCGGTGCCATCGGGCTCCACCAGGGTGACCTTGAGCCCCGGGCAGAGCACCGCCTTGGCACGCAGCAGGTGCTTGAGCCGCCCGATGGCCAGGCGTGGGCTATCGAAGTAGCTGGTCTCGGGCCAGAAACGCAGCACCGTGCCGGTATTGCGCTTGCCCACGCTGCCGATCACCGCAAGGCCGGAGACCGGCTCGCCGTGTTCGAAGGCGATGGCGTGACGGCTGCCATCGCGCAACACCTCCACCTCCAGGCGCCGGGAGAGGGCGTTGACCACCGATACCCCGACCCCATGCAGGCCGCCGGAGAACTGGTAGCTGGCGTTGGAGAACTTGCCCCCGGCATGCAGCCGGGTCAGGATCAACTCCACCCCGGAGACGCCGTGCTCGGGGTGAATATCGATGGGCATGCCGCGGCCGTCGTCGGAGACCTCGATGCCACCATCCTCGAACAGGCGCACGGCGACGCGGCTGGCGTGGCCGGCCAGCGCCTCATCGACGCTGTTGTCGACCACCTCCTGGATCAGGTGATTGGGGCGGCTGGTATCGGTGTACATGCCCGGGCGCTTGCGCACCGGCTCCAGGCCGGAAAGCACCTCGATCGAGCTGGCACTGTATTGCGTCATGAGTCGTCCGGTTCCTTAGTGTTAGCTGGCCTGCCACTCCCGCGGCAGGGCGTGACCGCCATGCGCCAGCACCGCCGGCAGGTGTCGAGCGAGTACCGTGAAGGCGTGGTCGGCCCCGGGGTGCAGCAGCATTGTTGCGCCACGATAGAGCGCGCAGGCATGGGCGGGGTCGAGCACCTCATCGGCGGTTCCCAGCAGCAGCAGATAGCGTTCGGGGCTCACCGCCTCGGGCGTCAGCGCCGCCAGCTCGGCCAGGTGCCGCTCGCCGATCGTGAACCGCTCGCCGGTATGGTCGTTGACGAACTGCTCGCCCACCCACTCAGCCACCAGATCCGCCGGGCGCACCGCCGGGTTGATCAGCACACCGGCAAGCGCGAAACGCTCGGCCAGGCAGGTTGCCAGAAAGCCCCCCATGGAGCTGCCCGCCACCAGCGGGCGCTCGCCCAGTTCGGACAGATGCGACTCCGCCAATGCCAGGGCCTCACTCGGCTGATGTGGCAGCTGGGGCGTGATGCAGGGCACTCCCACGGCCTCGCAGGCGCGCCGCATCAACACGCCCTTGGGCGAGGCGGCCCCGCTGTTGAAGCCGTGCAGATAGAGCACCCCGGTCGCAGGCGCTGGCTGCCTCGAGCCGCTCAGCATACCGCAACACCTGTATAGGTAGCCAGCTTCATAAGGACTCCTCTGCCGCCCAGGCTGCCTCGATCAGGGCTCGCGTGGAGGCATCCATGGTCGCCAGCCCCTGGTGGCTCTCGAGGATGCGCTGGGTCTCGCCGGCGATCTTCTTGCCCAGTTCGACCCCCCACTGGTCGAAGGGGTTGATCCCCCAGATCGTGGCCTGAACGAATACCTTGTGCTCATACAGGGCGATCAGTGCCCCCAGAGTGGAAGGCGTCAGCTCATCGAGCAGCAGGGTGCTGGAGGGCTGATTGCCGCGGTAGCGCTTGTGGCCGGGGCGCGGGCCGTCATCGTCGATGGCATCATCCCCTAGCATCAGCACCCGGGACTGGGCAAAGCAGTTGGCCAGGGTCAGACGGTGCTGCCCCTTGAGGTGAGCACGGGTCGCGGCATCCTCGACCCCGTCGTAGCGCCGTAGCGGCGCGATGAAATCGCACTCCACCGCCTGGGTGCCCTGGTGAAGCAGCTGATAGAAGGCGTGCTGGGCATTGGGGCCGAGCTGGCCCCACAGCACCGGGCAGGTGGCATAGCCGACCTCGCGCCCTTCATGGGTCACCGACTTGCCGTTGGACTCCATCTCCAGCTGCTCGAGATAGGCGGCGAAGTACTCCAGCCGGCCATCGTAGGGCAGGATGGAGTGGGCGCGAATATCCAGGAAGTTGACGTTCCAGATCCCCGCCAGGGCCAGCAGCACCGGCAGGTTGTCCGCCATCGGGGTCTCGCGGAAGTGGCGGTCCATGGCGTGGGCGCCGGCCAGCAGCGCCCGGAAGTGCGGCATGCCGGTCACCAGGGCGATGGGCAGGCCGATGGCGCCCCAGAGCGAATAGCGCCCCCCTACCCACTCCCAGAACTCCAGCTGATGCGCCGGGGCGATGCCCCACTCGTTCATCTTCTCGGTGCTGGCAGAGACGCCGATAAAGTGCTGACGCATGATCAGCGCGGCATCCACGCCATCGCTCTCCATCAGGCGAGCCATCAGCCAGTCTCGCGCGGTATTGGCATTGGAGAGCGTGTCGATGGTGGTGAAGGACTTCGATGACAGCACGAACAGCGTGGTCTCGGGATTCAGTCGCAGCAGGTAGTCGGCCAGCTGAGAGCCATCCATGGTCGAGGCGAAGTGCACCTCGATGGTGTGCACGTCTTCGGGGCGATAGTCGGTCAGGGCATGGGTCACCATCAGCGGGCCGAGGTCCGAGCCACCGACCCCCAGATTGACCACATCCCGGATCGGCTTGCCGGTGGCGCCTCGCCACTGACCGGCATGAAACAGCTCTACCATCTCCGTCATGCGCTCCAGGGTACGGTGGACCGCGGGTACCAGGTCCTCCCCCTCCACCACCAGCGAAGCCTCGGCGGGCAGCCGCAGCGCCGTATGCAGAGCCGGGCGATCCTCGCTGACGTTGACTCGCTCGCCGGCGAGCAGGCGCTCGATCGCCCCGGGCACCCCGGCCTGCTCGGCCAGTGCCAGCAGATGCGTCAGGGTCTCCCTGGACCAGCGCTGCTTGGAGAGGTCCAGGGTGAGGCCCGCGGCATGGCGGGTAAAGCAGGCCTGACGATCCGGCTCCGCGGCAAACAGCTCACGCAGGTGGCGTTGGCTCACTTCAGCGGCATGCGCCTCGAGCTCACGCCAGGCGGCGCTCTCGTTGATCATCCTTCTCCTCCTTGAAAGCGACGGGTGCGAGGGCGAGGCGGCACGCGTAGAATGGCGCTCGTTTCCGTCTATCTGGCCCGATCATGAGTGACGCATCTTACCGTGACGCGATCTTTTCGACACCCCTCGACCGGGTGGCCCGCTTCTCATTCGACGAGCGAGTCGTCGCCTGCTTTCCCGACATGATTCGCCGCTCGGTGCCGGGCTACGGACAGATACTCGGCATGCTGGGGCTGATCGCCCAGCGCCACCTGCGCCACGGCGCCCGGGTCTATGACCTGGGCAGCTCGCTGGGTGCCGGGGGCCTGGCCCTGGCCGGCCAGCTCGCCCCGGACGCCTTCCGCTACACCGGCGTCGACCTCTCGCCGGCCATGGTCTCCCGCGCCCGGGAGACGCTGGCCGCCGAGTGTCCCGACCACGCCATGGAGGTGCTCGAGGGCGATATCCGTCAGCTGGAGTATCAGCCGGCGGGCATGATCGTGCTCAACTTCACATTGCAGTTCCTGCCTCCGCAGGACCGCGAGGCCGTGGTGGCACGACTGTTTGCCGCCCTGGAGCCCGGCGGTGTGCTGGTGCTCTCGGAGAAGATCCGCGCCGAGGACGAGCAGGAGAACGCCTGGCTGGTAGAGCGCTACCACGACTTCAAGCGCGCCAACGGCTACAGCGATCTGGAGATCAGCCAGAAGCGCACGGCGCTGGAGAACGTGCTGGTACCCGACACCCTGGCCGGGCACCATGCTCGTCTCGACCAGGCCGGCTTCTCGCGTACCCACACCTGGTTCCAGCTGCTCAACTTTGCCTCCCTGATCGCCTTTAAACATGAGGCTTCCAGGGGGGGCGCCACGCCGACGCCAGACGAGGTCTGAACCATGCCGATCGCCGCCGAGCATCGCGAGCTCTATCAGGCCTTTATCGACCAGGGGCTCGACATTTGGCTTGCGCGCCTGCCCGAACAGCTCGCCCGCGGCCTCGACCGCAAGCGATTCGGTGATTTGCCCGCCTGGGAGAAGGCGGTGGCCAAGCTGCCGGCGCTGCCCGACGAGCGCCATGTACAGCTGAATGCCGATACGATCAGCGTCGACCTCGCGCTCGACGAGAGTCGTCGTCGCCAGTGCGAGAACCTGCTGAGAAAGCTCGCCCCCTGGCGCAAGGGTCCCTTCTCACTGGGCGGGATTCATATCGACAGCGAGTGGCGCTCCGACTGGAAGTGGCAGCGCGTCGCTCCACACCTGGCATCGCTGGCGGGTCGGCGCATCCTCGATGTGGGCGGCGGCAGCGGCTACCACGGCTGGCGAATGGCCGGCGCGGGGGCCGCCTTCGTGCTGGTGATCGACCCCTCGCCGCGTTTCTTCTGGCAGTTCCGGGCGGTACGCCACTTCGTCGGCGATGCCGATGGCCTGCGCACCCACTTCCTGCCGGTAGGCATCGAGGAGGTGCCCGAGAATCTCGGCTTCTTCGATACGGTGTTTTCCATGGGCGTGCTCTACCACCGCCCCTCCCCGCTGGAGCATCTGCAGCAGCTCAAGGAGGCGCTCCGGCCCGGTGGCGAGCTGGTGCTGGAGACGCTGGTGGTCGAGGGGGATGCCACCACGGTGCTGCTCCCGGGCGAGCGCTACGCCGCCATGCCCAATGTCTACTTCCTGCCCTCCTCCGCCGCCCTCTGCCACTGGCTCGAGCGCTGCGGCTTCGAGAACATGCGCGTGGTGGACGAGGCGGTGACCACCACCGACGAGCAGCGCGCCACCGACTGGATGACCTTCCAGTCGCTGACGGACTTTCTCGATCCCGACGACCCCACCCGGACCCGCGAGGGCTACCCGGCACCGCGCCGTGCGGTAATCATCGCCAACCGAGCGCGCTGACGCTTCTCGCTCCATCCCGACGATCCGAACCGCACCCGCGAGGGCTACCCGGCACCGCACCGTGCGGCGATCATCGCCAATCGGGCGGGGTGATCTGCCCCGCCGCCACAAGCCGCTCGACGACACGCTCCGCCATGCCGGCACAGCGCGCGCCATCGAAGGGAAAGACCTCGCCGAAGCCTCCCTTCATCTTCGCCTCCAGGCGGGCACGCAGCTTGCGACGCGCCCGAAACAGCCGCGTCTTGATGGTCGCGGGGTTGATGCCCAGGTCCCGAGCGATGGCGAAGACCCCCATGCCCTCGACCTCGTGCATCAAGAAAGGCAGCCGGAACTCCGGCGCCAGCTCGTCGAGGGCTTCCTCCAACAGGGCTCGAAACTCCCGGCGACCAAGCCCCGCCTCGAGGGCGTCGGGACCGATACCGGGAAAGGCCACCACGGTGTCATCGGTATCGCCTTCATCCACGGTGTCGTACTCCTCCAGCGGACGCCGGCGACGCCACTGCATCCTGGCCTGGTTGATCACGATGCGGGTCAGCCAGGTGGAGAAGCGCGCCGTGCCACGAAAGGTATCGAGCCGCGTGAAGGCCGCCACATAGGCCTCCTGCACCGCCTCCTCCGCGGCGGCATCGCTGTCCAGCAGGCCACGCGCGACACGAAACAGCCGCGGATTGAAGCGTCGCACCAGCTCGCGCACCGCCGCCTCGTCGCCACGCCGTGCCCGGGCAACCAGTTCGCTCTCTGCCTCACCGACTAGCGCCGGCACCAACCGCTCGGGCGACTCAAGACCGCGCAGACGATGTGTCATGCAGCCTCCTCCGGCATCACCTGGCCGTGTACAAGAATCCGCTCCACCGACGGCAGCGCCGCCAGTGCCGCGGCGGCGTGATCCGTCTCGACGACCGCCCCCTGCCATCCCGGCGTCTCCGGGGTGCCCACCACGATGCGCCCCACCATGCCCGCCCGCTCATGGGGCAGGCAGTAGTAGTCATAGACCCCCGGGGCATCCAGCACCACCTCGAAGGTGTCACCCGGCAGCAGAAACCCGCTATGAAACGGGACGGCCGCATCGGGAATGCGCTGCGTTCGCTCGAAGTTCGCCGGGTGATAGCTCGTGGCCGTATGGCTGTTGCCGGGGTCTCGATTGACGAAGCGCACGCGCGTCGATGGCGCCACCGCGATTCCCAGTGGCGCAAACCACACCCGCTCGCCGCGCGCCGTGCCGAGCATGGCGATCTCGACCTCGTGTGCCGGCTGGGCGATGGCCAGGGGCAGCGCGGCCAGAGCGGCAATGCCGCCGCTCATGGACAGGAACCGGCGCCGAGTCAGGCTCATGGGGTCAGCCTCGCCTTCGCCTCGCTGTCGTGGAACAAAACGACATGGGCATGGGGCTCATCCACGCCGGGGTGACCGGCGTTATAGTAGATATCCACCGACTCGACAGGATGCAGGCCCACCGCCATATCATTGAAGGCCGCCCCCTCCTTCAGCGCGGCCAGCGGCGTCATGTAGACGGTGGCCGACAGCTGCCCCTCGCGATCATAGGCCAGGAAGGGACCGGCCGGCAGGGTGTCGGGGTCGACGAAGAGCGTACCGAGCCCGGGGATAAACTCCGGCAGCGGCAGCGCATCACTCACCTTTACATAGGGTGATGCAGGCGGCACCTGACGCAGCGCTTCTTCATCATGGGCCACTGCCTGTGAGCAGAGGCCACCCAGCAGCCCGGCCACTCCCAGCCCGATTGTCAGTGTCTTGATGGTATTCATGGTGGTGCCTCCCTCCAGCGGGTTGATGATGCGCGCCAGCGGCGCATCTACCCGTTGGTTGCAGCAGCCCCGCAAAGGGTTTCCACCCCATCACATGAAACCGAGTCGTGGCCTGCTCAGAGAACGAGATTATCGTGCCGAGTGACGAGGAGGGGGGGAAGCCACCGGGACCTTGGAGTCGGATAGGGAGGTATGCCAGACTGAAAATCCCCCTACCAGCAAGCAAGGAGAGCAAGATGGGTGTTCTAGCATGGATTCTGTTCGGCCTGATCGCTGGTGTGCTGGCCAAGTGGATCATGCCCGGCAAGGACCCCGGTAGCATCATCGTCACCATCCTGATCGGCATCGGCGGCGCCTTCGTGGGCGGCTGGCTGGGCTCGATGGTCGGCATGGGCTCCATGGGCGACTTCAGCCTGGGGAGCTTTGTCACCGCCATCCTGGGTGCCCTGGTACTGCTCGGCGCCTACCGCATGATCAGCAAGTGATGCAGCGGCCGGCCCGGCCGGCAGACAACACGAGAGCCGCTCATTGGAGCGGCTCTCGTGTTGTTGGGTGGCCTCGCCCGCCTGCCGTTCATCCCGGGCCCGGCCTTCAGCGCCTGAGGATTACCAACCAGCGCCCCAGGTTGAGAATGCTCGACAGCGACGCCGCCACATAGGTGAAGGCGCAGGCGGTCAGCACATGGCGGGCACCGGCCATGTCGCCGGGCGGGATATACTGCTTGAGCAGTGGCAGGGCACGCTGGAAGCTGGCATCGAACTCCACCGGCAGGGTCACCAGGTGTACCAGCGCGGCGGTGCCGAAGCTGATCACCGCCGCGGCCACCACGATGGCAAGCCCACCGGGCAGACGGGTCAGCACGAACAGGAAGGGCGCGGCCATCATCAGCAGCGCGCCGAGCTTCTCGGCCCTCTGGGCCACCGCGACCAGGCGCGAGCGCGCCAGCAGCGGCGCATAGCCCTGGTGGTGCTGGATGGCATGCCCCACCTCGTGGGCCGCCACGGTGACGGCGGTGAGGGAGCGCCCCCGGTACACCTCGGGGGAGAGCCGCACGCAGCGCGCCTCGGGGTCGTAGTGATCGCCCCGCTCGGTCGCCTCCACTCGAACGCCCTCGATGCCGAGGCGGCGCAGCAGATGCTCGGCCAGCTCCGCCCCGCTGCCGGGATAGTCATCGCGCCCCCGTGCATGACGCTTGAGCACCCACTGGGCCCAGACATTGGGCAGCAGGAAGAGAGCCAACAGCAGAACGATCACCAAGACGATCATCACGGGCACCCGAGCAAACTGGCGATAGAGACCTTCAGGGTATCAGGAGACGCGACTCGCCAGGAGGCTGATCACGCCGGATCGTCTTTACAATCGGCGATATCCCGTCGCACGGCCTCCATGCCATGGGAGGAGATATAGCCATTGGCATACGCATGCTCCGCCATCAGGTTGCTGTCGGGGGCCAGCACCAGCTTGCAGGGAGTATGGCGAATCTGGTCGCGAAGCCGCTGGATGGCGCGCTCACGGCCCGGCTTGTTGTCTACCCGGCGAATGTAGATCGCCTTGATACGGTCGGGGTACGCCTCGACGACCTGGGTATAGATCTCGGGGTCATGCTGGCCACTGTCACCGACCAGGATGCAGGGCATCTCATCGAACAGTGCCAGCATGCGCGCGATCAGGTCGCGCTTGTGATCCTCGGCACGCCTCGGCCAGGGGTGGCGCAGGGAGATGCCCCACTCGCGCATGAACAGGATCGGCCCCACGGGAATATGGTTGAGCTGGAAGAAGGTCTCCAGCACCTCGTAGATTGCCCAGGGGCCGCGGGATACATAGATGATCGGGCGCTGGGCATCTCCCTCTGCGCCACGATGCAGCGCCTGGTAGAGCGAGGCGGCACCGGGAAAGGCGGTGCGCCGGTGGGGCTTTTCGACGAACAGTCGATACAGCATGCGCAGCTTGTCGGCGACGCCCGTGTACATGACCGTGTCATCGATATCGCTGATGACCATCAGATCCGTTTCGGGCAGCGCCACGAAGACATCGACACTCGCCTGGACGGGAGGCTCACTGTCTGCCTTGACCACGAGACCCGCCCGGTGCCAGGCGACCTCCTCGGGGAGTGGATGAGTGATGGGCAGCTGGGCATCGAAATAGCCATCCCTGTCCGTGGTAACGGTGACGCTATTGTCGCCGAGCCGTATCTCCACACGGGCATCGGCGTACCCGCGGCGAGCGATCCGCCGCACGACATCGGCGGTGTCGCGCAGCATGCCGCGGCGCGGGATCAACCGCCCGAGGCGTGCCTGACGGAACACCCGGCCCATCAGAAAGACCTGCGTGCGGGAGCCGTACCCTCGATATGGCTGGACCATCATGCCGCCACGGCCATGATCGCGCTTCATGGGGCTGGCGACGGTACGCACCAGCCGCTTGATGAAGTCCAGCACGTGGCGAACGGTCGCGATAGGGGATTTCATGATGCGCAGCCTCTCCTTGTGCCATCCCGACTGGCTGCGCCGCATACACTCCTCCGCTCCCTCGGATTATGGCTCTCGGCGGAGCAGCTCGCGCAGGTCCCTGGCCTCCCAGTGGGGGAAATAGCGGCGTACCAGGGCATTGAGTTCCAGCTCGAAACCGGCCCAGTCGATATCGCCATCGGCGGGGGTGGCATCCTCGCCTGCATGGATATGGCGAATCATCCCGGCCCCCACGGTGACATTGGTCAGCCGGTCGATGACGATAAAGCTGCCGGTACCGGGGCTGTGAGCATAGTCATCCACCGGCACCTCTCCCGTCAATGTCACCCGGCAGCGGGCGATGGCGTTGAGCTCGAGGCGCTCGGCCGGGTGGCGCTCCAGGGTATTGACGTCCACCTGATGATCGATGGCACTCACCTGCCCCGCCACCGAGCGGCCGGCCAGACGAATATCGACCTGGCGGCCAGGCTCGAGGGGCTGCTCGTGCATCCAGACGATATCCGCCTCGAAGACATTCGTGAGCGCCACCTCGGCATCCTCGGCGACGATCCAGTCACCCCGGGAAATATCCAGCTCATCGGCGAGGGTCACGGTGATCGCCTGGCCGGGGAAGGCCTCCTCCAGATCGCCGTCCCAGGTCACGATGCGCTCGACCGTTGAGCTCACCCCCGAGGGCAGCACCTTGATCGCCTGACCGGGGCGCAGCAGACCGGCCTCCAGGGTGCCGGCATAGCCGCGAAAATCGAGATTGGGGCGGTTGACGATCTGCACCGGCAGGCGCAGGTCGGAGAGATTGCGATCGCGGCTGACCTCTACCGTCTCGAGCAGCTCCAGCAAGGTCGGCCCCGGCTCTCCCTCCACCCTGTACCAGGGCATGGCGGCGCTGGGATTGACCACGTTATCGCCCTTGAGCGCCGAAATCGGCACGAAGCGGATATCCGGGGCATTGAGCTTCTCGGCGATCGTCTGATACTCGGCGACGATCTCCTCGAAGCGCTCGCGGGAGTAGTCCACCAGGTCGAGCTTGTTGACCGCCACCACCAGATGCTGGATGCCCAGCAGGTCGGCGATAAAGCTGTGCCGCCGGGTCTGGGTCTGCACCCCGTGACGCGCATCGATCAGGATGATCGCCAGGCTCGCGTTGGAGGCCCCGGTGGCCATGTTTCGCGTGTACTGCTCGTGGCCCGGGGTGTCGGCGATGATGAACTTGCGACGATCGGTTGAGAAGAAGCGGTAGGCCACATCGATGGTGATGCCCTGCTCGCGCTCCGACTGCAGGCCATCGACCAGCAGCGCCAGATCCACCTCCTCACCGGTGGTACCGCTCTTCTTTGAGGCCTGGGTAATCGCCGCCAGCTGGTCGTCGAAGATCATCTTGGAGTCGTGCAGCAGTCGACCGATCAGGGTCGACTTGCCGTCGTCAACGCTGCCACAGGTGATGAAGCGCAGCAGGTCCTTGTTCTCATGCTCATTCAGATACTGCTCGATATTATCTGCTATGAGGGAAGATTGATGGGCCATGTCGATACCCCGGAAAAATGTATAAAGGCGCTGAGCGAAACGTCAGCGAGCGATGGCCAGACAAGGCGAACAGCGGCGAAAGAGCGGAGTTTACGGTAGTAAATGAGCATCTTGAGCCGATGTTCAACGCCGTATGGCCGAGCGCAGCGAGGTTTCGCCAGCGGCTAGAAATACCCTTCGCGCTTCTTCCTCTCCATGGAGCCGGCCTGGTCGTGGTCGATGGCACGGCCGCTGCGTTCGCTGGTGCGGGTCAGCAGCATCTCCTGGATGATCTCGGGCAGTGTCGCCGCCTTCGACTCCACCGCCCCGGTGAGCGGATAGCAGCCCAGGGTGCGAAAGCGCACCCACTTCTCCTCGGGGACCTCGCCCTGGGCCAGCGGCAGGCGCTCGTCATCGACCATGATCTGCATGCCGTCACGCTCCACGACCGGGCGTGGCGCGGCGAAGTAGAGCGGCACGATGGGGATGCTCTCCAGGTAGATGTATTGCCAGATATCCAGCTCGGTCCAGTTCGAGAGCGGGAAGGCGCGGATCGACTCGCCCTTGTTGACCCGGGCGTTGTAGAGGTTCCACAGCTCGGGGCGCTGATTCTTGGGGTCCCAGCGGTGGAAGCGGTCGCGGAAGGAGAACACTCGCTCCTTGGCGCGGCTCGCCTCCTCGTCCCGGCGTGCGCCACCGAAGGCGGCATCGAAGCCGTAGTGGTCCAGGGCCTGCTTGAGGGCCTGGGTCTTCATCACATCGGTATAGCCGCTGGAGCCGTGATCGAAGGGGTTGATGCCGGCGGCACGCCCCTCCTCGTTGGTGTGCACCAGCAGCTCCATGCCCGCCTGTTCGGCCATGCGATCGCGAAAGGCGATCATCTCGCGGAACTTCCAGGTGGTGTCGACATGCAGCAGCGGAAAGGGCGGCGGCCCGGGGTAGAAGGCCTTGCGGGCCAGATGCAGCATCACCGCCGAATCCTTGCCGATGGAGTAGAGCATCACCGGGTTGGCGAACTCGGCCACTACCTCGCGGATGATATGGATCGACTCCGCCTCGAGCTGCTTGAGGTGGGTGAGCCGCCGTGGATCGGGCACGGCAGTCGCCGCGGGCGCCTCCGTGCGCTTGGGGGCATGAAGCAGGGTCATGGCCGGTTACCTCGCATGACATGGCAAAGAAGACAGGGACGCTGTCGATTGTCGATGTCTAGCAGGGTAACGCCGGGCCAGTAATAACCCAAAAGAATCAATATCTATCTTTTTATAACTTATATCGAGATATCGACCCGTTCGACCCGCGTCGTCAACACCTCCTCCTCCAGGTCGATGACGCGATACCCGGGGCGCGCGACCGGGTCGACGGCAAAGTGCTCGCTGCCCGGTAGAAAGGGGTCGATGGTGGAGGGGCAGCCGTAGACCGTGACCTCGCCCTCCTCCAGCGCATGGCGCCCGACGAAGGCCTGGTGAATATGACCACACAGAATCGCCTGGACGTGCGAATGGGGAGCCAGGGTCTGCCAGAACGTCTCCCTGCGCCGCAGGCCGATGGCATCCAGCCAGGCGGACCCTACCAACAGGGGCGGATGATGCATGGCGATCAGTACCGGCCGCGATGTCTCCGCGACGAGGCGACGCTCCAGCGCCTGCAGGGCCGCCGCATCGAGTTCACCGTGGGGCTGGCCGGGCAGATGGGTATCGAGCAGCAGGAGTCGCCAGTGGCCGAGGGTCAGCTCATCGTTCAGTGGCCGAGTCTCGGCCATAGGGGCGAGCACATCGTGATTGCCGGGCAGCCACTCCCAGGGCGCATCGAGGGTGTCCAGCGTGCGCCGTGCCAGCGCATAAGAGGCGGCGCTATCATCGTTGCTGATGTCACCGGTGACCAGCACCAGGTCCGGACGTTCCTGGTTGACGGCCGCCACCACCGCCTCCAGCTGGCGCAGCGGCACCCCGCGCCGGCCGCGGGCCTTTGGGTCGGCGCATAGATGAAAGTCGCTGATCTGAACCAGGCGGGGCATGGCAGGCTCCGGGGGATGTCAGCCGCTTAGCGCAGCTCTGGCACGTCAAGGGAGTGGCCGTGGGCCAGGCCGTGCTCGAGCCACTCGCCGAGGAAGCGGTTGAGCTGCAGTTTCTCGTCCGGCTGGTGCATCTGGGCATTGGGGTAGCGATAGCGGCCGTGGAAGTGGCGCTGGCGCTGGAAGTCGGTGACCTCGGCCATGCGCGCATCATGATAGAGATGCACA
This sequence comes from Halomonas sp. LES1, assembly GCF_031846005.1. Classification (NCBI taxonomy): domain Bacteria; kingdom Pseudomonadati; phylum Pseudomonadota; class Gammaproteobacteria; order Oceanospirillales; family Halomonadaceae; genus Halomonas; species Halomonas sp. LES1. The sequence goes on from NZ_JAVRGC010000008.1 coordinate 24,960, forward strand.
CGCATGCGAGGCGTCTCGAGGTAGTCGTCGAGGATGCCGCGCTGAGTGACCCGCACGATGCTGGTATAGGGCGCGCGCTCCTGCAGCTTGAGGCACAGCTGGCCGACACGGTGGCCATGGCTCACCAGCTCCACCTCACGGCTCTCACCGGGCGCAAGCTCACCCATCAGGCGCAGCAGCCTCAGGTAGTTGGCGCTGCACTCGCCTTGCAGGCTCTTCAGATCGGTCACATAGGCGCTTCTCGTCGGCACGCTACCTCCTCGCTCGCAATGAGGCCCGTTCGCCGGCCAGCCAGTGGAAGGCGATCAGGCACATGGCATTGTCGAGTCGTCCAGTCTGCAGGAGTTCCCAGGCCCGCGCAAACGACAGCACATGCACGCGAATGTCCTCGTGCTCCTCGTCCAGGCCGTGCACCCCGCCGAGGCCGCGGCTGTCGACCAGGCCACACAGCAGGGTAACCCGCTCGTTGCAGGCGCCGGGGCTGGGATAGTAGGTGTGCAGCTCGATCAGCTCGCCCACTTCGCACCCCGCCTCCTCCTGGCTTTCACGGCGCGCGACATCGGCAACGCTCTCGCCCCGCTCCACCAGGCCCGCGACGACCTCGAGCTTCCAGGGAGACTCGGGATCATCGATGGCCCCGGCACGGAACTGCTCCACCAGCACCACGGCATCGCGCTCGGGGTCGTAGAGCAGCACCCCCACGGCGTCGTGGCGCTGGTGCACCTCGCGCACCATGGGCTCGCTCCAGCCACCCTGGAACAGGCGGTGGCGCAGATGCAGGGCTTCCAGACGGAAGAAGCCCTGATGGAGGCAACGGCGCTCGACAAGCTCCACATCGGCACGGGTGAAGGGTGCGGCAGCCAGATCCGGGATCTCGCGCGGGTCACGCATGGCGCTCTCCGGTCACAGGAAAGGCCCCATTATCGTGATCGACACCGGGGATGCCAACCTTGAACGTCATACCCCATAGGACTATCGCAGACAGCAACATCGCTCAAGGCTATTCCGGCGACAGGACGTCGAGGGGGCGCTACAAGTACTTCCTTGTAGGCTACCTCGGCCATCCTTGGTCCTCGGACCCCCTCTCCGGTCTGTCCCCGGCGCCTTTCGCTATTACCCTGTCGGTAACTGCGATAGCGCTGACCATAACCGCAAGTTAACTCAGATAGCTTGTGGGCCCTGCACCTCAGAGACTGGTCAGCAGCTCGCGGGCCTTGTCGCGCAGCGCCTCGTCGGAGGCCGTGCGAGACGGCCGAGCCTGCCCTTCCACGGCGCGCCGGGCATGCTCGCGGGCCTCGTCCAGGCGCCCTTCCTCCTTGAGGAAGGCGGCATAGTAGAAATTGACATCGATACCGTCGGGGCGAATCGCCAGGGCCTGCTGGAACATGCGCTCGGCGGTCTCGCTGTCGCCGAAGCCTACCAGGCCACCCGGCACGCGATCGTAGAGCGCACCCAGGGTGACGTAGGCGGAGCCATTGTGCCCCTGGGGGTCGAGCTCGACCGCCCGCTCCAGGGCCGCGCGAGCGCTCTTGGCGCTGGAGAGCGCTCCAAGGCCGCTACGCTCCCGCGCCCAGGAGGCCTCGATGATGCCCTGCCACACCAGCGGCACCGCCGCATCCGGTTGCTCCTCCACCAGCCGCTCGGCCTGGCCGGCCAGGGCCTTGAGGCCATCGGCGCGCTCCCCTTCGGGCTGCTCGGTCACCACCCGCTCCCAGTGGTTCTTCATGCCCTCCACCCGCGCCTCCCAGGCGTGGGCGGCCGCCAGGGGAAGCACCGCCAGGCTCAGGCTGACGCCCAGCCCCATGGCGCTTGCAAGCAGTCGACGTCGTATCATCTCGGCTCTCCTTCGGGTGTTGGTATTGTGACCCCACCCCGAATGTAACGAACGTTTGAATCATTCGCCAGTCGCGTCCATCTTGGCCTTCGCCACTCGCTTGGCGTATGTTCCCGCCAGATACCGACAGGCCATGAATCACGAGGTACCCCATGAAAGGCCGTAACATGACCCGCTGGCGCGACCCGGCCAAGGATCCGCGCCAGGAGCCCAAGAGCGACCTGATCACCGCCGAGGGCGCCGAGCGGCTGCGCGGCATCCTCGACCATCTCTCGCGGGTCAAACGCCCCGCCCTCTCCGCCAAGGTGGGCGAGGCGGCGGCCCTGGGCGACCGCTCGGAGAACGCCGACTATACGTACAACAAGAAGGAGCTGAACCGGGTCATCGCACGCATTCGCTACCTGACCAAGCGGCTCGACGAACTGACGGTGGTGGACCGGCTGCCGGCGGATACCGGCAAGGTCTACTTCGGCGCCTTCGTCACCCTGGAGGATGAAGAAGGCGAGGAGATGCGCATCCGCATCGTCGGCCACGACGAGATCGCCCCCGACAAGCACTGGATCAGCGTCGACTCGCCGCTGGCCAGGGCGCTGCTCGGCAAGCCCCTGGACGAGGAGGTCACGGTGGCCGCCCCCGGTGGCGAGACCACCTATATCATCACCGAGATCGACTACCGCGACCCACAGGACTGATCAGCGCTTGATGGCGCGATAGACCCGATAACGGCGATCGTCGGCGAGGATCTCGAAGCTGCCGAAGGCGCGCTCGAGCCGATCCGGATAGGGCAGGAAGGCGTTGGCCACGATGATCAAGGCACCGCCGGGGCGCAGGTGCGCCGGCGCCTCGCCGATCAGCCGCGCCGCGGGGCCATAATCGATGGCCCGCTCCTGATGAAACGGCGGGTTGCTGATGATGGCATCGAACTGACGCCCCGCCAGCGCCGAGTAGACGTCACTCTCCAGCACCTCGCCGGCCAGCTCGTTGGTCGCCAGGCTGCGCCGGGTCGCCTCCACCGAGAAGGCGTTGACATCCACGGCGCTGGCCCGCGCTCCCCGGCGTGCCAGCCAGGTGGCGAGGATACCGTCACCGCAGCCCATATCCAGAAGCTCGCGGCCCTCGAACGGCAGGGTGCCGGGCAGGGTCTCCAGCAGCAGCCGGGTGCCATCGTCGAGCTTGCCATGGCCGAATACACCCGGGTGGCTGGCCAGGGTCAACGGCTCGCCCTCCAGACCGGCATCGAAGGTGGTCCAGGCCGCCGCCGGATCGATTTCCACGCGGCCGAGACGGCTCTCGAACAGCGAGCAGCGCCGCGCGCTGTCGAGCTTGCGGCAGCCCAACCCGAGGGCGGCCAGCACCTTGAGTACCCGTTTGATGCCGCCCTGGTTCTCGCCCACCAGCTGTAGCGGCGTGCCCTCGGGCAGAGTCGCGCACAACCACAGCAGCCACCACTCGCCCAGGGCATGACTCTTGGGCCAGAACAGCACCACCCCGGCCGGGCCAAGCTCGTCATCAACAAGCTCGGGCGCAAAGGGCGAATGAGCGTCGCCGCCGGCGGCCTGCCACGCCTCGCGCAGGCTCAGATCCGCACTGATCGCCACGCCCTGCCCCGCCTCCAGCCAGGCGTCCCGTGGCGGCGCCACCCACCACCAACCGCGATAGTCGGCGGCCTGGCGCTCCAGCAGCTGGCAGACCGGATTCTCGGCGCGTGGTGTCTCGGCATGCATCACAGGGGCTCCTGGTCTTGTAAAGAGGTTGATGAAGAGGTTGGTGAAGAGACTGATGAAGAGGCGGGTGAAACCGGGGTCTCGCGATGCACCAGGGTATAGAGCAGATAGCGGCCCAGCCGCCAGTGGGGATCGACCCGGCAGTAGCGCCACTCGAGCTCGAGCAGCCGCTCGCGATCGTCGTCAGTCTGCGGTGGGCTGCGCAGATAGTCGTGGAAGACCCGAATGCCCGCCACCTCGCGCACCTCCAGGCCCAGCTCGGCGCTCCAGGCCATGATCTGGGCGTGTGTCAGCGGCGAGATCGGCGTCAGTCGACGACGCAGCCCCTTGCCCTCCAGGCGGTCATCCAGGGCCTTCTGCAGGTTACCCTTGACCACATTGGATAAGCGCAGGGCATCGCGATTGAAGACCATCAACGAGAGCTGCCCGCCGGGGGCCAGCAGGCCGGCCAGGGTGGCCAGTGCCGCCCGCGGATCGCCCAGCCATTCGAGCACCGCATGACAGGCGATCAGCGACCAGGGCCCGGGGGCCTGCTCGGGAAGCGCCTGCAGCGGCGCCGGAAGAAAGGTGACCTCGTGCTCGGCTGATGTTTCCAGGAGCGCCTCGCGTGCACGCTCGAGCATCTCGGCGGAGGGCTCGGCCAGGGTGACCAGATGGCCCCGCTCGGCGAACCAGCCGGCCAGCTGCCCCAGGCCGCCGCCCACGTCGAGCAGCGGTTGGCCGCTCAGATCGAGCATCTCCGGCAGCAGGCGGTCGAGCAGCGCCAGGCGCAGCTCTCCCCGCACGCCGCCATAGAGGCTCGCGGCAAACTTGTCGGCCAGGCCGTCGAAGTGTCGATCACCATGGATGGAGAGCGGAGACGATGGAGGCGGAGACGAGGGGACAGTCATGGGGCGACCTTGTACGAAGATGCCGGCATTCTACCCGCAAGCCGCCTCCGGCTCATATCCATAACACCTCGAATCGCTGCAATCCGAGACGGCATCTATCGACGATGCACCTTGCTGCCGGTTCCCCTCGGCGGCGCATTTCTCTATAATGCGCCGCGTGTTGCCCCCTTAGCTCAGCTGGATAGAGCGTCCCCCTCCTATGTTAAAGCGAAGGGTTCGGGGCATTGACTGGATGACCTGTAAAAACAGTAGGTTAGAAGGGAAATCTACGGATTTCCGGGAGCGCTAGGACTAACCTAGCCTTCAAAATAGTCCAGAATTGGCCATTTTTGGCCTGATTTTAGTCCAACCTGAGCTGCCCGTTCCGGACAGCCATTTTGGACTAGCCCTACGCAAAATCTGAGGCGTCTGGTAAGGTGTCGACCCTCAGATTTCGTCAGACACGTCCCTGTAGCTCAGCTGGATAGAGCAGCCGCCTCCTAAGCGGCAGGTCGCAGGTTCAAATCCTGCCAGGGACGCCATCTCGCAGACATAAGAAAGACGACCCAGTGGTCGCTTTTCCTCCGCTTATCGTCTAACAGGCACTAGAAGGCGTGTGCATTGCTCATCGATGGATGATCACGGCGACTCATTGAAGTATGTAGTGTGATCTTTGTTACCGAACCCAACTTTGACTATAGCCAGATTTTTAGTCCTAAATCCCCCTAAAAACCACCTACAAACGGACGCATTCCCGCTCTTTTGCATTTGCCAAAACCAGAGATAGAGTGAGAAAACTCCATATATAACAATAGGTTACTCTATTTATCTACCTAGCACATGTTGATAGAGCGTCCCCCTCCTAAGGGGAAGGTCTCAGGTTCGAATCCTGAAGGGGGCGCCACTTCCTGCCTGCTTCCTGTAGCGCCTGACTGTTCTGGTCACTCCCCGACTTTTTATTAGCTGCCCAGCGGCTTGACCCATAGGGCACGGCTGACCTTCTCGAACTGCTCCACTCGATCAAGAGACCCGTCGGGCCGCTGTGGTCGATGTCGGGATAGCCGCCGGCAAAGTTCCTACAACTTTAGTCGCCTTAAACCCCTATGGCGTTGTTATCAACGCTGCGTCTCGCTAACTTCGTCCTGACGTTTACGTCAGCTGCATGGCCAATTCGCCATATTGGCGTGCACCGCAGGAACAACACTATAAAGCCGGCCCTCACGGCCAAGTGATTCAAGGAACAATGCACGTGACCCAACACAATAAAGTGAAGCAGGCCTCGATCTTTACCGCCTCTGCCCTGGCACTGGCCGTGGCGAGCGCCTCCCACGCAGTGGATTTTGAAGTCGGCGATACCAAGGCCAGCGTCTACGGCTATGCCAAGCTGGATATCATCTATGACGTGGATACCGACCTCGGCAACTCCATTGGCCACAAGAACATCGCTCTGGATGGTGATGAGAGCCAGGATGGCCACTTCAATATGCACGCCTACCAGAGCCGCATCGGCTTCCAGACCTCAACACCGGTCTCGGGCAGCGACCTGGTCACCCGCATCGAAGGCGACTTCTACGGCAGCGGTGGCGGCTCCTTCCGCCTGCGTCATGCCTACGGCTCCTGGGACGGCATCCTGACCGGCCAGACCTGGACCAACTTCTATGGTTTCGTGGCCGGCACGCCGTCCATCGACTTTACCGGCCCGCCCGGAGTGGGCAACCAGGCGCGTCAGCCGCAGCTGCGCTATACCGCCGGCAACTTCTCGGCCTCCATCGAGGATCCGGATACTTTAGGTGGTTCAGAAAAGACCGAAAATAATGTTGTCCAGACCTCAGATGATGCCGCCAAGAGCGAGCTGCCCGATGTAATCGCCCGCTATACCGATGCCTCCGGCCCCTTCAAGTACTCTGCCTCCGCGGTACTGCGCCAGCTCGAGTATGATGCGGCAGAAGATGCTGGTGCCACAGTAAGCGATGACTCCGCCTTTGGCTGGGGTATCGCCCTGGAAGCCGCCATGAATGTATCCGAGGCCGTCACCCTGCGCGCCGGCGTAACCCACGGCGACGGCATCGGCGGCTATATGAACGTCAGCCCGCAGACGTCTCCGGCCTACCTGGCTGACAACGGAGACCTCGAAACCCTGGAGAGCACCGGGGGTACCATCGGCGCCAGCATCAAGGCAGGCCCGGGCGCCATCAACGCCTCCTATAACGTCGCCACCGTCGACCTCGACGATGAGGGCATCGATGGCACCGACACCCATGAAACCGCTTACCTGAACTATATCTGGTCGCCGGCCGAACGTATCCAATATGGCATCGAAGCCGCCTGGGCGAGCCGTGAGACCAAGGGTGGCGATGACGGTGACGCCACTCGTATCCAGGGCATGGTGATGTACAGCTTCTAACAAGCTGACCGATGGCGGGTCCGGCCCCGCCATGCTGGCAATAACACCCGACAATACAAGCAGAACGCTTCGATCCTTTCGCCCCGGCCACTGGCCGGGGCTTTTTGGTTTATCCGGCCCCTTCCCGCCGTAAGGATGATCCAGAGCAGGACATTAATTCTTTCTTAACCCGCTGTTTAAACGGAATTAACTGCTTATACCGGCAGAATCGTCAGATCCTTCTTCCCCTTGACTCATATCAAGCTTTTTCCGCTCCTTGCCAGTGGGCCCGGCGCGCCGGGGTGGTTAGCATGACAACCATCGGCGGCAAGCGGAATCATCAAGGAAACCCGCCCGCGTCGCCGAGCCATTTCCGCCCACCGGGCGTCCCGCAAGAAGGAAAAGTCAATGACAGGTCCTATCGGCCTCAAACACGCCACGCTGCTCACCGGCGGCACCCTGGCGCTGGCCATCGCCTCGGCCTCCCACGCTGTCGACTTCGAGGTGGGTGACACCACCGCCAGCGTCTACGGCTACGCCAAGCTGGACATGATCTACGACGTCGACAACAAGCTCGGCGATCTGGCCGCACGGCCGCGCATCCTGATCGACGGCCAGGAGGGCAGCGACGGCCATACCACCATGCACGCCTACCAGAGCCGCCTGGGCTTCAAGACCGCTACCCCCATGGGTGGCAGCAAGCTGACCACCATGGTCGAGGTGGACTGGTTCGATAACGCTCCGGAGGGTGGCGATCTGCGCCTGCGCCACGCCTTCGGCAGCTGGAATGGCATCACGGCAGGCAAGACCTGGACCAACTTCGGCAGCCTGCTGGGCAAGACCCCGACCATCGACCTGGCGCCCCAGCCGGGTCAGAGCAAGGTGGGTCGCAAGGCGCAGCTGCGCTACTCCTGGGCCAACTGGCATATCGCCCTGGAGAATCCAGATCCGGAAGACTACCGGGACGGGGTTGCAGCCAACTTCAATCCCAAGCGTGGGGTCTACATCGAACATAAAGATGCCAAGACCGGCCTGCCCGATCTAACCCTGCGCTATCAGAACCAGGCCGCCGGCCTGCACTACTCCGCCGCCGCCATGGTCCGTCAGCTTGAGGTCGATGGTGCAGGCATGGATGACACCGCCGCCGGCTATGGCCTCAACCTGGCGGCCCGCTATCCGGCAAGCGACACCCTGACCCTGCGCGGCGCGCTGACCTGGGGCGACGGCATCGGCGAATATATGCAGAACAACCCTTCGGCGCCGGGCTACTGGAATGGGAGCAATATCGAGACCATCGAGGCCTGGGGTGCCAACATCAGCATGAGCCTGACCGCTGGCCCGGGTGCCATCAACCTGGGATACGGTATCTCCCAGGCGGACCTGGATGATGCCCGCGACGCCGGCATCGCCGGGGTGGAGGGCGCCAACGAGCAGTTCACGGCAGTGCATCTGAACTATATCTGGTCGCCGATCCAACGCGTCAGCTACGGTATCGAGGCGGCCTACCATACCCGCGAGGTGGTCGACGGCCGCGACGGCGACGCGCTGCGCCTGCAGGGCATGGTCAAGTACAGTTTCTAGACCCGCCGATAACGGTACGCTGGCGGCACATGTTAAACAGGCGTCACGACGGAGCCCTGAGGGTGGAATTCAAATCGCCGATATAACGAGCTACAGGTGGGGGAGCATAGGTTAGGTTAGACAGCAACATCCCCGGCCAGTCTGGCCGGGGATGTTGCGTGCACTCACTCGGGAAACAAAGATGAGCGGCAGCTTATGCCGGTCTCAGCGACGATCCAGCTGTCGCACCTCGAGCTCATAGTTGTTGACGCCACTCATCGCCGAGCCGAACTTCTGCCCTTTAACGCGAATAGTGTAGCGACCCGGCTGCAGTTCGGTGCGCAGATCGATGTCGCCATCGAAGCCCTCGCCGGCGTCGCTTGCCACCACGCGGCCCTGCTCATCCACCACCTCGGCCTCGATGCGGTAGGTGCCCTCGTTACCGGGGAAGGTAGAAGTGGCGATAGCCACGGTGCCCGCTTCCAGCACCTCGAAGCTCAGCACCTCGCCGCGGGCGCGGATCTTGACGTCGGTGACGACCCGCTCAAAGCCCTTGGCCGGCTCGGCCGCCGCGGTGGCGCCAGTCGCTGCCTGGCTGTCGGCCGACGCGGCCCCCGGCGTGGTAGGTGCAGAAGACTCAACTGCCGAAGGCTGAGCATCCGTGCGAGCGGGCTGCGACGCCTCGACAGACCCGCTAGCCGCGGGTACAGCAATCGGCGCCACCACATCCGAACGGCGCACGAAGGCGTTGCGGCCTCCTTCACGACTGGTGCCGGTAAAGGCGATCCCCTCGCCAGCCGAGACACCCTCCTCGACGCCCACGCCCGCGACACTCACCGAGAAGCTGTTACCGTCACGGCGCACCGTGCCGAACTTGTTGCCCTGCACCTGCAACACATAGTCGCCGGGCTCCAGGCGCTTCTCGAAGCTCAGCCCGCCATTCTGGCCAAGCGCCTCACTGCGGGCCAGGACGTTACCTTGCTTGTCCAACAGCAGCGCCTCGATGCGGTACTCCTCGGACTCCCCGGCCGGCACCCGGCTTTCGAAACGATAAGTGCCGGCTTCCTTGACGGTGAAGTCGTGCTCCTGCACGCCGCCGTAAAAGAAGCTGCGGCTGCGGGCGTCGTTATCGGCCTGCAGAAAGCCGGTCAGGTCGAGCTGCTTGCCGGATTCGCGGAAGCGCTCCTGCATCTCGCTGGCCAGTGCCTGGGAGCCGGCCAGGGCGAGCCCCAGGCTTAGCAGGCCGGCGGTCACGATAGGCTTGTTCATGGAACCTCGCTTGGTCATGCCGGTAATAAAAAAAGCCGACCCCGGAGGATCGGCTTTCGATGTCGAAACCCATCGGGGCAGGGTCAGGCCCTGCGACCGAATGGATTAGAACAGGTAGACGGCACCAACGGCAACGCCGTCGCTAGCATCTTTCTCACGATCGTACCAGGCACCCTCGACAAAGGTGTACATGGCATCGGAAATGTTGTAAGTGGCCCCAATAACGACTTCGTTAAAGGTCTCGCTGGTTTCGAGATCGCCTGAAATGGCATCGCCAAGCGTGTTGCGGAAGGTATCACCGCCTACATCGATGTACTGGTAAGCACCGTAGATGTCGCCCATGCCGTAGCCATAGCGTGCACCCAGAGCATAGAAGTTGGCGTCTTCGCTGAGATCGTTGTCAGACTCAAAGCGCTCAACCTTGGCAGCAAGTCGCAAGGTATCAATGGTGTACTGGGCAGTAATACCATACTGGTCGCCAGCCTCAACATCTACAGTACCGATAGAGACATCGTTGTTATCGAGGTTGTCGTAGGCAGCCGCGATGGAGAAGGCACCGGCGGTATACTTCAGGCCACCGAAGGCAGAGGCGTTGCTGGAACCGGAAACGTTCTCGGTCTCGGCATCACCCTCGTACTGAGTGCCAACAGCAAACTGGAAACCGCTGAGGGAAGGTGACAGATACTGAAGCTTGTTACCTTCACGGTTTTCAATGCCGACAATGCGAACTGCATCCAGATCACGCGAGAAGCTGGAGTCAGAGACATCGAAGAACTCGTTGTTGGTGATCGGATCCTGGATCCAGTCGTCGATCAGCGGGTCCCAGGAACCCAGGCGCACATCACCGAAGCTGCCTTTCAGACCCATATAGGCCTGGTCGCCGGTGTTAAGGCCGCCGGCGGTCTTGGCTTCATCAACGTCGTGCTCGAACTCGGCCTTGAAGTAACCGGTCAGGCCACGGCTGATCACATGCTCACCGGAGAAACCAATAGTTGAGCCGTTATCAAACAGCTCATCTGCACTCTCCGCACCCACAATCTCGCCAGCGTCATTGCGCTGAGCCACCTCAACAGACTTATAAGCAACCTGCAGGTTGCCGTACAGGTCCAGCTTAGTGCCGTCCTGGTTGTAGATGGTGGCGGCCTGGGCGCCGGTGGCAACCATGGCGCCGGCAATAGCAGTCGCTAACAGTGTCTTCTTCATCATGATGATGTTCCTTTGACTAGCAGTCTGTTTCGATCGTTTGTTGCCGACCGCTCTCGGGCGATTCGGCAGGCCCGGCCGGTCTGCGCCGGCTCGTCTCGGCTGACCTTCTTCGCGAAGGGTGCCGGTGCGAGCCTCACTTCGGCAAAGCCTTAGTTATATTCCAATGCTCGCAGGAGCAACCTTATACCGGGTCATGAGGGAACGCAAGAAGAAAAAAACACTGTTTTCCTATTTTCTGCCCTCACAACACGGAACTTTCCTGCAACTACGTAAACACGCGCCTCACGGCGGTTGCTGCATAATGCCTTGCCGATATGACGAACACAAGTCAACGCCTGCCAGCGCGACATGCCGTTGGCATCTAGAGATACATGAACAACAAAATCAGAGACTTAAGAAGGCTTCAGCGACCATTATGTTTGGCTAACAGGGCCGAGAGTTTCTCTTCCATGGTGGCCGGCGCTGCCGCGGAGCCCGACTCGTGAGACGCCGAATCGGGAACATCGGCACGCCCTTTCGGTGTGCCACCCTGTTCTGGGCCCTTGCTCCCAGCCTTTGGCCTACCCTTCGCCTGAATGGCCCCCTTGGCTGACTTGCCAGGGCCCTGATGCTGCCGATTCTGGTGGTTGCGCCCTTTTCCGCTCCGCTTGTCGCCCTGCAGATGGTCGAGCTTGCGGTGAGCGTAATTGGCGGCCTGGGCATCTACCTTGCCGGCGGGCTGACCGTCGAGATCGATGCGTTCGGCGCCTTCGCGCATCGCCTTGAGATAACGCGGCAGATTGACGTAGCAGGCCAGGGCGCGACGCACCAGCTTTTCGGGCCAGGGCTCACGACTGGCCAGTACCTCGTGGATACCGACCATCAAGGGGCGGGTATGCCCCTTGAAGAAGGCGGCGGGATAGCGCACATACCACTCGCCGAGCAGGGCCTGGGGAGATGGCGGCTCGCTTGCCTCCTGAGGGCTGGAAGCCTCGGAGGGTGATGAGACTTCTTCGTTTCGCTCGATAACTCGGGCTCCGACGGGCCTGGCAGCGTCAGCCACACCCGCCTCGCAGGAACCGGCTGTATCCGCGGCTCGACTCATCGGTGATTGCAGTGTTTCCGATACGGCCGCCTGGTAAGAGCCGGATTTATCCGGCGATTGCGAAGATTGCGGTGTTTCTGATACGTCCGCCTGATAGGAGCCAGACTTATCCGTGGCCCTGCTCACCGGAGATGAAGGAGTGGAGGAGTCGGCTGACGCCGGGCGGTGGCCGATCAATGCGGAGAGGCCCTGGGAGCGGCGCCCGGGGCGAAAGCCACCCTCGGCGGGCTGGCCACTGGTAAGGCGTTCATGGAGATGGCGGTTATGGGCCTCCAGCTCGCTGTTCTGCTCGTCGAGCTCGCGGCACTCCTCTTCCAGCTCACGGCACTGCTCCTCAAGCTTGCGACGGCCTTCCTCCAGCGTGCCCTTCGCCTCCTCCAGTTCACGATGCGCTTCGGCGAGTTCACGGTGGGCGGCTTGTGCCTCTGCCAGGCGACGCTCCAGTTCGCCGAGCCGCTGGGCCAGCTCGCCCTGCACACTTTCGGCGTGGCGGCGCGCCCCGCGCTCATGGGCCAGGCGCTCCAGCAGCGATCGGGTGCGCCCATCCAGGGCGTCCAGCAGCGAATGTACGCGTTGCTCGGCCAAACCGTTCTCCTCCCACAGCTCTGTGATACAGGCAGTGCCATCAAGTCTGTGCCAGATGCGCGCCCATGACAAATGTCGTCAGGCGCCGACGTTTTCCCGGCGCTGCTCTTCGCGACGGCGGTACTCCACGAAGTCGTAGGCGGGCTGGCCCTCGGCGGGGCTGCCGGCCACCCGTTGGACCTCCACCCACTCGGCGGGGTCGATCTCGGGGAAGCGGGCGTCGCCCTCCACCTCGACATTCACCTCGGTGAGGTATAGGCGGCTGGCGTGGGGCAGCGCCTGGGCATAGATCTCGGCGCCCCCCATCACCATGATCTCCTCCACCCCGTCGATGGTCGCCTGCTGGTCGGCCAGGGTCAGCGCCGAGGCGATATCGTGGCAGACCCGGATACCGTCATGCTGAAAGCTCTGGTCGCGGGTCACCACGATATTCAGGCGTCCGGGCAGCGGCCGGCCGATGGAGTCGAAGGTCTTGCGTCCCATCACCAGCGGCTTGGCCTGGGTCATGCGCTTGAAGAACTTGAGGTCCTCGGGCAGGTACCAGGGTAGCGCGTTGTCGACCCCGATCACCCGGTTGCGATCCATGGCGGCGATCATGGCGATGGGCACCAGGGTGTCATCCATAAGAAGCTCATTGCTCACTGGCTCGGCCTGACTCATACGGCGACCTCCGCCTTGATATGCGGGTGAGGGTCGTAGCCCTCGATGGCGATATGCTCGATGCCAAAATCGAAGAGATCATTGACGCCTGGGTCGAGCACCAGACGGGGCGCCGGGCGCGGCGTACGCGACAGCTGCTCCTCGGCCTGCTCCAGATGATTGAGATAGAGGTGAGCGTCGCCCAGGGTGTGGATAAACTCCCCGGGCGCCAGCCCCGCCACCTGGGCGATCATCTGGGTCAGCAGCGCATAGCTGGCGATATTGAAGGGCACGCCCAGGAAGATATCGGCGCTACGCTGGTAGAGCTGGCAGGAGAGCCGCCCCTCGGCCACGTAGAACTGGAACAGGCAGTGGCAAGGGGGCAGCTGCATCTCGTCGACCTGGGCGGGGTTCCAGGCGGAGACGATCAGGCGCCGCGAACGGGGATTGACCCGCAACTGCTCGAGCAGACCCGCGATCTGGTCGACGTGGCCACCACGAGGATCGGGCCAGCTGCGCCATTGATAGCCATAGATCGGCCCCAGGTCGCCGTTGGCATCGGCCCACTCGTCCCAGATGCGAACGCCATGCTCCTTGAGGTAGCCGATATTGGTGTCGCCGGCCAGGAACCACAGCAGCTCGTGAAAGATCGAGCGGGTGTGGAGCTTCTTGGTGGTCAGCAGCGGAAAGCCGCGGGCCAGGTCGAAGCGCATCTGGTGGCCGAAGAGCGAGCGGGTCCCTACCCCGGTGCGATCGTCGCGCTCCACACCATGGTCGAGCACCTGACGCATCAGGTCGAGATAGGGCTGCTCAAGAGCGGGCTGTTCGAAGGCGGGCTGAGTATCGTCGGTCACGGTATCGTCGGGGCGGGTGGCTGGAAGGCAGATTCTACACGTCCAGGGGTGACGATGGCAGGCCCCGCATCGCACGATAAATCGCGCTCCTACGAGATCGGTGGCCCCACATCTCGGCGATGGGAGGCCGGATATCACGCGATAAATCGCACTCCTACGCTACCTTGGCATCCACCGGTTGGCGGCGCGACCAGGCGATCAGTGCCACTCCCGCGGCGATCATCGGCAGCGTCAGCAGCATGCCCATGGTGAACCAGCCGAAGGCCAGGTAGCCGATATGGGCATCCGGCAGGCGGTAGAACTCCACCAGGAAGCGGAAGGCGCCATAGAGCACCAGGAAGAGCCCCGAGGCCAGGCCGCGGCGGCGCGGTGTGGCGGTGACGAGCCACAGCACGATAAACAGGACCGCCCCTTCGAGGGCCGCTTCATAAAGCGACGAAGGGTGGCGCGGCTCGGGCCCGAGGCCAGGGAACGGCATGCCCCAAGGCATCTCGGTCACCCTGCCAGGAAGCTCGCGATTGATGAAGTTGCCGATGCGCCCTGCCCCCAGACCGATGGGCACCAGCGGGGCCACGAAATCGGTAAGGGTGAAGAACGCCAGCCGCTTCTTCCTGGCAAACCACCACATGGCCACCAACACACCGAGCAGGCCGCCATGGAAACTCATGCCGCCATCCCACACCCGCACGATCCACAATGGATCGGCCAGCCACTGGTCGAGGCCGTAGAAGAGCGCATAGCCCAGTCGGCCGCCCAGCACGACCCCCAGGGCGGCGTAGAAGATCAGGTCTCCGATATCGTCCTGGTTCAGGCCGATTCGCGCGGCGCGGTGGCGCCCCAGGAGCCAGGCGGCGACAAAGCCCACCACATACATCAGGCCATACCAGTGCACCTGGAAGGGGCCAAGGGAGATCGCCACGGGATCGATATCAGGGTAGGAAAGCATGGAAATCCTTAAACGCTGGAAGCCGTAAGCCAAGATATAAACACCAAGCCTAGCGGCAAGAGGTTTTCTTAGAGCTTATAGCTTTTAACTTACAGCTTAAAGCTATAACACGAAGGTCAGGCCGACCGAGGCCAGCAGGGCAGCGAAGGCCAGGCGCAGTACACGAGCGGGCAAACGGTGGGCCAGCCGCACACCGAGGCGGGCGCAGGGCACGCTGGCGAGCACGATGCCCAGCAACGCCGGCCACATCACGAAGCCGGTAGCACCGGCGGGAAGCAGGGCATTGCCCCAGCCGAGCACCGCAAAGGTAGCCGCACCAAACAGGGCAATCGGAATGCCGCAGGCGGCCGAGGTGCCCACGGCCTGGGTCAGCGGTGCACCACAGCGCGTCAGCCAGGGCACGCAGAGGGTGCCGCCGCCGATGCCGAACAGCGCCGAGATACCACCGATCACCCCACCGGCGGCGGCCATGATCGCCCGTCCCGGTGCTGCGCTGCCGGGGCGGGGGCCGCGCGAGAGGGCCATGCGCACCGCCATCACCAGCACGAATACCCCGAACAGGGTGCCCAGGCTCCCCGCGGAGAGGCCATCGGCGACGAACACGCCGGCAATGGCTCCCAGCAACAGCCCGGGCAGCAGGGCCAGAAACCACTGCTGGTGGATGCTGCCGCGATGGTAGTGGCTCCAGGCCGAGGAGGCGCCGGTCACCACGATGGTGGCAAGCGAGGTGCCCACCGCCAGGTGCATGGTGACCTCCGGGGCCACCCCCTGAACACCGAACGCCACGACCAGGGCCGGCACGATGATCAGCCCTCCCCCGACCCCGAACAGCCCGGCCAGGGTCCCGGCGACGGCGCCCAGCGCCAGGTAGCCGACGAAGACCAGCAATAATGTGCTCATGCCTCTGGCTCCGCGAGGTGCTCGGGCAGCCAGCGGGTGACCCGCTCGACCAGCTCCTGGGGGCGATAGGGCTTGGCCAGAACGTCATCCAGTCCCGCCTCGATGAAACGCCGGCGATCATCGTCGCTAACGTTGGCGGTCAGCGCGACCAGCACGCTGCCACTTGCCACGTGTCCGGCTCGCTCCTGCTCGCGCCAGCGGCGGCTCGTCTCCATGCCGTCCATGCCCTCCATAAAGATATCCATCAGCACCAGGTCGAAGTGTTCCTGCGCCTGACACGCCAGGGCCTCGCTCCCCGAGGTGACCGCGGTGACCCTGAGCCCTTCGCGCTCCAGCACCTGCTGAGCCAGCATCAGGTTGACCGGGCCGTCGTCGACGATCAACACCCGCCCCTGGCGAGCGGTCGGCCGCGTCGAGGACGAACCGCCCTCCCCGACCAAACCTTCGAGCAGCTCATTCATTCCGGCAAGACGCTCGCGTAGCTCATCGACCATGGAGGCATCGGCATCAGGGTTTGATGCATGCTCGCTGGCGAGTTCGTCGAGCCGCAGGCGCAGACGCCGCAGCTCGCGCCCCATCAGGCTCAGATAGTCGGATTTCAGCCGCGACGACTCGCGAGTTCGCTCACGCCCCGCCATCAGCCGGGAAAGCCTCTGCTTGCGGTGGGCGAGATCATCCTGGAGATCACGTACCTGGCGGCGAAGCCGTGCCTCCGTCGCCGTGGGCTCGGCAACGGTGTCCGGCTTTACGGCGTGTGCATCTGGCCGCTTGGCTAGCGGTTCGTCCGGGGCTTTCAGCTGACCCCGAGCCCAACGACACGGCTGCAGCACCACCAGTAGCAGATTGAAGCTCGACCCCAGCAGCAGGGCCATCAGCCAGGCCGAGGCTCCACCACCGGCATACAGCAGAAGGAGTATACCGACGACCAGCAGGGCCAGCTGGAGCAGTAGCGCCGCCATGATAAGGGGTGAAGGGCGCCAAGCGCCGCGTGCCTCGTCTCGCATGCGTCCTGTTTGCCGTTATCGGGGTGGGAGCTGAGTGTACGCCGGCCCGTGGCCGCTGTCATCGCGGGGTTCCCCGCCCGGTGCCGAGCCGCTAAGCTGGCCGCATGTGCCTGATTGCCTTCGACCATCGCCCGGGCGACGCCTGGCCACTGCGCCTGGTCGCCAACCGCGATGAATTCCACGCCCGCCCCGCCGCCCCGCTGGCCGTCTGGGACGACGCCCCCGATATTGTCGGCGGACGCGACCTGGAAGCCGGCGGCACCTGGCTGGCGGTTCACCGCCGAGGGCGCTTCGCCGCGGTCACCAATGTACGCGACCCGCGCCTGAGAGTGCCCGACGGTGCGCCGAGTCGCGGCGGCCTGGTCCATGACGCCTTGACCCAGCCCGAGCTCGGCGACTGGCTGGCACACCTGGAGCGTGGCGAGGCGCTGCGCTATGCCGGCTTCAATCTGCTGGCCGGCGATGGCAAACGATTGTGGCACCTGCACCGCGGCCTCGAAGGGGCCTGGCTGCGCGAGGTCCCGTCCGGCCTCCACGGACTCTCCAATGCCGCCCTTAACACCCCCTGGCCGAAGTTGATCGAGGCCCGCCGGGGGCTCGGCCACGCCCTTCGGCATGGGCGCTGGCCCGATGATGCCCTGGCGGCGATGGCCGACTCGCGCCCCGCCGATGACCACGCCCTGCCGGATACCGGCGTGGGGCTCGAACTGGAGCGCACCCTCTCCTCGCCCTTTATCATCGGCGACACCTATGGCACCCGCGCCACGACCTGGCTGAACTGGCACGCCAGCGGCCGCATGGAGATCGGTGAGAAACGCTTCGGGCCAGGGGGCAAAGCCCAGGGCGAGACCTTTTTGATCGCGCGATAAATCGCGCTCCTACGAGGCCGGGGGCATACCAACTTGCAGGAGCCCGAATTATCGGGCGATCGGTGGGCCATCACGTGATACATCGCGCGCCTACCAGACAGGAGGCCATACCACGAGGCCGGAGGCATACCACCCTGTAGGAGCCCGACTTATCGGGCGATCAATCCCGCGGCGGCATCAGGTGGGCGAGCTCCCATTCGCCAATGCGTTGATTGAGATGGCGGCGCACCTCGTCGGGGCTATCGAGGCGCAGGGTCTGGTCGACCAGCTCCCGAGCATCTTTGAGCGGTACCCGACGGATGGCGGCGCGTACCCGCGGCAGGCTGGGGGCGTTCATGGAGAGCGCGCCGAAGCCCATGCCCATCAGCAGGATCGCGCCTGCAGGGTCACCGGCCAGTTCACCGCACACCGAGACCGGCATCTCGAGCCGGCGCGACTCGCTGGCCAGCAGGGCCATGGCGGAGAGCACCGCAGGATGGCAGGCGTCATAGAGGTCGGCGACCCGCGGGTTGTTGCGATCCACCGCCAGCAGGTACTGGGTCAGGTCGTTGCTGCCGACCGAGAAGAAATCGGCCCGCGCGGCCAGGGCATCGAGCTGGTAGAGCGTGGCCGGCACCTCGATCATCACCCCCACCCTGGGTTGCGGCACCACCACACCCTCCTCGCTCAACTCGACGATGGCGCGCTTGATCAAACGCTGGGCGGTGTCGACCTCGTCGACGTTGGTGATCATGGGCAGCAGTATCTGCAGGTTGTCGAGCCCCTGGGAGGCACGCAACATGGCGCGCAGCTGGACCATCAGCACCTCGGGGTGATCGAGGGTGACGCGGATTCCCCGCCAGCCGAGGAAGGGGTTGGCCTCCTCGATGGGAAAGTAGGGCAAGTCCTTGTCGCCACCGATATCCAGGGTGCGCATGACCACCGGCAGGGGGGCAAAGCTCTCGAGCTGGTCACGATAGAGGCGGGTCTGCTCCTGCTCGCCGGGGAAGCGTTCGGTGACCATGAAGGGCACCTCGGTGCGGTAGAGCCCCACCCCGCTGATACGCGGCTTGAGCGAGGCCACCGCGTCCACCGCCAGGCCGGTGTTGACCATCAACGGCATGGCGTGGCCATCCGGGGTGCAGCTGGGCAGGTGCTGCTCGTGCTCGAGCACCTCGGCCAGCGCCGCCTCCTCGCTGATCATGCCCTCGTAGTGGGTCAGCAGGTCGGCACCGGGACGCATGTATAACCGCCCACGGTGGCCATCGAGGATCAGCTGCTCGCCGGAGAGCCTCGGCAGCGGCAGGTCGACCATGCCCAGCACCGTGGGAATGCCCATGGCACGCGCCAGAATCGCCACATGCGAGGTGCTCGAACCGCGCACCGAGACCAGGCCGACCAGCTTGTCGCGCGGCACCTCACCGAGCAGCGCCGCGCTCAGCTCGTCACCCACCAGGATGGTGCGCTCGGGGTAGATCCGGGGAGTCTGGGGGGTCTCCTCCTGCAGGTGGGCCAGCACCCGACGCCCCAGGTCGCGCACATCCGCCGAACGCTCGCGCAGATAGTCATCATCGACGCGTTCCAGGTACTGCACATGGCGTTTGACCACATCGGCCAGGGCGCCCGGGGCCCACTGTCCCTCGCGGATGCGCTTCTCCACCTCCTGGGAGAGCGCCGTCTCGCTGAGCATCTGCTGGTAGACCTCGAACAGCGCCAGCTCCTGGGCCGAGATGCGGCTGGCCAGGCGGGCGCCGGCGGCGCGAATCTCCTCGCGCACGCGATCTATCGCCTCATTGAGGCGGGCGATCTCGTATTCGGCGTCGGTCGGGATCAGGTCGGGCACGCTGTCGAGGTCGGCGGGGGCGGCGATCACCACCGCCTCGCCGATCGCCATGCCCGGCGAGGCGGCCACGCCCTTGAACTGCACCTGCCCCTGCAGGCCAGGCCGGGTCAGGTTGCCGGTGACCAGGGCATGGGCCAGCACGCCACCCAGCTGGGCGGCCATGGTCACCAGAAACGCCTCGTCCTCCTCGCCGTAGCGGCGTTTCTCGGCCTGCTGTACCACCAGCACGCCGAGCATGCGGCGCTGGTGGATGATGGGCACGCCGAGGAAACTGGAGTAGCGCTCCTCGCCGGTGGATTCAAAGTAGCGAAATTGTGGATGCGCCTGGGCATCCTCGAGATTGAGCGGCTCCTCCCGCATGGCCACCAGCCCCACCAGGCCCTCGCCGACGGGCAGGCTCACCTGCCCCACCGCCTGGCTGCGCAGGCCGATGGTCTCCATCAGCACCAGGCGATCTATCTCTTCATCGAAGAGATAGAAGGAGCAGACATCGGTCTGCATCGCCTTGCGAATGCGCCGCACCATGGTAGAGAGCGCCGCCTCCAGGCTGCGGGCCCCGTTGACTTCCTGGATGATGCGGCGCAAGACCTCGAGCATGTCGAGTGGGTATCCCTGTTGTTGGTTAGCGCTGTCGTATCGCGCTGTTATCGTGTGTTGCGGTCGGGGCTCAGCCCTCCAGGTGGACTAACCATGGCCCAGCGCCAGGCGCTGGGCCCGCGGCGAAAGCTCCTTCAGGGCACGGCGGTACACCTCTCGCTTGAAGGGCACCACCTGGGCCAGCGGGTGCCAGTAGCTGACCCAGCGCCAGCCGTCGAACTCCGGCTTCTCGGAGAGATCCATGCAGATCTGGCTCTCCTGACAGCGGATCCGAAGCAGGAACCACTTCTGTTTCTGGCCGATACACACCGGCCTGGAATGCGTGCGAATCATGCGTCGCGGCAGGCGATAACGTAGCCAACCCCGGGTGCAGGCAAGAATCTCGACGTCTTCGGCCGTCAGGCCGATCTCCTCGTGGAGCTCTCGAAATAGCGCCTGTTTGGGTGTCTCGTCAGACTTGATGCCTCCCTGGGGGAACTGCCACGCATTCTGCCCTACACGACGCGCCCAAAGCAGCTGCCCCTGGTCGTTGGCGATGATGATGCCAACGTTGGGGCGAAAGCCGTCAGCGTCGATCACGGACTTCACCTTGTTGAAACCAGTATTGCAGCCATTCTTCCACAAGGCCGTGAAGCGCATCAATACGCCTTCCGCCGCAAGATGCAGCGAAACACGGCATCTGCCATAATCGCCGGCTTTCCACCCATCCCGTCAGCAACCCTGGAGAGTCTCTGTGAGTCTGGCCATCTTCGACCTGGACAACACTCTGCTGTCGATCGACAGCGATCATGCCTGGGGCGAGTTCCTGCTCGAGCAGGGCGCCGTCGACCCAGTGGCCTACCGCGAGGCCAACGACCGCTTCATGGCCGATTACGAGGCCGGCACCCTGGATATCCAGGCGTTTCTCGAGGTGGCGCTCAGGCCCCTGGCCGAGAACAGCCCGGAGCAGCTCGCCGCCTGGCATCAGCAGTTCATGGCCAGCAAGATCGAGCCAAACATCCTGCCCAAGGGGGAGGAGCTGCTGGCCCGCCACCGCTCCAAGGGCGACACCCTGCTGATCATCACCGCCACCAACCGCTTTATCACCGGCCCCATCGCCGAGCGCCTGGGGGTCGATGACCTGATCGCGGTGGACCCCGAGATCCTCGACGGGCACTACACCGGCAAGGTGAGGGGCACGCCCAGCTACCGCGAGGGCAAGGTAAAGCGTCTGGATGAGTGGCTGAGCGACAAGGACCTGACCCTCGACGAGGCCTGGTTCTACAGCGACTCTCACAATGACCTGCCGCTGCTGGAGATCGTCGAGTACCCGGTGGCCGTCGACCCCGACGACACCCTGCGTGAAGCCGCCGAGGCCCGTGGCTGGCGGATCATCAGCCTGCGCTGATCCGGCTGCGCCGGACCAGACGTAGGAGCCGGATTTATCCGGCGATTGAAACTATCGCGCTCCTACGGGGAGATGTCAGAAAAACACGAAGCCCCGCCAGGCTAATAGCCTGGCGGGGCTTCTCGCGCGATAAGTCGCGCTCCTACGGCTTACCGCGAAAGGCGTATGGCTGGGGTTCAGCCCAGCAGGTGCTCCACGGCGGCACGCTCTTCACGCAGCTCCTGCTCGGTGGCATTCATCCGCTCGCGGCTGAACTCACCGATCTCCAGGCCCTGCACGATCTCGTACTGACCGTTCTTGCACACCACCGGGTAGGAGTACATGATGCCCGGCTCGACACCGTAGCTGCCGTCGGCGGGGATACCCATGCTGACGATGCCGTCGCTGCCCAGCGCCCAGTCACGCATATGGTCGATGGCAGCGGAGGCCGCGGAGGCCGCGGAGGATGCGCCACGGGCCTTGATGATGGCGGCGCCGCGCTGCTGCACGGTGGGGATGAAGTCGTTCTCGTACCACTCCTGATCGACCAGCTCCAGGGCCGCCTTGCCGTCCACCTTGCAGTGGGCCAGGTCCGGGTACTGGGTGGCGCTGTGGTTGCCCCACACGATCATCGACTCCACGTCGGTGACATGCTTGCCGACCTTCTGGGCCAGCTGGGTCTTGGCGCGGTTGTGGTCCAGGCGCATCATCGCGGTGAACTGGCCCGGGTTCAGGTCCGGCGCGTTGCAGGAGGCGATCAGCGCGTTGGTGTTGGCCGGGTTGCCCACCACCAGCACCCGCACATCACGGCTGGCGTTGTCGTTCAGCGCCTTGCCCTGCACGGAGAAGATCGCGGCGTTGGCTTCCAGCAGGTCCTTGCGCTCCATGCCCGGACCGCGCGGACGTGCACCCACCAGCAAGGCGAAATCGGCGTCCTTGAAGGCGACATTGGGGTCGTCGGTCGCGACGATCTCCTGCACCAGCGGGAAGGCGCAGTCGTTGAGCTCCATGACCACGCCGTTCAGGGCGTCCATGGCCGGGGTGATCTCGAGCAGCTGCAGGATGACCGGCTGGTCCTTGCCCAGCATGTCGCCGGAGGCGATGCGGAAGGCCAGGGAGTAGCTGATCTGGCCGGCGGCGCCGGTAATGGCAATGCGAACGGGTTCTTTCATGGTGGCTCCTTGGGTTGTCAACGCGCGGGTTGTCGCCGTGAGGACGAGCCGGACGGGCAACGAGCCCGCTCTGGCCTGAAAACAAACCGCCAAGATGGTATGCCTGCAGTGCACAAAACTCAATGCAACAAAGGTGAGGAGTGTGCAAGCAGGGTGCGGCAAACCAGTACATGAGAACCCACCGCGAGAATAGTATGCTGGCGGCTTCATGCTCGTTGATGGACCACCCGCATGCCCCGCGACCGCCTTCCCCCGCTACCCGCCCTGCTCGCCATCGGACTGGTCATCATGCTGCTCGCCTGGCTGCTGCTGGGCGAGCTTCAGGGCTTTCGCGATACCGCGCCGGAGACTCCATCGGCCGCCGAGGCCGACATCGCGCCGCCACGGGTGGAGGTAGCACTCCGTGAGGCCGAGACCCATGCCCCCACCCTGGTGCTGCAGGGCGAGCTGGAGGCGCACCACACGCTGGAGCTGCGCGCGCGCCACACCGGGCGCGTGGCAGCCCTGCCGGTGGCGGAGGGCAGTTCGGTCGAGACGGGAGAGCTGCTGCTCGAACAGGCCCAGGAGGAGCTGCCCGCGCGCCTGACCCAGGCCGAGGATGCCTTGACGCTGGCTCAGGCCGAACTGGCCGGTGCCGACTCCCTGCGCCAGCGTGAGTTGATCTCGCGTACCGACTACCTGCGCCTGAAGGCCAATGTCAGCGGTGCCGCCGCGGAGCTGGCCGCCCTGCGGCGCCAGCGCGACGATACCCGTCTCACGGCCCCCTTCTCCGGCACCCTCGACCGTCTCGAGGTGGAGCCCGGCGAACTGCTGCAGACGGGAGAGAGCTGGGGGCGACTGGTGGACGACTCGCGGCTCACCGCGGTGGCCTGGGCGCCGCAACGGGACGCCCTGGCCCTCGAGGCGGGACAGTCGGCCGAGCTGCGGCTGCTGGATGGCTCGCGGTTGAGTGGTGAGGTGAGCATGGTGGCCCGCCGCGCCGAGGAGGCGACACGCAGCTTCCGGGTTGAGGTCAGCGTCGACAACCCCGAGGGCCGTCGCCTGGCCGGTGCCAGCGCCACCCTGGCGATCACCCTGCCCGAGCGCCGCGTGCATCGCCTCTCGCCGGCCCTGCTGGCACTCAACCCCGATGGCGAGCTGGCCATCAAACATCTCGACGCCGATAACCGGGTGGTGCAGACCCCGGTAACGCTGGTGGACGCCGATCTCGAGAGTGCCCGGGTGGCCGGGCTGCCCGACAGCGTGCGGCTGATCACCCTGGGGGCCGGCCTGGTGGAGGTCGGCGAGCGTGTCACCCCGGTCACGTCCGATGCCCCAGAGGGTAACGGCGAAAAACCCGCCAGCGGCACAAGGAATCGCTAAGATGCGCCAGCTGATCGCGGCCGCTCAGGCGCGCGCCCGCACGACCCTGATGCTGCTGACCGCACTGCTGCTGGCGGGCCTGGCCGCCTGGCAGGCGATCCCCAAGGAGGCCAACCCCGACGTCGCCATTCCCATCATCTATGTCGCCATGAGCCTGGAGGGGGTCAGCCCCGAGGATGGCGAACGGCTGCTGGTGCGCCCCATGGAGCAGGAGCTGCGCAGCATCGAGGGGCTGCGCAAGATGACCTCCCAGTCCAGCGAGGGGCACGCCTCCGTGACCCTGGAGTTCGACGCCGGTTTCGATGCCGACCAGGCCCTCACCGATGTGCGGGAAAAGGTCGATATCGCCAAGGCGGAGCTGCCCTCCGAGGCGGAGGAGCCCCGCGTCATGGAGGTCAATGTCAGCCAGTTTCCGGTGCTCTCCATCGGCCTCTCGGGGTCGGTGGACGAGACCCGGCGCGTGGCCATCGCCCGCCGGATCCAGGAGGAGATCGAGGGCATCGCCGAGGTGCTCGAGGTGGATATCGGCGGCGACCGCGAGGAGTTGCTGGAGATCGTGGTCGATCCCCTGGTGCTGGAGAGCTATGGCATCGACTTTGCCACGCTCTTCAACCTGGTCAGCCGCAACAACCGCCTGGTCGCCGCCGGTAGCCTGGATACCGGCGCCGGCCGCCTGGGCATCAAGGTGCCCGGGGTGATCGAGACCCTGGAGGATGTGATGGCCATGCCGGTGAAGGTCGATGGTGACCGGGTGGTGACCTTCGGCGACGTGGCGATCATCCGTCCCACCTTCAAGGATCCCGAGGGCCATGCCCGCATCGATGGTCAGCCGGCGCTGGTGCTCGAGATCTCCAAGCGCGCCGGCGCCAATATCATCGCCACCGTGGAGCAGGTGCAGGCGCTGTTCGCCCAGGCCGAGGGGGTGATCCCCGAGGGCCTCGAGATCACCACCATCACCGACCAGTCCGAGTTCGTCGAGGACATGCTCTCGGAGCTGCTCAACAATGTGGTCACCGCCGTGGTGCTGGTGCTGATCGTGATCCTGGCCGCCATGGGGGCGCGCAGCGCCATGCTGGTCGGCCTGACGATTCCAGGTGCCTTCCTCAGCGGTATCCTGATGATCTGGGCGGTGGGCTACACCCTCAATATCGTGGTGCTGTTCGCGCTGATCCTGGTGGCCGGCATGCTGGTCGACGGTGCCATCGTGGTCAGTGAGCTGGCGGACCGGCACTTGCACCAGGGCATGTCGCCCCGCAAGGCCTGGCTGGAGGCGGCGAGCCGCATGAGCTGGCCGGTGATCGCCTCCACCGCCACCACCCTGGCGGTCTTTATGCCGCTGCTGTTCTGGCCGGGTCTGGTCGGCGAGTTCATGAAATATCTGCCGGCCACGGTGATTCTCTGTCTGCTCGCCTCCCTGGCCATGGCCCTGGTGTTTCTGCCGACGCTGGGCGGCGTGTTCGGCGCCCGCCAGGCCTCGTCTCGTGACGCACCGCTGAAGGCCACCGCCGGCGGTCGCCTCTATCGCCGCGCCCTGTCGCGGCTGCTGGCCCACCCGGCACTGACCCTGTTGTTCACGCTGCTGCTGATGGCGCTGATCTATACCGCCTATGCGCGCTTCAACCATGGTGTGGAGTTCTTTCCCAGCGTGGAGCCCGACTCCGCCCAGGTGGTGGTGCGCACCCGGGGCGACTTCTCCATAGAGGAGAAGGACGCCATGGTGCGGCGAGTGGAGGCCCGCCTGGCCGGCATGAGCGAGGTCGAGGCGCTCTATGCCCGCTCCTTCGCCAACCCCGGCACGCAGCTCGGCGCCGATGTCATCGGCGTGCTGCAGTTCCAGCTGATCGACTGGCACCGCCGCCGCCCACTGACCGAGATCTTCGCCGAGATGCGTGAGCGCACCACCGATCTTCCCGGCCTGGTACTGGAGTTCCGCGAACAGCAGATGGGCCCCGGCGAGGGCAAGCCGATCGTGCTGGAGATTGGCGGCCAGACGCCGGAGCTGGCCGACCAGGCGGTGGAACGTCTGCGCCAGCTGATGAACGAGCTGGGGGGCTTTCGCGATATCGAGGATAACCGCAGCCTGCCCGGAGTGGAGTGGCGGATCATCGTCGACCGCGAGGCGGCGGCCCGCTTCGGCACCGATGTCAGCAGCGTGGGCAGCGCGGTGCAGCTGCTGACCAACGGGGTTCAGGTCGCCAGCTACCGCCCCGAGGGGGTCGACGACGAGGTTGATATCCGGATTCGCCTGCCGGAAGGCGACCGTACCCTCGACCAGCTCGGCCGACTGAGCCTGAACACCTCCCGGGGCCAGGTGCCGCTGTCGCACTTCGTCTCGGTGGAGCCGGCGCCCAAGGTCGGTACCCTGCACCGCATCGATGGGCGTCGCGCCATCACCCTCGAGGCCGATGTGGCCCCCGACGCCAGCGCCGACGGGCGCCTGGGCGCCCTGCTCGAGGCCGCCGGCGAGCCGCCCGAGGGGGTGCAGGTGAATATCGCCGGGGAGCAGGAGGATCAGCAGGAGGCCAGCCGCTTCCTGGCCGGCGCCTTCATGGTCGCCATCGGGCTGATGGCGCTGATCCTGGTGACCCAGTTCAACAGCTTCTATCAGGCGGGGCTGGTGCTCTCGGCGATCATCTTCTCCACCGCGGGGGTGCTGCTGGGACTGCTGGCCAACGCCCAGCCCTTCGGCATCGTGATGGTGGGGATGGGCATCATTGCCCTGGCGGGGATCGTGGTGAACAACAATATCGTGCTGATCGACACCTACAACCAGCTGCGCGACGAGGGGCTGGCGCCCTTCGATGCCGCCCTGGAGGCGGGAAGCCTGCGCCTGCGGCCGGTGCTGCTGACCGCGGTGACCACGGTGCTGGGCCTTCTGCCCATGGTACTGGGGATCAACGTCGACCTGTTCGCCCCCAGCCTGGGGATCGGCGCCCCCTCCACCCAGTGGTGGACCCAGCTCTCCAGCGCCATCGCCGGCGGGCTGACCTTCGCCACCGGGCTGACGCTGCTGCTGACGCCGTGCATGCTGGTGCTTGGGGGGCGCTTCGAGCACCGGACTAAAACTATCACGCGATAAATCGGGCTTCTACGTGCGGGAGGCGGCTTCCGCCCGGGCCGCATCGGGCGCATGGCGGGCGTGAATCCGGCCGATCAGCTCATCCTCCAGGGCGAAGCGTTCGGTCAAGCCATGGGCCAGGCGTTCCAGCCAGGCGGGCAGGCGGCCGAGATGCTGGCGGACACGCCCCGGGCTTGCGTACTCCGCATCGAAGTCGAGCACCAGCCCGGTTGACATCTCCAGGCGCTCCAGCAGGCGGTCGGCCAGTTGCAGCGCCGAGTCATCCTCGAAGGCGCGGGCCTCCTCGCGCAGCTGGGGATAGATCTCGAAATGTCCGGCGCTGATATAGTCCATCAGCAGCTCGCTGAAGGCGTCGATGCGCTCCTTGCTGACCGCCTCGAGCTCGGCATCACACCTCTCCTTGAGCTCGACGAAGTCGACCAGCAGCTCGCAGCGCTGATCCAGCCAGCGATCGATCAACCTGTGTACACCACCCCAGCGCTCCAGAGCGCTCTTGCAGTCTTCCAGCATGGGGGCCTCCGTTCGTTGGGTCGAGCAAGGTACCGAGGGCGTCCAGCGCCCGGCCGGGTCAGCAACAGAGTCGCGCTACCGGGGTGGGCTGTCAATCCTGTCGGAATAAACGCTCAGACCCTTCATCGTCAAGAGGACCATTGCAACCATATTCCACTGCCTGGCGATCCTGTTTCCTTGGTAGGCTATGTCGATGCCAACAACACCACGCCACTCCTGAGGTTCTTCATGAAACAGCTCGCTCGCCTGGGTCTCGGCCTGCTGCTCTCCACCGGTCTTGCCACCGCCCACGCCGAAGAGGTCAAGATCGGCATGATCACCACCCTTTCCGGGGGCGGCTCACATCTGGGCGTCGATGTGCGTGACGCCTTCCTGCTGGCCATCGAGCAGTCCGGTCGCGACGATATCGAGGTGCTGGTACAGGACGATGCCCGCAAGCCCGACCTGGCGCGCAACCTGGCCAACGAGTTCATGCAGCGCGACGAGGTGGATCTGATGACCGGCATCATCTGGTCCAACCTGGCCATGGCCGTGGTGCCCTCCGTGGTGCGCCAGGGGACCTTCTACCTGTCGCCCAATGCCGGCCCCTCGGCCCTCGCCGGTCGAATGTGCCACGCAAACTACTTCAACGTCGCCTATCAGAACGACAACCTGCACGGCGCCATGGGGGCCTGGATGAAGGAGCAGGGCTATGAGCGACCGCTGATCATGGCCCCCAACTATCCGGCTGGCACCGACGCCCTGGCCGGCTTCAAGCACCTCTACGAAGGTGAGGTCGCCGACGAGCTCTACACCCAGATGGGCCAGACCGACTACGCCGCCGAGATCGCCCAGATCCGCGCCAGCGATGCCGACAGCCTGTTCTTCTTCCTGCCCGGCGGCATGGGTATCTCCTTCATGAAGCAGTGGCAGAACGCCGGGGTGGAGCTGCCGGTATTCGGCGCCGCCTTCTCCTTCGACGAGACCCTCATCAAGGCGGTGGGCGAGGCCGCCATCGGCGCCAGGAACACCTCGCTGTGGGCCTACGACCTGGACAATGACACCAGCCGCGCCTTCGTCGAGAGCTTCCAGCAAGCCTACGACCGCATGCCGACCCTGTATGCCGCCCAGGGCTTCGATACCGCCAACCTGATCCTCTCCGCCCTGGGCAAGGCCCACCCCGACGACCAGGATGCCTTCCGCGAGGCGCTGCGCGAGGCGGACTTCGACTCGGTTCGCGGCGAGCTCCGCTTCGGCCCCAACCAGCACCCCATCCAGGATATCTACGTGCGTGAGGTGGTCGCCGGCGAGGATGGCGAGCCGACCAATCGCCTGCTCGGCATCGCCGTCGAGGATATCCAGGATATCTACTACCCCGACTGCAAGATGTGACGGGGCCCTGACGTGTCGGCGACCCTGTTTCTCGAACAACTGATCAACGGCCTGCAGCTGGGCACCATGCTGTTTTTGATGGCCAGCGGCCTGACCCTGGTGTTCGGGGTCATGGGGCTGATCAACCTGGCCCACGGCTCCTTCTACATGGTGGGGGCCTACCTGACCGCCGCGGTCACCGCCGCCAGCGGCTCCTTTATGCTCGGCCTGGGGGCGGGGCTGCTCGGGGCCGCCGCGGTGGGGGCCCTGGTGGAGCTGATCGTGATCCGCCGCCTCTACCACCGCTCGCATCTCGATCAGGTACTCGCCACCTTCGCCCTGATCCTGATCTTCTCCGAGGGCACTCGCTGGCTGTTCGGCGCCTCGCCGCTGTGGCTGAGCACGCCGGAGTGGCTGTCGGGCTATGTCACCCTCCCCGGCGACGCCCGCTATCCGCTCTACCGGCTGGTGATCATCGGCGTGGGCATCACGGTTGCCGTGGGGCTCTATCTGCTGATCTCGCGGACCCGGCTGGGCATGCGCGTGCGTGCCGGGGAGAGCGACCGCGAGATGATCGGCGCCCTGGGCATCGATATCTCGCGCCTTTACACCGCGGTCTTCGCCCTCGGGGCGGGGCTCGCCGGCCTGGCCGGGGCCATGGTCGGCGCGCTGCAGTCGGTGCAGGTGGGCATGGGCGAGCCGGTGCTGATCCTCGCCTTCGTGGTGATCGTGATCGGTGGCATCGGCTCCATCAAGGGCGCACTGCTGGGGGCCCTGCTGGTCGGGGTGGTGGATACCCTGGGCCGGGTCTTCCTGCCACTATTCTTCCGTGGTTTCCTGCCCCCCTCCGAGGCCACCGATGTGGGTGCCGCCCTGGCCTCGATGCTGATCTATATCCTTATGGCCGTCATCCTGGCCTTCAAGCCCAAGGGACTCTTCACCGTCAATGACTGACCCGACACCTTCCGGCACCGCTCTCGAGGACCCGCGGCCCCCCTCGCCCCGCCGCCTCGGCCGACGAGGCGTGGTGCAACTCCTTATGCTCGCCCTGCTGCTGGTACTGCCGGTGGCCGCCGATCTGCTGGGGCACCCCTACTATGTGAGCCTCGCGTCACGCCTGACGCTGATCGCTATGGCCGCCGTGGGCCTCAACCTGGCACTGGGTTATGGCGGCATGATCAGCTTCGGTCACGCCGCCTACTTCGGCCTCGGCGGCTATATCGCCGGCATCGGTGCCTATCATGCCTTCGATGCCAGCGCCTTCATGGGCCTGCTGCCCGGCAGCGACAACCTGCTGGTGCTGTGGCCGCTGGCGATGCTCGCCTGTGGCCTGCTGGCGCTGCTGATCGGTGCCGTCTCGCTGCGCACCACCGGGGTCTACTTCATCATGATCACCCTGGCCTTCGCCCAGATGGTCTACTACTTCGCCAACTCCTGGCCCACCTACGGGGGTCAGGATGGCCTGCCCATCTATCTGCGCAACCAGCTGCCGGGGCTCGATACCCAGGATCCGCTGGCCTTCTTCCTGATCTGCTTCACCGGCCTGGTGCTGGCGATGGCACTCACCTCGCGGCTGATGGGCTCGCGCTTCGGTGCGGCGCTGACCATGGCACGGCTCAACGAGACCCGCCTGGCCACCGCCGGCATCTCCCCCTACCCCATTCGCCTGCTGGCCTTCGTGGTCTCGGCGATGATCACCGGCCTGGCCGGAGCGCTGTATGCCGATCTCAACGGCTTCGTCAGCCCCAGCATGCTCAGCTGGCACATGTCCGGAGAGCTGATGGTGATCGTCATCCTCGGCGGGGTCGGCCGCCTCTACGGCCCCCTGGCCGGGGCCGTGCTGTTTATCGGCATGGAGACCCTGCTCGGAGGACTGACCGAGTACTGGCAGCTGTTTCTCGGCCTGGTGCTGCTCGGCGTGGTGCTGTTCGCCCGTCACGGCGTGATGGGCTGGCTGGCCGGGAGAGAGAACCCTGGGAGAGAGCCCCATGAGTGACGCGGTGCTGGCTCTCGAGGGGCTGCACAAGCGCTTCGGCGCCCTGACGGCCACCGATGATGTCTCGCTCACCCTGCGTCGCGGCGAGATCCACGCCCTGATCGGCCCCAATGGGGCCGGCAAGTCGACGCTGATCGCCCAGATCGCCGGCAACCTGCGCCCCGACGCCGGGCGCGTGCTGCTCGACGGCGAGGAGGTCACCGAGCTGAGCGTCGCCGCCCGCGCCCGACGCGGGCTGGGCCGCAGCTTCCAGGTCTCGTCGCTGGCCGAACCGTTGACGGTGATCCGTAACGTGATGATCGGCGTACAGGCGGTGAGTGGCCATAGCTTCCGGTTCTGGACGCCGGTTCACCGCGACCGCCGCCTACTGGAGCCCGCCATGGCGGCCCTCGCCCGCATGGGGCTGGAGCATCGCGCCTGGACGCCGGTGGCGGCACTCTCCCACGGCGAGCGCCGCGCCCTGGAGGTCGCCTGCGCCCTGGCCCTCGAGCCCCAGGCCCTGCTGCTGGACGAGCCCATGGCCGGCCTTGGCCCCGAGGGCTCGGCCCGGCTCACCGAGCTGCTCGAGTCGCTGAAGCAGGAGGTGCCCATCCTCTTGATCGAGCATGATATGCAGGCGGTATTCCGACTCGCCGAGCGCCTCTCGGTGCTGGTCGCGGGCCGGGTCATCGCCCATGGCGATGTCGACACCATCCGTCGCGACCCGCGGGTCCGCGACGCCTATCTGGGAGAGTGACTCTCATGCTCAAGATGGAGGCCATCGAGACGCGCTACGGCCCCGCCCAGGCCCTGTTCGGCGTGGACCTGGAGGTTGAGGCCGGCCAGATGGTGGCGCTGATGGGGCGCAACGGCATGGGCAAGACCACCACCATCCGCTCGCTGTTCGGCCTGACGCCGGCCCACGCCGGGCGCATCCGGTTCGAGGGGCATGATCTGCGCCGGCTACCGCCCCAGCGGATCGCTCGCCTGGGGCTGGGGCTGGTGCCGGAGGGGCGACGCTGCTTTCCCAACCTGACGGTGCGCGAAAACCTGCTGGTGGCGGCGCGCCCCGGTGAGTGGACCCTGACGAGGGTCGAAGGGCTCTTCCCGCGCCTGGGCGAACGCGACCGCCAGTCCGCCGCGACCCTCTCCGGCGGCGAGCAGCAGATGCTGGCCATTGGCCGAGCGCTGATGACCAATCCACGCCTGCTGGTGCTCGACGAGGCCACCGAGGGGCTCGCCCCGGTGATTCGTCAGGAGATCTGGCACGCCATCCGCCGCCTAAAGGCTCAGGGCCAGGCGATCCTGATCGTCGACAAGACGCTGTCGGAGCTGCTGCCGATGGCCGATCACTGCGTGCTGCTGGAGAAGGGGCGCAGCGCCTGGAGCGGGCCGCCCGAGGCACTCACCGAGTCGCTGCGCGACCGCTATCTGGGGGTATAAGGCGCCTTGTAGAAACCCGATTTATCGGTGGTCCGACATTTCGGCGATTGACCTTTGGGACATCGCGCGATAAATCGCGCTCCTACAAAAACTGCGGTCGTCTACTGCCATCGGCTATCGCGCGATAAATCGCGCTCCTACAAAAAACGCGGTCGTCTCCTGCCACCGGCTATCGCGCGATAGCGCACTTGCAGGAGCCCGGTTTATCGGGCGAAAAGTCCTGCCGTTCAAGCGTGGAATCTCTTGATCGTCGCGGCCAGGCATCCGCCATCGAGATAGTGCTCGAGGATAGAGAAGTGGTCGTCGCCGGGTAGCACGGCGTGTTCCACACCGATGCCCTGCCCCTCCAGGTGGGTGGCATACGCTTCCATCTGGCGGGCGAACTCGGAGGACTCCTCACCACCCGCGACGAGGCTGACTCGTGTGGATACCCGGCAGGGCAGGAAGGAGGGGCTGAATTCCGCCACGTCGCGCCCGTCCAGCTGTAGCTTCGGCTGCAACCACGACCAGGGGAAAGGCCCGAGATCATAGAGCCCGCTGATGCAGAGTGCCCCGCGCAGCGGGCTATCCGGCAGGCCGTACTCCCCTGGCCAGTCGGTGGCCAGCAGCACGGCACTGAGATGGCCACCGGCGGAGTGGCCGGAAACGCTGACCTCGGCGGGGTCACAGTCCAGTTCATCCGCATGACGCCAGGCCCACACAAGCGCGGCCCGTGCCTGGCGCACCAGCTCGCCGAAGCGCACCGTCGGGCAGAGAGCGTAGTTGACCACGCCGACCGTGATGCCGGAAGCCACCAGGTCATCGACGATAAAGCCGAACTCATGGCTGTCGAGCGAGCGCCAGTAGCCACCGTGAAAGAAGAGATGCAGCGGCGCCCTCTCGCCCTGCTCGAGGCCCTCGGCATGGTAGATATCCAGCCGTTCGGCCAGGCTCGGCCCGTAGGGCACATCGAGGGAGACTCGATGGCGACCCCGCGCAGCCTCGCTGCGCGCCCGCCAGTCGGCCACCAGCGCCGCCCCGTCGCGCCCGCGCATGGGGTCATAGGCGGCGTCGATGGCTTCCTGGGTGGCGAAGTCCCGGTAGAGCATGACGGTTCTCGTTGAAGGTTATGGCTGAGGATTATCGCTCGCGGAAGGCCGTGAGCAGCAGGCCGAGTGGCGCCAGCGTCAGCACGACAAAGCCCACCAGCGTCCAGCCTGGCAGGGAGACCCCCAGCAGCAGGAAGTCGATATCGGCACACTCGCCGGAGCCCGAGAGCACCCTGTTGACCACCTGCTGCAGCGGCAGGATATCCAGCATGTAGTCGAGGCCCGGGCCGCAGCTGGGCACCTCATCGGCGGGCAGCGACTGCAGCCACAGATGCCGCCAGGCCACACCGATGCCGGTGCCGACCGCCCCCAGGCTCGGCAGGCCATAGAGCACCGCCCCGAGGCGACCGCCGGGGTTGTGGATGGCCGCCACGGCGAACACCAGTCCTGCGACGATGACCGCCACCCGCTGGAAGATGCACAGGGGACAGGGCTCGAGACCGACAAGATGCTCGAGGCTCAGCGCCACCGCCATCATCAGCACACAGAAGGCTAGGCCGGCGAGACTCCAGTGGCGCACCTCGAGCCGTGAAAGCGCACTCATCGACCGGCCCCATCAGCCACCCGCGACTCCCGGGCATGCTCGAAGTAGTCACACAGGAAGTCGCCGAAGGAGACCTCATCGACGCTCTCGATCTCTGCCTGCTGACGATGGGAGGTCTCCACCAGCTCGGCCATGATCCTCTCGCGGCCAGACTCCATGGGCTCACTCCCCAGGCGCTTGGCCTGATCCCGGGCGATGGCCAGCATGGCATCGGAGAGCTCTTCACCCCCCTCCTCCAGGCGCGCCAACAGCTGGCCGGAGGGAGTCAGCGCTGGATCCGCCAGCCGGGGGGCCATGGCGGCCACGGCATCCGCATGGGGCGTACCCTCCTCCAGCCGATCGAGCAGCCCGGCGACCAGGTGCATCTCGTCGAGGATCTCGCCCCCCCAGTCGGCTACGCTGCGCTGGGCACCCGCATGGTTCAGCCGCAGCGCGGGATCGCGCCCGCGCTCCACCACCAGCTGGCGGTTATCGTCGAGTGTGTCGCACTCGGCATCGGGGATCCAGGGGCTCTCGGAGAGCAGGCACCACATCACGAAGGTATCGATGAAGTGGATCTGGACTTCGTCAATCCCCAGGGTGAGCAGCGGATTGAGGTCGAGACAGCGGACCTCGATATACTCCACACCGCGGGCCTCCAGGGCCTGGCTCGGGGTCTCGTCTTGGCGAGCCACCCGCTTGGGGCGAATATCGCTGTAGTACTCGTTCTCGATCTGCAGGATATTGGCGTTGAGCTGGCGCCACTCGCCGTCTTCCTTGACCCCCAGCGCCTCGTAGGCCGGCCACGGCGTGGAGATGGCATGGCGCAGGGTGTTGACGTAGTTGGAGAGGGAGTTGAAGCAGATCTTGAGCTGCTGCTGCACCTTGTTCTGATAGCCCAGGTCCGACATGCGCAGGCTGGTGGCGTAGCGCGAGACCAGCGTCTCCTGGGCGTGGGCCTCGAGCTTGTCGGGCACCCTGCCCTCGGGCAGGAAGCTGCGGTCGATGGCCGGCGAGGCGCCGAACAGGTAGAGCAGCAGCCAGCTGTGGCGCCGAAAGTTGCGGATCAGGCCGAAGTAGCGCTGGGAGCGGTAGTCGTTGAGCGGGATGTCGCCGACGCCGTCGATATCACGCAGCAGTGTCCAGAGATCGTCAGGCAGCGAGACGTTGTAGTGTACCCCGGCGATCGCCTGCATGATGCGCCCGTAGCGCACATCGAGTCCGCGGCGATAGACCTTCTTCATGGTGCCCCCATTGGAGGTACCGTAATCGGCGATGGGGATGCTGTCATTGCCCTCGAGTCGCGCCGGCATGCTGGCCGGCCAGATCAGCTCATCGCCCAGGTAACGATAGCTGAAGCGGTGCAGGTCGCCGAGAAACGCCATGGCATCGACGGGCCGAGACATGACCGGCGTGATGTACTCCAGCAGCGCCTCGGAGTAATCCGTGGTGATATGCGGATGGGTCAGCTTGGAGCCCAGCGCCTTGGGGTGCTGCGACTGGGCGACGTGCCCCTCGCGGTCCACGCGCAGCCCCTCCTTCTCGAGGCCACGGCGCAGCCGGCTGAACTCACCCTGGCGGGCGTGACCCTCCAGGCGGGAAACGAGACTGGTGAGTGTATCGGACAAGGTAACACCCCTTGTGTTGGAAAGACGCGGTGAAAGGCGCCGAGGCGGCACGCCACGCGGATAGTGAGACGGGCGCCCATGCGGCGCCCGTCGATGTGCTGATTATGGTACCTGAAGGCTGCCATGCAAAGTTAGCCGGCTTCAGAGTCAGGCGTGGTTAACGCCGACCACCGGATCACTGTTTCTGCTTCGCCTTGAGCAGCGCGGCCCCCAGGGCCCCCATCTGCCCCTTGTCGTCGTCCCGGGGGGCTCCTCCCTTGCCGCGCCCACCCTTGCGGGGCGGCTTGTGGCCACCAGGCCTGACATCCTGTCGGGCCCGCTCACCGCCGCGGCGGTCGGCGCCCTGGTCGTCCGGCTGATCGTCGAGGCGCATGGAGAGGCCGATGCGCGCGCGCTCCAGATCGACGTTCATCACCTTGACCCTGACGATATCGCCGGCCTTGACCACCGTGCGGGGGTCCTCGACAAACTTGTCGGAGAGCGCCGAGATATGCACCAGGCCATCCTGGTGGACACCGATATCCACGAAGGCACCGAAGTGGGTCACGTTGGTGACGCTGCCCTCGAGCACCATGCCGGGCTCCAGGTCCTTGAGGGTCTCGACCCCCTCACGGAACTCGGCGGCCTTGAACTCGGGCCGCGGGTCACGGCCCGGCTTGTCGAGCTCGACGAGAATATCGGTGACCGTGGGCACCCCGAAGCGATCGTCGGCGAAGTCGGCGGGTTTTACCGCCTTGAGGGTCGCGCTGTCACCGATCAGGCTGCCGAGCTCGCGGCCACTTCTTTCGGCGATGCGCTCGACCAGCGGATAGGCCTCCGGGTGCACGGCGCTGGCATCCAGCGGGTTGTCGCCATTCATGATGCGCAGGAAGCCGGCGCACTGCTCGAAGGTCTTGGGGCCCAGGCGGCTGACATCGAGCAGCTGCTTGCGGCTGGCGAAGGGGCCCTCGGCATTGCGCCACGCGACGATGGCCTCGGCCAGTGCCGGCGAGAGGCCCGCCACCCGGGAGAGCAGCGCACTGGAGGCGGTGTTGAGATCGACCCCGATGGCGTTGACGCAGTCCTCGATTACCGCCTCCAGGCTGCGCGACAGCTGCACCTGAGAGACATCATGCTGGTACTGTCCCACCCCGATGGACTTGGGCTCGATCTTGACCAGCTCGGCCAGGGGATCCTGCAGGCGCCGGGCGATGGAGACCGCACCGCGGATGGTGACATCCAGGTCGGGCAGCTCCCGGGCGGCATACTCCGAGGCCGAGTAGACCGAGGCACCGGCCTCGCTGACCATCACCTTGGCGAGTGGGCGCCTGCCCGCCAGCTGCTTGACCAGATCACCGGCCAGGCGGTCGGTCTCGCGGCTGGCCGTACCGTTGCCCACGGCAATCAGTGCGACATCATGCCGCTCCACCAGCTGGGCCAGCTCGGCCAGCGAGGCGTCCCAGGCATTACGGGGCGCATGGGGATAGATGGTGGTGTGGGCCAGGAACTGACCGGTGGCATCCACCACCGCCACCTTGCAGCCGGTGCGCAGGCCGGGGTCGATGGCCAGGGTGGCCTTCTGGCCCGCCGGAGCCGCCAGCAACAGGTCCTTGAGGTTGGCCGCGAAGACCTCGATGGCCTCGAGCTCGGCCCGCTCTCTCAGCCGGCCCAGCAGCTCGGTCTCGAGATGGGTATAGAGCTTGACTCGCCAGGTCCAGCGCACCACGTCACGCAGCCACTTGTCGGCGGCACGCCCCTCATCATGGAGGGAAAAGTGTTTGGCAATGGCCACCTGGGCCGGATGGATCGGCGCCTCCTCCTCACCCGGCAGACGAATCGCCAATGTCAGCACGCCCTCGTTGCGGCCGCGGAACATGGCCAGGGCCCGGTGCGACGGCACCTTGGCCAACCGCTCATCATGCTCGAAGTAGTCGGAAAATTTGGCGCCCTCACGCTCCTTTCCCGGGATCACTCGGGCACTGAGCTCGCCTTCGCTCCACAGCCGCTCACGCAGTCGGCCGACCAGTTCGGCATCCTCGGCGAAGCGCTCCATCAGGATCTGGCGGGCGCCGTCCAGTGCTGCCTTGGTGTCCTCTACCGCGGGTATATCGCCCTCCGCGGGACGCAGATAGCCGGCCGCCTCGGCCTCGGGGTCGAGGGTCGGGTCGCCCAGCAGGGCGTCGGCCAGTGGCTCGAGCCCCGCCTCCCGGGCGATCTGGGCCTTGGTACGGCGTTTCTTCTTGTAGGGCAGGTAGAGGTCTTCGAGGCGCTGCTTGGTATCGGCGGCCTCGATCAACCCGGCCAGCTCGTCGGTCAGCTTGCCCTGCTCGTCGATGGTCGCCAGCACCGTGGCCCGGCGCTCCTCCAGCTCGCGCAGATAGCCCAGGCGCTCGTGGAGGTGACGCAGCTGGGTATCGTCGAGACCGCCGGTGACCTCCTTGCGATAGCGGGCAATGAAGGGCACGGTCGCCCCGCCATCGAGCAGCTCCAGCGTGGCGGAGACCTGCTGTGGACGAATGGATAACTCTTCGGCGAGGCGCGCGGTAATGCGTTTGGTGGCGTCCATGTAACCCCTTCACTGATGCTCGATAATCAATCGCGACAAGGTATCACAAACGCCGAAGCGAGCCACGCGCGGGTCGCCCAACGACTTTAGTCCTAGCGTTCGCTTGGTTCTTGGACAGCCGGCATCGAATCCGGCTAGATTCTTGAGACGTCTTAGGAAAGCACCGACTCACCGAGGGGGAGTTACCCCTTCGACGCATCATTATCGATGCACCAGGTCGATGCACCAAAACAACGACAAACACCATCGTCCACACCCACACCACGACAACGCAACCATCACTACAGCTCAACCATCACAATAAAGGAGCCGTGTCATGCCGACCGCCGACAGCGCATCCAACCTTGCCAGCTTTCTTGCCGCCCGCGACTTCCTGATCGAGCACCGAGAGGACTACACCACCGCCTGCAGAGACTTCCGCTGGCCCCGCTTCACCGAATTCAACTGGGCGCTGGACTACTTCGATGTCATGGCCCGCGACAACGACGACCCGGCGCTGTGGATCGTCGAGGAGGATGGCCGCGAGGCACGCCTGAGCTTCGCCGAGCTGGCCAGCCGCTCCAACCAGGTCGCCAACTGGCTGCGTTCGCTTGGAGTGAGGCGCGGCGAGCGAGCGCTGCTGATGCTGGGCAACGAGGTACCGCTATGGGAGGTGATGCTGGCCGCCATCAAGCTGGGCGCCGTGATCATTCCCGCCACTCCCATGCTGACCGCCGAGGATCTCGACGATCGTATCGCCCGCGGCGAGGTCAGGCATCTGGTCATCGGTACGGAGCACCTCGAGAAGTTCGAGGGTCAACATCCGGACCTGACGCGTATCGCGGTGGGAGGCGCCGCCTCGGGCTGGCATGATTTCGCCGACTCACACCAGAGCAGCGACGCCTTCACGCCCGACGGCCCGACGCCGGCCGACGACCCCATGCTGCTCTACTTCACCTCCGGCACCACCTCGCAGCCCAAGCTGGTGACCCATACGCACCAGTCCTATCCGGTAGGACACCTCTCGACCCTCTACTGGATCGGCCTGCAGCCGGGGGATCGCCATCTCAATATCAGCTCCCCCGGCTGGGCCAAGCACGCCTGGAGCTGCTTCTTCGCGCCCTGGAGCGCCGGCGCCTGCGTCTTCCTGTACAACTACAGCCGCTTCGATGCCCCCGCCCTGCTCGATGTACTGGTGCGCTACGAGATCACCACCCTCTGCGCCCCGCCCACCGTCTGGCGCCTGCTGATCCAGCAGGATCTGGCGGCCCACCGGGTCGCCCTGCGCGAGGCGGTCGCCGCCGGCGAGCCGCTCAACCCCGAGGTCATCGAGCAGGTGCGTCGGGCCTGGGGACTGACCATCCGCGATGGCTTCGGCCAGACCGAGACCACCGCCCAGATCGGCAACTCCCCCGGCCAGCCCCTCAAGTCCGGCTCCATGGGCCGCCCGCTGCCCGGTTACCGGGTAGCGATGCTCGACGCCGAGGGCAAGCCGGCCGGCGAAGGGGAGGTCGCCCTGGCGCTGGGCGAGGATCGCCCCGCCGGCCTGATGGTGGGCTATGCCAACGACCCGGAGCGCACCGCCGCCGCCATGCAGGGGGGCTACTATCGCACCGGCGATGTCGCCAGCATCGATGAGCAGGGCTATATCACCTACGTGGGCCGGGCCGACGATGTCTTCAAGGCCTCCGACTACCGCATCAGTCCCTTCGAGCTGGAGAGCGTGCTGATCGAGCATCCGGCGGTGGGGGAAGCGGCCATCGTGCCGAGTCCGGACCCGGTGCGCACCTCGGTACCCAAGGCCTATATCATTCCCGCCGCCGGCCATGAGCCCAGCGCCGAGCTGGCCCGGGATATCTTCGCCTTCACCCGCGAGCGCCTGGCACCCTACAAGCGCATCCGGCGGCTGGAATTCGCCGACCTGCCCAAGACGATCTCGGGCAAGATCCGTCGCGTGGAGCTGCGTCAGGCCGAAGCCGACAAGGCCAGCGACCAGCGCGGTGAAATGGAGTTTCTGGAGGGAGACTTCCCGGATTTGAAGGGCTAGCGGAAGGAGTGAGCCCGCCGTAGGAGCCGGATTTATCCGTGGTCCGACACATCGGCGATAGAAGCCATCGCGCAATAAATTGCGCTCCTACGAGATGGGTGCTATGGCCCGATATATCGGCAATGGGCGCCCACCCATATGAAAAACCCGGCACCGCCTTGGCGGTGCCGGGTTTTCTTGATCGTGACATCGGGCCGGATCAGG
Source organism: Halomonas sp. LES1 (assembly GCF_031846005.1). Classification (NCBI taxonomy): domain Bacteria; kingdom Pseudomonadati; phylum Pseudomonadota; class Gammaproteobacteria; order Oceanospirillales; family Halomonadaceae; genus Halomonas; species Halomonas sp. LES1. The sequence goes on from NZ_JAVRGC010000008.1 coordinate 65,376, forward strand.
CCCTGGCAATGCGATCAGGTCAGGCTGGGGCCAGCCTTGACGATCTCGTCGCTGACGCCCTCGAACTTCTTGAAGTTGTCGACGAACTTGGCGGCCAGCTCCTGGCGCTGACGGTCGTAGGCATCCTTGTCTTCCCAGGTGTCGCGCGGGTTGAGCAGGCTGGAGTCGACACCCGGTACCGCGGTGGGCACATCGAGATTGAGGCCGTCGAGATGCTGGGTCTCGACCTCGCGCAGAATACCGGTCTGGATGGCGCTGATGATGGCGCGGGTCGTCGGGATCGAGAAGCGCGCACCGCCCTCGCCATAGGCACCCCCGGTCCAGCCGGTGTTGACCAGATAGACCTGGGCATCCTTCTCGGCCACACGCTTGATCAGCAGATCGGCATACTCGCGCGCCGGACGCGGGAAGAAGGGTGCGCCGAAGCAGGTAGAGAAGGTGGCGGACAGCCCCTCGGAGGAGCCCATCTCGGTGGAGCCTACCTTGGCGGTGTAGCCGGAGAGAAAGTGATAGGCCGCGGCCTCCTTGGAGAGCACCGAGACCGGGGGCAGCACGCCGGACATGTCGCAGGTCAGGAAGACGATGGCATTGGGCTCGCCGGCGCGGTTCTCGGGTACCCGCTTCTCGACGTGCTCCAGCGGATAGGCGGCACGCGAGTTCTGGGTCAGGCTGTCGTCGGCGTAGTCGGGCTCGCGACGGTCGTTGAGGACCACATTCTCCAGCACGGTACCGAACTTGATGGCGTTCCAGATCACCGGCTCGTTCTTCTCGGAGAGGTCGATGCACTTGGCGTAGCAGCCACCCTCGAGGTTGAAGACGGTGCCCGGCCCCCAGGCGTGCTCGTCATCCCCGATCAGGTAGCGCGCCTGATCGGCGGAGAGCGTGGTCTTGCCGGTGCCGGAGAGGCCGAAGAACAGGCAGGTCTCGCCATCCTCGCCGACGTTGGCGGAGCAGTGCATCGGCAGCACGTCGAAGCCCGGCAGCAGGAAGTTCTGCACGGAGAACATCGCCTTCTTCATCTCGCCGGCATAACGCATGCCGGCGATCAGCACCTTCTTCTCGGCGAAGTTGATGATCACGCAGCCATCGGAGTTGGTACCATCACGAGCCGAATCACACTCGAAGCCAGCGGCATTGAGGATGGTCCACTCCTCCTTGGCGGAGGGGTTGTAGGCCTCGGGGCGAACGAACATGGTGCGGCCAAACAGGTTCTGCCAGGCGGTCTCGGTCTGCACTCGAGCCGGCAGGTAGTAGTCCGGATCACTGCCTACATGCAGCTCGGAGACATAGTGCTCCTTGCCGGTCAGGTACGCCTCGACGCGCTCCCAGAGCGCGGTAAACTTCTCGGCATCGAAGGGACGATTGACACTGCCCCAGTCGATCTTCGCGCTGGTGGTCGGCTCGTCAACGATATAGCGATCCTTGGGCGAGCGACCTGTACGAACGCCGGTGCTCACCACCAGGGCACCATTGGCGGCCAGCCGGCCTTCGCCGCTGGACACCGACCGTTCGATCAGTTCGGCGCTGCTGAGGTTGACGTGAGCGTGAGAAGCTTGAGGTGTGGTCATGTCGTTTCCTGGGCCGTCGGCCGATTCTCTCGTGTGCCTGGCGTCGGCGGTGACGCGAAGAGCAAGGGGGCTGTGACGATCACGCCGTGCGGTTACCCGTCTACTGGTCTTGATCGCCTCTGAAAGGCGGCGCCATTATGGCAAAAAGCATCTCGGCGGGGAACGCCCTTTTTAGGCGAAATTCATGTAGTTTTTCTACAACATGAAGAAATTTCGCTACACGCCGACACTGCATCGCAGCATCGGCATGCCAGGCGCAGCTCGGAGACTTCCAGGTTCGAGCCGCTGCCGGCGTATCCTTGTCGCGAGCAGCGGGCTCATCGGGTGGCTAGTGCACCACCGGGGGCGGCTCGTCGCCTTCGGTCAGCAGCGCCTCGACCTCCTCGATGGAGAAGGCGTAACGGGTATGACAGAAGTGACACTGGGTCTCGATGCCGCCCTGCTCCGCCAGTACCTCGCGCAGCTCCTGGGCGCCCAGGCCCACCAGGGCATCGGCGATACGCTCCCGGGAACAGGTGCAGCCGAAGCGCAGCGCCTTGGGGTCGAATACCCGCACCGTCTCCTCGTGATAGAGACGCTGAAGAATCTCCTCGGGGGCGAGGTGCAACAGCTCTTCATCCTTGACGGTTGCGGCCAGGTGCACGGTACGCTCCCAAGCGTCGACATCCTGGTTCTGCGACTCGTCTGGCATGCGCTGCAGCAGCAGGCCACCGGCACCCCGCTCATCGGCGGCCAGCCACAGCCGAGTGGGCAGCTGCTCTGACTGGGCGAAGTAGTCGGCCAGGCAGTCGGCCAGGCTATCGCGATCCAGGGCGACGATGCCCTGGTAACGGTGCCCTTCGCGGGGGTCCAGGGTGATCATGATCTGCCCCTCTCCCACCAACTCGCGGAACCCGGACTGCTCGTCGACGGCCGTCGCGTCCTCGGCCATGCGGGCAATGGCGCGAAGCTCCCCACCCGGGTTGGACTCGGCCATCAGCAGTGCCAGGGCGCCGTTGCCGCGCACCTCGATGCTCAGGGTACCGTCGAGCTTGACGGTATCGGTCAGCAGGGCCACCGCGGCAAGCAGCTCGCCGAGCAGGCGATTCACTGCGGCGGGGTAGTCGTGGCGGTCGAGAACTTCGGCGTAGGCCTGCTCGATAGTCACGAGCTCGCCGCGCACATTGGTGTTGTCGAACAGGAAGCGCTGGATCTGGTCGGTCATGGGTCTCGTATCGGGTCGGGAAGTTGGGGGCATTCTAGCAAAAAGGCTCGCCGCTTTTCCGACGAGGAGCAAAGCTATCGGAGATAGTTTGTAGCTCGGGGCTTATCTGGCGATAAGCCTTCGAGGAGGCGCTGTGAATACCTCCCTGTACGCTACCGATGCCATCCCTGGCATAGGACCTCCACTTCGGCTTGTCCCCAGCGCCCCTTAATTCCGGTAACTGCGATAGTCCTGCGGCGCATGCCTTCTCCTCAAGAGTGCTTGGTCCGCACACCCTGCCCCGGCAGACGCTCGCGGTCGTGGGGGCGTTCCAGGTCCAGAACGGGGCCATGGGGCACGATTCGGGTGGGGTTGATGGTCTTGTGACTGTAGTAGTAGTGGCGCTTGATATGATCGAAGTTCACCGTCTCCTTCACTCCCGGCCACTGGTAGATCTCGCGCAGGTAGTTGGAGAGATTGGGGTAGTCCTCGATGCGCCGCAGGTTGCACTTGAAGTGTCCATGATAGACGGCATCGAAGCGCACCAGGGTGGTGAACAGGCGAATATCGGCCTCGGTAAGCCACTCTCCGGCCAGATAGCGGTGCTCTGCCAGGCGTGCCTCCATGCGATCCAGCGCTTCGAAGAGAGCCACCACGTGCTTCTCGTAGACCCGCTGATCGGTGGCGAAGCCCGACTTGTAGACGCCGTTGTTGATATGGTCATAGACATCGGCATTGATCGCATCGATGGTCTCGCGCAGATCGGCCGGGTAGAAGTCCAGGCGATTGCCGGTGATCTCATCGAAGGCCGCGTTGAGCATGCGCAGCAGCTCGGCCGACTCGTTGTTGACGATTCGCCCTGCCTGCTTGTCCCACAGTGCCGGCACCGTGACCCGGCCGGTGTAGTGGGGGTCGGTCAGCGTGTAGAGCTCACGGTGATAGGCCACGCCGTTGATCGGGTCGCCACTCGACCCCTCATCCTGATGATAGGTCCAGCCCTGATCGAGCATCAGCGGGCTGACGTGGGAGAGGCCGACAAGATCCTCGAGACCTTTCAGCTTGCGCATGATCATTACCCGATGAGCCCAAGGGCAGGCCAGCGAGACATAGAGGTGGTAGCGCCCCGCCTCGGCAGGCAGTCCCGGCTGCCCATCGGGGCCGTTCTCACCGTCACGGGTGACCCAGTCGCGAAGCTGCGCGGATTCCCGTACGAATTCGCCGCCATGCTTGTCGGTGTCGTACCACTGGTCGTGCCATTTGCCGTCGATTAACAGCCCCATGGAAGTCCTCCTCGATAAGACGGTAGATGCCGTCGGTTGGTGATTTCATCTCCAGCATAGTATCAATCCGTCGATTATCCATCGCATATCATGGGAGCTTTAATTCGATAAAATCGAAAGTTATCTCGACTGAGTCACCCTGCACTTATGCCACCCTGCACTTCTGTCGCCATGACCTCTGTCGCCAGGGCCTCGGCCAGCACCCGGGTCGCCGGTCCGGCACGGTCGCGGTCACGATGGATCAGCTGCACTGGGGTCTCGCGGATGCCGCCGGCGGTAAGCGGAAGCGGGACAAGACGCCCGGCATCGAGTGCCTGACGGATCCGTGTCTCGGGCAGCCAGGCGAAGCCGAGACCGCGCTCCACCATGTCGATGGAGGTCTCCAGATGGCTCAGGGTCCAGCGCTGCTCGGCCTTGAGCCACCCCTCATCCATGGCCTGGCGTAGTGCCGAGTCACGCACCACCAGCTGGCGGTGCTGCACCAGGTCGCGCAGATCCAGCGGCCGCTCCAGCCGATGCAGCGGATGGTCTGGATGGGCAACTGCCACGAAGCGTACGCTGGCCAGTGGCTCGCCCAGGAACCCCTGAGCGGCAACCCCCGAGATCACCAGGTCGGCACTGCCGTCGTAAAGCATCTCGATGCCGCCGTTGAGCACCGTCTCATGAAGCTGCACGCGCACATGGGGGTAGGTCTCGGAGAAGGTTGCCAGGGCGCTGGCCAGGGCGTCGGGGGGAAACACCTGGTCCACCGCCAGCACCACCTCGGCCTCGAGCCCTTCGGCAAGGCTGCCCGCCACCTCCTCCAGGGCTTCGGCACTCTCGATCAGCTGTCGCGCTCGCCGCAACAGCATCGCGCCGGCCTCGGTCAAGCGCACCCGGCGCCCGGCCGGCTCGAGGACCTGGACCCCCAGCTGCTCCTCAAGCTTGTGGACCGCATGATTGAGGGTGGAGGGACTCTTGTGGATGGCGTCGGCGGCACGCGCGAAACCGCCATGATCGACGACTGCCGCCAACATTTGCCACTGGGTCAGGGTGACACGTGACATTTCGATCTCCTCGAATCAATAAGGCGAAAACATGCACTTAATTTTCGATAAAAACGACCTAGAATGCCAGCCATGACACTCACTGCCACGAGGGCATGACATGAATTCTCCGGTAGTTCGCCAGGTTCAACAGCTGCAGTCGAGCCAACCCAGCCAGGACGGCAATGCCGTCAAGATTCGTCGCATCCACGACTTCGGTGGCGGCCTGGATCCGTTCCTGATGCTTGACGAGCTGGGTTCCGAGCGAGCCGACGACTATATCGGCGGCTTTCCCCCTCACCCTCACCGCGGCATGCAGACCCTGACCTATGTGATCCACGGTGGTCTGACTCACGAAGACCACCTCGGCCACACCAGCACCATCCACGCCGGCGATGCCCAGTGGATGCATACCGGTCGCGGTATTATCCACTCCGAGATGCCGCTCACCGACCAGCAGGGGCTGCACGCTTTCCAGCTGTGGATCAACCTGGCCGCCAGCGAAAAGATGAGCGCGCCCACCTACCGCGACGTGCGCAGCCACGAAATGCCACGCCTGAGCAATCCGGGTGACGCCCAGGGCGGCAGCGAGCTGGTGGCCCTAGGGGGGCACTGGCAGCGCAGCGACGGTGGATCCATCACGGGGCCCCTGGACGCCCTGGCCGGGCAATCGAACGTGGCGCATGTCCGCCTGGATGCGAACAGCGAGCTGATACTCGACATCGAGACGCCAACCCTGCTGGTTTATGTATTCGCAGGCGAGCTTGAGGTCGGTGAGACCCGGGTACCGGCGGGCCAGCTAGCGCAACTGGGGGACGGCAACCGCCTGGAACTGACCAGTACAGAGGGCGCCGAGGCACTGCTGCTGGCGGGCACCCCCCATAACGAACCTATCGCTCACTATGGCCCTTTCGTGATGAATCATCAGCACGAACTTGACCGGGCGGTGCAGGATTATCGCGATGGTACCCTTGTCGACGGTACGACCTGAGTACCGTCCGAAAACGGCCGGCCGGGGTTGCAATCCCCCGCCGGCTTGGTTCCAATAGGTAGTTAACAAACAGCGTTCACTTCCTCTTTTCTTCCTCGTGACACTGATAAAAGGTCACTCGGGGCAGCACTGCTGTGTATGCATACAGCCTAGGCAACACCCCGGTCATGCGCTATCGTTCGTAGGACTTTTTTCGCCTTACCTCTCTTTTCACCGGCTATTTACCCATGCTGCGAGTCCTACATTCGCTGCCCCGCGCGCACAAGCTATTGCTGTTACCGGTCGCCACCATGGTCACCGTGCTGGGCACACAGAAGATCCTCACCACCTACCAGGATCTCCAACGCGACTCTCGGTCGCTGGAGACCGTCGTCATTCCCCTCGACGCCGATGCCAACTCCCGACTGCCCTCGCTGAACCTTCAGCGCGGCCCCGTCGGGGACGCCATCGAGATGGCCAACCAGGCGCTGGATGCCACACGACAGCGTGTGCCCATTACCCAGCTGAAGGTCAGCGAGGTGGTTGACCTGGAGCTGGTCGACAAGGCCAATGCCGGCAGCACCGATACGGCACCGCCCCTGTTGGCTCGTCTCAGCGACGGCACGACGCCGCCAGGCGAGCGTCCACCGTTGATGGCCAGCACCCCGGCCAGAAGCTCCTTGAACGAACAGGCAATAATGGCGGCTACGGAGATCACGGCTCCTGACGCCAAGACGCTGGATCGCGGCGCCGTGCATATCGCCACGCTTGTCGGCACCATCGGCAGCGGCATGCTCGATCACGACGGCAGCCTGGTGGCGGATGCCACCTCCTACGAGGATATTCCCGAAAGTGAGCTGACCCTGCTCGACGATGGAGCGGTGCTGCTCGAGCGTGAAATCGCCGCTCGCGAGCCCTATGTCCCGGAGTGGGAAACCTACACCGTGGAGCCCGGCGATGCCTTCACGCGCATGGCCCAGCAACATCTGGGATTGGGCTACAGCGAGGCCCTGGCACTGCTCGAGCAGCTACCCGACCGTGACATGCTCGAGCGCTGGCGGGTCGGCAGCCGGCTCGACTACAAGCTGGACGAGGATGGCAAGCTGATCTCGCTGCGCATGATGCGCGATGCCCGCAGCGGCTTTGTGGCAGAGCGGGACGGGGGAGCCTTCGAGGTCGCCAGCATCGAACACACCGGCGAGGCCGCCCAGCGGCTGTTTGCCGGTACCGTCAGCGGCAGCTTTACCCGTTCGGCTCAGGCCACCGGCCTCTCGAGCGCCGAGGTCTCGCGACTGGTCCATGTCCTCGGCAAGAAACTCGACTTCCGCCGCGACACCCGTCGCGGCGACCGCTTTCAGGTGCTGGTCGAATCCGACGTGATCAATGGGGAAAGCTTCGACCCACGCGTCCTGGCGGTTCAGTATGAGGGGGAGCGCACCAACCTGACGCTGGTTCGCAATAGCGCTGACAACAACTTCTACACCCCGGAAGGGGAAAGCCTCGACCCCGCCTTCAGCCGCTACCCCTTCGAAGGGCGTTACCGGCTGAGCTCCAACTTCAATCCGCGTCGCAAGCATCCGGTGACCGGGCGCATCAGCCCGCACAAGGGCACCGACTTCGCCATGCCGATCGGCACACCGGTCACCGCCCCCTCCGACGGCGTGGTCGAGTCGGTGCGCAGCCACTTCGCGGCCGGCCGTTACATCGTGATCCGCCACGACAATGGCTATCGCACTCGCTACCTGCACCTCTCCAGGCCGCTGGTCCGTAGCGGCGAACGCGTGACCATGGGGCAGCGTATCGCCCTCTCAGGCAACAGCGGCCGCAGCACCGGACCTCACCTGCATTACGAGGTACTGGTCAACGACAATCAGGTCGATGCCATGCAGGTCAAGCTGCCGGAGAACCGAAGCCTCTCGGGCGACCGCCTGGTGGCCTTCCAGCGTGAAGCCGAACCGCTGCTTGCCGCCCTGCAGTCCGGGGAGATCGACCCGGTCGTCGCCAGCACCGGCGAGCGTGATGCCAAGAAGGAGTCCAACGAGGGCTGACCGCGCCTGCTCTGCCCCCGCTGCTCCACAGCGCCCCGCCCTCGTGCGGGGCGCCTTACGTTTCCGCCTTACGGAGAGCCCCGTGTCATCGCGCTCAACCCGCCCCGCTCCGCCTCCTGAAAACCGCCTGGCGGCCTTTCTGGGCGTTTTTCGCTATAGCCGTCGCGCGCTCGTCCTGGTGTGGCAGACCTCCCGGGGCCTCACCGTGGGCCTGGCGATTGCCACCCTGGTGGCCGGCGTGCTGCCGGCGGTGGCGGCCTGGCTCGGTCAGCTGATCGTCGATGCCGTGGTGGCCGCCATGGAGCAGCATGCCGAGACGGGCAGCGTGGCGTGGTGGCCGGTGCTGCGCTACGTGCTCGCCGAAGGCGGGGTGATCGCCGCCATCGCCCTGGCGCAACGAGCGCTCTCCGCTCAGCAGTCACTGCTGCGAGCCCTTCTCGGTCAGAAGGTCAACGTGATGATCCTCGAGAAGGCCGGCACCCTTAGCCTGGCCCAGTTCGAGGACTCTGAGTTCTATGACAAGCTCACCCGAGCCCGTCGTGAGGCCTCGACCCGCCCCCTGGGGCTGGTCAACAAGACCTTCGCCCTGGCCCAGAACGGCATTTCGCTGGTCAGCTTCGGCGTCCTGCTGGTGCAGTTTTCCCCCTGGGCATTGCTGGTGCTGGTGATCGGGGCACTGCCGGTGTTTATCTCCGAGGCCAAGTTCTCCGGCGATGCCTTCCGGCTGTTCCGCTGGCGCTCGCCCCAGACCCGCATGCAGATGTACCTGGAGACCGTGTTGGCCCGCGAGGACAGCATCAAGGAGGTGAAGCTGTTCGGCCTGGAGCCACTGCTGCTGGAGCGCTACCGGAAGATCTTCGACACCCTCTACGCCGAGGACCGTCGCCTCACCCTGCGCCGAGAGAGCTGGGGCTTCGCGCTCGGCCTGCTCGGTACCCTGGCCTTCTACGGCGCCTACGCCTGGGTCGTAGTGGAGACCATCACCGGCTCGCTGAGCCTGGGCCAGATGACCATGTACCTGATGGTCTTCAAGCAGGGACAGGCGGCGCTCTCGGCAAGCCTGACCTCGATCAGCGGCATGTACGAGGACAACCTCTACCTCTCCAACCTCTACGAGTACCTGGAGCAGCCGGTGGCCCCGGAGGCGGGCAGCCTGACCACGGGCTCCCGCCCTGGCGACGGCATTCGCTTCGAGAGCGTGAGCTTTACCTACCCCGGCGCCGAAAAGCCCGCCCTTTCAGGCATTTCGCTGCATCTTCGTCCCAACCAGAGCCTGGCGCTGGTGGGCGCGAATGGCTCGGGCAAGACTACCTTGATCAAGCTGCTGACCCGCCTCTATGAGCCGAGCGCGGGGCGAATTCTGCTCGATGGCAACGACCTGCGCGAATGGGACGTCCAGACGCTACGCCGACGCATCGGGGTCATCTTCCAGGACTTCGTGCGCTACCAGATGAAGGTCGGCGAGAACCTGGGGGCCGGCGATGTGGCCGCCTTCGAGGACGAGACGCGCTGGCAGGAAGCCGCTCGTCGCGGGCTGGCCGACGATTTCATCACCACCATGCCAGATGGCTACCACACCCAGCTGGGACGCTGGTTCAAGGGGGGCCAGGAACTCTCCGGCGGCCAGTGGCAGAAGATCGCCCTGGCGCGGGCCTATATGCGCCAAAGTGCCGATATCCTGGTACTCGACGAGCCCACCGCGGCCATGGACGCCGCCGCCGAAGCGGCCGTATACGCCGACTTTCGCGATCATAGCCAGGGCAAGATGACCATCCTCATCTCCCACCGCTTCTCCACGGTGCGCGCCGCCGACCAGATTCTGGTCATCGACGGCGGCGAGATCCTCGAACAGGGCGACCACGCCAGTCTGATGGCCGCCAACGGCCGCTATGCCAGACTCTTCAGGCTCCAGGCCAAGGGTTACGAATAGTCCTATCGCGCGATAAATTGCGCCCCTAAGAGAACGGGTGCCATCGCCCGCCGTAGGAGCCCGATTTATCGGGCGATCCAGCGATCGGCTGATAGACGATCGGCGGTGGCGCAGCTGGCCATCACCGATGACACCTACAAGGATGCCAGCGGGCGGTCCAGTGCACGCAGCAGGGCGTCGTCACGCGCGTAGATATCGGGCCGGAAGACCATCCGCCCGCCCGCGTCCGGATGCACCGTCCAGTAGTGCAGGATGATCGGTACCGGCTCGGCCAGTGGCACATTGCGGGTACGGCTACTCGCCAGCAGGGCGCGAAGGTCGCGATCGCTACCGGTATCGTCGAACAGCAGCTGAGCGAGCTGCAGCACCCCCTGCACTCGGATACACCCCGAACTGAAGGCACGCCGCTGGCGGGCGAACAGCCCCTTGGCAGGAGTATCGTGCAGATAGACGAGATGGTCGTTGGGAAATCGGACCACCACCTGACCCAGTGCATTGCCCGGTCCCGCGGCCTGACGAATCATCACGCTACCCGGGTTCGACCAGTCGACCTGGCTCGGGCTGAGTCGCCGTCCCGATGGCGTCAGTACCTGCATATTGCGCCGAGCCAGGTAGCTCGGGTCTCGACGCACGCTGGGAATCACGTCCTCGCGCAGGATGGTCGGGGGCACCGTCCAGGTCGGGTTGACGGTCAGATGGGTGATCTCAGAACGCAACGAGGGCGTCCGTCGGTAGGGCTGGCCCACCACGATACGTGACCGCCAGACATCCCCATTGGGACGAAAGTAGCTGACACGATAGCCGGCGATATCCACCAGCACGAACGCATTAGGCAGGCCGTGCATCAGCCAACGCGCACGCTCGAGGTTGAGACGGATCTGGTCGATGCGCCTGCCTACCGGCACATTCAGGGCCTCCCGGGTACGCGGGCCAACGACACCATCCGTTTCCAGCAGGTGACGGTCCTGGAAACGCCTTACCGCCGCCTCCAGCGCGGCATCGAAGCGCTGCGGATCCGGCGCTTCCAGCTTTGCCGCGGGCAGGATCGAGGTGTCTGCCGCCATGACCTCCAGCTCACCGATCTGGGCCAGGCGATCGCGCAGGATCGCCACAGCCGGATGAGTCATGCCACGCCTCAGGGCTGGCCCGCCCTCGGGCAGCATGGGCCAGCCCCCCAGGCGCTGGATGTTCCGATACCGGGTCAGTCCCTGGCGTAGCCGCTCATAGGGGGCATAGGCCGGGCGCACCGAATCGAACAGTGCCGCGACCCGCCCAGCCGCCACCGCCTGAGAGATCCTCTCCAGAGGCGGAAGCCGCTCGTTGATGGGCACCTCCCACTGCAGGTCGATGCTATGCGGGTCCACCTTGCCATGATGGAGGTGACGCAGCGCCGTATACAGGGCGCGGGTCGCCCGGATATCGAAGCGCGCCTGGGCAAGCTCATCGCTGGCCAGAACCTGGCGATACTCTGCCAGCAGGCGGTCGGCGCCATAGTCAGCAGGATCCAGGCCATCACGGGCCACCCCCTGCAAGGCCTCGACCAGCCCCTTCACCTGCTCCTCTCGCGTCCAGGCCGGCTGGAACGCGCGCGCCGTATAGAAGGCTTCCAGGCTTCCACCCCGCGGCACCAGGGCCTGCTCCACCGCGGTCATCCTGCGCTCCTGCGGCGTCGACGGCTCCCCCATCACCATGCCGGACAGCAGCATGATGATCAGCGTCATCGCAGCTATCGCGACAGGTCGCGGCATGTTCACCTCCCAGTATCATTAATAGCTAATTTGATGAACCTGGCTCGCCCTTACATCATAGCGAGAAACCAATAGAGTCGAAGTGATGATGCGATCAACCCTTGCCGCCTGGCTGCTCTTTGCAAGCAGCCTGATAGCCAGCGCCTGCACCTTTGCTGGCACGCCCATCGCCCAGGCTCATACCCCCGGAATGATGAATGTCGACCCCCTGACTCGAACCCTGACTCGCCTGGCACCGAATGCCAACCGCGAGGTGCTCTCGCTGGCCGCCAACGCCCTGTCGTGCGCCGATCCCGATGCCGAGCGTCTGGCGGTGATCGATTACTCCCTGCCCTCCAGCGAGCCCCGCCTGTGGGTCTTCGACCTGCGTCGCAAGAAACTGCTCTTCGAAGAGTTCGTCTCACATGGTCGCGGCTCCGGTGATGCGCTGGCATCGCGTTTCTCGAACACTCCGGAGAGCCACCAGTCGAGTCTCGGGCTGTTTCGCACCATGAACACCTACTACGGACGCAACGGCTATTCGCTACGCCTCGAGGGTCTCGAGCCCGGCGTCAATCACCTGGCCTTCGATCGCGCCATCGTGTTGCATGGCGCCGACTATGTCAGCGAGTCCTTTATCGAACAGACCGGGCGCCTGGGCCGCAGCCTGGGATGCCCAGCCGTTCGTCAGGAAATCACCTACCCACTGATCGACAGCCTCAAGGAAGAGCAGTACCTGTTTGCTTACTATCCCGACCCGGAGTGGCTGGCGAGCTCCACCTACCTCGACTGCAACCGCGATCGAGTGAGACAGCTGGCCATGCAGTCACACGATTAGCATTAGCCGTTGCGGCTAACGGAAATTGAAAGAAGCAGTAGCAACGAGCATTGGCTAAGCTCTATGGAGCTTGTCAGCCATGGTTGATGCTTGGGGTATGAGTTGAGGCTAATCCAACCAGGGCCTGCGACTAACCGGAGGCAAGGCCGGCAAGAAATCGACCGGACGCTGGCATCTCCTGCCGCGCTGACAAACACACAAAGCAACCTTTTAGTCCTTAACCTTTACAAAAATCAATCTACCAACAACACTTTCTCTATTCTACGATTCCAACATCATCGGGCCTAACCACTGCCAGACCCTGACGCCAAATAGCGACATTTTGAGAGTGAGAAGCGCTTAGCCTTGGTAATGCTAAGCAATATAGGAACAAGCCCCCCATGGCCGGTGATACTGGTCGCCTAGGCGATCAGTATCAAATAATAAATAACAAGCAACATCTAAAGGGTGATGATGGATAAATCTCGCCATGTTCTAATGATAGGTGACCAGCGCCTGACGGCCAGCGCGGCGCTATCACTGAAGCAATATTCATGGCAATTTCAACGTACCAGCTGCCTGGTAGAAGCCAAACGGCTCCTTCTTACATCTCCCCCGCCACTCGGAATTGTGGTAATGGAGCCATCCTACACCATGCCTTCCCTCGAACTGGAGAGGCTGCTCAGCCTGGTACCATGCACCCTATGGGTAGCCCTCCTAGGCGCTGATGATTTGCAGGAGTACCAAGCTCGTGCATTTATCGCCAGGCACTGCCATGCCTACCTTATCCTGCCCTTGAACCCCGATAAAGCCAACCATGTGTTGGAGAGCTCCCTCACCATTTCAGAGGTACTGGCAACACACTCCGGGGCCTGCGACTTCTCTGCTGCACCTGGCTGTAAAGGGGAAATGATCGGCAGGTCTCATGCTATCCATAAACTGCTCAAGGATATAGAAAAAATTGCCCTGGTGGACGCACCGGTGTTGATCACTGGTGAATCTGGTACTGGAAAGGAGTTGACGGCAAGACTGATTCATGAGCACTCACCCAGGCATGGAGGGCCCTTCAACGCCATTAACTGCGGCGCTCTGCCTGCTGGCCTAATCCAGTCTGAACTCTTCGGACATGAGAAAGGGGCTTTCACAGGTGCAGGCAAGTGCAAGGTGGGGATCATCGAGTCGGCATCGGGAGGCACCCTGTTCCTCGACGAGATCGGCGATCTACCGATGGAGCTTCAGGTAAACCTGCTGCGATTCCTGGAAGACCACCGTATCCAGCGGCTGGGCAGCCTGCATGAGATAGCGGTGGATGTCAGGATACTCGCCGCGACCCATGTCGATCTTGAACAAGCCATACGATCAGGTGACTTTCGCGAGGACCTCTATCATCGCATCAATGTCCTGCAGGCCAGGATGCCGCCGTTACGCGAACGGCCAGAGGATATTGAGGCCCTGGCAACTCACTACTTCCAGAAGTTTCGGACCGAGTCACCATACCGAGTACGTGGCTTCAATCATGACAGTCTCGTCACCATGCGCCAGCATCACTGGCCGGGCAATGTACGAGAGCTTGTCAACCGGATCCGTCGCGCCATGGTGATGTGTGAGGAGCGCCTTATCACGCCCGATGACCTTGGCCTGGAAAGGCGAAAGAATGTCATTAGAACACGCCCCTCCCTGGAGGATATTCGGAACTGTGCCGAACGCGAGGCCATTGCTGCCGCACTGGCTCGTAACAGGAACCATGCTCTCCACGCTGCACAGGATCTTGGCATCTCTCGAGCCACCCTGTACCGCCTGATAGACAAGCACTGCGTTCCTCGACCGCTCGATAGCCGAGCCTAACCCACCACAGGAAATGCACTCATGATCCCATATCAGCGTGTACTTATCGGCGTCACAGCCCCCCTCCTGTTCATCAGTGCGTCCCCCCTGCTGGCCCAGGAGGCTGTTCAGCCTGTCGGCCAGCAACCGCCGGAGCCTGAACCGCAGTTCAATGTGCAGTCCATAGCGGAGTATGGCGGTGTACTCACCCCACGTGGGCGTCTGATACTCGAGCCCGAGTTCCAGTACTCCCACGAAAGCATCAATCGAATGACCTTCGAAGGGGTCAGTGTGCTCAGCACACTGCTGATCGGAGTATTCACGGCTCAGGACGTCGATCGCGACAACTATACCGCTTCGCTGACCGGCCGCCTGGGCGTTACCGATCGGCTGGAGCTCGAGATGAAGGTGCCCTATGTCTACCGGGACGAGAACGAGAGGGTCAATGTTCCCATCGAGGATGGCGAGGATGATGTCTTCAGCCTCGACCGAGAACTCTCCGGCGACGGCCTGGGCGATATCGAACTAGCCGCCCACTATCAGCTGAACCGTGGGCAGAATGGCATGCCCTTCTTTATCGGTAACCTTCGATACAAGACCACCACCGGTAACGGTCCCTTCGATATTGACCGCAACAGCGAAGGTAATCCGTTGGAGCTCTCAACCGGCACAGGCTTTCACTCGATCGAACCAAGCATCACCATGCTGCTGCCCTCGGCACCGGCGGTCTACTTCGCCAACCTGGGCTATGTCTTTCATCTGGAAGACAACGTAAACCAGAACTTATCCGGTGAGAATGATGCAGGCCCACTCAATGTCGTTGTCGGCGACGTCGACCCGGGCGATGCCGTTCGTCTCAGCTTCGGCATGGCGTACTCGATAAACCCACGCACCTCCTTTACCCTGGGGTACAAGAACGACTTTATCGGCAAGACCAAGACCGACTATGTCAATATCGACACTGGTACCACCACCTCGGTACAGTCACAGACATTGAACGTCGGCTCCCTCCTGCTGGGCTGGAATTACTCGCTCAACCCCGATGTCAATATCAATGTCGGGCTCGAGCTTGGCATCACCGAGGATGCCCCGGACACCACCTTGACGTTTCGCATGCCCATCGGCATGGATGTATTCTAGGCTGGCGCGCGTAGCACGACGCCAAGAAACCAGAGACCAGAGACACGTAACAGGTATAAAAGAGTGAGACTGCCATTTACAGGCAGCCTCACTCTTTATGTTTTATGGCTATGGCGATGACCGATGCGAGAGCGGTGGAAAAAATCGATGTCAGCGCAGAATACCGGAGAATGAATCGAGGATCGCGGCCCGTTTTCTGGCCGCATCCAGGGCACCTATGTTGTTGAGTCGAACACTGATATCGATTCTCTGCTGGATGTGCCGGTTCGATGCGTTGCTGACCACGCCGCTGACGATGGCCTCCCTGGTGATATTGTGCAAGGCTGAGGTAAAACCCTTGGTATCGTTCAAGGCAATACCCGAAAAGTCGGCGAGCCCCGTCAGGTCCACACTACCCGGCGTCACATCGGTTACCGAGAGCGTGCCGTTACCAACCTGGGCCGCCACCCCACCAGGGTCACGCAGGGTCTGTGATACGATACTGGGGCCTGCCTGAGTGAAATTGACCACAGAGACCAGCTCGACCCTGTCGTCGATCATTGTCTGCAGCCGGGCGCCGAAGTCCGCGTCGAGCGCCCCGATTTTGAAGCCGGCGCGCATCTGGCCCATCTCCTCATCCGCGATCACGGTGCCGCGGTAAAAACCGTCCTGGGCGCCACGAGATCGCGATACTTCGGCATAGAGCCTGTCCACGTCGTGAAGCGAGGCAGTCCCGTAGTACTGATGGGTGGGCGTTTCAGGAGCCTCTGCCAGCACCTCAGTAGAAAGCGTTGCGGCCTGAGAGCCAGCCGCCAGGAACAGCGCAGTCGCACAACCCCACCTAAGCCGGCTTGCCGTACCTTGTCGAAAAGCCCGAGAGTTCATCGTGTCATCTCCTCATCACCGACCCAGTTCGTTGTAGGCGGGCAGGGTCAGCAGGCTGGCACCGACGCTCGAACGGTTCACACCTCTGGAGAGCGGGGATTCGGGGCGAACGGCCCAGTCCTGATCATGGTTGAAATGCTGGCGGGCCACTTCAATCTCGGCGCGAGCACCGAGGACAGTACCGCTCCACAGCTGCTCGAACTGCTCGCGAGGCACCACCAGAGTGCCGGCGGCGGGGTCTCCCACCAGAATATTGTCGGCATCGATTCCCTTGACGACGACGAAGTGCTTGTAGCCACCGGTGTTTACCATCGTGATGGCAGGAACACCGATGCGAATGAAGTCATCCAGCGCGATCCGGAATCCGTCGGCATTGAGTCCACTACCATCCAGATAGCGCTTCATATCGAGCATGGAAAATCCGTATCGCTGAATCTTCTCGGCATCACCAGCGCGAATCATGCTCTCGAAGACCTCGGCCTCGGTGGTGTCACGCTGATAGTGGTAGGTCAGCAGCGTCGCCACGGCGGCCGAACCACAGCTGAAGTCATACTCTTGCTTGACCACCCTGTCCCAGCCTTTCTCCTGCAGGCTCTTGGCCTCGACCTGAAAGTTGCCAAATCGATTGGCGATGGTGACTTGTCCGGCGATAACGTCCATGCTGCTCACGGCGAGCATCAGCGATGCCATGCCACAGCAAATATTCCGAAACACGTTCATGGCGAATCATCTCTTGGTGGACGTATCATGTGGCGAATGCCCGACGCGTCAATTAGCGATAAACACGCTGATCCCCACCGCGTTATTGATAGAATTTCCGCTGCCAGTCACGGCGCTGAAGATGCCGGTACCGCTATAGCTACCCAGTGCCTCTCGCGCGAAGGTGATATTTCCCGACACCATGTTGCCCCCTATATCGAAGGAGGTATCATTCACCGACGCCTTCATCTTCTGAACGCTCTTGACCGTGTTGACGTTGACAATTTTCTGTCCTTCTCGAGCCCTGGCTTGTTCCATCGTCGCAAGATCCATATGCTCCATGGCTGCAAAGCCCGCTGTGCCCTCTACCGACCTCTCACTTCCTCCCGCAGCGAACACGTAAACTTCCTGGTACATGTTGATGCCTGTCTCCGCCTGGCTGTTCGACGCGCCTACCGCAAGCAGCGCTGCCAGGATAAAGGGCACCGTCGCCGTGTGGCGATGACGCCTCATGCCGGGGCATGAACCAACCGTTTTACTTTTCATGGCGTGACCTCCCAAACTCCATCCCTAGGGACGTTTCATCAAGGAGCCAGTGGAGATTCCTCCACCGGCTCCCGACTCTTGCGTCGTTGCAGCGCGTCATGCGCTCCGGATCAGTTGCCGATGCTCACGTTGCTGTGAGCCGCCACGCTGGTACCGGACAGCTGAGAGTTGTAGAGGCCGGTGGACACGTTCATGTTGTTGATACCGCCAAACACTCCGCCTCCCACGGAGACGTTGGCCGCGCCTGTGCGCAGGATGGCTGCACCGCCGTTACCGCCGTTACCGCCGGCACCGCCGCCACCTGCATAAGCGTAGGCATCACCTGTGGCAGCACTGCCGCCACCGCCACCGCCACCGTAGCCGTTGCCGCCATCGCCAGCCACCGCGCTGGCCCAGCCGGTACCGCTGCCGTCGCCACCTGCACCGGAACCAGTGCCGGTACCGCTACCGCTACCGGTGCCGGTGCCGCTGCCTGCACCTCCAGTGCCGGCCGTGGCCCCGGAAGAGGCGCCGGCCGTGGAGTTGGCATTCTGGGAGCCACCTGCACCGCCGGGAGCGAGGAAGCCGCCTGAGCCACCATCGCCGTTCTGGTCGTTATCGGCATTGGAGGCGGAGAGCGCACCACTGCCAGCATCGGCACTACCGCCGGCGCCCAAGCCGAGGCCGGAACCTGTCCCGGTGCCAGTACCTGTACCAGTACCATCACCGCCTGCCCCGGCACCAAGGCCCAGAGATCCGGCGTCACCACCTTGAGCGCCATTTCCATTTCCACCATTACCGCCGACACCCAGACCGACGTTGAGGGAGAATGCCGCACCACCGGCACCACCGCTAGCACCGGTAGCACCAGCACCACCATTGATATTAATGCGGGCTCCAGTGACAGTTGACGTCATATCCTGGCGAGAGATCACACTGGTGGAGGTGTTGTAGGACTCACTCATGGCCCAGGCGTCGCCGCCACGGCCGGTAGAGCCGCCCATGCCGCCCATGCCGGTACCACTGCCATAGCCACCTGAACCTGCGCCGCCGGTGCCACCCGCGCCACCGGAACCGCCGCCACCCAGCAGGCCGCCGTCGTTGTCGTCGCCGCCATCGGCACTACCGCCAGTACCAGCACCACCAGCGCCCAAGCCGAACCCTGCTCCGCCAGTGGAACCACCACTAGAACCACCAACAGCGGTAGCGGTGGAGGTTACATCCTGATCGGCTCCATCAGAGAAGGTTGCGGTTGGGTTGGCATGTGCCGTAGAGATGGCCATTACCAAGGCCAGCAGAGGCGTACCCGCGAGTACAAGATGCTTTTTCATGATCATGTCTCCATTTGTTATTGCTGCTGCAGCCTACGAACCTGCGTCACCGGTTTGACCCGCTTATTTCCCGGCCCCTTGAATGACGCTCGCGTTCGCAGTCGGTAAATACCAAGCAACCCTCATGCCACCAAGGCGGCCAGGGCATGTAACACATGACAACACAAAGAAACTTTTCTCCGCTCTCTTAGGAAAACCGGCATTACGCAGCCAGAGGCCTTAACAGAAAATGTCCAATTGCTGAGACAGTGGGAGACTACATTGGCCTATATACAGGCCAAACTCCGCCCCAATTAAGGTTTCGAGAGACTCTGAAAAGTGCCGCATTAATAAGACTATTAGGGCGTATCGCTAACTTTTTAATAGGTCGAAATCGTCAGAAGATATAGTCAGCAAGATGCCTTGCCTTACATCACCCACCTATTCCTTACATTGGACGTACTCTCACGGCCTGTTTGTGTTCTTGGCTTCGACACAGAAAAAGCCAATGAAAATGGACAGGAACAGCACCGATGCTCTTTTGTCTCATGATGAAAATGCCACAAGCTCTCGGTCACCCGGGCTCGCGCCACCAGTCCGGGCTCCAGCTTCTCACGCAGGCCATGCAGTAGCCGTCTGTTCCCCGCCGGTCGCTACCGCTATGCTGCGGCGATACATTGCCGCATTACCGATATCCGACAAGGAGAAGCATGAAAGAGACCAAACGCATCGACCTGGCACTACAGGGTGGCGGTGCCCATGGCGCCTTCACCTGGGGCGTCATGGACCGCCTGCTGGAAGACCCCCGCATCGAGATCGAGGGAATCAGCGGGACCAGCGCTGGGGCCATGAACGGTGTGGTCATGGCCGATGCCCTGACCCGCGGCGACCGCGATACCGCCCGCCAGGCACTGCATGACTTCTGGCAGGCAGTCAGCCGAGCCGGCATGGCCAGCCCAATCCGCCGCGGCCCCCTGGACATACTGACCGACAACTGGAGCCTGGATCACTCCCCGGGGTATGTGACCATGGATCTGATGAGCCGGCTGCTCTCGCCCTATCAGCTCAATCCCTTCGACCTCAACCCTCTGCGGGATATCGTCGCCGAGCGCGTCGATTTCGAGCGGGTACGTCGCTGCCAGGATCTTCATCTCTTCGTCACCGCAACCAATGTGCGAACCGGCAAGCAGCGCATCTTCAAGCGCGAGGAGATGAGTCTCGATGCCGTGATGGCCTCGGCCTGCCTGCCCACGGTATTCAAGGCCGTAGAGATCGACGGTGAGGCCTACTGGGATGGGGGCTACATGGGCAATCCCTCGCTGATGCCACTGATGGAAAACTGCAAGTCCCGGGATATCGTCATCGTGCAGATCAACCCGATCTATCGCGAGGCACTTCCCACCAGCGCCGCGGCGATAATGAACCGTCTCAATGAGATCACCTTCAACGCCTCACTGATCAAGGAGGTGCGAATGATCGCCATGCTCCAGCGCCTGCTGGGCGACCAGGAGGTAGATATCGGCTGCTATGCCGACACCCTCTTTCATCGCATCATCGGCGACGAGGTGCTGGACGAGCTCTCCATCTCGAGCAAGATGAATGCGGAATGGCCCTTCCTCTGCCATCTGCGTGACGCGGGACGCAATACTGCCGAGGCGTGGTTAGCGGAGCACTTTCCAGCCCTCGGGCACCACTCCACTCTCGACGTGGAGCAGGTCTATCAGACAGAGGAGTCGTAATCTGCGTTGACACTCCGCAAGCCCCCCACCTTGCCAGCACCGGAATGGCCCACCATGCTCAGCAATGCGGGGGCACCACTCGCCCCGCCACAGTCCAGGCCAGAGGAGGGATATCTCAGCGCTACTGACACCGTCAGGCCGCTGTCACCTTCCGGACATCGAGCGCTGACAGTGTCGACATCGGGGTGTCACATGACGCCCGTCTAGCGACATTCAGGAGAGCTGCGCCGATGGTACGCATCGACAAGAAGGCCACCCGGCTGTACGTGCTGGACACCAACGTGCTGCTGCACGACCCCGCCGCCATCTACCAATTCGATGAGCATGAAGTCGTCATCCCCATGACCGTGCTCGAAGAGCTCGACAAGCACAAGAACGGCATTCGCGAGATCGCCCGCTCGGCCCGCCAGGTCAGTCGCACCCTGTCAGACCTCACCGCCAATGCCGGTCTCGACCAGATCCGCGAAGGCATCCCCATACCGCGCCTCAATGGCCCCGAGGGCCGGCTGCGCCTGCTTTGCTATACCGACCTGACTACACTCGAAACCCTGGAAGACAGCCCCGACAACCGCATCCTCGCCGAAACCTGCCGACTACATGGCGAGCGCAGTGACGCCTCGGTAATCCTGATCACCAAGGACATCAACCTGCGCGTCAAGGCCGCTGCCCTCGGCGTGCCGGTGGAGGACTACCTAACCGATCGCGTCTTCACCGACAGCGATGCCATGCTGGAAGGGGTCAAGGTCTACCCCAATACCGGCAGTGAACTATGGAACGACCTCGCCCTTGATGTCACGGTGGAGCGCGACCACCAGCACCTCACCTACCATCTGAACGGCGAGATCCCCGTCGCCTGGCACCCCGGGATGCTGGTCGCCGACGACGAGGCCGGCTTCGAGGCCGTGGTGCGCGAACTAGGCGACAGGCACGCCCGCCTGAAGCTGCTGACCAACTATCGACACGGCGCCAGCGTCTGGGGAGTGCACGCCAGTGATTGCCGCCAGAACTTCGCCTTCAACCTGCTGATGGACGATGACATCGATCTCGTCACCATTGCCGGAAGCGCCGGCACCGGCAAGACCTTCATGACCCTGGCCGCGGCCTTTCAACAGACCCTGGACAGCAAGCGGTTCGAGCGCATGGTCTTCACCCGAGCGCCTATCTCCATGAGCGAGGATATCGGCTTCCTGCCGGGCACCGAGGAGGAGAAGATGTCGCCCTGGATGGGGGCCTTCCATGACAACATGGATAACCTGCTGCGCAATGAAGATGGCGAGTCCAGCTGGGACAACGGAGCCACCCGCCAGCTGCTTGGCGCACGTGTCCAAATCCGGGTTCCCGGCTTCATGCGCGGGCGAACCCTCAACGACACCTTCCTGATCATCGACGAGGCACAGAACTTTACTCCCAAGCAGCTCAAGTCGCTGGTCACTCGAGCCGGGCGCAACACCAAGATTGTCTGCCTGGGCAACGTGGGACAGATCGATACGCCTTATCTCACCGCCAATACCTGTGGCATGGCGGCGCTGGTGCAGCGCTTCCGCGACTGGCCCCATGCGGGCCACGTGACCCTCAAGAGCGTGGAGCGCTCTCGCCTGGCGCTGGCCGGGGAGGAGCTGCTTTAACCCGGCTATGCCGGAAGCTGCAACTGGTAAGTAGGCGCCTTCCCTCCTCCGCGAACTGAAGTTCGCGGAGGAGGGGTACAAGCGCGGGGAGACCTAACCTTCGTGCAGCAGGCGGTGCCCCCGCTCTGGAGCTGGGTGGCCAAGGAGGGTGTGCTGCCTTCAGGAGCGATGTTCAGCGGTTGCGATTGACCGCCGCCTCGATCAACGCCTCGCTCTGGCTCCCAGGTCCTTGCCTGAGCACCGTCTGGGCCTCATGCCACAGACAGATCATCTTGCCGCATGAGGCACAATGCACCTTGTCATCCGGGTTCTTCACCTGGGAGACGCGCATCAGATGGCTACCACAGCTCGGGCAGGGCACCGGCAGGCGTAGGTCTTCGGATAGTCCGGACATGCTGAAGGTCTCCTTCTGGTTGGGGATGGTGTGCTGCCATCGTGACGAGGTGAGGGGCGGATTGCCACCCCACCTTCACTTTCTCACTGTGTTTCGGGAGCCTGTATAAGTGTCTCGGGTCCACAGATCCGGTTTCGGCCAGCCCGCTTGGCGCGATAAAGCGCGCGATCCGCCTGGGCGAGTCCCGACTCCAGCGAGGTATCGCCACCGAACGCCGCAAGCCCCAGGCTGACGGTGAAGCGGACCGTCTCGTTGCCCGTCTCCAGCGTAATGGCGGCGACCGCCTCCCGCACGCGCTCCAGCATGCTCCACGCCTCTTCAGGTTGGCTGTCCACCAGCACCACGGCAAACTCCTCTCCGCCGATACGCGCAAAGAGATCATAGGGGCGCAGCGATTCACGACAGGTCGTAGCAAACGCCTGCAACGCCAGATCTCCCAGAGCATGGCCATAGGTGTCGTTCAGGTTCTTGAAATGGTCGATATCGAGCATGGCCAGCGACAGAGTCTCGCCGTGGCGAGCGGCACGTGCCAACGCTGCGTCACCCTGCTCGAAAAAGGCACGCCGGTTGAGGGCCCCGGTCAACATATCGGTAGCCACCAGCTGCTGCACACGGTGCTCCACCTGCTTGCGCTCATCGATATCGATAAGCAGCCCATCCCATATCACATCGCCACCTCCACGCGCCAGGGGCGTAGCGCGAGCCTCAACCCAGCGAACCCCTTGAGGAAGCGTGAGGCGGAACTCCAGCTGCCAGGGCGTAAACGATACCGTAGACTGAGCCAGGCAAGTCTCCAGGCGCTGTCGATCATCCACGGGTAAACAGCCAAGCAGGGTTTCAGGGTCTTCCTGGCACTGCTCCGGCGTCAAGCCGAACAGTGAGCGCAGCACAGCGCTGACATAGAGGAACTCGAGCCGGGCATCGCTATCCTGCCGGAGCCGAAACAGAACTCCCGGCACCCTGGAGACGGTGCCATCCAGGCGCTCCAGCAGCTGGCGCTCGTAGAGAGCCCGCTGTCGCATGCCGGTGACGTCATATTGGATGACCAACAGCCGCAGGGGACCGTGATCACGCTTCAGCGGCTGAATAATGGTGGTCTGGTGACGCAGGGAGCCATCCGCACGGCGACACAGCAACACGCCCTGCCAAGGCATCAGAGTCGTCACGCTCTGCTCGATGGCCTGGGAAATATCACCATGCAGCGGGTCGATATCGAGCGTCACGGCACGCCTGCCGAGCAGTTGGCCGGGCGGAAAGCCGGCATGGCGCTCGAAGTCGGGGTTGACCCGGCATACCACCCCCTGCTCGTCGAGCAGCATGACACTGCCCGGGTAATACTCCAGAAGCAGCGCATCCAGGTCAGGCTCCCTGACCGATCGACCACGCCACCACCGCAACCACCTCTCCCCGATTGCTGCCATCTCCTCTCCCCGCGTTATTCCCTGCACAAAAGTCGGGCCTTTCCATGCCCTTCTACCAGCCTAGCCCAGTTTCACCCCGGGCATGTACCGCGCGTACCGGTGGCGGCAAGAAAGGCGCCCGACTCGCCGGGCGCCGGTATGATTCAGGTCCTCGCGCTTGAGGGGGGCCAGGCACCGTCCAGTGTCTCGGAGAGCCTGCGGGCATGGAATCGTGACGATTACCCTGCCTGCAGGCGTCCGAACTGTCGAGACGACCTTTGACGACACTTGTCGTGAGAGAGTGGCTCTCAGCTCACCAGCTGCTTGCTTAGCCAGTGACCGATATCCGTCACCTGCTGAGGGCAGACGGCATGCGCCATGGGGTACTGGCGATAGTGGGCGGGATAGCCCTGGGACTTGACCTTCTCGAAGCCGGCACGCCCCAGCGCCTCGGGCACCACCGGGTCGAAGCTGCCGTGATGCACCTCGATGGGCAGCTCGCGATTGGCCTCGGCCAGGGAGATGTTCTCGGCAGTTGCGAAGTAGGTGGAGAGCGCCAGTAGCCCCCCCAGAGGCTGCTCGAAGGAGAGCGCCGCCTGATAGGCTACCGCGCCTCCCTGGGAGAAACCGGCCAGAATGATGCGCCGACTCGCGATACCGAGATCGACCTGTTCTCGCACCAGCCCCTGAATGCGCTCGGCCGAACGTATCAGCTGCGCCTCGTCGACACGACGGTCGAGGCTCATCTCCTTGATGTCATACCAGGCCGGCATCACCATGCCACCATTGATGGTCACCGGCAGGCGCGGTGCGTGGGGCAGGATAAAGCGCACTCCGGCGTCGGCGGGCAGCGATAGCGCCGGCACCAGCGGCTCGAAGTCGCGCCCATCGGCGCCCAGGCCGTGAAGAATAAAGACGCAGGCGTCGGCAGGCTTGCCGCCCTTGGGGTCGATGATCAGCTCACCGGGCTCGCTCATGGTCAGGGGTCTCCAGCGGAAAAAGGCTCACCCTAGCGCAATGTGCCCGGGCTGGCCATGGCGGGGCCATTGCCCCAGACAGCAGAAAGGCCCGCCGAGGCGAGCCTTTCATCACACTGCAGGCATCTCTGCCCGGGCAGTCACATCAGATCAGTCGATGACCTTGATGTTGGAGGCCTGAAGGCCTTTCTTGCCCTGAGTGACCTCGAAGGAGACCTTCTGGCCGTCCTGCAGGGTCTTGAAGCCGTCGGCCTGGATCTCGGAGAAGTGTGCGAACAGGTCGTCGCCGCTGTCGTCCGGAGAGATGAAGCCGTAGCCCTTGGTGTCGTTGAACCACTTGACGGTACCGGTAGCCATTATCGAATTCCTTTAATAGCACTTTGATTTTGCCGGGTAATACCCGAGTTGCAGTGGGTAAAACAAGAAACGTTCCCGGGAAAATCGAGTCGCGCTAGAGCGTTCGATGCCTACCTGGGGTGTTACGACTTGCTAACCAACTGCCCCCAGCATGCCCCCTTGCCGCGCGAAGGTCAAACACTATTTGCGTCACTGGCGGCGATGCTCCGAGGCTCTCTTGCGCCTGCCCGGTGCGCTGTCGCTTACCGGGCTTGGGTGGACCACCAGTGCCACGCGGCTGACCATCGCGTCGGTCTGCGAAGAATCTGATATTTTCATGCAAGCACGACAAAATGAACGATTCTCAAGGAGCATAATGAGTCACGACACCACCCGGCTGAACCGCGAGAGAAACCACTTCGCCGGCCACGAGGCCATCTGGCTGTTCGGCTACGGCTCGCTGATCTGGAAGGCCGACTTCCCCTACCTGGAGCGCCGCCCGGCACATATCCATGGCTGGGTGCGACGCTTCTGGCAGGGTTCTCACGACCACCGCGGCACCCAGGCCGCCCCGGGCCGTGTCGCCACCCTGGTGCGCGAACCAGGGGCGATCTGCCATGGCATGGCCTACCGCATCACCCCCGAGGTGCTCGCGCCGCTCGATGTGCGTGAGAAGAACGGCTACCTGCGCGAGGTAACCACGCTGTGTTTCGATGACGGGCTCGGCGGCAGCACCCAGGGGCTGGTCTATCTGGCCGGCGCCGACAACGCCGCCTATCTCGGCGAGGCACCGCTGGACGCCATCGCCGCACAGATCGCCGCCTCCCACGGCCCCAGTGGCCCCAATCGCGACTATCTGGTCAACCTGGCCGCGGCACTGCGCGAGCTCGAGGTCGAGGATGAGCACGTCTTCGCCCTGGCCGCACGCCTGCCTCCGGCCGATTGACATTACCTTACCCGCCCCATGCAATGGGGCGGTCTCTTAGTCGCAAAGGAGTGCATCATGTCTCACCTGTCCCGCCTCGCGTCCCCCCCTCTGCGCTTCGGCGCCTACGCGCTCAGCCTGCTGGGCCTGGCTGCCAGCCTGGTGGGCCTGAGTGTTGCCGGTGGCGCCTGGGGCTGGGGGGTGCTCTGCTTCGGCCTGCTCGCCGCCCTGGGCACCTATGACCTGTGCCAGCGCCGCCATACGGTTAGCCGCAACTACCCGATCCTGGCCCACCTGCGCTACAACCTGGAGTCGTTCGGTCCGGAGATCCGCCAGTACTTCATCCAGAGCGACACCGAGGAAGTGCCCTTCTCCCGCGAGCAGCGTCGGCTGATCTACCAGCGTGCCAAGAATATCAGCGACAAGCGCCCCTTCGGCTCGCTGCATCATATGCGCCATCCCGGCTACGAATGGATAAGCCCCTCTCTGGCGCCAACCCATATCGCACCCACCAGCCTGCGTATCACCGTAGGGGCCGAACGCACCAGACCTTACTCGGCCAGCGTGTTCAATATCTCGGCGATGAGCTTCGGCGCGCTCTCCGCCAACGCCATCAGCGCTCTCAACGATGGCGCCTGCGAAGGCGGCTTCTATCACGACACCGGCGAAGGGGCCATCTCGCCCTATCATCGTCGCGGCGGCGACCTGGTATGGGAGATCGGTTCGGGCTACTTCGGGTGTCGCGACTCGGCCGGTGACTTCGACCCCGAGCGCTTCCGCGAGAACGCTCGGGATAACGCCGTCAGGATGATCGAGATCAAGCTTTCCCAGGGGGCGAAGCCGGGCCACGGCGGCATCCTGCCCGGCGCCAAGGTCACCGGGGAGATCGCCAGCACCCGCGGCGTCCCCCCGGGGCGCGACGTCATCTCCCCGGCGGCTCATACGGCCTTCACGACCCCTCGCGAGCTGATCGATTTCATCGTGCGGTTGCGTGAACTGGCCGGCGACAAGCCGGTGGGCATCAAGCTCGCCATCGGTCACCCCTGGGAGTGGTTCGCCATCGTCAAGGCGATGCTCGAGACCGGCGAGCACCCCGAC
Source organism: Halomonas sp. LES1 (assembly GCF_031846005.1). Taxonomy (NCBI): domain Bacteria; kingdom Pseudomonadati; phylum Pseudomonadota; class Gammaproteobacteria; order Oceanospirillales; family Halomonadaceae; genus Halomonas; species Halomonas sp. LES1. Next base: position 92,780 of record NZ_JAVRGC010000008.1, read on the forward strand.
TTCGTGGTGGTCGACGGCGGTGAAGGCGGCACCGGCGCCGCCCCCCTGGAGTTCATCAACCGCCTGGGGATGCCGCTGGACGAGGCCCTGCTGCTGGTCCACAACACCCTGGTGGGGGCCGGTCTGCGCGACCGTGTGAACCTGGCCGCGGCCGGCAAGCTGGTCAACGCCTTCGATATCGCACGCGCCATGGCGCTGGGAGCCGACTGGTGCAACGCTGCCCGGGGCTTCATGTTTGCCCTGGGCTGCATCCAGGCCCGCAGCTGCCACACCGACCGCTGCCCCAGCGGCGTGGCCACCCAGGATACCCTGCGCGGCAGCCGCCTGGACGTGCCGACCAAGGCGCACCGGGTGGCAAGCTTCCATGCCAATACCGTTGCCGCCCTGGCCGAGATGCTCGGCGCCGCGGGGCTTCGCCACGCCTCCGAGCTGGGCCCGGAGCATATCTCCCACCGCCTCACACGCCACGAGGTGAAGAGCTTCGCCGAGCTCCACGACTTCCTGACTCCAGGTGAGCTGCTGGTGGGCGGTGCCGAGCGCCACCCGGTGTTCCGCGACTACTGGGAGAGTGCCTGCGCCGATAGCTTCGCCCCGCCCGAGGCGCTGGCGAGACTGCGCGACAGCAAGCTCTACTAGCTCATTCCACCACCCGACAAGAGGGCCCGACACCTGATGCGCCGGGTCCTCTTCTGCATGCCTGCGTTGGTTGCCGGGCGGCTCCCCGACGACGGCTCAGTCGCGCTCGACCTCGAGCACCTCTCCATCGAGGGTATTGACCTTCAGCTCACGACCATCGGCCTCATAGTCTTCGATCTCGATGCGACCATCGTGGTCGGCCTGGAACTCACCGAACTCGACCAGGCCCTCGGCCACGGCCAGTACCATGGCATCGCGCACCTCGGCCTCACTGAGCCCCCAGGCACCGCTGTCACGCCACTTGCGCTCCTCCTTGAGGCTCTCCCGCTGGTCAGGTCAAAGCTCACCTCGGCTGCCACGCCTCATCGAGCCAGCCTTCCACATTGAAGCTCGAGTTCGACGCAGAGAGCAGCGAGCTGGTCGGCATGGAGAGGGTCAGGATCGATGCCATGCGCCGCCGGGAGGAGGCGCCATGAAGGTACTGCCGGTGAAGGACGACCGCGCCCTGAGTGAGGCACTCGGCAGCGCGCTGCGAGAACACTCCTGAACCGCTGCTCACTCCCGCGTATCGGCGCAGTCGTGGCGATCCTCGAGCTGGATGGTGGCGTGATAGATGCCGTAGCGCTCCATCAGCAGGGTCCTGATCTCGATCAGAACCGCCTGGCGGTCCTCCCCGCCGTCCACCGCCGCATGTAGCGAAGCCAGGTGGCGCGCCGGGGTCAGGGACCATAGATGCACATGGTGAACATCATGCACCGCCGGCAGTGCCGCGGGAATTTCCCGGCGCAGCTGCTCGCCGGTAGGCTCCTGCGGCGCCCCCTCGAGCAGGATATGCCCCGACTCCCGGGTCAGCTTCCAGGCACTCTTCAGGATCAACGCCGCGACCAGCAGCGACAGCAGCGGGTCGATGGGCGTCCAGCCGGTGGCGAGTATCACCAGCGCGGCGATGATAGCCGCTACCGAGCCGAGCAGGTCACCCAGCACATGCAGGGCCGCACCACGGATATTGAGATTGTCGCGATCACCGCCGTGAAGGATAGCGAACACCAGCAGGTTGACCACCAGCCCCAGGGTGGCAATGACCAGCATAGGGACTCCCATGACCGCCACCGGTGACATGAAGCGACGCACCGCCTCGATGCCAATCCACACCACGATGGCGATCAGCGTCAGGCCATTGACGAAGGCGGCCAGGGTCTGCACCCGGTGGTAGCCATAGCTGCGCCGGCTGTCCGCCGGTCGGCGACTGATCCAGGCGGCGAACCAGGCCAACCCCAGGGCCGCGGCATCGGTAAGCATATGGCCGGCATCGGCCAGCAGCGCCAGCGAACCTGACAGGATGCCGCCCACCACCTCGGCAAGCATGAAACCGGCGGTGAGCAGGATGCCCCAGAACAGCCGGCGCTGGCTGTCGTGGCTGTTCGAGTCGTGTTGATGAGAATGATCGTGAGCCATGACCTCTCCGCGAGTGTCGGCATGGGTCAACCCAGCGGGGCGAGCGGTATCTCGCCCGAGCCGCCCGGGGATGGAGTCGATGACGCCAAGGCAGTCACATCACCGACACACCGATCAGCCATGTATGCAGATAAAAGGCAAACACGAGATAGGCCACCAGGCCGACCACCACGGCCGTGACGGTACCGGCCGCACTCGGGGCTGGCACCTCTGCACGTGGGCGGCGGCGAGCCGATCGAAAATCGAAGATTGCCCATACCAGGAAGGCGCCGAACAGCACGATATCGCCCAGCCGCCCGTTGGCCAGCAGATGGGCAAAGGCCCAAAGCTTCACCGCCAGGATCATCGGATGACCGAGCCTCGCCTTGAGGTGATTACGCGGCACATACGCCGCCACCAGCAGCACGAAGGCGGGTATCATGAACAGCGACACCACATGGCGCAGCGCCACCGGCGGCTGCCAGATCCACACCGGATCCAGGCGCGTCTGCCCATAGCCCCAGATCACCATGGCCAGACCGAGAATCGAAACTACCGAGTAGGCCGCCTTCCAGGGCAGCTCACCCATTCGCCGTATCTGGGCACCTCGCCAGTCATCGGCCAGAATGCGCACCGAGTGCGCCCCGAGAAAGATCAACAGGCCGAGCAGCAGCACGGTCATGGTCGTAACCTCCATCAATGAAAAGGGGTCGGCGTGGAACAAAGCCGCTGCCAGCGTAGTCGTTTGCCTTGGCTGGGGCCAGGGAGGTCGATCGCCGGGGCTCACCGAATAGACTGACATCAGCAAAGGATGGCCATGCCACAAGATACGACTCCCCTGCCCGATGTGCTCGCCGGCCCCCTGTTGCGCCGCCTGGCTCCCGACCGCCTGGTACTGTGGCTGGCCACCAGTCGCCCCCTGTCGCTATCGCTCGAGCTGGCTCCCACGAATGAGCCACCTCGCCGGCTAGCCATTGACGAAGAGCATTGCCGACGAGTGCCGGTGGGGCGCCACGCCTGGCTGTATCTGATCGACCTGCCGCTGGAGGACCCGCTGCCTCGGGATGCCCTGATCGCCTACGACCTTTACCTGCACGATGGTGATCAGGAGCGCGGCATCGCCGGCTGGGGGCCACACCTGCTCGACGCCGATGGCGAACTGCCCACCTTCGTGCTGGCCAGTCGCCACCACCGGCTGCTGCATGGCTCCTGTCGCAAGCCCCACCATGACGGCGGCGACGGTCTGGTGCGCGCCGAGGCGTGGCTGGCCGAGCGCCGCGCAGCCCCCGAGGAGCGCCCCGCCTGGCTGCTGATGACCGGCGACCAGGTCTACGCCGACGATGTCGCCGGTCCCATGCTGGTGGCGATTCATGCACTTATCCATCGCCTGGAGCTGTTCGACGAGCCGCTGGAGGGTGCCGTGGTGGCCGATAGCCGGGCGTTGCATGGCGACGCCGCACACTATTACGACCGCGAGTCGCTGTTGCCTGATGTCGAGAGTTCGGAGAATCTGCGAGAGCGCTTCTTCGGCGGCGTGCGCAAGCCGATATTCACCTCGGCCAATGCCCACAACCATCTGGCCACCTTCGCCGAGATGGTCGCCATGTATCTGCTGGTGTGGTCGCCGACGCCCTGGGAGCTGATCGAAGTGGGACCGCCAACGCTCGACGCCGAGCATACGTCGCTGTTCCGCGAACAACAGGCGGTGATCGAGCGCTTCGTGGCGGGGTTGCCGGCCTGTGCGCGCCTGCTCGCTCGGCTGCCCACCCTGATGATCTTCGACGATCACGATATCACCGACGACTGGAACCTCACCGCCGACTGGGAGCACACCGCCTACGGCCACCCCTTCTCGCGGCGCATCATCGGCAACGCCCTGCTGGGCTACCTGTTGTGCCAGGGCTGGGGCAACGACCCCGAACGCCTGGCCGAACCGCTGAACGAATGCACGCATGTGCTCGAGGCCGCCAGGGGGAATGGCGGCTGGCTCGACGGCGAGGCCCTGGATGCCATGATCCAGCGCCTGCTGCGCTTCGAAGGCTGGGAGTATCAGGTGCCGGGGGAGCCACCTCTGGTGGTGCTCGATACCCGAACCCGGCGCTGGCGCAGCGAGCGCAGTCCCAAGCGTCCCTCGGGGCTGATGGACTGGGAGGCGCTCAGCGACTTCCAGCAGGCACTGCTCGGCCACCCCTCGACGATCATCGTCTCACCGGCGCCGATGTTCGGCGTCAAGCTGATCGAGGTGATCCAGAAACTCTTTAGCCTGGCCGGCAGGCCGCTGGTGGTCGATGCCGAGAACTGGATGGCTCACCGCGGCGCCGCCAAGGTGCTGCTCAATATCTTCCGCCACTCGCGCACCCCGGGGAACTACGTCATCCTCTCCGGCGACGTGCATTACTCCTTCGCCTACGACATCCGAATCCGCCAGCGCAGCCATGGACCACGGCTCTGGCAGATCACCTCCAGCGGCATCAAGAACGCCTTTCCCGACACCCTGCTCGACTGGTTCGACCGCCTGAACCGCTGGCTCTATGCGCCCTGGTCACCGCTCAACTGGCTCACCAAGCGCCGACGCCTGGCCATCACGCCCCGCGACCCGGATCGTGCTCGCGCCGGCGAGCGGCTCTGGAACGGCAGCGGGATCGGCCTGGTCGACTTCGATGAACAAGGCCGCCCCCGCGATATCCGCCAGCTGGACGCCCGCGGCTTCGAGGTGCGCTTTCCACCGGAATCTCACCAAGAGGCCTGACGCCGCCGCCAGAGCATCAGGCCACCGGCCATCACCAGCCAGGTCATGGCGGCGGCGATCACGTCGTCGAGCACGATGCCGACGCCGCCGGGCATGGCCTCGACCAGGCTCACCGGCGGCGGCTTGGTGGCGTCGAACAGGCGATAGACCACGAAGGCGGAGGCCAGCGCCAGAGGCTGACGCGCCGCCGCCTGACCCACTACCGCCACCGGGAAGGCGACGATCTCGTCGAGCACGATGCGCCCATCATCCTTGTCGCCCAGCGCCTGCTCGGCCAGGTGACATACCGGCACCGCGGCCAGCAGCAGCGTCAGCGTGACCGCGACCTGTATCCGCCAAGTGCGTCCCAGCAGCCACCAGGCCAGCGGCAGGCCGAGCAGCGAGCCCAGCGTGCCCGAGGCCCAGGGCGAGAGCCCCAGGCCGAGGCCGGTGGCAAGGGTCATCAGGGGGTCGACCATCAACCGGCCTCCCGGGCCTGGTGTTCAAGCTCCGTGGTCACCTCCCCCGGCAGTGACAGGGCTCGGCCGAGCTGGTCGAGCCAGGCGCGCTCCATGGCGTTCTGCTCGTCGACCACCGCCACGCTGATCAGGTACATCTCGCGGGCCGCCTGGGGCGAATCGACCTGCGCCGCCAGCGCCTCGGCGTCCAGCGGCGCCTGAAGCTGACGCTCCACCCAGGCATGCAGCTCCTGATCGGCCCCCAGGGCATCGATCTGGCCGGCGATCAGCTCGCGCTCCTGATCATCGATATGACCGTCAGCGCGGGCGGCCATGATCATCGCCTGCAGCAGCTCCAGGCTGCGACGCTCGCGCGCCTCGCCCCCCAGCTGCTCCACCGGCTCACCCTCGGCGGGCGCAGCACCGCCCTGCCCGCTCGATGAGGAGGCGCCGTCGCGCGAGTTCTGCCACGCCTTCCAGGCCAGCACGCCCACGCCGGCGATGGCGCCATACTTGAGCGCCTTGCCGCCCAGCTTGCGGCCCCGCTTGGAGCCCACCAGCAGTCCCAGGGCGCCGCCGCCCAGCAGGCTCTTGACATCGAAGCCCGAGCCACCGCCCTGGCTGCCGCTGCCCTGGCTATCTCCACCCTCTCTATTTGCACCCTGATTACCGCCGCCCTGTCCACCGCCAAACTGGCGGGAGAGGCCATCGAGCATGCCCTTGATATCCAGGCCCTGACCGCCCTCGTTGGACCGGCTGCCGGAACCGCCGGCCTGCTTCATCAGCTGCTCGAGTATCTTGCTGGCATTCATCGCGCTCTCCTCCTGGCTGAACACTCCCCCATGGGGCTTGGGTCGACTCTATCCCAGGCACCGGCCTTGAAACATCCGTTTCGCTATTCATTTCGACATCCACCACCCGAGACCGCATCATGAAAACCGGAAAGGAAACAGGAGCCACCCTCGCCATGAGCGTCACTCTCGATGATATTCGCACCGCCGCCGAGCGCATCCGAGGCAGCGTGGAGCGTACCCCCTGCTTGCTCTCGCATACCCTGTCCCGCATCGCCGGCTGCGAACTCTACATCAAGTTCGAGAACCACCAGTTCACCGCCGCCTTCAAGGAGCGCGGAGCACTCAATCACCTGCTGACGCTTGGCGAGCAGGAGCGACAGCGCGGCGTCATCGCCATGTCCGCCGGCAACCACGCCCAGGCGGTGGCCTATCACGCGGCACGCCTTGGCATCCGTGCCACCATCGTCATGCCTCGCCACACCCCCAACCTCAAGGTGCACAACACCCGCAAGCTGGGGGCGGAAGTTCACCTCGAGGGCGAAGGGGTGGCCGAGGCCGGCGAGGTCGCCCACCGCCTGGCCGCCGAACGTGACCTGGTCTTCGTGCACCCCTACGACGACGAACGCATCATCGCCGGCCAGGGCACCATCGCCCTGGAGATGCTCGAGGACGCCCCGGACCTCGACACCCTGGTGATTCCCATCGGCGGCGGCGGGCTGATCAGTGGCAATGCCATCGCCGCCACCGAGCTCAAGCCCGGCATCGAGATCGTGGGCGTGCAGACCCGGCGCTTCCCCGCCATGCAGCAGGCGCTGGCCAACGAGGAGATCCAGTGTGGCCTGGCCACCCTGGCCGAGGGCATTGCGGTCAAGCAGCCCGGCAGGCTGACCCTGCCCATCGTGCGCGAGCGGGTGCGCGATATCGTGCTGGTGGACGAACCGGAGATCGAGCGCGCCATCCTGCTGCTGCTGGAGATCGAGAAGAGCGTGGCCGAGGGCGCCGGCGCCGCCGGCCTGGCCGCCGTGCTCTCCGACCCCGAGCGCTATCGCGGACGCAAGGTGGGCCTGGTGCTGTGCGGCGGCAATATCGACATGCTGGCGCTCTCCTCGGTGATTCAGCGTGGCCTGGTGCGCACGGGACGAATCGTGCGCGTGCGAGTGGCGATCCCCGACGTCCCCGGCGCCCTGGCCGAGCTGACCCGACAGCTTGCCGAACAGCACGCCAACGTCATCCATATTGCCCACCACCGCACCTTTACCGACCTCTCGCTGCGCGCCACCGAGGTGGAGGCCACCCTGGAGACCCTGGGCAGCGACCACACCCACGAGGTGATCGAGGCGCTGCGCCGCGACGGCTACGACCCGGTACTGCCGGCCAACGAGGTCCACCCGGACGAGCGCTGGGCCGGCAGCGAGCGCCTTGAGACTGCAAGCGGTGCCGGCTAGCCTGACTCGGCTGTCACACCGTTTCGATCACGCTCAGCGACACCGGGAGACCTCCTATGGAACTGACGAGTACGCTCAAGGTACTGGGCGAGTACAACCTGATGGTCGTGGTGGTGGGCCTGGGCGTACTGGCGCTGGCGACGCTGCTCCAGCGTTTCCGCGATGTTCCCTTCTCCTTTCCGATCATCCCTCTGGCCCTGGGCTATCTCGCCTTCGCCCTGCCCCTTGGCCTGACCCCACCGGATCCCGAGCGGCACGGCCGCCTGGCGCTACACCTGACCGAGGTCGGGGTGATCATCTCGTTGATGGGCGTGGGGTTGAAGATCGATCGCCTGCCGAGCCTGCGCACCTGGGGCTCTACCTGGCGCCTGCTGGGCATCTGCATGCCGCTGTCGATCTTGGGCGTGGCCCTGCTGGGCAGGGGGATGCTGGGCCTGGCCCCCGCCGCCGCCGTGCTGCTTGGCGCCGTACTTGCCCCCACCGACCCGGTGCTGGCCTCGGACGTGCAGGTCGACGAGCCAGGAGAAGCGCCGGGTGAGGATATCGATCCTCGCCAGAGCGAGGATGAGCTGCGCTTCACGCTGACCTCCGAGGCCGGCCTGAACGACGCCCTCGCCTTCCCCTTCACCTATCTCGCCCTGCTGATGCTTGCCGAGGGGGTGACGCCATCCGGCTGGCTGACGCAGTGGCTGCTCGTCGATGTGCTCTACAAGATCGTCGTGGGAGCCGGAGCGGGAGCCGCCATCGGCTGGTTGCTCGCCGCCATTCTGCTGCGGCTGCCGATCGAGACCGAACAGCAGAGGATGAAGGCCGGAACCGGAGCGCTGGCGGGTACGCTGCTGCTCTACGGCCTGACCGAGGCCGTCGGTGGTTACGGCTTCCTGGCGGTCTTCATCGGGGCGCTGACCATCAAGCATCGCGAAAGGACGCACCAGACCCACAGGTCGCTGCACACCTTCGCCGAGCAGTCGGAGCAGCTGCTGATGACCGGCATCCTGATCGCTCTGGGCGGTGCCATCGCCGGCGGGGTACTGGCTCCACTCACCTGGGAGGCCGCGCTGCTCGGCGTGCTGTTGATCTTCGTGATACGCCCGCTGGCCGGCCTTGTGGCGACATTGGGTAGCCGAAGGCTACCCTTCCTTGACCGCCTGATCGCCAGTTTCTTCGGCATTCGCGGTATCGGCTGTCTCTACTATCTCGCCTATGCGCTGAACAACGGCGACTTTCAAGACACCGAGCTGCTGTGGGCGACCTGCGCCTTTGTGGTGACACTCTCGATCTGTGTGCATGGCGTGATGGCCACCCCCGTCATGGCACTTCGCGAGCGGCGTCACCAGCGTGAACGCACAAGGTGCGGCTGATGCCAGTAGGCCTCAACCCTGCCTCTCCCCTTGGAGGCATGGCACCATCGGACCTTCCGGCGTACCCTATACACCCTTCTGTACGTAAAATGAGACGAGGCGATGAGCAGCAAGATCAAAGTCGAGGCCCCCCTGGTCATTCTCCACGGTGACGAGATGGCTCAGGTAGCCTTCGAGAAGATTCTCGACACCTTCGTGACCTCCCGGCTAGAGATCCCCCTCGTCGAGATCGACCTCTCCGCCGAGAACCGCCTGGTGACCAATGGCCAGGTGGTGATCGATGCCGTGGAGGCGCTCAAGCATTATGGTGTGGGCATCAAGAATGCCGGCATGACGGTCAACCGCGCGCAGCTCGGCGAGCTGCTTGCCAAGCACCCGGACATCGACAGCAGCCGACTGCATCCGCTGGCCACCAAATCCCCCAACGGCGCCATCCGCAAGGGCATCGGCGGCAATATCACCCGCGAGGACATCCAGTTCCGCAACCTGCTGGTCAAGCGCCCCGAGTGGGTCGGCCGCGATATCGTGGTCGACACCATGGACACCGGCGGCATCAAGGACAGCTTCAACGAGCTCTCCCGCGACACCGGCGTGGTCAGGCTGATGTTCGTGGGCTCCAGCGGTAACCCGGTGGAGCTCCACCGTCGCGAAGTGCAGAAGGGTGACCCCTGGCTGCTGGCAACCAATGACCTGGAGAAGGTCAAGGCCTGGGCACACCGCTTCTTCCAGCGCGCCATCGACGAGAAGCGCGATATCTATCTTGGCCTCAAGGACACCGTCATCGCCGGCTATGATGGCGTGATGCGTGCCGCCATCGAGACCATCTTCGAAGAGCACTACCGCGAGCAGGCCGAAGTCCTGGGTCTCAGCTACTTCTATGAGCTGATCGACGCCCAGGCCGCACGCCTGGTTGCCAACCCGCCCGAGCGGGCCATCTGGGGCGTGCCCGACAACAACACCGGGCGCAAGCTCTACAAGCTGGTCGAGCAGCTCAAGCAGTTCGGCATTCCCGACCGCAAGGCCCAGGTCTCCATCTCGCGCATGAGCGCCGGTGGCGGCGACCAGTACGGCAGCTTCAACGCCCCCGCCGACGAGGACGGCATCCTCAAGGTGATCGTCGACGGCGAGGAGAAGCATGCCCGCCACATCAAGAAGGGCGACCCGATCCTGTTGATGTCCAACGACCATGTGGCGATCAGGGATTGGGTACTGCAGGTATTCCGTGATGCCTCGCGCAAGAACAAGGAGGTCTACTTCGGCCTCAAGCGCGAGTACATGGAGTACGACGAGGTGTTCAGCACCGTGATCACCGACGTGCGCCGCAAGCTGGCCGAAAACGACACCGCGCCGCCCTCGTTCATGATCATGCGGCCCTCCAGCCAGCTGACCAAGATGATCACCGATCCGCCCCGCAACGCCCTCTACCCGGCGCAGAACCTGGACGGCGACATCTTCTCGGATATCTCCGCCGCCCTGGGCGGCAGCCTGGCCACCGCCAGCTCGATCATCGAGAGCAAGGACGGCACCATGCTGTTCGAGGCGCCCCATGGCACGGCCCACGATCTCTACCTCAAGTACCTGGAGAGCGATGGCAAGGAGGCTCACTTCAACTCCTCCGCCCTGCTGTTCGCCGTGGCCAACGCCCTGGAGACCCTAGGCGAGCGTGAAGCGAACGCCGCACTGGTGGAGTACGCCCAGCGCCTCAAGGAGGCGCTGATCGACACCGTCGATGCCGGCTTCATCACCGGCGACCTCAAGGGCAAGACCAGCGACCCGGCAAACGAGACCCTGGTCGATATGCAGGGCTTCCTCGACGCCGTGGCCAGCCGGCTCTGATCGCCCGACATCGCCGCTCGACATCGCGTTTGACCCATACGGGGCCTGCCTCTGTGCAGGCCCCGTTGCGTTTTGCCACTCGCCACTGGCGTCAAAAATGCCGATACTGACTGCCATCCCACCTGCCGGAGACAGCCCCATGAGCGAGCACGAACGCACCATCATGGCCTTCGACGACCAGGGCCGAGAGGTGATGATCGACATCCAGGTCAGCGTCAAGGAACTCGGCGAGCTGACCCACGCCGGCCCGATCAGCGGCCCACCCAGCCTGCGCACCCGCGAAGGCCACCCGGTCAACTACCTGGGAGGCGGCGAGTTCTCGGTGACACTGCCCGGTGAGGAGGAAGCGATCTTTCGCACCGACGACTCCGAGTTCGTCTGACCCACGTCACGACGCCACCAGCCAGCCCCCTCAATCCCCAACCGAAAGGAGGCCACAGATGGCCGTAATTCTGCAGGTACACTTCCCTTTCGACGGTCCCTTCGGCAAGGCAATGGTCAAGGCCATGACGCCACTGGCCAGATCCATCAACGATGAACCCGGCCTGATCTGGAAGATCTGGACGGAGGACGAACAGGCCGGACGCGCCGGCGGCATCTACCTCTTCGCCACCCGCAAGGAGGCCGAGGCCTATCGACAGATGCATACCGCTCGCCTGGAAGGCATGGGCGTGACCGACATCGAGGCGCAGATCCTCGAGGCCAACGAGGCACTATCCGCCATCAACGACGGCCCCATAGAGAGCTGAGCGCCGGCGGTAGGGAAGCAGCCCGGCATCGGGCTGTTTCCAATAGGAAAACCAGACTCTTGCCAAGGCCCCTGCACGTATCGTCTCCCCTCATCACCCCTCCTACGGTACCGGGCGCCCGGCTCAGGCCAGTCTCGCCCCCTCTGCCTGACCTCTGTCGAGGCAAGCCACGCCGATGTGCCCTTCGCTCCCCTCCGGGCCGGGATTCTTTTCACCGCCCATTGTTTCCAATAGGAAACATCGTCTACTCTAGGCGCTATGCTACCCGGTTGCCGCTATCCTTGAGGCACCCCGCTTCGTTATTTCCTGTTATCGGAGGCCCCCATGAGCGAGCTGAAACGCACCCCTCTCCATGATCTGCATGTCGAGCTCGGCGCCAAGCTGGTCCCCTTCGCCGGCTACGAGATGCCGGTTCAGTATCCACTGGGCGTGAAGAAGGAGCATGAGCACACGCGTACCGCCTGCGGGCTGTTCGATGTCTCGCACATGGGCCAGCTGCTGCTGCGTGGCCCCTCCCCCGCCGAGGCGCTGGAGACCCTGGTCCCCTCGGATATCGTCGGCCTGCCCGAGGGCATGCAGCGCTATGCGATGTTCACCAACGACGCCGGCGGTATCCTCGACGACCTGATGGTGGCCAACACCGGCGACGAGCTCTATCTGGTGGTCAATGCCGCCTGCCGCGACCAGGATATCGCCCACCTGCGCGACAACCTGCCCGCGGAGCACGAGATCGAGGAGCTGGATCGCGGCCTGATCGCCATCCAGGGGCCGCAGACCGCCGAGGTGATGAAGCGTCTCTGCCCCGCCGCCACCGAGCTGGTCTTCATGCAGCATGGCCACTTCGAGATCGACGGCATTCCGGTCTGGATCAGCCGCAGCGGCTACACCGGTGAAGACGGTTTCGAGATCTCGATGCCCGCCGACCAGACCGACGCCCTGACTCGCCGCCTGCTGGCCGAGCCGGAGGTGGAGGCGATCGGCCTCGGCGCCCGCGACTCCCTGCGTCTGGAGGCCGGCCTGTGTCTCTACGGCCACGATATCGACACCACCACCCTGCCGGTTGAGGCCGGCCTGACCTGGGCCATCGCCAAGCCGCGCCGCAACGACGGCGAGCGCCCCGGCGGTTTCCCGGGTGCCGAGGCGATCCTCCACCAGGTCGAGGCCAAGGACCACACCCGCAAGCGGGTCGGCCTGCTCGGCGAGGGGCGTGCTCCGGTGCGTGAAGGCGCCCCGCTGGTCGACGTCGACGGCAACACCATCGGCACCGTGACCTCCGGTGGTTTCGGCCCCAGCGTCGGCAAGCCGGTCGCCATGGGATACCTGCCCATCGCCCATGCCGAGGTAGGCACCACCGTCTACGCCGAGGTGCGTGGCAAGCGCCTGCCCATGACCGTCAGCAAGACCCCGTTTATCACCCCGGGCTACTACCGCGGCAAGTAACGGTCACAGCAACTGACATACGCGGCGCTTGTACGGCAGACAACGCCCTGGGCCGCGACAGAAGTACCGCCTCCTGCCCTGGCGCCACCGCGCCGGGGCAGGCTGCCATCCCAGGGCCGCTGATCCGGCCCCGGGGCAATCCAGCACGCCTCCAACCACCGAGAGACCCTCGATGACTTCCACCCTGAACGCCCTCTTCGGCCCCCTGATGCGCCTGGGCCTGATCACCCAGATTGCCATCGGTATCGTCTGCGGCATCCTGCTCGCCTCCCTCTCTCCGGGGCTCGCGCTCTCGTTTTCACTGCTCGGCGAGCTGTTCGTCTCGGCCCTCAAGGCCGTGGCCCCGATCCTGGTCTTCGTGCTGGTGGCGGCCGCCATCGCCGGTCATCACAAGGGACAGCCCACCCATATTCGCGGCGTGCTGCTGCTCTATGTGATCGGCACCCTGGTGGCGGCGCTGGTCGCCGTGGTGGCAAGCTTCACCTTCCCCACCACCCTGACGCTCGATATGCCCGAGGTCAGCGGCAACCCGCCGGGCGGCATCATCGAGATCCTGCGCAACCTGCTGCTCAACGCCGTTGCCAACCCGATCAGCGCACTGATGGAGGCCAACTTCATCGCCATCCTGGCCTGGGCCATCGGCCTCGGCCTGATGCTGCGCCACGCCAGCGACAGCACCCGTAACACCCTCAACGACCTCTCCGATGCGGTCTCGGGCATCGTGCGCGTAGTCATTCGTTTCGCCCCCCTGGGCATCTTCGGCCTGGTCGCCAACACCCTGGCCGAGGCGGGACTGGGCGCCCTGCTCGAGTATGGGCAGCTGCTGGGCGTCATCGTCGGCTGCATGCTGTTCGTGGCACTGGTGACCAACCCGCTGATCGTCTTCTGGCAGACCCGTCGCAACCCCTACCCGCTGGTCTTCGCCTGCCTGCGCGGCAGCGCCATCACCGCCTTCTTCACGCGCAGCTCGGCGGCGAACATCCCGGTCAACATGGCGCTCTGCGAACGTCTCGACCTGGACCCCGACACCTACGCCATCTCCATCCCGCTGGGCGCTACCGTCAATATGGCCGGCGCGGCGATCACCATCTCGGTGATCACCCTGGCCGCGGCCAATACCCTGGGGATCAGCGTCGACTTCCCCACTGCCCTGCTGCTGTGCGTGGTCTCGGCACTGGCCGCCTGTGGCGTCTCGGGCGTCGCCGGCGGCTCGCTGCTGCTGATTCCCATGGCCGCCAGCCTGTTCGGCATCTCCACCGATGTGGCCATGCAGGTCGTCGCCATCGGCTTCGTGATCAGCGTGGTGCAGGACTCCACCGAAACCGCGCTGAACTCCTCCACCGACGTGCTGTTTACCGCGGCCGCCTGTCGAGCCGCGGAGAACCGCCAGAACTGACCCGTGTCACTCGAACAGCCGTCACATATCAAGCGGTCACTCAGACAACAAAAGGTGAATGACTATGTCCATCAGCGTCTTTGACCTGTTCAAGATCGGCGTGGGGCCCTCGAGCTCACACACCGTGGGCCCGATGCGGGCCGCCTACGACTTCGTCGGCGAGCTCAACGAGCGTGATCTGCTGACCCGTGTGGCCCGCGTGGAGGTCCAGCTCTTCGGCTCGCTCTCCGCCACCGGCATCGGCCACGGCACCGATCACGCGGTGATCATGGGCCTGATGGGCGAGCGTCCCGACAGCATCGATCCCGACATCATCGCGCCGGCCATCGAGGAGCTGAAGGAGTCGGAGGCACTGCTCCTGGATGACCGCCACAGCGTCTCCTTTCGCTGGATCCGTGACATGCAGCTGCTCGAGGAGAGCCTGCCCCATCACCCCAACGCCATGCGCCTGATCGCCCACGGCCACGGCGATGAGCTCTACCGCAACACCTACTACTCGGTGGGCGGCGGCTTCGTCGTCGACGAGGCCCAGTCCGCCGAAGGGGAGCTGGATACCGACCGGACCGAGCTGCCCTTCGACTTCCAGACCGGCGACGAGCTGTTGCGCATGTGCCATGAGCACGGCCTGCGCATCAGCGAGCTGATGCTTGAGAACGAGAAGGCGTGGCGCAGCGAGGCGGAGATCCGTGAGGGCCTGCTGACCATCTGGACGGCGATGCAGGCGTGCATCGAGAAGGGCATGGAAGCCGAAGGCGTGCTGCCCGGCGGACTCAACGTCAAGCGGCGTGCCAGGAGCCTGCACCAGCGCATGCTGGCCAGCGAGGATGACCACTCGTTGATCGCCTCCACCATGTCCGCCATGGACTGGGTCAACCTCTATGCGCTAGCGGTCAACGAGGAGAATGCCGCCGGCGGCCGCATGGTCACCGCGCCCACCAACGGCGCGGCGGGCATTATTCCGGCGGTGCTCCAGTACTACATGCAGTTCCGCCAGGGCGCCTGCGAGCGCGACGTGGTGGACTTCCTGCTGGCGGCCGGCGCCGTGGGCATCCTGTGCAAGAAGAACGCCTCCATCTCCGGTGCCGAGGTGGGCTGTCAGGGCGAAGTGGGCTCGGCCTGCGCCATGGCCGCCGCCGGCCTCACCGAGGTGATGGGCGGCAGCGTCGACCAGGTGGAGAACGCCGCGGAGATCGGCCTGGAGCACAACCTGGGACTGACCTGCGATCCGGTGGGGGGGCTGGTGCAGGTGCCCTGCATCGAGCGCAACGCCATCGCCTCGGTGAAGGCGATCAACGCCGCCCAGATGGCGCTGCGCGGTGACGGCAAGCAGTTCATCTCCCTGGACAAGGTGATCCGCACCATGCGTGATACCGGTGCCGACATGCAGGAAAAGTACAAGGAGACCTCGAAGGGTGGCCTCGCCGTCAACGCCATCGAGTGTTGAGGCACTGAGGCAAGGCTCCTCCCGAAATGCAGCAGGCCGCCCTTAGGGCGGCCTGCTGCATTCTGCATCGGATAAACCGGATCAACGCGCCAGATAGGCCAGCGCTCCCGATGCCATGGCCGCCATGCCGGTACGCATCGTGACCTCATTGCCCGGGAAGTAGTAGGGTGAATGCGGCATCTCAAGGTTGCGCATCTTCTGCACCACCCCCTCCCCAGGGGTCTCGGCCCAGCGCTCGGCCGGCGTGGCGCCGATGAACCAGTAGACATAGGGGATATCCTCGCCGCCGAAGCCACCGGCCTCGGCATTGCCGAAGTAGGGGAAATCCTCGCTGCCATTGAGACGCGGCATCCCGTAGAGATTAGCCTCACCGAACTGCTCACCATGGGCACGACGCACCCGCTCCACCGTGTCGGCATCGTTGTGCAGGGCAATGGTCTCGTTGAGCACGCGGATCTCAGGCGGTTTCGGCGAGCGCCCCGCCTCGCACTCAGCCTGGATGATGCGCTCGATCGACTCCACTATCCGGGCGTGCAGCGTATTGTCGAAGCTGCGGATATTGATCTCCAGCTCCGCCGAGTGGGGGATGATGTTGGCCTGAGTACCGGCATGCAGCTTGCCGACGGTCACCACCGCGGTCTCCTCCGGGGGCACCTCGCGGGAAACGATCGTCTGCAGTCGCGTCACCACGTGCGCGGCGATCACCACCGGATCCACCGCCTGAGCCGGCATGGAGCCGTGGCCGCCGGCGCCGTGAATGGTGACGGCCAGGTTGGTACAGGCGGCCATGGCACTACCGGCAAGATGGCCCACGGTACCGGCGAGCGCCGGCATGTTGTGTTGGCCGAGAATCACGTCCGGACGGGCAAAGCGCTCGTAGAGACCATCGTCCAGCATCGCCTTGGCACCGCCAAAGATCTCCTCGGCGGGCTGGCAGATCAACATCAGGGTGCCGGACCACTCCGCCTTGAGCCCGGCCATCACCGCCGCGGCCCCGACAATGCAACTGCTATGCAGGTCATGACCGCAGGCATGCATCAGCGGCACCGTGCCGCTCTCGGTCTCTGCCGTGCGCGTGCTGGCATAGTCCAGGCCGGTGTCTTCCTTGATTGGAAGCGCATCCATGTCTCCGCGCAGCATCACCGTGGGACCCTCGCCGTTCTTCAGCAGCGCCACCACGCCGGTGCCGCCCACACCGCGGGTTACCTCATAGCCAAGGGACTCCAGCATATCGGCCAATTGCGCACTGGTCTCGTGCTCCTGGAAGGGCAGCTCAGGGTACTGGTGAAGCCGGCGATAGAGCGCCTGTACCTCATCGAACGCGGCGTCTACCTGCTCGCCAATGGCAGTCTTGAGGCTGGTGGTCTGGCTAGCGACAGTATCGGTATGAGTCATTATTGGAGTTTCCTTGTTCGCTTAATGGCTGACAGGGCTGGCCTGAAGAGTGTCATGGTCGGCACGCACGAAGCGCTGCCAGATGGCCACCACCGCAATATTCAACAACATGGCCCACACACCGGCATGCCAGCCGAAGGGCGAGCTCCATACAAAATCCATCAACAGATACCCCAGGCTACCGACCAGTGCACCGGCCATCACGCTTGCGCGACGCAACGACGGCATGAACAGCGCTCCGATCACCATCGGGAACAGCTGTACGATCAGGCCATAGGCGGTCAGCAGGATCATCACCAGCGAACCGGGATTGAGCAGCGCAAGCAGGTAAGCCACCAGCGACAACCCCAGCACGCTCCAGCGGGTAGCACTCACCGCACTCTTTTCGCTGGCGTTTTTCATCACCGTAGGGCCCATCACGTCACGCACCAACACAACGGCCGCGGTATGCGCCAGATTGGCACCGGTGGACATCGCCGCCGCCAGCGCGCCGGACAGCATCAGGCCGATCACCCAGGGCGAGAAGTTGGCAACATCCATCACCATGCGCAGCAGCACGGTATCGGAGCGCTCCAGGGGCGTATCGGCAAAGGCCAGAATGCCGGCGAAGCCGATAAACAGCAGCGGCACCAGCAGGTAGGCGTAGAGGGGGTAGAAGACGCTGACCTTACGCAGCGTCTTGCCGCTGTCGGCGGAGTAGAACTTCATGAACAGATGCGGCCACATGGCGCCGCCGAAGGCACTGACCAGCACCGCGGTGCTGAAGTAGCCCCAGCCCATGCCGCTGGCCCCGGGCATGGTCAGATATTCTGGCGCCTGCTGCTGAAGTTGGGCGAACATCTCCCCCACCCCGCCATAGAGCCGTTCGGGAATGGCCAGGCCAAGAAACCAGGCGATAACGATCATCATCACGCCCTGCAGGAGGTTGGTCCAACCGATACCACTCAGTCCGCTGGTAAAGACATAGGCCGCCACGACCAGGAAGGCCAGCAGGCCGCCCAGCCAAAAGGGCACCGCACCATCGGTGGCCGCCTGAAACAGCAGCCCCGCCCCGGCGATCTGGATGGTGAGATAGGGCACCAGAGCCACCACACCGATCCCCCCGGCCAGCATGCCCAGCGGCTTGCTGCGATAGTGATCGGCGATCATGTCGCCCTGAGTCAGGTAGCCGCGCTCACGCCCAAGCTTGGCCACCCGCGGCCCCAGCGCCCAGATGGTAATCGGTACCAGGGAAAGGTAGGCAAGGATATAGAACGCCGGCGCCCCATGCTGGTAGGACCAGCCGGGCGTGCCCAGGAAGGCGAAGGCGGAGAAGATCTCGGCGCCAAGGATGAAGAACAGGATTACCACACCGACATGGCGCCCGCCTGCCACATAGCCTTCGAGGCTCGAGCTCGCCTGGCCTCGGGCCCGCAGCCCCACGGCGAGTACCATGACGAGATAGAGCAGGGTAATGCCGATCACGATCATGGAATCACTCATGACGATCACCTCCATGGCGGATGGCAAAGGCTACCCACATGCCGATGAAGAGCAGCATCATCCACAGGGTGTACCAGAAGAACAGGAAGGGCAGGCCCAGCACGGTGGGTTCGATACGGTTGGCGATCAGGGCCCCCGGCCAGATCATGGCCAGGGTGCACAGCGCGAAGTGCAGCCCCGTCAGCAGGTGGTAGGTCTTGGTCATGGGTCGTCCGGCTCGCAGGGCGAGTCTTGTTATGGGTTGTCTGCTGACTATGGAACGCCCTCAACGATAGAAAAAATACAGCTTCTTGATGGCTGACATATCGAATCGGCATGACTAAAGTCACCACACCGTCCCGAACCCGAGCCTTCCCGCCATGGAGTTCCGCCAACTCAGCTACTTCGTCGCCGTCGCCGAGACTGGTTCCATCTCCGCTGCCAGCCGCCGTGTTCACGTCGCTCAGCCCGCCTTGACCCGTCAGATACGACTATTGGAGGAGGGGCTGGAGGCCACTCTTCTCGAGCGCCATGCCCGGGGCGTGCGGCTGACCGTGGCCGGCAAGGCGCTCTATGAAGAGGCCGTTGCACTGCTCGACAGACGCACTCAGATCAAGACCCGTCTGGCGGCACTGAGCAGCGGCCTGACCGGCAAGCTGAGCCTGGGGGTCACGGTGACCCATCTGTGGGTACCCGAGGTGGCCTCGTTGCTGAGGCACTATCGTGCCCGCTACCCCCAGGTCGGCTTCGAGGTCTTCCCACTGCTCTCGGGCCCACAGCTGAATCGCCTGCGCGAGGGCACCCTGGATGCGGGCATTCTCTATCTCGATGACGTCGAGCAGCATGGACTGGAGACTCACCGCTTACAGAACGACCACCTGGCCCTCGCGGTCCCAGCCGACTCCCACTGGTCAGTGACACCACCCGGGCGCCTGGCGGAGCTCGAGCAGGCCGACTTTATCTGGGGCTTTCGTAGTGTCTCGCCGGTCTATCACGACCGCGTGATGAGGCACTTCCAGCGCCTCGATTTCCACCCCCGAGTGGTCCAGCTCGGCGCCGACAACATCGCCATCCTCAGCATGGTGGCCGCCGGCCTGGGCATCTCCATCGTGCCTGCCGCCAGCATCTGCCACCCAATGCCTGGCATCCGCTTCCTGGAAATGAATGAGCTGACGAGCTGTGACATGCCGCTATGGCTGGCGTGGCGCAGTGGCAACGACTCACCGGCACTGCGCAACCTGGTGACCTTGGCGCAGGACGAGTTCACTTCCCGTCCCCAGCCTCCGTCACGAGTCCAATCTTGAGAAATGGAAATGCCCAGCGTTTTCGCAGCTTGCGGTAAAGCAAACATCTCCCCAACCGCGACCAATGTCTAACACTAGATACTTCAATATTGCCCATTGGGCGATTGACCCCACAGGGTGTGTCGCCTTACCTTAACGCAACTGGTACGGACGTCCTGACATAGGGATGTCATAAGGACTCAATCATGACTTACACGACCGTCGACAAAACCAGCCCCATGCCGCTCTACCTGCAGCTCGCCGAGATCCTGCAACAGCATATCGACAGTGGCGAGCTGCCACAGGGCGACCCTCTGCCTTCCGAGCGGGTGCTGCGCGAAACCTATGATGTCAGCCGCTCCACCGTGCGAGAGGCGGTGCTGCATCTCAAGCAGAAGGGTACCGTCGAAACGCGACGCGGCTCGGGCAACTTCGTGAAAGTGATCCCCACCGTGGATCGTGACCTGCTGGGAATTCACGATTTCGACGTGCAGATCGAACAAGGCGGTCATAGCAACCAGGTTCAGATCCTCCACTTCACGGAGGAACATCACTCGTCGCGTGTGTCGCAGCTGCTGCAGGTGGAGCCCGACGCACCGCTGATCAAGGTCACACGGCTGCGCCTGGCCGACGGCGAGCCGCTGTTCATCGAGAAGATCTACCTCTCAAGTGCCCGCTTTCCTCGCATGACGCGGGAGGACTTCAGTAACACCCAGGTGTTCACCAAGAAGATCATCCAGGACTACGGGATGGACATCGACGAGGTGGTCATCCAGCTCGAGCCTATCCTGCTCAATCGCAAGGAGATCGAGAACCTGGGGGTTAAGCGGCACCCCGCCGCCGGACTACTCAACGAACGAACCACCTACAACAAACGAGGAGAACCGATCGTTTTTTCCAAGTGGGTCTTCAGCAGCAACCGCTGCCGTCACATGTTGAAAATAAAAGCTAAATAATCCGCACAAGGTGTCCCGATGAAAATGAAACTACTCGTTAGCGCGCTTGCCGCCACCACCCTGCTTCCTACTACAGCCGCCCTGGCCGATGGCTACCCGGAAAAGCCAATCACCATGGTCGTGGCCTACTCTCCCGGCGGTGGCAATGACACCGTATCGCGCCTGATGGCCAAGCACATCGAGCCTTATCTGGGCACTCGCATGGTCGTGGAGAACCATCCCGGCGCAGGCGGTCAGGTCGGTTTCACGCGACTGGCCCGCGCCGATGCCGATGGCTACACCATTGGCCTGCTCAGCTCGCCCTCGCTGTTCATGATCGAGATGCTACGCGACGGCGTGGCCTACAGCCTGGATGACTTCCAGGCCGTGGCCAACATCCAGTCCGACCCGATCCTGCTGGCAGTGAACGCCTCCAGCGACTATGCCGACCTTGCCGCGCTGACCGACGACATCGCCGCTAACCCCGGTTATGTAAACGTTGGTGGCGACGGCCCGCAATCCAATGTGCACCTGCAGGCTGCAGCCTTCGAGTCGGTCCTCGAGTTAGACACCAACTTCATCAGCTACAGCGGTTCAGGCCCCACCGCCACGGCACTGCTTGGCGATGAGGTGGACGCCGCCCTGCTCAGCACCAGCTCAGCGCTACAGTTCATCGAAGCCGGACGTATTCGCCCGCTGGCGGTTTTCGACAACGCCCGTCACCCAGCGCTGCCTGATGTGCCGACCCTGGCCGAGGTGGCCGGTGCGGAGGTTCCCAGCGTAGGCACAGCCGTCCGTGGCGTGGCCGGACCTGCCGGCATTCCCCAGGAGCGACTGGCCCACCTGGAGTCGGCCTTCAAGCAGCTGCTGCAGGATGAAGAGTTCCAGGCTGCGGCCGCGAATCTAGGGATCGTCACTCACTACCTGGACAGCAACGACTTCACCGAGATGCTCGAAGCGTCCCGCGAGGCCACTGCCCAGTACATCGACTTCATGCAATAACCCTCCCCGGGTATCAGGCAGGCCGCCTCTTCAGCGGCCTGCCCTTCGCCCGTTTCCTGAGGACGCTCCCTTGACCAGCACCCGTAAAAATCTAGTCCTGTCCAGCGCCTTTCTCGTGCTGGGCCTGGCGATCACCTGGGAAACATTCGACTACGGTGCCAAGTCCGCGGTCTTCCTGCGTGGCCTTGCCGTGGCCTTGAGCCTTATGGCATTGAGCTATCTGGCCATCAACCTGTTGCGCCGGCAACACCACAACTCCGCCCAGCCGGACACCTCACCTCGACCGTCGTGGCTGGACAACCACGGCAATGCGCTCCTGATCTTCGGTATGGTCGGCGGCTATGTCGCGCTCATGCAGATAGTGGGCTTTCTGCTTTCGACAATGCTGTTTGGCTATCTCACCCAGCTGGCTATCGCCCGCCGCCACCGCCTGCTCCATGTGGTCTATGCGGTGCTGATGTCGGCCGCCATCTACCTGATCTTCTTCAAGCTCCTGGGGATCGCGGCGCCCGAAAGCCTCCTCTCCCTGGATCAAACGCTCAAGTTCCTGTAACGAGACTCCAGCCATGTTCGAAGCCATGTCGCTCGGCCTTGCCACCGCCTTTCAACCGGCGATGCTGCTCGCCGTTCTTGTCGGGGTCACGGCGGGCGTATTCATCGGGATGCTGCCCGGCCTGACCAGTACCATGGGGGTGGCACTGCTGATCCCCGTGACCTTCTCCTTTCCCCCTGCCGTGGGCCTTTCGCTACTCGGCGGCATTTATCTCGCCTCTACATTCAGTGGCTCAATCAGCGCCATCCTGCTGAACATACCCGGTACACCCTCGGCCGTGGCCACCTGCCAGGACGGCTTCCCCATGACCCGGCAGGGCAAGGCGGGGCGGGCCATCGGTCTGTCGGTGTATGCCTCCAGCCTGGGCGGTATCTTCAGTACTCTGGTGCTGCTGTTCATGGCCCCTGCCCTCTCCGAGCTGTCATTGATGCTGGGCGCGCCAGAATATTTCCTGTTGGCACTGTTCGGCGTCACCATCATCGCCTCCCTATCCGAGGGCGACATGCTCAAAAGCATGATGGGCGGCGTACTGGGGCTGATCATCAGCCTGGTGGGAATGCACCCTATGACCGGCGAAATGCGCCTTACCTTCGGCCTTCCGGCGCTCTACGACGGCATCCCGCTAGTGATCTCGCTAATCGGGCTCTACTCCATCCCCGAGGTGATCAGCATGCTCAATGCTGACGGCAAGGCCGAGCAGGAGACCCGCTCCAGCTTTACAGGCGCATTGTCATCGCTTCGCGACGTAGTGGCTCAGAAGGTCAACCTGATTCGCTCCTCCATTATCGGCACCATCGTCGGAATCGTGCCAGGCGCCGGTTCCAGCATCGCCAGCTTCATCGCCTACGACTCTGCCAAGCGCGCCTCGCGTCAACCGCAAATGTTTGGCAAGGGGTCCGAGGAAGGGCTGATTGCTGCAGAGTCGGCCAACAACGCCGTCACCGGCGGATCTCTGGTACCTCTACTAACCCTGGGCGTACCCGGAAACCCAGTGACTGCCGTGCTGATGGGCGGCCTGATCATTCATGGCCTGGCACCTGGCCCTGCGCTGTTCGAAAACACCCCCGACATCGCCTACGGCTTCATCTTCAGTCTGGTACTGAGCAACCTAATCTTCATCCCCATCGGGCTGCTGGTGGCCAAGTACTGCGTGAAGGTAATCCTTCTGCCCCGCGAAATTCTCGCCACGACGATCCTGGCGCTGGCGATTATCGGTGCATTCGCTCTTCGTGGTCAGGTCGGCGACGTATTGATGATGCTGGGCATTGGCATCGTCGGCTACTTGTTCACGGTGTTCTCCGTCTCTCGGGCACCCATGGTGCTGGGGCTGGTGTTGGGCGCCATGGCCGAATCGAACTTGTCCCGCGCGCTGATGCTGGTGCGTGGCGATACCGGCGAGCTGATTCTGCAGTTCCTCACCCGTCCGTTCTCCATCGGCCTGGTGCTGCTCTGCCTGCTCTCCATCTATCTGGGTTTCCGCAAAGGACAGGTGGCCAAGCCCACCGCTCAATGAAAGCTAAAGGAATACGCATGACACGCTCTTCTTCCGCCATCGCCGCAACCCCCTGCTCCATCGCCAAGTTGGGCCGCGATGGCATGCACTACTTCTTCGGGTACTACAACAAAAGTACCTGGAACGCCCAGGACACCCAGATCCTTGCCAATCGCGTGCCCTACATGGACCGCGACCTGACCCCCGGCCTCGAAGCGGAGGTGGGCTATTTCGACTCGGTGGGGGGTGATTTCCAACCTATCGGAACTACCAGCGCCTGGAACTGGCAGATGGGCTGTCAATTGCAATGGCTGGAGGGGCAAGGCAAGCGTCAGATCATATACAACGTTCGCCACGCCACACCCCAGGGTAAGTACCCGAGCTTCGGCGCAGTCATTCATGATCTGGACAGCGGCGAGTCGCGGACCCTGGCCGACCCGATCTACTCGGTAGCGCCGGACAGCTCCTATGCGATCACCGTCGATTACCGTCGCCTCTACATCACCCATGAGACGATCGGCTACGCCGAGGTCGAAGGCGACAAGCTGCCCGTGGAGCGATGCCCGGCTGACGACGGTGTCTGCCGCGTGGACCTGGATACCGGCGACATTCAGGTGCTGGTGAGCTACGACGCGCTGAAGAATTTCCACTACTGCGACTCCATGGCCAACGCCATTCACTGGGTCAGCCATATCGAGATCAATCCGGCCTCGAACCGTATCCTGTTCCTGCATCGCTGGACCGAACGCGTGGAAGACGAGACCTGCTTCCTCCACCGCTTGATCACCATCAACCCCGACGGCAGCGACATGCGACTGCTGGAGTGCTCCGACCACCCACTGCCGCAACTGGCTGAGGACTTCGATCCCAACGCCGTGGGCACCTACGACTACGAGAAGTCGGAGTATCAGATCTCCCACCCGCTATGGAAGAGCGATGACGAGATCATCGTCTGGGGACCGCATGACGGAGAGATCCACTACCACCTCTATCATGACGTCCCCAATGGGAAAGTCAGCGTAGTCGGCCGCGGCATCCTCACCGAGAATGGCCACATGAGCTACTCCCCGGTGAACCCGCGCTGGCTGTTGACCGATACCTACCCGGACGCTGAGACCAACATCCGTAAGCTGTTGATCTTCGATACTCAGGAGGAGCGAGCCATCGAGATAGGCGAGTTCTACACCTCGGATCTCAAGAAGGAGAACCGCTGCGACCTGCACCCTCGCTGGAATCATCAGGGCACTCAGGTCTGCATCGACTCCGTACATGGCAACGAACGCCAGATGTACATCATCGACGTCACCCCCGTGATCAACTAAACACCAGCCTCTCAGGCAGCATGACAGCCTGACCCACTGCCCCCGGAAGCCCCCGGGGGCAGTCCGTTCAAGCCCCCCGGCACTGCACAACCTGGTGACCTTGGCGCAAAACGAGTTCACCTCCCTTCCCCAATCACCGCCGCAAGCCCGCTCATGAGACAATGAAGGCACCCAGGCGCCTTCAAGGCAGCCATTGACAGCCTCAAGCCGCCGTCTTACTGTAAACCCAGCGCCGATTTGACTCCCAGCTTGCGGGCGCTCTACAAGTTCCGCTAAAGCGACGCCCAGAGCCCGCTTTAGCCCATGCAAAGCGGGTTTTCTGTTTCTGGCCCTCGGGCCACCGCCGATTTAAGCACCAACTTGCGGGCGGAATACAAATGCAGCTAAAGCGGCGCACGGCTCCACTCCCCTGGGTCGGCGCTTGCCGACCACGCTAACCACCGTCTAACAGGGGAATGGGAGACCATCATCATGACCTACCCGACACAGACTACCGCTGGACAACGCCCGAACACCGCGCGCGACTGCCTCGCAGCACTGGACCTGACCCAGGATGACCTCGTCCGTCCGGAGCTGCGCGACGATGTTATTCTCGCCAAGCGGTTGCGGCGTCTTGGAAACAGCGTCACTCGCCGGCAGGATCCGCTGGATGGCGGCCACCGCCCTTGGCGAACTGACCCTGCAGGAACATCACTCAACCCGTATGCTTGACCCGATCACATGGGAGTAGAGGAACCCGACATGGCACGCAAGGAGGCGACATTGCACCGGCTGGATCGCACGCTGGTGTGGGATGGATTCAAGGCGCTG
Organism: Halomonas sp. LES1; assembly: GCF_031846005.1. Taxonomy (NCBI): domain Bacteria; kingdom Pseudomonadati; phylum Pseudomonadota; class Gammaproteobacteria; order Oceanospirillales; family Halomonadaceae; genus Halomonas; species Halomonas sp. LES1. The sequence goes on from NZ_JAVRGC010000008.1 coordinate 118,754, forward strand.
CTGCCCATCTCGCTATTCGTCACCATCTTCGGCATCGCCTTCGGCGTGGCCGCGCCCCAGGCCGGCCTCGACGACGGCACCATCATGCTGATGAGCACCCTGGTGTTCGCCGGCGCCTCCCAGTTTGCCGTCCTGGAGCTATGGGAGCCGCAGATCCCGCTGTTCACCATGATGGTGACCGTCTTCGCCATCAATGCCCGGCACCTGCTGATGGGGGCCACCCTCTACCCCTGGCTCGAGCCGCTTCCGCCTGCCAAGCGCTACGGCATCATGCTGGTCGCCTCCGATGCCAACTGGGCCATGGCCACCCAGGAGTTCACCCGCGGTCGTCCTGGACTGGGCGTGCTGCTGGGCGGCGGTATCGCCCTGTGGTGCTTCTGGGTCCTCGGCACCTGGCTCGGCCTGAGTGTGGGGGGTGCCATACGCGACCCCGCCAGCCTGGGACTCGACATGGTGATGGGCTGCTTCCTGCTGGCCATGGTGGTGGGTGGCGAGAAGAACCTGCGCATGCTGCTGATCTGGGGGGTGGCCGCCGGCGCCTCGCTGCTCGCCTTCTACTATCTGCCGGACAATAGCCACGTGGTAGTGGGGGCCATCGCCGGTGGCCTGGCCGGTGTTATCTGGGGGAAGCGCGACCATGAACATTGAGACGGCCGGTCTGGGAACCCTGATCATCATCCTGGCCATGGCGGTGGTCACCCTGGCAACCCGCTGGGGCGGCGTATTCGTGATGTCCTTCGTGCCCATCGGCTACCGAGTCAGACAGTTTATCCACGCCATGTCGGGCTCGGTACTGGTGGCACTGCTCGCCCCGCTGGCGGTGAGCGGCGACAACGGCGCACGCCTGGCCCTGCTGACCACTGCCGCGATCATGCTGACGCTGAAGAAGCCGCTGCCGGCCATCGCCGGAGGCATCCTGGTGGCGGCGCTTTTCCGGCACCTGTGGCCCATGCTGGCGTAGGCCCATGCCCGCGTAGCTGTGTCATCCCGTTGCGAGCCGTAACGACCGGCATGCCTGCCCCCCTGCCTGGCTTGCCGGTTTCGCTCTGCCTGGTTTGGCTCCCGCCCGGTTTCACAAAGGTGACACTTATGGGCTATAACCTTCCTTGGGTCTATCACCTTCGACGAATGTTTGGCCCACCACCTTCAAGGGGACACTCATGACCAGGATGCGCACAACAACACTAACAGCGATCGCCATGGCCTCGACGCTGGGGCTATCGGCAGGCGCCGCCTCGGCCGAGGAGCTGAGGATCATCACCTGGGGCGGCTATGCCCCCGACGAGGTGGTGGCGGCCTTCGAGGAGCAGACCGGCATCGATGTGCAGATCACCCTCTCCAACAACGAGGACATGATCTCCAAGCTGCGTGCCACCGGCGGAGCGGGGTTCGATCTGGCCCAGCCCAGCCAGGACCGCATCGTCGGCGTGCAGCGTCAGTTCAATGTCTACAAGCCGGTGGATTACAGCCGCCTGGAGACCGCCAACATGCAGGCCTCGATGGTCGAGGCGACCCAACAGGCCACCGAGCTCGACGGCAACTACTACGGCGTGCCGGCGGTGTGGGGCACCAGCGGGCTGATCGTGCATGACAGCGTGAAGGATATCGTCACCGACTATACCGACCTGTGCCGCGAGGAGGTGGCCGGCCAGGTCAGCTACCGGCTGAAGCGCCCGACGCTCATGGGCTTCGCCTTCTCCATGGGACTCGACCCCTTCGCCGCCTATCACGACCAGGATGCCTACGCCGATATCCTCTCCCAGGTGGAAGAGAAGCTGATCGACTGCAAGGCCAATGTGAAGACCTACTGGACCGGTGGCGACCAGCTGCTGTCGCTGCTGCGTACCGGCGAGGTGAAGGCCGCGATGGCCTGGGATGCCGGTGGCTGGAAGCTGAATGTCGAAGATCCCGAGATCAACTTCGTGGCACCGGAGTCCGGCGCACTTGGCTGGATCGATACCTTCGCCATTCCGCGCCGCAGCGAGAACGAGGAAGCCGCCTATCGGTGGATCAACTTCGTGATGCAGCCGGAAATTGCCGCCAAGATCACCAACGCCTCGGGCAACTTCACCGTCTCCAGGGGCGCCGACGAGTTCGTCGATGCCGACCTGCGTGACGCCTACCGCGCCAGCTTCGACGATGGCGCCATCGACAACATCAGGTGGTATCCGCCGGTGCCGCCGGGCCTCGAGACAGTCGAAGGCCAGGTGCTGGATCGCGTTCAGGCCGCGAAGTAACCGGCATGGCAGTCGATATCGATCTGCACTGCCAGGACCTGGTTCGCCGTTTTGGATCGCACACCGCGGTGAACCAGGTATCGCTTGAGATCCCTGCGGGGAGCTTCTTCTCCATTCTGGGCCCCTCGGGCTGCGGCAAGACCACGCTGCTGCGCCTGCTGGCCGGTTTCGACCGGCCAGATTCGGGCGACATCATGATCCGCGGTCGGCGCATGAACGATGTCGCACCCAACCACCGCCCGGTCAATATGGTCTTCCAGCACCTGGCGCTGTTTCCCACCATGAGCGTGGGCGACAACATCGCCTACGGCCTCAAGCGCCGCAAGGTGCCTGCCGCCAAGAGGCGTCGACGCATCGCCGAGGTACTGGAGCAGGTCGGGCTTGCCGGCATGGAGGCACGCCTCCCCCAGCAACTGTCCGGTGGCCAGCGCCAGCGTGTCGCCCTGGCGCGCTGCCTGGTGCTGAAGCCTACCCTGCTGCTGCTCGATGAGCCCCTCGGCGCCCTGGACCTGAAGCTGCGCGACCAGATGAAGGTCGAGCTCAAGAACCTGCAGAAGGCCTTCGGCACCACCTTCGTGTATATCACCCATGACCAGTCCGAGGCCCTGGTGATGTCCGACCGGGTCGCGGTGATGCGTGACGGCCGCTTCGACCAGGTGGCCACGCCCGAAGCGCTCTATCGCGAGCCCGCCACCCCCTTCGTGGCGAGCTTCGTCGGCGACAACAACCGCCTCGGCGGCAAGCTGCTGGCGAAGGAGGGTGAACTGGCGCAGATCGCGCTGGCGGATGGCCGCGCCATCAGCGGGCGCCTGGCCGATACAGGCCATCACCAGGCACCAGAAATCGGCGACCGGGCCGAGCTGTTCATCCGCCCCGAGTCCCTGGTGCTGGGCGCTTCCGCGCCGGGGCACTGCACGCTGACGGCTCGGGTACGCACCACCCTGTTCGACGGCGCCAACAGCCGGGTGGAGGTCGAGGCGGCCGGCGAGCGCTGCTATGTGCGCCTGCCCCAGGATGGCAGCGTGCCGGTGCCCGAGGAGGGCTCCAGCGTGACGCTGGCATGGGACCCGCAGCTGGCGCGGGTGTTTGCGGCGGAGGCCAGCTGATGCGCTCGACCGGAAAGCTGTCGCTGTGGTTGCTGCTCACCCCCTTCGCGCTATGGATCGTGCTGCTGGTGCTGCTGCCCCATGTGCAGATGCTGCGGGTCTCGTTTCAGGTGCGGGAGAGCTGGGACACCCTGGCCTTCGGCGTGGAGCAGTACCGCAACTTCTTCACCGAGTCCTACTACTGGCGCACCTTCCTGCGCACCGGGGTGATGTCGCTGTTTACCACCCTGATCACCCTGCTGATCGCCTTCCCGGTGGCCTGGTATATCGCCCGGCTGGCACGTGGGCGGGCCAAGGGCTGGCTGTTTCTCGCCTGTCTGGTGCCGTTCTGGGCCAGTGAGCTGGTGCGCACCTACGGCTGGATGATCCTGCTGCGCGAGAGCGGGCTGTTCAGCGCCGCCCTGCAAGGCCTCGGCTGGGTCGATGGGCCGGTGGAAATGCTCTACAACGACGTCGCGGTGATCGTCGGACTGGTCTACAACGGCCTGCTGTTCATGGTGGTGCCACTGGTGACCACCCTGGAGGGCATGGACGACAACCTGGTTGAGGCCGGCTACGACCTCGGCGGCGGCCATGTCACGGTCATGCGGGAAATCGTCGTGCCCTGGGCCATGCCCGGCATCGTCTCCGGCTGCATCGTGGTGTTCATGCTGACTCTGGGCAGCTACCTCACGCCGATCCTGATGGGGGGCAAGGACAGCGCCTGGTTTACCGGCCAGATATTCACCCAGTTCATCACCCGCTTCAACTGGGAGCAGGGGGCGGCGCTGGGGGTGTTGCTGCTGGTGCTGTCGTCGCTGATCGTATGGCTCGGGCTCAGGCTGACCGGCCAGTCGCTGCGCAAGGTCATGGGCTAAACGAATGGTGAGGACAAGCGGATGATTCGTTCGGTACCCCGCTCGCGCTGGTTCAATGGCCTCTATCTGGCCTACCTCGTCGCCTTCTTCCTCTACCTGGCGCTGCCGCTGGTGGTAACCGCCGCCTTTGCCTTCAACGATGCCCCCTTCCCGTCGCTGCCCTGGAAGGGCGCCACGCTGGACTGGTTCATCGCCGATGGCAGTGACGGGCGTACCGGCTTCTTCCACGACAGCGGCCTGCTCGCGGCGCTGTGGGTCAGCGTCAGGATCGCCTTCTGGGTGACGCTGGTCAGCGTGGCGCTGGGGTGTGGCAATGCCGTGCTGTTCGAGCGGCTCGACTTCCGTGGCAAGGAGTTCCTCTATCTGCTGCTGTTGCTGCCGCTGGTGATTCCCGGGGTGATCCTCGGCGTGTCGATCCTGGTGTTCTACAGCGGCATGGCCAACGAGGTCTCCCGCGCCTGGGCGGTGGAGCTGGACCTGTTTCGTCCCGGCACCCCGCTGGTGGTGATGGGCCAGGTCAGCTTCATCACCACCCTGAGCACCCTGGTCATCGCCGCACGGCTGCGCAAGTTCGACTCCCAGCTCGAGGAGGCGGCCCTCAACCTCGGCGCCACCCCGCTGGTGGCCTGGTTCACCGTCACCCTGCCCTGGCTGCTGCCGGCCATCTTCGGCGCCGCCGCCATGGCCTTCCTGATGTCGTTCGAGAACTTCAATACCACGGTGATGCTCACCGGCAGCGACACCCCGCTGACCGTGGCACTGTTCAACCGCCTGCGCGAGGGCTCCACCCCGGTGCTCAATGCCGCCGCCCTGGTCCTCATGGTGGCCTCGGCCCTGCTGGCCGCCCTGGTCCTGCGGCGGGGCTCGGACAGCAGCGCCTGAGCCTTCTCAATTTAACGACACCAGGATTCAGGCCTTTGCCTGGCACTGCCACGAGCAGATCCCCGAAGGGCTACCAAGCGGCGGTCGCCGAGGGGCATATCAGCCGTTACTTTATTCGACCAGACGCCTTAGGCTCTGTCCGAAAACTGGCTGCGCTCGGCTATACAGCGTTAAAAATCGACTCAAAATACTCATTTACACTCCGTAAACTCTGTCTTTTCGCCGATTTTTGCCTTGTCTAACCTTCGCTCGCCGACTTTTCAGACAAAGCCTAACCTTCAACCCAAGGAGACATCCAGGAACAGCATGATCACCAGGCCTATCGAGAGCCCCATCGTGGCCTTCTGTTGATGGCCACTGCGGTGAGTCTCGGGGATGATCTCGTGGCTGATGACATAGAGCATGGCACCGGCAGCAAATGCGAGCCCCCAGGGGAGCAGCACCTGCGACAGGCTCACGACTCCGGCGCCTAGCACGCCACCCAAAGGTTCCACCAGGCCAGTCAGAGAAGCGACCGCCCAGGAACGTCGGCGTGAGTAGCCCTCTCCTAACAGCGCGACCGCCACAGCCAGCCCCTCCGGTACATTCTGCAGGCCGATACCGATGGCCAGGGGTAGCCCCCCTTCGAAGCCTCTTGCCCCGAACCCCACCCCCACGGCCAACCCCTCCGGCAGGTTATGAATCGTGATGGCGAAGATGAACAGCCAGATGCGCCGCAGTGATGCGGCTTCCGGCCCCTCACGACCTTGCTGAAAATGCTCGTGAGGAAGGAGCCTGTTCATCAGGGCAACGCCCCCCATCCCCACCAGAATCGCGACACAGGTGATAGCCGCAGGGATAAACCTGCCACCGTAAAGCAGCTCCGAGGCTTCCAGCGATGGAACGATCAGTGAGAAGAAGGAGGCTGCCAACATGACACCAGCGGCAAATCCCAGCGTCAGATCACGTACGGCCCGGTCCGGGGCCTTGCTGAACATGACAGGCAGGGCTCCGATGGCTGTCATTGAGCCGGCAATGAGGCTCCCTAGTCCCTAGAAAGCCGAGCGTGACAGGGTCAATATTGTCCATGAAACCTTTCCATTGATTCGGTGTTGTGTCGAGACTTCCCTCGAGCAGAGTACATTTTTTATTCTTTTAATTCATTAACTTAGAAAAACGCAATGGGCCTATCACCCATGCAGTGACACGCACACATCCAACAACGCATCCAGCAGTGTCCCTCTACCCGGCTGAGCATTGGAGCGTCACGCACGGATGCCACTCACCCCTGCAACGCCCGGGCCTCGTCGGCAAGTTGAGGCATCTGGTGAGTTGAAGCACCTGGCCTGTCGGTGGCAACCTGCTCGGGGTGCGCCTGCCTGCTCCGGGTGAAGCTGCCCGACCAGGCCCACCAGCAGCAAACGACGCCACTCCGCCCCGGTTCATGGACCAGGATGTGTCTGGGCTCAGGAAAGAGGAGGTAGCAATATGTCAGTGATCGACCAGTTGAACGACACCAAGACCCGGGCCTTTGCCCGGCACTGCTACGAGAAGGGCTCCGAAGAGCAGCTGCGCAAGGCCGCTGAAGGTCCCGCCGACCGGAAGGAGATGAAGCATTGGGATATCACGGAAGGTGAGTGGGAAGAGGCCGTGGCGGCCGCCCTGGCAGATAAGGAAATGAAGGACCATCCGCCTGGCGACTAGGTAGCCTCAGCCATCACCCGCCGGCGCGGGGAGACGCCAGCCCTTCTTGCCGCATCGCTGCCGCAGTGTCGGCAGCAATACGGCGAGAGCAGAAGGTCAGGTGGCTACAGAGCGCCACCAGCACGAAAGGATGGCCGGATAACTCCAATTGGGTGGTCTCTCGAACAGGGCCGTTGAGGCGGTGTCGATACACGCTTACGGCCCCTTCCGCCACTCAGTCGAGCAGTGACTCGATCTCCTTGACCAACGCGAGTGACACCTCGGCTCCATGCTCCAGGCTACGCGCACGTTCGCGATAACGACGCTGAGAAGGGAGGCGTGCCCCCTGCCCCAACATCGCCTCGAACAGGCGCCTCGAGCGCTCCATATGAGCGCTCGACGCCTCCCCCGTCAGGCGCGAAGGATCGATGGCAATGATCAGCTCGCCATGGTACGGCAAACCACGCCGCCCCTCATCATGCTCGCTGGACTCCACACTGAGCAGGTCACCAATCAGCGGGCCGGCCATCAGCTCGATCATGATCGCCAGAGCCGACCCCTTGTGCTCGCCGAAGGGGGTCATGGCGCCATGATCGAGCACCTCGGCGGGGTCGCTGCAGGGCACACCATGACGATCGACGCCCCACGCCTCGGGGATCGCCCTCCCCTCCCGCCGATACAGCTCGATATCCCCCCGTGCGATGGCACTGGTGGCAAAGTCGAAGATGAACGGCGCATCGCCGGGATAGGGCCAGCCGAAGGCAATGGGATTGGTGCCCAGCAGCGGCTGCTTGCCGCCATGCGGGGCCACATAGGCCTGCGTCGGGTTGCAGGCTACCCCCACCAGCCCTTGCTCGGTAAGCCTCTCGAGCTCGACCCACAGCGCCGTGGTATGCACGCAGTGGTTGATCGCCATCAAGGCGATCCCCGCATCACGCGCCTTGGCCACCAGATGCGGCAGGCCGAGCTCGAAGGCACAGGGTGAAAAGCCCCCCTTGACATCGACACGCACCACGCCGGGCGCCACGTCCTCCACCTCGGGGGCCGCATCGGCAACGGCGCCCCCCTGCCTGACGGTGTCGATGATACCCAGCAGGCGATAGAGGCCATGGGAGTGGCTCGCATCCAGCTGAGCGGCTACCAGGGTGCCAGCGAGGGCGCTGGCCTGCTCCTCGGAGAAGCCATGATGCGCCAGGACTCGATGGCACAGGGCCATCAGGGCATCACGGTCAAGGTGGACGGTCGCCTCTTGATGCGCTTCATGGTCCTTCATTGTTTGATACTCCCTGAAAGTTCAAGACTCGTTACCATGACGGACCACTCAGCTGCTCAGGCAACCACATCGCCAGGGACGGGAAGACGAGCACCAGTGCCAGCACTATCAGCTGCACCACGATAAACGGCACTACACCGGCGTACATGTGCCTTAGGGTCACCTCGGGTGGCGTGATGGCCCGGAGATAGAAGATCGACGGCGCCAGCGGCGGGGTCAGGTAGCTTGTCTGCATCACCACCAGGAATGCCACGCAGAACCAGATTTCGTCGAAACCCAGGGCACGCACGATGGGCATGGCCACCGGTATGACGATCAGCACCACCGAGATCATGTCCAGCACGAAACCGGCCAGGAAGGCGATCAGCAGGATCATGCCGATCACCATCCAGGGGCTCATGCCGGTATCCATCAACAGCGACTGCACGGTCGCCATCCCGCCGGCGGCGAAGAAGACACCGGCAAACATGTTGCCACCCAGCACGATCAACAGGATCATCGCCGAGATATTCAGTGTGCGCAGCGCGGAGTTCCACAGCACCCCCCAACTCAAGGTGCGGTAGGCCAGAGCCAGCACCACCGCGCCCAGTGCACCACAGGCCGCGGCTTCCGTAGGCGTCGCGACCCCCAGCAGAATGGTACCGAGCACCGTCATGATCAGTGCCAGGGTGGGCAGTAACGCCAACAGCGTGACACGCACCTTCTCGCCCCAGCTCGTGTCGTCGCCCTCTTCCAGGGGCATGCGTGGCGCCATTTCAGGCTTCAGATAGGCCACCAGCACAATGTAGAGCAGGAACAGGATGGCCATCAGGAAGCCCGGCACCATCAGGCCACTGAACAGCGACCCCACCGATACGCTGGCAACCGGCCCCAGCACGACCACCGTGATCGAAGGTGGGATGACGGTTCCCAGCGAGCCACTCGCGCAGATCGTCCCGGACATCAGGGATTTGCTGTAGTTGTGCTTGAGCATGACCGGAATGGCCAGCAGGCCGATCACCGCCTCGGTGGCACCCACCACGCCACTCGCCGCCGCGAACAGGGTACCCATGACGACCGCCCCGACCCCGAGGCCTCCGGGTAGTCGCCGTGTCCAGAAGTGAATCGCCGTAAACAGGCGCTCGGCGATACCCGAGCGCTCGAGCATCGCTCCCATAAAGATAAACAGGGGCACCGCCGCGAGAATCGAGTTCGAGGCGGTGTCCTCGATTTTGGTCAGTAGCTGATAGGCGGCAGCATCGCCGAACAGGAAGATGCCGAACAGCGTGGCGACCAGAATCATGGAAAAGGCGATCGGGAAACCGGTAATGATCAGTCCGATAAGTGCCGGAAACATGGCCAGCGACAGGAAATCACTCATGCGGAACCCTCCCCGACGGGCGGGTTGCCTCGCAGCGTAGTCACTGCCTTCAAGATTTCCGCGACGACCTGGAGCAGAAGCAGCAGAAAGCCGAGCCACCAGCTAAGGAATACCGGCCAGACCACCGGGTTCCAGGCCGAACGCCCCGAGCGCTCACCACTCTCGAGCGCGTCGATGACATACGCACCCAGCTCCCACACCAACCAGGCCAACACCGGGAGAAACAGCAAGTATCCCGCCAGGCGCACCGCGGCATTGGTTCGGTCAGCCCAGCGCTGACTCAACAGATCGACACTCACGTGCTGACCCTGTCGCAGGGCATTGGCCATGCCCAGCATGAAGATCGCTCCCATGACCATATAGCTGACCTCGAATGCCCAGAGTGTCGGCCTGCCAAGCACATAGCGGCTGAACACCTCGTACACCAGCGCCGCGATCAGGGGAAAGGTCAGCACCGCACCTAACCACCCTGCCCAGCGGGTCAGCCGCTCAATTGTATGGATCAGTTTCATTTCAGTTTTCCCAGATGGGATTATCGGTGGGGACGCCACACCCAGATGTGGACGTCAGGAAGGAGAGGCTGGCGGGCCTCTCTCCTCCTGATGCCACATCTAGTCGAGGCGCTAGCCGTTACTCGCGGCCCATCGCGCCGATAGGCAGACGGTACTGCTGCCAGTTCGACATGGAGTCCTTGAAGCTGCGCTGGGATTCCAGTACACGTGCGAACCACTCATTGTCCTCGGCGTGCTCATCTTCCCACTTGCGAGTTTCCTCGTAGATCGCATCGACGAAGGCGGGGTCCAGCTGGACGATTTCATTGGGGCCTTCGACCAGCTCCTGGTAGGCCTCCAGGTCGGCGTAGGAGCTGGCCAGCCAGGAATCGAACACACTGAGCTTGCCGGCCAGACGCAGCAGCTCCTGCTGCTCAGGCTCCAGTTCATCCCAGGTGTCCTGATTCACCTGACACTCCAGGAAGCCTCCCGACTGATGCACGCCGGGCAGCACCACATACTGCGCCACATCCTGGAAGCCGGTGGGCTTGTTCATCTCCGGGCTACCCCACTCGGCGGCATCGATCACACCGCGATCCAGGGCGTTGTAGATCTCACTGCCGGCCATGACCACGGTGGAAGCCCCCAGACGCGAGGCGATTTCGGCCCAGGCACCCGAAGTCCGCAGGCGCAGTCCCTGGAAGTCCTCCAGTGTCTGGACCTTCTTATTCGAGTGCAGGAAGAGCTCGGTACCCAGGATCGAGCACGGGAAGGCCACGACATCGAAGACCTCGCGCCGGAACTCCTCGTAAAGCTCGGCACCACCGCCCTCATACATCCACATCATGAACTCTTCCGGCGTCAGACCGCTGGAGTGGCCGGCAAGCAGCGCGGCTGTAGGGTCAGAGCCATAGTCATAATTGATGTAGTTGTGGCTTACATCGGCAACCCCCGCCTTGACGGTGTTGGTCACGCGAAGAGCGCCGCCCAGGGTCCCCCCCGGGAAAACCTCGATCTCGATGTCGCCGGCAGTCAGCTGGTTGACGTAATCGGCGAAAGTCTGAGCGTCACGCTCCAGCCAGGGCCCGCCGCCCCAGGGGGTAGCCATCTTCCACTCTTTATCGGCTGCGCTGACACCTGTGGTAGCAGCCGCCAGGGCAGTCGCCAGGGTGATGCCCGCAACCAGTCGATTCCTGTTGTTCATGTTTATCCCCTCAAGGTCTTCTTGTGCATGAGTCGGGCATCAAGAAAGAAAAAAGCCGCATCACACGAGGGCTGCGGCCACTACCATATGAAGCTGCTTGAATCTTCCGGGACCCTGATTCAGGATTGCATATACGCAATATCAAGTCAAAAACAGAAATACAACGTATATACTATTGATTATTAATATATATTTTTATAACCGTTGAAATGAGAGGGCGCCATGAGTGACACCTCGACAGTGCTTCCACGGCCCCTTGAACGGCGCCGTAAACCCGGCTCAATTGGCAAGAGCCTGAAGGCGCTTCGACTATCCAGGGAACTAACCATCGCCCAGGTGGCCTCTGCATCGGGGACCTCGGCAGCCAGCATCTCGCGCATCGAGAATGGCCGCCTCTCCCCGACCTACGACGTCATCGTTGGCCTGGCCGCGGCCCTGGAGGTAGAGGTCAGCGAGCTGTTCTACTATTCCGAACGCAGCTCTCCCAGCGGCTGGCGTACGCTGACTCGTGCGGGAGATGGCCCGGTGGTGGAAACCCCCAACTACCGTTTCGAACTGCTCTGCAGCGATATGCTCACCAAGGATTTCCTGGTGTTTGTCACGACGGTGCTGAACACCGACATCGCAGAGTTCGGCGAGCTACAGAAGCATGCCGGACAGGAGCAGATAGTCGTACAGGAGGGGGAAGTGGAGGTCTGGACCGAACACTATGAGCCAGTTCGGCTTCAGGTCGGCGACAGCCTGGCACTGGATAGCCAAATGGGTCATGCGGTGATCTCGAAAAGCCCGGAGCCAGCTCGGATCCTATGGATCAGCAGCGTTTGATCGAACGGTCATTGCATCAGGATGCGGCTTCATCCGTTACTCTTGAACCGACGCTTCAGACACTCCTGGTCGACTCAAGCCACTTGAGCAGAACCCTGACCGGCCCCACCCCACCACCGACATTGACCCTTGGGTGGAACAAGGGTCTAAGGTGACAGGTGCTGAGGTCATACGCCCTGGCGGGCATGGCGGCAGAACCTGCATGCCAGCGGCTAGGTGTATTGCTTTAATTCAGGCCTGATAAGGAGGTTGATGTTATGAACACCCCCTCTTCAACAGCGTCTACCCAGCATGAAACGGCGCATGTCTACCGCATGAAGATGGAGCAGCATCTCTGCCCGTTCGGTCTCAAGACCGTGGATCTGCTCAAGCGCAAGGGCTACACGGTAGACGACCATCCCCTTACCTCACGCCAGGCCGTCGAGGAGTTTCAAGAGCAGGCCGGGGTCGACACCACCCCTCAGGTCTATATCGGTGAAAAGCGAGTGGGGGGCTATGAAGAGGTTCGGGAATATCTGGGAATGAGTGTGCCCGGCGAGAAGGAGACGACCTATCGCCCGGTCATCGCCATCTTTGCGACCTCTCTGCTGATCGGCCTGGCGGTGAGCTGGGTGGCCGGTGGTACGCTCTTCTCGTCGCGCATGCCGGAATATGCGATTGCCACCGCCATGACCCTGCTGGGGCTTCAGAAGCTGCAGGATGTAGAGAGCTTCAGCACCATGTTTCTCAACTATGACCTGCTCGCCCAGCGCCATGTGCCCTACGGCTACCTCTACCCCTTCGCCGAGACCCTGGCCGGCCTGCTGATGCTGGCAGGCGCCCTGATCTGGCTTGCCGCGCCCCTGGCGCTGTTTATCGGCACGGTAGGTGCCATCTCGGTCTTCAAGGCCGTCTATATCGACAAGCGCGAGCTGAAGTGCGCCTGCGTCGGGGGCAACAGCAATGTTCCACTGGGGTTCGTTTCCCTGACCGAGAACCTGATCATGATGGCCATGGGGATCTGGATGCCGCTGAAGCTCCTCGTGTTGTGATCAGCCCTCCTGGCGACTGTGCCGGCAATGCTGGCGGCTGTCCCGGCAATGACAGGGGGGAGTCCCGGGCATCAGGCGGCGCTTACCAGGCAGGCCGCCAGCGCCGCCTCCAGCTGCCGCTCATCCGGCAGGCTGCCCGTCTCGCCGATGACCTCGAGGCGCGAGTCGCGGCGCCAGGCGCTGTCGGTGAGGGTCAGCACGCCGTCGGCGCGGTTATATAGCTTCCAGCCGGCATCGGTAGCAAAGACCCCCTTTACCCTGAGCGGCTGGGGCAGTTCGGCCAGTATATTTCCCAGTCGATCGAGATCGAAGGTGTCCTGAGGATGCCAGCGCCAGCCGAGGGTCGCATGTCCCAGGGCCCCGCCGGTTTCGCGCTGCGGCCTGCCCCGCTCGGGTAACGGGGCTTCGAACGCTCCCGGGGCCAGAACATCGCTCGCGGCCTCCCGCAGGCGACGATGAGCCTCGCTGTCGAGCGCTTCCCGCGTCACTGGCGCTCTTTCACCATCCACTTCACCCTCCTCGCCAGCCATCAGCTGCGCCAGGGGGAGCGCGCCACCGGGCGCGTCGAGGACCCAGCGCTTGGGTGGCCAGAACCCTTCCAGCCACTCGCCTGCGGCGACCCGCTGCGCCGGAGTGGCCAGGTCGGTCATGGTCAGCGCTACCCCGTCGGCCATGGCGATCTGATCGCGGAAGGTTTCGTGCTCGCGGGCGCGCGGATCATCCAGGCGGCGGGGGTCGAGCAGGGCCACAATGCTGCGCACATCCAGCACCTCGGCAAAGGCCTCTCCGCGCAGTACCTCCAGCAGCCCCGCTGGATGCCCCAGCCCCGATGGCTCCACGATCACCCGATCGGGACGGTGACGGTGAAGCAGGTTGACCAGCGTCGCCTGAAGCACGAAGGCCAGCTGGCAGCAGAGACAGCCACCGGGCAGCCCCTTTACCACCAGGTCATCGCGGGACTCGAACATCGCCTGATCGATTCCCACCTGCCCGAACTCATTGATCAGCACCGCCCAGCGCTCACCGGGCGGCTTCTGCTCGATCAGGCGGTGGATCAGGGTGCTCTTGCCGCTGCCCAGGAAGCCGGTGATCAGGTGAACGGGGATATTGGCCAGGGGTTCGGGCATGGGGGAATCCTTGGGGGTGAAAAATATTGTTATAAAATAACATAAGAACCAAGGACTGGGAGACCCAGCGCGATGCGAGGGCACCCTCTTCTACAGATAACGCTTCATGCTCTACAAATGACGCTTCATGCCTGTCTATGAAGGCCCCGAAGCACCAAAGTTGGCGCCATTCTGAATCAAGAAACCGTTGTGTCAGTGACTTGGTTGCCATCCTCTTCGCCTGCTCCACGCGGACGCTCTTGCCAGGCAGTAAGGTGCTGATGAATGACTCCCTGGAGCGCCATGGGGTCATCCGCCTCCAGGGCGGATAACATGTCACGGTGCTCTTTCAGGCTACGCTCCACCCCGGCGACCCGGGGCCAGCCCGGACCGGCCCCACGCAGCCCCTGCTCACGCAACCAGTTGACCTGCCGCGCCAGGGCCGCGTTGCCGGCCAGATCCGCCAGGGCGCGATGAAAGCCATGGTTGGCCAACGCCATGGCCTCACCGTCCTGCTCGCGGGCCGCCTTCTCAAAGCCCTCCATAGCCCGCCGCACCATGGCCACTCCCGCCGGCGTCTTGCGCGCCATCATCAAGGGCACCATGGCCTGTTCGATCACCAGGCGCGCCTCTGTCAACTCCTCACGCTCTCGCCGGTTCCAGTGACGGACCCGATATCCACGATTAGGCACATGCTCGATGCTGCCCATCTCCGCAAGCCTTTCCAGTGCCCCGCGCACCACGAAGCGACTCACGCCATATTGCTCGGCCAGGTTGTCCTGGCGCAGCCAGCTACCCGCCGGAAACCGTCCGCCGCTCATGCCTAGACGAAGTCGCTCCTGCAGCCAGGCTATCTCCTTGCCACTCGTGATCTTCAGCATGGCTTCCTCCAGCAAATTCTCTTGCAGATTGGCGCCAATTATATATCATCCGCATCGCTATTGATAATCATTACCAAAAGGATACGACATGCATTCCCGATTCCTGCCCGCGCCACTTACCCTGGCCATGTTGGCCATCACTTTTGGCGCCTCTACCGCCTGGGCCGAAGAGGACATCACGCTGGACACCCTGGTGGTATCCAGCGACTGGCTGGGCGCGACCCAGGCGGATCCGCGTACCACCCCGGGAGGACGCCAGTCCCTGGGTGAGGAGACGCTGGAGGCAGGCGAGGTGCGCAACCTCGAGGACGCTCTGGCACGGGTGCCGGGGGTGCATGTTCAGGACGAAACCGGCACCGGCATCCTGCCCAACATCGGCGTGCGGGGTCTATCTCCACGACGCAGCGAGCGGGTGCAGATACTCGTCGACGGCATACCGGCAGCCCTGGGGCCCTACAGTAATATCGGCGTGTCCCTGTTCCCCGTGACCCTGCCCACCCTGGAGAGGGTCGACGTGGTGAGGGGCGGCGCCGCGGTTCACTACGGCCCCAATAACGTCGGGGGTGTGCTCAACTTCGTCACCCGTGGCATCCCCTACGAGACAGAAACCCAGCTGCGCGAACGACTCACCGTGGATGAGGCGACCGGCCATGTGCTGACCGACAGCTACCTGCGAGCCGGCGGACAAGTGAGCGAGCAGCTGGGGCTTCAGGTGCAGGCCAACGTTGTGCGGGGCGAGGCGGGTCGCGAGCATAGCGACACCGAGGTCGACAACTTCATCATCGACGGCGAATATCTGATCGATGACGCCCACTCCCTGGACGGCCAGCTGCAGTACTACCAGGTCGACGCCGAGCTTCCCGGCGCCCTCTCGCCGGATGCCTTCGAGCGTGATCGCACCGACTCACAACGCCCCCACGATCGCTTCGAGGCCGACACCTGGCGCGGCCACCTGACCTGGCACTGGCAACCCAACGCAGACGTCGACTTCAGCTGGCGCCACTTCGGCCATCGCAGTGATCGCACCTTCTGGTTCGGTCAACATCTGGACAAGACGACCGACTTCCACTGGGCCGACCCCGCGGCACCCACCACCCACGTAGCCGACTCTCCCCGTGCCTTCCGGGTCTGGGCCAGTGAGCCGCGACTGGCACTACGCCGCGGCGACCATACCCTGATGCTCGGTGCCCGCTATCTGGAGGAGCGCGTCGACTTCGACGTCAACCGCCGCGAGCAGGCCAGCGGCACCACCCATGAGGTGCGCCGCTGGGACTTCGATACCCAGGCCATGGCAGCCTACGTCAGCGATACCTGGCGGCTCGGCGACAGCGGCTGGACCCTCACGCCGGGGCTGCGCTACGAGCAAGTCGAGATGGACTACGCGGATGCCCTGGGCGGCGATGAGGACGATAACCGCGCCGAAGAGTGGCTACCCGGCCTGACCGTCGGCTATGAGGCCAGCGATGCCTGGTACCTCTTCGCCAACAGCCAGCGCTCCCTCACCCCGGTGCAGCTGGCTCAAGTCACCAATCCCGGTGACGTTGCCAACGAGACCGCCTGGAACCACGAGCTGGGAGCACGCTACACCGCCGGAGACTGGCAGGCATCGAGCACCGGCTTTGTCATCGATTACCAGGACCAGGTCGTCAAGCAGCCCGACAACAGCCTCAAGAACCTGGGCCGCACCCGCTACCGGGGGGTGGAGACCCGCGTGGGCTGGGCGCCGGCGGGAGGGCCGCTCAGTCTGGAGGGGGCCTGGACCTGGCTGGATACCGAGCAGCGCGACGGTGAGTATGCCGGCCGGGAGGTGCCCAATGCACCGACACACCTGCTCAACCTGCATGCCGCCTGGACCCAGGGTGACTGGACCTGGAACCTGAATGGGCGCTATGTGGCCGAGAGCTTCTCGGATGCCGCCAATACCCGCGAGGAGACAGCCAACGGTAGCGCCGGCGAGCTGCCCGACTACTGGCAGGTGGACACCAGCCTGGCCTACCGGCTGCCGGTGGCCGCCGACGCCAGCCTGACCCTGGGCGTGCACAACCTCACCGACGATGACGCCTACTTCCGCGGTGTGGACGTGAGCCCCGTGGGGCGCGTGCCGCTTGCCGGTCGTGCCTACAGCCTGGGGCTGGACATGACCTTCTAGGTGCTCATCGCCCCCCGCCCCGCATCCGGCCAGCCGCATGCGGGGCGCTCACCCGTCAGATTCACCAGTCAGCTCACCCGCTATCGGAGATGCCATGCCCTCCTTCCCTCTCCAGCGTCACATACGGCGTCCACACCCGGCCTGGCTGTTCCTGGTGGTGGGGATGATATGGCTCCTGCTGTCGGACAGTTCCCAGTCGGACTCGCCAGATTCATCTGACAGGGTCACGGTCACCGACCTGGCCGGCCGTGAGGTCACCCTTCCCCATGGTGCAAAGCGGGTGATCCTCGGCGAGGGGCGGCTGCTCTATACGCTGGCCGCCCTGCGCCCGGAGGATCCCTTCGCGCCTCTGGTGGGCTGGCGAAACGAACTCAAGCGTTTCGACCGCGATGTCTGGGCTCGCTACCGGGCACGCTTCCCTCACGCGGAATCCCTGGCCACCTTCGGCAAGGCCGCCAACGGCGAGTTCAGCATCGAGCAGGCCCTGGCCCTCGAGCCCGACGCCATCGTCTTCGACCTGGCCGCCTGGCCTGTGCTACGCGATGGCCCGGCCCTGTCGGTACTGGAAGCCGCGGGCATTCCGGTAGTGTTCGTCGACTTCCTGACCCGACCGGGCCAGCACATGGCGCCGAGCGTGCGTCTTCTCGGCCGGCTATTCGCCGCCGAGGAGCGTGCCGAGGCCCTGCTGACACTGCGTCGGGAAAGCCTTGAGGCCGTGGCGGACCGGCTACCCGACACTCGCCCCAGGGTGCTGGTGGAGACAGCGGCCGGCCTCCACCCGGAGTGTTGCCGCAGTGTCGGCGACGACAACCTGGGGCGCGTCGTGCGCCTGGCCGGCGGCGACAACATTGCCGCCGAACAGATCCCCGGCGTATTCGGACGCCTGCACCCGGAGTGGGTACTGGCCGAGAACCCCGACGTCATCGTCATGACCGGCGGTGACTGGCAGGAGCTGAGCGAGGCCGCGATCCCCATGGGCTATGACGCCTCGGCGAGTGAAGCACGCGGGGCCATGCGGTCGCTGACCGAAGCTCGGCTGGGCTGGCCCGAGTTGTCCGCCGTGCGCGCGGGGCGCGTCCATGCGCTCTGGCATCAGTTCTACAACACGCCCTATCAGTTCGTGGCGGTACAACGCCTCGCCAAGTGGCTGCACCCCCAGGCCATGGCCGACCTCGAGCCCGAGGCACTGTGGCGCCACCTCCATGAGGAGTTCCTGCCACTGTCGGCAGAGGGGGCCGTCTGGGCGACGCTTGAGGAGACCTCGCCATGAGCCTCGACTCCGCCATCGCCATGGGCCGACCGGTGGCCGCCGATGGCTTCCAGCGCCGCGAAGTTCGCCACCGGGCCTGGCTGCTCGCCGGCACCGGCATGCTGCTGGCCGCCTTTCTCGCCGACCTACTGCTAGGACCGGGCGGGCACCCCCTGGGCCAGGTGCTCGAGGCCCTGCTGACCCCCGAGCAGGCAAGCCCGCTCGTCCGCATCACCGTGTGGCAACTTCGCTTGCCCACGGCCCTGCTGGCGGTACTGGCCGGCGCGGGGCTGGCCGTTGCCGGCGCCCAGATGCAGACCGTGCTCGACAACCCCCTGGCCGACCCCTTCACCCTGGGCCTGGCCTCTGCCGCGAGCTTCGGCGCCGCCCTGGCCGTGGTGGCCGGCATCAGCCTGCTGCCGCTGGCAGGGCACCTCGCCGCCGCCGGCAACGCCTTCGTCTTCAGCCTGGTGGCGGCCGGCATGATCCACTCGCTTAGTCGCCTGCGTGGCGTGGGGCTCGACACCCTGGTCCTGCTGGGCATCGCGACCATGTTCACCTTCAACGCCCTGCTCGGCTTGCTGCAGTACCTGGCCTCTCCGGACGCCCTGCAACAGCTGGTGTTCTGGTCACTGGGCAGCCTGTCTCGGCCCAGCGGCCTCAAGCTGGGCCTGATCGCCGCCGTTCTCGCGGGCACCCTGCTGCTGAGCCACCGGCTGGGCTGGCAGCTGGGCGCCCTGCGCCTGGGCAGCATCCAGGCGCAGGCGATGGGAGTGCCCGTGGCGCGGCTGCGCCTCGGTATGCTGGCCGCCATGGCGCTACTCACCGCGGTGGTGGTGGCAGCCGTCGGGACCATCGGGTTCGTCGGCCTCGTGGCACCGCACATGGCACGCCTGCTGGTAGGCGAACAGCAGCGTCATTTCCTGCCGCTCTCGGCACTCTGTGGCGCCACCCTGATGTGCATCGCCGACCTGCTCAGCAAGCTCGTCGTGCCGGGGCTGGTGCTGCCCATCGGCATCATCACCGCGCTGGCCGGGCTGCCCGCCTTCTTCCTGCTGATTTTGCGCCGGAGGCCCTCCTGATGCATGACGATGACCTGCTTGTTCACTCCGTGGGGCTCGACGGGCGTCTCGCCGTCGAGGGGCCTCTGGCGGCCCCCGCCGGCGCCGTGACGGTATTGCTGGGACCCAATGGGGCCGGCAAGTCGACCCTGCTCAGGGCCCTGGCCGGCATCGAACCGGCCAGGCTGGCGGCGAGCCTCGGCGGGAGGGAACTCGCCACCCTGTCGTCGGCCGAGCGTCGCGAAGCCTTCTACTACCTTCCACAGTTAGGCGGCAGCCAGGCGGCGCTGAGCGTGCACGAAGCGGTGCTTCTCTCGTACAAGACCCTGCACCCGGGGCGCGTTCGTCGCCAGGATCTCGCCCACGTAGAGGCGGCTCTCGACAGCATGGGGCTCATGGCGCTCGCGGGGCGACGGCTCGCCAGCCTGTCAGGAGGACAGTACCAGCGCGTTGCCATCGCTCAGGCCGTGGTGCGACGGCCCCGGGTGTTGATGCTCGATGAACCCACGAGTGCGCTGGACCTCCACCAGCAGCTCAGGGTGCTGGAGTGGGTGCGAGCGGAAGCGGATCGCGGCCGTAGCGTGCTGTTGGCGCTGCATGATCTCAATCTGGCCGCGCGGTTCGCCGATCACTGCTGGTTGCTGAAGGAGGGTCGCTGCCAGGCGGCGGGCCCAGCAACGGCCTGCTTGACGGCTGATCATCTCGAGCCGCTCTTCAAGGTCCGGCTCAGCGTCGACACGGGACCCGATGCAAGCCTTCGCATTCAGGCCCTGGGGCTGTGATGGTGCCAATGGGAGAGCGGGAGACACCCTTGGATTAGCCACCCAGGCGCCCCCGCTACCGGCAGAGCGGCGTTTCCATCATCGAGATGCTATCGAAGGGAAGTGGCAATGCCCGTCGACTGGCCAGCGGGGCGCGGCGGTGATGGCTCATCCCTTGATCACGGCCAGCGGCTCCAGCACGACCTCCACCTCGACCAGATCCGTCTGGTTACGCATCACCGCATCGATATCCTTGTACGAGCCAGGGGCCTCGTCCAGGTCCTTGCGCCCGCGCAGGGCGTGCAGCACGCCGCGCTGCTTGAGCTGCTTCACCTCCTCCTTGAAGTCCAGCCTTCTGCGGGCCTGGGCACGACTCATCACCCGCCCGGCGCCGTGGGAGCACGACGCGAAGGAGTCGGACTCGCCCTTGCCTCTCACCAGGAAGGAGCGGGTGCCCTGGGAGCCGGGAATCATCCCCCACTCCCCCGCCCTGGCCCGTGTCGCTCCCTTGCGGTGCACGATCACCCGCTCGCCGAAGTGCTCCTCCTCGGCCGCGAAGTTGTGCGGCTTGTTGATAAAGTGCGAGAACTCGATCCCGGGCAACACCTCGGCGAACGCCTGCTTTACCCGCTCCATCATCAGCCGCCGGTTGGCCAGCGCAAAGGCGATGCAGTAGTTCATCTCGTCGCGATACAGGGCGAAATCCGCGGAGGTTGCCGGCAGGTGGGCCAGACCCTGGGGCACCCGCTCCCCCTCGGCCTCGTTCAGGCGTTTCGCCTGCGCATGGTAGTGGTTGGCCACGGTATAGCCGAGGTTGCGCGAGCCCGAGTGGATCATGATCCAGATATGGCCATCCGAGCCCTTCTGCACCTCGATAAAGTGGTTACCGCCCCCCAAGGTCCCGATCTGATACAGCGCCCTGTCGTATTCGCTCTCCACGATCGGCAGGTGCCCCTCTCGCTTGGGCATCCAGGCCTCATCCTGGGGAGCTTCGTGGCGTGCAGCCCCGACGGGCACCGTCTCGCGGATCAGGCCCATGATCGCCTTCAGATCCACCGTCTCAATCGCGTCGAGACTCGTCCGCAGAGAGCACATGCCGCAGCCGATATCCACGCCGACGGCGTTGGGCACCAGGGCGTCGCGGGTGGCCAGCACACCGCCGATGGGCATGCCGTAGCCCTGGTGGCTATCGGGCATGATGGCGATGTGCCGGAACGCATAGGGCAGGTTGGCCAGGTCTCGCGCCTGCTCCAGCGCCCCCTCATCGAGCTGTCTGGCCTCAAGCCACAACTTGATCGGCAGGGCCTCCGTGGTGATGACGCTCTTTGCGCAGGACGCCTCAGCGCTGTTCTGTTTCATCAACCCCCTCCTTGCCAGGGTCAAAAACGGTCGGTGGCCACACGACGATTTGCCAGAACCTTACCGCCTTATTACAGTATAGAATAATCAGTTATTTTATAATCGCCAAAATAGAATAGCGAATAACCACGGTCATTCGTGCCGCGTCGCGCAGAGGATGGCACCGGAAAGCGTTGGACAGCGACAAGAGCCAGCACGGCCGAAGCGGCGGCCGCGGTGTGACAGCCTGAATCCAGGCACAGCCGCGACAGCCCCACCGATAGCCCCAGAAACCCCCACACACAGGTATCGCCATTGTTTACGGACCTCGTCAGTGACCTTGATAACGACTCACTGGAGCCAGACCTGTTACTGGACGTGCCTTATGTGCCCACCGATGAAGCGGTGATCGAAGAAATGCTCAGCCTGGCCAATGTCGGCCGGAAGGACATACTCTATGACCTGGGGTCGGGGGACGGTCGAATTGTGGTTGCCGCGGCCAAAACCCGCGATGCCCGCGGCATCGGTATCGATCTTGACCCCTTGCGGGTCGCCGATGCCATGGAGTATGCGGGCTGGACAGGCGTCGAGTATCTGGTCGATTTCATTGAAGAGAGCCTGTTCACGGCGGACATCAGTGAGGCCACCGTGGTCACGCTCTACCTTCTCGACTCGGTGAACGTGGAGCTGCGCCCGCGGCTGCTGAGCACGCTGCGCCCAGGAGCCCGCATCGTGTCACACGCCTTTGACATGGGCGACTGGCGAGCAGATGAACGACGCCGCATCAATGGTACCAACCTCTATCTATGGATTGTGCCGGCCCAGGTGGCGGGAACATGGGAGTGGACAGGAACGGACGACCGGCAGTACCGCGTTGAGCTCAAGCAGAAGTACCAGGATATCACCGGCAGTGCCTGGCTGGAGGGCCAGGCAGCCCGCCTAGAGTACACCGAGCTTCGCGGCAATCGGCTAACGTTGCTGCTGCGTGGACATGACACTGCCCCGCTCGAGCACTTCACCCTGTGCTTTGCAGAGGGCCGGCTGGAGTCCGCCACGCAAAAGTTTTGACGACCCTCTCGAGGATGCCGGAGCAGCCAATGTTAGTCACGATGCTCCCTTGATACCGCCTTTCCTCATCAGCCCCCGGGCATGGCGTGCACGTGTAGGAGCCCCCTGTGTGCTCAGGTGGGCCAGCAGACGCTTCTCCAGGTAGCGGAAGAAGTAGAGGATGGCGAAGGTCAGGCACAGATAGATGGCCGCCACGAACAGGAAGGCGTCGAAGGGGGCATAGAAACGCGCATAGACGAAACGCGCCGCCCCGGTGAGATCCATGATGGTGACCACGCTGGCGATGGCGCTGGCGTGGAGCATGAAGATCACCTCGTTGCCGTAGGCGGGCAGCGCGCGGCGGAAGGCGCTGGGCAGCACGATCCGGCGCAGCATAAGGCGTTGGGTCATGCCATAGGCGCGTGCCGCCTCGATCTCGCCGCGGGGGGTGGCCTTGATGGCGCCACGGAAAATCTCGGTGGTGTAGGCCGCGGTGTTGAGGGTGAAGGCGGCCAGCGCCGGCACGAAGGGCTTCTCGAGCAACACCCATAGCCAGGTATCCTGGATGCCCTCGACGAACACCACCCCGTAGTAGATCAGGTAAAGCTGTATCAGCAGGGGGGTGCCGCGGAACACGTAGCAGTAGAGAAAGATCGGCAGGCTGATCCAGCGCTGCCGTGAACCGCGGCCGATGGCCAGGGGAACGGCCAGCACCAGGCCGATCACCAGCGACAGGAACACCAGCTGCACGGTGGTCACCAGCCCCTCGCCGTAGTAGCCGAGGGTCTGCAGGGTGAAGATGCTGTTGTCGGCCAGCAGGGCCTCGAGTCGACTCATCAGGGCATCCATCACTTGACCTCCCCGAAGCCGACATCATAGCGCTTCTGCAGGCGGGCGAAGCCCCACTCGGAGACGCTGGCGATCAACAGGTAGATGGCACCCACGATGAGCATGAAGGTGAAGGGCTCGCGGGTCGCCTTGGAGGCCTCGGCGGCCACGCGCACCATGTCGGAGAGCCCGATCACCGAGACCAGGGCGGTGGTCTTGAGCAGTACCATCCAGTTGTTGGAGAGCCCGGGAATGGCGTGGCGCATCATCTGCGGGAAGCGGATGCGCCGGAACACCAGCCAGGGCCCCATGCCGTAGGCGCGGCCGGCCTCGATCTGGCCACTCTCCACCGCCAGGAAGGCGCCGCGGAAGGTTTCGCCCATGTAGGCGCCGAAGATCAGGCCGATGGTGATCACCCCCGCCACGAACTCGTTGACGTTGATGAAGATATCCCAGCCGAAGTGCGTATAGAGCTGGTCGGTGATCGCGTTGATGCCGATCTGGCCGCCGAAGAACAGCAGCATCATCAGCACCAGGTCGGGCACGCCGCGGATGATGGTGGTGTAGAGGGTGCCGATGGCGTGGGCCGCCCGGCTGCGCGACATCTTGGCGCTGGCGGTGATCAGGCCCAGCACGATAGCCAGGAGCAGCGACAGCACCGCCAGCTCGACGGTGATCAGCGCGCCCTCCAGCAGTCGCGGGCCATAGCCGTGAAGATTGATCATGGGACTTACCTCGTGGGCCGGCTCAGTGCTTGGGGGCCAGGAATTGTTTCAGGCGCTCCGAGCGCGGATTGCCGAATACCGCCTCGGGCGGACCGGACTCCTCGATCACCCCCTGATGCAGGTAGATCACCTCGCTGGAGACATCCCGAGCGAAGGCCATCTCGTGGGTCACCAGGATCATGGTGCGCCCCTCGTCGGCGAGGCCACGCATGACCTTGAGCACATCCCCCACCAGCTCGGGGTCCAGGGCCGAGGTGGGCTCGTCGAACAGCATCACCTCGGGGTCCATGGCCAGCGCCCTGGCGATGGCGCCGCGCTGTTGCTGGCCACCGGACATCTGGGCCGGATAGGCGTTGGCGCGCTCGCTCAGGCCCACCCGCTCGAGCAGGGCGTGGGCCTGCTCGATGGCCTCCTTCCTGGGCTTGCCGAGCACCTGCACCGGCGCCTCGATGATATTCTCGAGCAGGGTCATATGGGCCCAGAGGTTGAAGTTCTGGAACACCATGGAGAGCTTGGCGCGCATGTTCACCACCTGCTGCCAGTCGGCCGGCTCGCGGCCGTGCTTCGTCTCCTTGAAGCGGATCGCCTCGCCATGGACGATCAGCTCGCCCTCGTCGGGCTGTTCGAGCAGGTTCATGCAGCGCAGGAAGGTGCTCTTGCCGGAGCCCGAGGCGCCGATCAGGGTGATGACATCGCCCTTGCGGGCCTCGAGCGACAGGCCCTTGAGGACGTCGGTATCGCCGAAGCGCTTGGTGATATGGCGCACTTCCAGCGGGATTGAGCTAGCAGCCATGGAAAGGCTCCGGTAGGTGCAACACACGCCGGGGCCAAGCCCCGGCACGCTCCGTCAATTTCACTCGCCGAAGTACTTGGCCTGCAGCTGGTCGAAAGTGCCGCTGGCCTTGACCTCGGCCATGGCGGCATCGAACTGCTCTACCAGCTCCCGATCACGCTTGCGGAAGGCGGCACCGACGCCCGGGCCGTAGATCGACTCCGGCTCGGTGATCAGCTCGCCGCGGCGCTCGAATGCCTCCTCGCCCAGCAGGGCTTCCTGAGCCAGGGGGAAGGCGGTGAACACCAGATCCAGGCGCCCGGAGTGCATGTCGTTGATCACGCCGCCGGAATCGCTGTAGCGGCGAATATCGGCCTGGGGGTGGAACTGGGTGACGTAGCGGTCCTGAATGGTGCCCTGCTGCACGCCGACGGTGACATCGGCCAGGTCGCCGGCCACGTCGACCTCGGCCTCCGCCTGACCGACCCACACCGAGGGCACCTGGTAGTAGGGCTCGGAGAAGAGGACCTGGCGGGCACGGTCCTCGGTGATATTCATCGCCGAGGCGATGAAGTCATACTTGCGCGCCAGCAGCCCGGGAATGATGCCGTCCCACCCCTGCTTGACCCATTCGCACTCACGCTGCATCTCGACGCAGACGGCATCGATCAGCTCGACCTCGAAGCCGGTGATGGTGCCGTCAGGCTCCTGATACTGGTAGGGAATATAGGGAACATCCACGGCGATCCGCAGCGGCCCCTCATCCGCCATGGCAGGGGTCGCGGCAAGCGCCGCCGCAATCAGTAGACCGAAGGAGTTGGAAATACGCATGGCAATTCACCTCTTGTGCTTGTGTGATGAAGCGTGTGATGCAGTGATAGGCACCACCAGATATCCGGCGACGCCGCATCCCGTCACAACGACGGAAAGGAATTCAGGAGGAAGGCGGCGCGGGTGAGGCCGCCAGTTCCCCCAGGGTGATCGAGTGCAGTGGCGGGCGGACCCGGTAATAGCCCACGGCGTTCATGGAAGCGTCCTGGTGGCTGGCCAGCAGTCGGCTGACACTCTCACCGCACAGGCGCCCCTGACACGGCCCCATGCCGCAGCGCGTAAAGGCCTTGAGCTGGCCGGGACCGGCGGCCCCCTGCCCCATGGCGGCGTTGATCTCACCGAGCGACACGGATTCACAGCGACACACCAGGGTCTTCTCGGGCTGGGCGGCAAGCCAGCCTTCCGGCACCCGGAACAGCGCATCCAGCAGCTTGCGAGCGCCCAGGTCACGCGCCCGAGCGCGGCGTAGCGAAGCGCGCTCCTCGCCGACCCTCTCGCCCTGAGCCTCGAGAACCGACAGGCCCGTGAGATGCCCCTCGCGCTCGGCGTTGATCGCCCCACCGATACCGGCACCGTCGCCGGCCAGCCACAGGCCCGGGCCGGCGGCCAGCGAATCGGCATCGCGCTCGGGCACGAAGGCCTGCTGGCCCGCATGCCAGGCGAAGCCGAGCCCCAGCCCGCGCCCCAGCTGAGGCTCCGGCACCACACCGAAGTGAGTCAGCAGCAGCGGTGTCTCGACGCGCTGCCAGCGACCGGCCAGGCGATAGCTCACGGCCTCAAGATGCCCCTCGCCCTCGGCCTCCAGGGCGTCGAACCCCTGCTTGACCGTGACGCCGGCGCGGCGCAGCGCGCCCATCATCCTGAGCCCCTTGAGCAGATAGTGGCGAGCGTGCCAGGTGCCCAGCGGCTGGCGCAGCAACGCCGAATAACGCGAGCGCGGGGCGGCGTCCAGCACCAGCCTTGGCGGACAGCCGGCGCGCAGGTACTGCCAGGCCAGCAGATAGAGCAGGGGGCCGGTGCCGACCAGCACCGGTGGCGCCTCGGGTACCAGGGCACCCTGCTTGAGCAGGATCTGACCGGCCCCGGCCTGCATCACCCCCGGCAACTGCCAGCCCGGGAATGGCCAACCGCGCTCCATGGCGCCGCCGGCGACGACCAGCTGGCGTACCTGCCAGAGCTCGCCTTTGCCGCTCGCCAGCACGCCGAGGGTGGTGCCCTGCCCTTCACGCTGAGCCCACCACACCCGGCTGCCCGGCCGGTAATCGATTCGTGAATGTGCGAAGCGCGTCAGCAGGGCCTGGCCCCGCAGGTAGTCGGCGCCCATCACCGCCTCCCCCACCTGGGGAGCGGCGAGTTGACGGTAGATCTGGCCTCCGGGGCTCTGCGCCAGATCGAAGACCACCGGCCTCTCGCCGGCCTCGGCCAGACGGCTGGCGGCCGCCATGCCGGCCGGGCCGGCACCGATGATCGCCACCTCGGCGTGGCGCATCCGCGTCTCGCTCATAAGGCCCTCCACTGACGCTCGATCCGCATTCCCTCGGCCACCGGCACCAGGCAGCCCTGGCGATTGGGTTCACCATCGACGGTGATCAGGCACTCATGGCACACGCCCATCATGCACAGCGGCGCACGGTTGCTGCCGTCGACATGCCGGCGATAGCCCGCGGCGCCTTCGAGCCACAGCAACGCCGCGGCCACGCTGAAAGTGTTCGGCACACGATGGGAGTGGCCCTCCAGCCAGATCGTCACCTCTCCGGTGGAGGCCGCGCTATCCAGTTGCTTGAACATCGAAACGCGCTCCTGAAAAGTCGCCATAGGCCGCTTCCAGCCGGTCATTGTCGATGGCCGCGACGAGCTCCTCGGCATGGAAGGCCGCCAGGGTGATGCCGCTGTGACAGCTCAGGTTGTAGGCCCCGGGAAAGCGACGCGAGGCCTCGTAGACCGGGTTACCGTCCGGGGTCATCACGCGCAGCGCCCCCCAGGTGCGCACCAGTCGGGCCCGAGCCAGGTCGGGGTAGATCTGCACCGCGCGCTCCCCCAGCTGGTGAATGGTCTCGAGCGTCACCCCGGTGTCGTCGCCGACCTCCTCCAGCACGTCGCCGATCAGGTAACCACCGCTGGCGGTCTGACGAATCTGCGGGCTCGGCAGCCGTCCGCCCTGGGGCAGCCGCTCGGTCACCAGCACCTGGCCACGCACCGGGCGAACGCGGCCACTGAGCCCCAGGGCAGGCGCCAGCTGCCGCCCTCCCAGGCCGGCGGCCAGAATCAGCCTTTCCGATGTGAAGGTTCCCCCGGGGGTACGCACCGTGAAGCCGGCATCCGTGGCCTCGATCTCGCTGGCCGGGGTGGCGGGCCGGTAGTCGACACCCAGCGCCTGGCAGGCAGCATAGAGGGCACGCAGCAGGGAGAGCGGGTTGCAGTGGCCATCGTGGGGCGACCAGGTGCCACCGTGGACCCTCTCGCCAAGTCCCGGCAGATGCTCCAGCAACGCCTCCCGGTCGAGATAGGACCAGCGCACTGCTTCAAGTGTCGGCATGGAGGCGTACAGCGCCCGATACTCCGCCTGAAGGGCCTCGGCCTGTTCGGCATCGAAGCACAGGTCCACACCGCCGCGCCGCTCATACTCGAGGTCGATCCCGGTGCACGCGGTAAGCTCCTCGGCGAACTCGGGCCAGGTCTCGCTCGAGTGCAGCGAGAGTTCGGCATAGCGCGGCATGCCACTCCCCTTGCCCTGCACCCAGACCAGGCCGGCATTGCCACGGGAGGCACGCAGCGAGCCGTCATGCTCATCGAGCACAGTAACGCGCCGCCCACGACGGGCCAGCCCATAGGCCGCCGCCATGCCAACCACGCCTCCGCCGATGATGAGAAAATCCTGCGGCATTACCCATGCTCCGTCACTGCCATACCTCGACGATAGGCCAGCCATCCCATACGATCTAATACCAATACCAACCCACTCCATATGGAATTGTTATGGAAACGCCACGACTCAGCGACCGTCAGCTGCAAGCCTTCCAGCACGTGATGGAGTGCGGCAGCGTTTCCGGCGCGGCACGTCGCATGCTGATCGCCCAGCCCGGCGTCACTCGACTGGTGAAGCAGCTCGAGCATGATGTGGGCTTCACGCTGTTCGAGCGCCGCCGGGGCCGGCTGGTGGCAACTCCCGAAGCGCGCCTCTTTCATCGTGAGCTGCTCCGGGTATGGAGCGGGCTGGAAGGGTTGCGCGCCACCGCCCGGCGCATCAAGGAGCGCGAAACCGGAGGGCTGCGCATCAGCGCCATGCCGCTGCTCGGCATGGGGTTTCTGCCCGATGTGCTGGCGGACTTCACACCGCGCCATGGCGAGGCCCCGGTCGAGCTCGCCACCTTCCGCTCCGAGCAGGTGGTGGAGGATATCGTGACCCAGCGCGCCGACCTTGGCTTCGCCATGCTGGGTGGCGGCGACGAGCGTGTAGAGAGCGAGGCCTTCAGCCTCGGCAACGTCTGCCTGCTGCCCGCCGACCACCCACTGACGGCGCAGTCGAGCATCACCCTCGACGACCTGCATGACCAGCCATTGATCTGTTACGAGCCCCAGGACCCCAGCCGACGGGCCCTGGACCGGCTGCTCGAGGCCGCAGGCGTGCGCCCCCGCCGCCATCTGCAGGTATCGCTGGCCCTGCAGGCTGCCCGCCTGGTGACACAAGGCGCCGGCATCACGGTGATCGACCCGCTGAACGCCCGGGTATTCGCCGACGAGCGCCTGGCGATACGCCCCTTCGCCGCCGAGCTCGACGACACCTTCTATCTATTAACGCCCCGAGAGCAGCCCCTCTCCCGCCTCGCCCAGGACTTTATCAGCGTGTTTCGGGCACAGTTCGCACGCGCCATCGACCAGTCAGCAAAACCACAAAGTTGAAATAACCTTTTGTTATATAAGAAAAATCATTAGCTCCGCGCCAGACCCAATGGATCCCCTGTCTTGCGGAAGGCAGTGAGCCCGATGACGGAGCGGCTCGCGGCCCATCGGCTCGGGGGCGAGCCAGGCTGCCCGGCTCGATCGGTCGATCGACCGAACGGTCACAAGCATGGTATTGCCACCCCTCTATACTGTATAAAACAACAGCATCAAGAGGAGATACCCGATGACCATCGACACCCTGATTCCCGCCCACCCGACGCCACCCGGCCTGGCGCTGCCCCATCCCCTGGCGCTGACGCGGGCCGGCGTCTCCGGCTTTCCGAGCCCCGCCCAGGACTACGAGGGGCGTACCCTGGATCTCAATGAGCGGCTGGTGAAGCGCCCCTCGGCCAGCTTCTTCATGACCGTGACCGGCGACAGCATGGACCCGCTGGGCATCCACGACGGCGACCTGCTGCTGATAGATCGCTCCATCGAGCCGCGACCGGGGCACATCCTGGTGGCCCTGGTGGAGGGCGAGATCACGGTAAAGCGCTACCAGCTGCAGGGCCGCCAACCCTACCTCTGCTCCGCCAACCCGGCCTACCCGCCGATCCCGCTCGAGGACCTCGACTGCCAGGTGTGGGGCGTGGTGCGTTCGGTCATCCACGAATATCCGGTGTAGCCATGATCGGCCTGGTCGACTGCAACAACTTCTATGTCAGCTGCGAGCGAGTCTTCCAGCCCCGGCTGGAGGGGCTACCGGTGGGCGTGCTCTCGAACAACGATGGCTGCGTGATCGCCCGCTCCAGCGAGCTCAGGGCGCTGGGGGTGGCGATGGGCACCCCGGCCTTCGAGCTGAAGGGGCTGCTGCGCCAGGGGCGCATCCGGCTGCTCTCCTCCAACTACGAGCTGTATGGCGATATGTCCGCCCGCGTGCAGGCGGTGCTGGAGGAGTTCTCCGCCGGGGTGGAGCCCTACTCGATCGACGAGATGTTCGTGCGCTTCGACGGCTTCGAGCAGAAGCAGCTGCTGAGCCATTGCCGCGAGCTCCACTACAAGGTGCGACGCTTCACCGGCATCCCGGTGAGTGTCGGCGTGGCGCCGACCCAAACCCTGGCCAAGCTGGCCAATCGGGCGGCCAAGAAGGTGCCCGGCTACCGGGGCGTCTGCGTGCTCTCGGCGGGCAGCGTCGAAATGGCGGGTCTCCTGCAGCGAACCGAGTTGAGCGAGGTCTGGGGCGTGGGCCGCCGCCTGGTGGAGCGACTGGCATTGATGGATATCCGCACGGCCTGGGATCTGGCCCAGGCCGACCCCAAGGCGATTCGCCGGCGCTTCTCGGTAACCCTGGAGCGCACCGCCCTAGAGCTGCGCGGCGTGCCCTGTACCGAGATGAACGACACCGACGAGCCCCGACAGCGCATCATGACCTCGCGCTCCTTCGGCAGGCTGACCGACAACCGCGACGAGATCCACGAGGCGCTGCGCCAGTTCGGCCAGCGCGGTGCCGAGAAGCTGCGCACCCAGGATAGCCTGGCCCGGGCCGTCTACGTCTTCCTGAAGACCAACCGCCACCGGCAGGACCTGCCGCAGTATTCGCCCGGCGCCGTGGTCGAGCTGGCACGCCCCACCGATGACAGCCGCGAGATCCTGCACGCGGTCGGTCAGGCCTTCGCCGCCATCTACCGGCCGCACTACCGCTTCATGAAGGCCGGGGTGATGCTGATCGACCTGATCGACGCCAATCGGCAACAGATGTCGCTGCTGGAGTCGCCCCAGAGTGCCGCGGAGCGCGAGCGCAGCGAGAAGCTGATGGCGACCCTGGATGCCCTTAACCAGCGCATGGGTCGCGGCACCATCAAGCTCGGGATGCCCTCCCCCAGCGCCGCCTGGCACCTGCGCTGCGCCAACCGCTCACCCCGCTGGACGACGCGCTGGAAGGAGCTGCCGACGATCACCGCGCCTCGGGAGGCTCGATCGGTGGAGGGACACCCTCCACCAGGTGATTGACCCGGGTGCCCACCGGTCAGGATCCACCAGCCACACTCGCCGCCGACAGCTCCTCTCCGTAACACTCCGTTACCTGAAAAGTGGAACTCGTGCGGCACTCCCACGACAAACGTGTACGGCAACAAGACACGCCGACGAACCGGGTCCGCGTCGACGGGCCTGACATAAGGAAAGGAACAAGGAGTCATCACATGCTGTATGGAAAGCCTCTCCTGCGTCACGCCACTCTGAGCACCCTGGTCGCTGGCGGCCTGCTGCTATCCGCATCGGCCATGGCGGAGCCTCAGGGCCTCTATTCCAGCGATGAACTGCTCGACGCCGATGTCTACACCGCGGCCGATAGCCGGGAAATCGGTGAGGTCGAGGATGTCCTGCTGGATAACGACATGAGGGTGCGCGCCCTGGTGATCGATACCGGGGAACTACTCGATATCGACGACGACCATGAGTTCGTGATCGAGGCAGGCCGATTCAGCGTGGAAACTCATAACGGCGACGACATCGATGACATCGAATACCGTGTGATCGTCGACATGAGCGACGCCCAGATCAGCCAGCAGCCGACCTATGACAACGACTGGTGGCAAGACGCTCGCCTGGGCGCTCACGAGGCCTGGGAGCAGACCAAGGAGGGCGCAGCCAGCGCCTGGGACACCACTCAGGAAGGGGCCTCACGTGCCCTGGACAGCATCGGCAAGGCACTGGAGAACGTCGGCAAGAAGACCCAGGATGCCGCCGAGTGATCGACACATGCGGCTCCCGGACCTGACAGCATAAGGAGCTTCATGAGGACAAGGGCCCGGCCATTGGCCGGGCCCTTCTTATACAGGGTCCTGCAGAGAGGTCGTTAGCCTAGCCAGCGAGTTCCGCTGCGACGATTTCAGCCCCGGCACTCAACGCATTCAGCTTGGCTCTGGCCACCTGGCGAGACAGTGGCGCCATGCCGCAGTTGGTGCAGGGGTAGAGATTCTCGGCGTCGACAAACTGAAGCGCCTTGCGCAGGGTATCGGCTACCTCTTGCGGTGTTTCGATGGTATTGGTGGCGACGTCAATCGCCCCCACCATGACCTTCTTGCCACGGATCAGCTCGATAAGCTCCATGGGAACGCGGGAGTTCTGGCACTCCAGGGAGACGATATCGATACTGGATTTTTGCAGCCTGGGGAACACCTCCTCGTATTGCCGCCACTCGCTGCCGAGGGTGCTTTTCCAGTCGGTATTCGCCTTGATCCCATAGCCATAGCAGATGTGTACGGCCGTCTCGCACTTCAGGCCCTCGATCGCCTTCTCCAGCGTCGCGATACCCCAGTCATTCACCTCATCGAAGAAGACATTAAAGGCGGGCTCATCGAACTGGATGATATCGACACCCGCCGCCTCCAGTTCGCGTGCCTCCTGGTTCAGGATCTTGGCGAACTCCCACGCCAGTTTTTCACGACTCTGGTAGTGACCATCGTAGAGGGTGTCGATCATGGTCATGGGCCCAGGCAGCGCCCACTTGATGGGTTTCGTGGTTTGCTGGCGCAAGAACCTGGCGTCATCGACGAAAACGGGCTTCTGACGGGATACCTCACCGACGACCGACGGGACGCTGGCATCATAGCGGTCGCGAATTCTGACGGTTTCGCGCTTGTCGAAGTCAACGCCATTGAGATTCTCAATAAACGTCGTGACGAAGTGCTGACGCGACTGCTCGCCATCACTGACGATATCGATGCCCGCCTGTTGCTGCTCATGCAGTGCCAGGCGCAATGCGTCCTGCTTGCCTTCCGCCAACCCCTCACCCTGCAATTTCCAGGGTGACCACAGCACCTCCGGCTGTGCGAGCCAGGAGGGCTTGGGAAGACTACCGGCCGTCGATGTGGGTAACAGCTTTGCCATGATGGAAGACCTCGTGATGAATGGATCAAAGAGCGCAGTTGGCGGACCATTGCTCGAGTATATTTCGGTAGGGTTTGATGAAGTTCTCCTCAACAAACTTCCCCTGCTCAGCCGCTAGCCGGCTACGCTCCTCTCTGTCATAGACGATGCGAGTCAGTGAGTAGTCCTGCTGTTTCAAGCTTGGCTGGTAGGCCTTCCCCGCCGCAGAATTGGCATTGTAGATTTCCGGGCGATAGATCTTCTGGAACGTATCCATGGTGCTGATGGTACTGATAAGCTCAAGATTGGTGTAATCGCCAAGCAGGTCACCCTGAAAATAGAAGGCCAGGGGCGCAACGCTACCCGGAGGCATGAAGTAGCGGACCTTCATCCCCATCTTGCTGAAGTAATCATCGGTCAATGAATGCTCTTTCTGAGCATATTCAACACCCAGCACGGGGTGGTGGTTCTCGGTGCGGTGATATGTCTTGTTACTCGAAACACTGATACAGATGACAGGAGGCTTCTTGAAATACGTCTTGTACGTATTCGAGTTGACAAACGCCTTAAAAAGGCTGCCATGCAGAACGCCAAAGTCACTCGGAACACTGAACTCCTTCTGATCCCTGTTGTGCTCCTTTAGCACTA
The DNA here is from genome assembly GCF_031846005.1 of Halomonas sp. LES1. Classification (NCBI taxonomy): domain Bacteria; kingdom Pseudomonadati; phylum Pseudomonadota; class Gammaproteobacteria; order Oceanospirillales; family Halomonadaceae; genus Halomonas; species Halomonas sp. LES1. The sequence continues at coordinate 152,830 of NZ_JAVRGC010000008.1, forward strand.
CACTGAAGTCATAATCCCGCACGTAGGAGGAGAAATTGTTTCCGGCGACGCCTTCAATTCGTTCACCGTACTTTTTATCGACAACGGTTGTCTTCAAGATTTCAATAAGCGGAAGCGCGCTATCACCGGAGGCGGCATCGACGGTCATCTCAACAGAGATGATATCAAGCTCCACGGCATAGCGATCACCCTCCGGGTTATCCCAATCGGCCAGGGCATTGAAGCGATTGTCGATCATCCTCAGGGTATTGCGAAGATTCTCCTTACGCTGCTCACCTCTTGCCAAGTTGGCAAAGTTGGTCGTGATACGGGTATTGTCCGATGGCCGATAGTTCTCATCGAATCGAATACGCTTGACGCTGAATGCAAAATCCTTATCCATTTAGACTTGCCATCCTGCTTCCTGAGACATGAACCCAAGGCATCTCTCTATTGATAAATATTCGAGATGACTCCCTGGATCGTCGCCATTCGAGCTCGTCAGGTCCGATATAGCGGGCCGCGGTGGCGGTCACTGCCCAGCGGGAACGCCACTGACGAAACCATGAGTGAGATTATCGAAACCATCGCCTCATGAATCAAGATGAAGAAACTCATGACGAACATCAATATCATTCATGTCCGAGTGTGTAGGCCGGCGCATCACCGCGGCGATCGGCCGACACAAGGGCCTCGGGGTCGCCAAGGCCGGCGGCCAGACTGGCCTGTTCGGCCCAGATGCCGGCCACGCGACCGGCATCCATGCTCAGGGGGTCTTGGGGGATTTGCTCAGCGGGTGCTCAGGGGTTTGCTATAAGAGGTAATCACCCTTGCGAGGAGGCCGCCCACAGGTTGATGCCGCCATCGACCGCATGTCGATCGATCTCAGCGAGCTCCGCATCGCTGAAGTCCGGGGTCTCGAGGGCCCCCAGGCTTTCAAGCAGCTGCTCCGGGCGGCTCGCGCCGATCAGCGCCGAGGTCACGCGACCGCGGCGCAGCACCCAGGCGATGGCCATCTGCGCCAGGCTCTGGCCGCGGCGTTCGGCGATCGCGTCAAGCGCCTGCACCCGGGCCAGATTCTCGGGCGAGAGGTGCCCCTCTTTCAGGCTCTGGCCCAAGGCGGCACGGCTATCCTCGGGCACGCCTTGCAGGTACTTGCCGGTCAACAACCCCTGAGCCAGCGGCGAAAAGACGATCGAGCCGACGCCCAGCTCATCGAGGGTCTCCAGCAGGCCATCGGTCTCGATCCAGCGGTTGAGCATCGAGTAGCTCGGCTGGTGGATCAAGCAGGGTGTGCCCAGCGAGCGCAGAATCTCGACCGCCTCCCGGGTGCGCTGGGCACTGTAGGAAGAGATGCCGACGTAGAGCGCCTTGCCCTGCCGCACCGCCTGGTCGAGCGCCATCATGGTCTCCTCCAGAGGCGTCTCGGGGTCAAAGCGGTGGGAGTAGAAGATATCCACGTAGTCCACGCCGAGCCGCTCGAGGCTGCGATCCAGGCTGGAGAGCAGGTACTTGCGGCTGCCCCACTCACCGTAGGGCCCCGGATGCATCCAGTAACCCGCCTTGGTGGAGATCACCAGCTCGTCACGATGGCCGGCGAAATCACTGTTGAGGACACGGCCGAACAGCGACTCGGCGCTGCCCGGCGGCGGCCCGTAGTTATTGGCCAGATCGAAGTGGGTAATGCCGTGATCGAAGGCGGTGCGGCAGATGGCCCGAGCATTCTCGGGGCTCGCGTTCTCGCCGAAGTTCTGCCACAGCCCCAGCGAGATGGCCGGCAGCTTCAGGCCGCTGCGCCCGCAGCGGTGATAGGGCATGCGCTCGTAGCGGTGTGCCGAGGGCGTATAGCTCATGGGTCCCACTCCTCGAAGGTCGCGTGTCTCCCTGACCGCCGGCAGAGCCGAGCCTGCGGCGGCCGCGTAACGCTCAGTATGGGGGCTCACCGGGCGGCTGGCGATGCTGGGTGCTACTGTTTCCCCAGCTGGTGCAGCCCTCCATGCTCTTTCCCGCACCACGCATGGAGATCCAGGCCCATAGCCGGCGTAGGCCCTGCCGGCACCGTCAACAACACGCCATTACCGAACGATGTCAGGCACATTACGAACTTCAATACAGCCTGGCCTTGATGATCGGCTTGAGCAGATAGCTCAGCAGTGATCGTTCCCCCGTCTGGATATCGACCTCGGCCACCATGCCGGGCCGAATGGCGAGACGCTCGCCGTGGCGCTCCAGGTGGGCTTCCTCGGTGTGCACCAGCACCTCGTAGTAGGACACCTTGCCACGCGGCGTTTCCTCTTCGATGGTATCCTCGCTGATCTGCTCCACCGTGCCTTCCAGGTCGCCGTAGATGGTGTAGTCGTAGGCCGTGATCTTGACGCTGGCCGGCATGCCCGGCGCCACGAAGGCCACGTCTTCGGGTCGAATACGCGCCTCGATCAACAGCTGGTCTTCCAGCGGCGTGATTTCGAGGATCGGCTCGCCAGGCTGGATGACACCGCCGGTAGTGGTGACCATGATATCGTTCACCCGCCCATGCACGGGCGACACAATCTCTGTACGCTCAAGCTGGTCGCGACGCTGCAACAGGGTCTGCTCCAGCGTCGACAGCTCCGCCTGCTTGGTGGAAAGCTCGGCATAGGCGTCCTGGACATAGGTATTGCGCATCTCGGCCAGCTTGCCGGCCAGCGAGGCCACCGTCTGCTGCAGCTTCAGCACCTCCATCTCGCTGACGGAGCGTCGCTCGACCAGCGGTTCCAGCAGCCTCAACTGGCGCCTGGCGATGGCCATCTCGTCCTCGATGGAGGCCTCCGCCTGCAGCAGACGATTGCGCCGGGCCTCGAACAACGCGCGTTCGGAGCGCGCCAGCTCGCCCTGTTCATCGATATCGTCGGGAAAACGGATGCTCTCCTGCTCCAGCACCTCCGCTTCCAGGCGCGCGATGGAAGCCCTGAGCACCTCGACCTGACTCATCGTTTCCAGGTAGGCACTGCGAAAGCGCGTATCGTCCAGCCGCAGCAGGGGCTGCCTTGCGGCGACCCGCTCGCCCCGCTGCACCAGCAGGCGCTCGAGAATGCCGCCCTCCAGGCTCTGTATCGTCTGCATGCGTGACAAGGGCACCACCTTGCCGTCGCCGCGAGTGACCTCGTCGATGGTGGCCCAGGACGCCCAGGCGATAAAGCTCGCGATGGTGGCGACGCAGGCCCACAGGATGGCGTGGGTCCCCTGAGGCAGCGAGCCTCCCCCCTGTAGGTGCTCCAGCACCCGTCGCTGTCGTGATGTCGTGCTAGCCATGTCACTGCCCTCCTGCGGCGCGGGCGGCCGTGGTCCTGACCCGATTGCCCGAGACCACCTTGTCGACGGGGCCATCCATGACCCGTCGGCCATCCTTGAGCACCACCGCCCGGCGTACCAACGACAACAGCGACTTCTTGTGGGTGGAAATCACCACCGTCCGCCCCTCCAGCCAGCGCGAAAGGAAGGCGATGACCTGCTGCTCGTTGGACTGGTCGTAGGCAGCCGTAGGCTCATCCATCAGCACGATGCGCGGATCCTGCAGGATCAGCCGGGCCAGGCCGACCGCCTGGCGCTGTCCACCGGACAGGCTGGCATTGCCTTGAAGCGGCATATCCAGCCCCAGGGCGTGTCGCCGGACGAAGCGACCGAGGCCGACATGGTCGAGCGCCTCCATCAGTTCCTCGTCGTGATAGGCGCCGCCATCCAGCATCAGGTTGTCGCGCAGGGTGCCGTGGAACAGCGCGATGTCCTGGGGCACATAGCCGATGGCCCGGCGACGATCCCCTGGCTCGATCTGGCTCAGGTTCACCTCGTCGAGCTGGACCGACCCGCTCGCCGGATCGATCAACCCCGCCAGCAGCCGCAGCAGGGTCGACTTGCCCGCGCCGTTGCCCCCCAGCAGAGCGATGCGCTCGCCCGCGGCGATCGACAGCGAGTCTAGCGCCAGGGCCGGCGGCGCGTCCTGTTGATAGGCGAGTCCGACCTCGCGCAGTTCGTAACGCCCCTGGACCCGCTCCTTGCGCACAAACTGGCGTCCAGCGGGGCGTTCTGTTGGGGCGTCCATCAGGCTATCCAGGCCCTCCATGGCGACCTTGACGTGCTGCCAACGCGCCAGGATGCCGGCCACCTGCGCCATCGGCGCCACCACCCGTGAGGTCAGGATGGTACAGGCGATCAGGCCACCGACGGTCAGCTCGCCGGCGGCGATGACGTAGACACCGGCGATGACCACACCGACATACACCAGTTGCTGGACCATGGAAGCGCCGTAGGTCAGCTTGGATGACAGCCGCCGATGGCGGGCGGAGGCGTCGGCGAGCTCCCCCGACAGGCTGTCCCACAGCCGTAAGTGGCGGCCCTCGGCACGGCTGGCCTTGACCGATTCCAGATGGTCGATGGTCTCGAGCAGTACCCCCTGGCGCACCGCCCCTTCACGCAGGTTCTGGCGCGACAGCCGCGCCAGCTTGCGCTGGGCCAGCAGGCCGGGCAGCACCATCATCACGATGCCTGCCACCGGTACCCACACCATGTCGCCACCGATAAAGTAGATGACACCGAGAAACAGCACGACGAAGGGCAGGTCACTGATCGCACCGATGGTGGAAGACGTCAGGAACTCGCGAACGCTCTCGAACTCTCGAATCTGGCTGGAGAAGGCCCCCACCGATCCTGGCTTGGCCGCCAGGCGCAGGCTCATCACCTGTGAAAAGAGCCGCGACGACAGCTGTTGATCGAGCTGCTTGCCGGTATTGTCGAGCAGGCTCGCCCGCAGTACCCGCAGGCCAAATTCGAGCAGGATCGCCAGGCCGACACCGCTGGCCAGGATCCACAGGGTGGAGAACGCCTCATTGGGCACCACCCGGTCATACACCTGCATGGCAAACAGCGCCGTACCGATGGCCAGCAGGTTGGCCATCAAGGCCGCCACGCCGACCTCCACCCAGGTTCCCCAGCAGCGGCTCAGGGGGCCTTTCAGCCAGTGCTCCTGGGGCTCCTCGGCGAAGCCTCCGGCCCGATCATCCGGCTGAAGGTCCGGCCTGGCAACGATCGTCACGCCGGTGTGCCTGGCGCAAAGCTCTCGGGGGCTCCAGGACTCGGTGCCACCACCGCTTTCACTCAGCAGTACCTTGATCGCGCCCTCTTCACGGGCCACCACCGTTACCCAGCGCTCGTCGTCCAGCTCTATCAGCACCGGCAGCAGGTCATCGGCCAGCCTGTCCAGCGGAACATCGAGGCAGCGTGCCTTCATCTGTACCCGCCTCAGCGCGCGCGGCACCTCGGACACGGGTAGCTGCCCCTGCTCCAGCGGCAGGCCGTCGCCGAGTTCGGCGGTGGTGCAATGCCGGTCCCACTGCTCGCACAGCACGACCAGCCCCTCTCGTAATGCGTCTCCAGTCACGCCTTGTGACGACTCCATCGCTCAGCCTCCCTGCGCGATATCCTGTTCCTCGAACCTCGGCACGACGGCGGCCAGCGTTCCCAACTGCGAAGCGGCCCGGTACTGCAGGCGCAGTTGCTGGATTTCCACGTCGATACGCTGTCTGGCCGCTTCGAACCGCTCGCTCTCGATACTGAGCAGATCGGCGATATCCCTGAGGCCGACGCTGAACTGGTCTTCGTAGGTCGCCAGGACCTCGCCGGCCCGATCGATCTGTTCCTCGAGCCCTTCCAGGCGCCACTGGGTCACCTGGTACTGCTCCTTCAGGCCGGCGATGGTGCGCTGAAGATCACGCTGGGTGGCCCGCCGCGAGAATTGCGAGGACTCCACCCGCTGGGCGGCAGCGTCGGTCCTTCGCCAGTTGGACAGCCCCTGAATGGGCTCCATGCGCACACGCAGGGCGATCACCTGGTCCTCCTCCATCACTCCGCCGACCTCACGCCTGAGCAGCGAACCCTCGAGGTTGAGCTGCGGCATCAAGGCCGCCCCGGACTCTTCCAGCTCAGCCTTCGCCACAGACACGTCGGCCTCGCTCTGTTCGAGCACCGGGGCGTCCTCGATCGCACGGTCCACCTGCGCCGGCGCGGCCAGGCTTGCCAGATAATCCTCCGGGTCGGGCATCTGGGTGGCCAGGATGTCCCGTTGCAGCAGCACCCGCAGCTCCTGCCGGGCCTCACGCAGTCCACCCCGCTCCATCGCCAGTTGCTCGCGGGCGCGGGCGATGTCCAGGCGGCTGCGCTCGCTTTCGCTGCGATCACTGTAGCCACCAAGATCACGCTGGTCGGTCATCGCCGCCAACGCCTCGAGCCGGCCCAGGTAGCCCTCCACCTCGACGACACGGCGTTGAGCCGCCACCACGTCGAGGTAAAGCTCGATGATATCCAGCGCCACTTCGTCGCTGGTCACCTTGAGCGAAGCCAACCGATGCCGATATTCGGCCGACGCAGACGCCACCTGTGACGCAATGCGCCCCCAGTCATACAGCACCTGGGTCGCCGTGACGTCGTAGCCGAACTCTCCCATCAGCGAGTTCTCGGGGCCCGCCGACACCTCCACCGAGGGCCAGTAGCTATCGCGCGCGATATCCACCTCAGTAGCGGCCACGCGGACATCGGATTCCGCGGCCCCGACCTGGGGGTTGACGGCGAGCCCCTGGACCACCGCCTCCGACAGACTCAGCGCCTGGGCCTGAAGGACGCAGACCATCAGCGCCCCGCCAGCGAGCCACGAACGGCGCCTTGCCCTGCGTGATCGACCTGGCCTTGCTTTCACTGCACCAGGCGCTACCCCCACCCTCAATTGACCTCCACATTGACGGTGTCTTCCACCAGCAGCGTGGTGCTGCCCAGGCTGTACTCGACATAGGTAGTATCGCCGCTGGTCTGCTCGTTGCCCGTGGCCACGGCGCCGGTAGCGCTGAGCGTATCGCCGTCATCGCCTTCCACCGTCAGCAGGTTGTCGTCATCGGTCAGGGCGATGGTTTCACTCTCATCGAGGGTCAGGCGGGATGCCCCGTCGTCGTCCCCCAGATCGATGCGTTCGATATTGCCAACCGTTCCGACTCCAGGGTCGGTCAGGTCGAGGTCGATGCCGCCATCGAGCAGCAGCACATCCTCACCGGCACCGCCGTCGATGGCATTGAAGTTCGTCCCGGAAAGACGAATCTCGTCGTTGCCGGCTCCACCATCGAAGGTATCGCTGCCCTGACCATCGATCAGCAGATCGTTGCCATCGCCACCGTTGAGGACGTCGTCGCCTGCTCCGCCTCTCAGCAGATCATTGCCGCCCCCCGCGTCGATGGTGTCGTTACCGGCGTAGCCATAGAAGCGTTCGTTGCCGAGGCCACCATCCAGGTCGTTATTGCCTCCATCGCCTTCTTCGATGTAGGTGCTGCCGCCGAAGAGCTGATCCAGGACTTCGGTCTGCGCCAGGTTGACGACCAGTTCGCTGTCCTGAAGTCCTTCGGTATCGGTAGCGCTGATCCGAAGCGCGTTCAGCACGCTGGCCTGCAGGTTAGTGCCAAGATCGAGCAGACCACCGTCGCCATCAGTAAACTTCACGCTGCCCAGCAGTTCATTGACCGCCAGATTGTCGATGGGACCACCATCCAGTGCGGTGATCGTCAGCGAGGCCCGTGGCGCCACGAGCCCGAGGACGCCGCTGGAGCTCTCGGTCGAGATGCTCAGACCGAGCTCGTCGGCCATGGCCTGGGACGCCGTCAGTTCGACCGAGTCGGTCAGATTGATATCGAGCAAGGGGCGGAAGTCGATCGTGACCGACTCGAGATTGTTCTCGGCATCGGCTGCCACCAACGCCTGACTATTGAGGTCGATGATGCCCAGCGCCGAGACATCCAACAGCCCCAGCAAGCCGCTGTCGGCCTGCACGATCGGCGCGGTATTGTCCGGATCGGGGTCACTCGGGACCATCGGCGTATCCAGCGTTCCGGTCTCATCGACCACCACACTGGTGGACGCATTGTCGCCGTCCCCATCGGTCAGGGTCGCGCCGATCTCGGTGAACGACTTGAAGCCGCCGACCGCCGTCTCTCCCGCCTGAACGGTGGTGTCCACCGAGAGATGGCCGCCCTCGAGAAGTTGCTGAATGATCTGCCAGTCGGACGCCGTATCGGCTCCTAGATCAATCCCTTTGAGCAGGATGACCTGGTCCGTGGCGCTATCAGCGTAGCCACCCAGGTAGCCGCCGCTGGAGCTGACCTCGAGGCGGGTATCGCCATCCGCGGTGCGCACGAAGTGCAGGAAGCTGGTCAGGTTGCCGGGATCGGTACCGATCCTGACCTCGTTTTGCAAAAGGCCCTGAAGGTCCAGAATATCGCCATCGCCGAGGGAGAAGTCGGTGATGGTATCGACGACAGGGCTACCGGCGGCCCCAGCGTCTCCGGCTTCAAAGCGGAACACATCGCGGCCCGTCCCACCGGTCAGGGTATCGGCTCCGGCGCCGCCGATCAGCAGGTCATCGCCGTCTCCTCCCGACAGGATATCGTCGCCGGCGCCCCCCCGCAGGATGTCATTGCCGGCGCCGGCGCTCAGGGTATCGTTGCCGCCGTAGCCATAGAGGCGATCGCTGTTGGCGGTGCCGGTGATATTACCCGCATCGGGATCGGCCGCCCCGTCGCCATCTTCTACAAGGTAGCCAGGCGCGTCGCCGCCATTGAGCAAACTGACATCGGCCAAGTTCGTCAAGGACACCGGCTCACTAGAGTTTCCAGCAGCATCTTCGACCGAAACCTTCACCGTTGGCGTTAAATTAAGGCCAATTAGAGACTTATCAAAATAGATCGAACCGAGGAACTCGTTCCACTGCTGAGTACTAAGCTCATCACCATTGGCTTCCATGGTGATGACAGCCTCTCCATCAAAAAGCCCCAGCAGACCTTGCCCTGTCTTATTGTCATTATTCACCGTCAACCCAAACGCACGGGCCATTTCCTCCGAATATTGGAACCCGGAAACCCCTAGATTTAAGGAAGAATTAAAGGATATCGTGACTTTGTTTATGTCATTGTCAGCATCCAGGACGCCGTAACTCTGGTCTCCACCAAAGCTTAATAAGGTAAGCGCCTCGACCCCGACAAGCCCGAGTAGACTCCCGTCATCTCCCAGCCAAGCCTGTGGAGCCTCATTGGCAGAAAAGTCGCGACCATCAGCAGCATCTTGCGTAAAGCGGTAGGTCCCGTCGGCAAGATTGACGTCAAATGTCTCACCTTTCACAGTGGTGACCGTCAACTGGCTGGACGTATCGTCGTATTGGTAGCCGGCAATCAGGTCGGACTGACCCTGCTGCTCCACGCTACCGCTATCCTGGGCGTAGCTAAAGGTCACCCCATCGATCACGATGGAGCTGACCACACCGCCATCGGCGCCAAAGTCATCGACCAGCGTGCCTTTCACCGGCTGTGTCATCGCGCCGGTATCGATGATGACAGGAGCCGCGGCGTCGGGCACGGCGTCGGTGAGCTGGATCTCCAGGCTGCCCTCGGCGCTGTTGCCGGCGTCGTCCACGGTCGAGACCTGGAAGCCAAGGTCCAGCACATCCGCACCGAGCGACGGGTGATCCAGCGCCGCCAACTGGGTAAAGGTGTAGGCCCCCGTTGCCCCGTCGATAACCAGCGTCGCGACGTCACTGCCTGCCGCCGTCGCCGTCATGATGTAGCTCTGTTGCTGGGCATCGTAGCTGCCCGCCCAGGTGACATCGCTGCCACCGGCGGTAAGCCCCTCTGGTGGGATGACCGAGATCTGCGCCAGATCCCCCCAGTCATTGCCGGCCACGGCCAGGTTGCCCGAAACCGTGGCACCCACCGCTTCGTTCAGCGCCTCGCTGCTGTCGGCGATCAATGCCCCCGTGGTGTCCAGGGTCGAGGTATCGGTCACGGTCCCGCTATTACCGGCGGCATCCTCAAGCGTCATGGTGACCGTCAATTCGCCATCGGCAAGCGCGCTGAGGTCGAGACCCGTGACGCTCACCGTGCCATCGACAGCCACGGTAATAGCGCTGGGGTCGACGGTGATATCGGCGGTATCACTATCTTCGTCACTGATCACGATGCTGGACAGGGTGCTGTCAGCATCGATCTGCCCGCGAAGGGAAATATCCGTCGCTTCCGCATCGCCGATCAGCTCATCATCGAAGGCGATCGCGTTGTTCGGACCGCCAGGCGCGGTCGTATCCACGTTGAAGTCGAGAGCAGCAGACGGCTCGGAGCTATTGCCGGCGGCGTCGGCAATCACCGCATCGACGCTGTAGCTGCCGTCTGCCAGCGCATCGCTCGGGATCACGATGTTCGCGCTGCCGGCGTTGACATCGTCCGCCGTGACCGTGTGGGTCACGTTGTCGGCGTTATCGATCTGCAGGGTGATGGTGTCCCCGGCCTGGGTGCCGTCCGTCAGCTCGATGCGGGCCTCTACCCCATCGGCCAGTTCACTGGCGTTGATGGCGCCGTCCGCGGCTTCGGTGATCGTAAGCATCGGGGCTGCCGTGCCGTCATCGCCACCAGGGCTGGTGGTGTCGACGATCAGTTCAAAGGCCGTGCTCGGATCGGAAGTATTACCGGCAGCATCAGTGGCAGTAGCGGTAAAGCGGTAGTCACCTTCGCCCAGTGGGTCCGTCGGTGTAAAGCTCCAGTTGCCGCTGCCGTCGGCGTCGACGGAGCCCAGTACGGTGTCTCCGTCGAGGATGGTCACCGTGCTATTCGCCTCGGCGGTGCCGGTCAGTGCCGGGGTGGTGTCGTCGGTGCTGTCACCGCTGGTCAGCTCCCCGGTGATATCTCCCACCTCATCTGTCACCGACGTGATCACCGGTGCCATCGGCGCGATGGTATCCACGCTCAGCTCGAAGGCATTGCTCGGCTCCGAGGTATTGCCGGCGGGATCCGTCGCGGTGACCGTCAGGCTATGGCTGCCTTCGCCCAGTGGGTCCGTCGGTGTAAAGCTCCAGTTGCCGCTGCCGTCGGCGTCGACGGAGCCCAGTACGGTGCCACCGTCCCGGATGGTCACCGTGCTATTCGCCTCGGCGGTGCCGGTCAGCGCCGGGGTGGCGTCATCGGTGCTGTCACCGCTGGTCAGCTCCCCGGTGATATCTCCCACCTCATCTGTCACCGACGTGAGCACCGGTGCCATCGGCGCGATGGTATCCACGCTCAGCTCGAAGGCATTGCTCGGCTCCGAGGTATTGCCGGCGGGATCCGTCGCGGTGACCGTCAGGCTATGGCTGCCTTCGTCCAGTGGGTCCGCCGGGGTGAAACTCCAGTTGCCGCTGCCGTCGGCGTCGACGGAGCCCAGTACGGTGTCTCCGTCGAGGATGGTCACCGTGCTATTCGCCTCGGCGGTGCCGGTCAGCGCCGGGGTGGCGTCATCGGTGCTGTCACCGCTGGTCAGCTCCCCGGTGATATCTCCCACCTCATCTGTCACCGACGTGATCACCGGTGCCATCGGCGCGATGGTATCCACGCTCAGCTCGAAGGCATTGCTCGGCTCCGAGGTATTGCCGGCGGGATCCGTCGCGGTGACCGTCAGGCTATGGCTGCCTTCGTCCAGTGGGTCCGCCGGTGTAAAGCTCCAGTTGCCGCTGCCGTCGGCGTCGACGGAGCCCAGTACGGTGTCTCCGTCGAGGATGGTCACCGTGCTATTCGCCTCGGCGGTGCCGGTCAGCGCCGGGGTGGTGTCATCGGTGCTGTCACCGCTGGTCAGCTCCCCGGTGTTATCTCCCACCTCATCTGTCACCGACGTGATCACCGGTGCCATCGGCGCGATGGTATCCACGCTCAGCTCGAAGGCATTGCTCGGCTCCGAGGTATTGCCGGCGGGATCCGTCGCGGTGACCGTCAGGCTATGGCTGCCTTCGCCCAGTGGGTCCGTCGGTGTAAAGCTCCAGTTGCCGCTGCCGTCGGCGTCGACGGAGCCCAGTACGGTGTCTCCGTCGAGGATGGTCACCGTGCTATTCGCCTCGGCGGTGCCGGTCAGCGCCGGGGTGGTGTCATCGGTGCTGTCACCGCTGGTCAGCTCCCCGGTGATATCTCCCACCTCATCTGTCACCGACGTGATCACCGGTGCCATCGGCGCGATGGTATCCACGATCAGCTCGAAGGCGTCGCTCGGCTCCGAGGTATTGCCAGCGGCATCGGTGGCAGTAGCGGTAAAGCTGTGGCTTCCTTCGCCGAGGTCTGAGACCGGGGTGTAGCTCCAATGGCCGCTGTCATCCGCAACGGCGGTGCCCAGCACGCTGTCTCCGTCCCGGATGGTCACCGTGTTTCCCGCCACTGCGGTACCGGACAGCGCCGGGGTGGTGTCGTCGGTGCTATCGCCGCTGGCAAGCGTATCGGTCACCTCGCCCACGTCGTCCGAGGCGGTCGTGATGCTCGGTACCTCAGGCGCGGCAGTGTCCACGCGGAATTCGACTTCAGGAGACACCTCAGAGCTATTACCCGCGGCATCAGAAATTACCGCCGTAACGCTGTAATCGCCGTCTGTCAGCGCATCGCTCGGGATCACCATCGGGGCGCTGTCGTTGGTGACGTCGTCCGCTGTGACCGTATAGGAAACCTCGGAGGTCACGTTATCGGCATCGGTGATACGCAGCGTAATGGTGTCACCGGCCTCGGTGCCGGGGGTCAGGCCAACCTCGGCCTGCACGCCATCGGCCAGTTCACTGGCGTTGATGCCATCCGCGGCCTCGGCAATCGTCAGAGTCGGGGCGTCTGTACCGGCGTCACCACCGGGGCTGGTCGCATCCACGTTGAAGGCGATGCTGTTGGACACCGCGGAGCTATTGCCCGCGGCATCAGAAATCACCGCCTCGACGCTGTAGTCGCCGTCTGCCAGCGTATCGCTCGGAATCACCACCGTGGCGCTGTCGTTGGCGAT
>NZ_JAVRGC010000009.1:0-162289 GCF_031846005.1 Halomonas sp. LES1
GTGAAACCGCTCCGCGCCGATGGTAGTGTGGGGCCTCCCCATGCGAGAGTAGGTCATCGTCAGGCACTTATTCAGAAACCCCGGCCCATGGTCGGGGTTTCGTCGTTTTAGGGGCCTCCCCATGGAGCGTCCCGGAGTGCCGGCCAAGTCATCGTCAGGCACTTATACCGAGAAAACCCCGGGCATTCAGTTGCTCGGGTTTTTTTCATGGCAGGACGCTGCCCATGCAGCGTCCCGAATGCCGGCCATCGAGGCGCCGCTCATCGGAGCTCGGCGCCCGGAACAACGGCCGGAATATCTCCAGGCACTTACCGGAAAAAGCCCCGAGCTCATCATGAGCTCGGGCTTTTTTCGTTTGCAGGCAGGCTTTCCGATGCGTCGCGTTTCCGGGGGTGCGCTGCATCCGATAGAATGGGATCTTTTCGGTCCGGGATCCCTGGCATGACCATCGGTGACCTCATACGCCTTCTTGGCGACGGCGAGTTCCATTCGGGCGAGCAGCTCGGTGAGCAGTTCGGTGTATCGCGCGCTGCGGTATGGAAGCAGTTGCGCAAGCTCGAGTCTCTGGGCATCAGCATGGAGGCGGTGAAAGGGCAGGGGTATCGGCTTGCCGAACCCCTGGAGCTTCTGGATGGGCCGCGCATCATCGCTGGTCTCTCTCGTCAGGCACGAGGCCATCTGACTCGCCTGATCGTCGAGGAAACCCTTCCCTCCTCCAATGCCTTTCTGCGTGAACGCTTCGATCATGGGGCGGGGCACGGTGAAGTCTGCCTGGTGGAGCAGCAGAGCGCCGGGCGCGGTCGCCGTGGGCGGGCCTGGAACACCCCCTGGGGTAAGAGCCTGATGCTCTCCCTGGGGTGGCGAGTCGAGTCCGGCATCGCTGCCCTGGAGGGGCTGAGCCTTGCCGCAGGGGTGGCCCTGGCCCGGGTGCTGGAGAGTCACGGGGTTTCGCCGCTACTGAAGTGGCCCAATGATGTGCTGCTGAAGAGGCCGGATGGTGACTACGGCAAGCTGGCGGGCATCCTGGTGGAGGTCAGTGGGGACGCCTCCGGCCCCTGTGAGGTGGTGATCGGCATGGGGCTCAACCTTTCCCTGAGCGATGCGTTCCGCGGCTCCCTGGGACAGCCGGCCGCGGCTGTCGAGGATCAGGTCACCGGGGTATCCCGCAACGCACTGGCAGTCGACCTGCTGGAGGCGCTGCTTCCCCTGGTGGCGGAGTTCGAGCGTGAGGGGTTTGCCCCATGGCGCGATGCCTGGAACGCCCGACACGCCTTCGCCGGCCGTGAGGTGGACGTGTTGAGCGGCAATGCGCGGGAGGTGGCGCTGGTCGAGGAGGTGGATGCCTCCGGCAACCTGGTGGTGGTTCAGGGTGGAGAGCGACGCTACCTGGCGGGTGGCGAGATCAGTCTGCGTGTGCGCTCATGATTCTCGACCTCGATATCGGCAACACGCTCTCCAAGTGGCGCCTCAAGGATGTCGATACCAGCGAGATCCGGTCTCGAGGGGCGGTATGGACGCGAGAAGAGTGGCGGCCTGGGGCCGATATTCCCAATCTCGAGGTGGTCGAGTCGGTGCGCATATCCAGCGTCGCGAGGCGAGCGGTGCTCGAGGAGACCGTCCAGCTGCTGCGTCAGCGCGTGGGGGCCGTTTATGTGGCCAGCTCCACCCCCGAGGCCCTGGGTGTCACCAATGGCTATGAGGAGCCCGAGCGGCTCGGGGTCGATCGCTGGCTGGGAGTGCTGGCGGGTTACCAGCAGGTTGGCGCCTGTTGTGCCGTGGACTGTGGCAGTGCCATCACCATCGATTTCGTGCTGCCGGGGGGGCGCCACCTGGGTGGGTATATCCTGCCGGGGCTGAGGCTGATGAAGGAGAGCCTCAAGCTTGGTACCCGTAACGTGGCCATCGATCCCGACAGTGAGCCGGAAGAGCTGTTGGTGCCCGGAAAGCGTACGGTGGAGGCGGTCAATCATGGCATCTACATGGCGGCGGTCAGCGCGATCAATCGTGTCTATGCCGAGGTGTGCGATAGCGAAGGAGTTGCGTTGCCGCTGATGCTGACCGGCGGCGATGCGCGGGTGGTGGCTCGTGGACTCCAGGTGCCCCACGCCGTCTGGCCCGATATGGTCTATGGCGGACTCGAGGCATGCTTCCCGCTGACGGCTGCCGAGCGGGCAGGGCGAATGGCGGGTGCCCCGTGCGTTCCATCGCCGGTGGCACTGGAAAAGATTCGTGCCGGGCTTGCATTCTCCATGCTGCTTTGACACAATGCGCCGCGTTCCGAAGAGAAGGGCGGCGGCGTCACGAGTCGCTCTAGATACTAAAAGCTACTGGTAAAACAATGGCTTGACATTCGGAATGGCGCTGGTAGAATAGGCCGCCAGTTGGAGGGGTTCCCGAGTGGCCAAAGGGAGCAGACTGTAAATCTGCCGCGAAAGCTTCGAAGGTTCGAATCCTTCCCCCTCCACCAGAATCAGGCAGCGATGATGCGATTGGTCATCGAGGTCGCAAGAGTGGGTAGGCGGGCATAGTTCAATGGTAGAACCTCAGCCTTCCAAGCTGATGATGCGGGTTCGATCCCCGCTGCCCGCTCCAGCATCTTCGGGTGCAAAGGTTAGGCTCATGTAGCTCAGGGGTAGAGCACACCCTTGGTAAGGGTGAGGTCGACGGTTCAAATCCGTCCATGAGCTCCACATTGAAAGGCGAGCCACGGCTCGCCTTTTCTCTTTCTCGCCATTGATGGATCCAAAGTGGCGAGAGGGGTTGCCAGGCGAAGCGGCTTTCGCTATGATGGCGCCCGCTGTCGCAAGCCACCTGCAAAGGGTGGAGAAAGGCAGATACAGGCCAGTAGCTCAATTGGCAGAGCAGCGGTCTCCAAAACCGCAGGTTGGGGGTTCGATTCCCTCCTGGCCTGCCAGTCTTCCCCAGGCTGGCTTACTCCCGTAAGAATTCACGTTTCGATTGCCGCGCCTTGAGGAGTCTCGTTTTCATGAAACATAACGCCGAGGTGCAGGAGTCGCGCCACGACGGGCTCAAGTGGGCGGTTGTCGTCACTCTGCTGGTTCTGGCCGTGGTAGGCAATACCTACTTCGCCGACCAGGCTCTGCTCTATCGCGTGTTGGGTGTCGTGGCGTTGAGCGTCATGGCGGCCCTGGTGGCCATGACCACCGCCAAGGGGCGCAGCCTCGCCGAGCTGGCTCGTGCCGCCAAGAAAGAGATCCAGCGCGTAGTGTGGCCGACGCGGCCCGAGACCATCCAGACTACCGTCATCGTGCTGGTCGCCGTGCTGGTGGTCGGCCTGATGCTGTGGTTGATCGACACCCTTCTTGGCTGGGCGATGTCCGGCGTTATCGGTTAGGAGCCCCCATGTCCAAGCGTTGGTATGTCATTCACGCCTACTCCGGCTTCGAGAAGCATGTCATGCGTTCACTGGGTGAGCGCGTGAAGATGTTTGGCATGGAGGATCGCTTCGGCGAGATTCTGGTGCCAACCGAAGAAGTCGTCGAGATGCGTGATGGCAAGCGCCGCAAGAGCGAGCGCAAGTTCTATCCCGACTATGTGCTGGTCGAGATGGAAATGGATGACGAAACCTGGCACCTGGTCAACGAAACCCCGCGCGTCATGGGGTTCATCGGTGGCACCAAGGAGAAGCCGGCACCCATCACTCAGAAAGAGGCCGATGCCATCCTGCGTCGGGTCGAGGATGGGACTGACAAGCCAAAGCCCAAGATCCTGTTCGAGCCGGGGCAGTCGGTTCGGGTCATCGATGGCCCCTTCGCCGACTTCAACGGTGTCGTCGAGGAAGTGAACTACGACAAGAGTCGCGTTCAGGTCAGCGTGCTGATCTTCGGACGCTCGACCCCTGTCGAGCTGGAATTCGCGCAGGTCGAGAAAGAGTAACGCTCGACCTGATGCAGGCAGGGCCGCAGCAGCGGCCGCAACACCGGGGAGCCGAAAGGCGCTATTACCCAACTGGAGTCCAATATGGCCAAGAAAGTACAGGCTTACATCAAGCTGCAGGTAGCAGCTGGTAAGGCCAACCCGAGTCCCCCCGTGGGCCCCGCGCTGGGTCAGCACGGCGTCAACATCATGGAGTTCTGCAAGGCGTTCAACGCCGCGACCCAGGAAATTGAGCCGGGTCTGCCCACTCCGGTGGTGATCACCGTCTACTCCGACCGCAGCTTCACCTTCATCACCAAGACCCCGCCCGCGGCGGTCCTGCTGAAGAAGGCGGCTGGCATCAAGTCCGGCTCCGGTGAGCCGAACAAGAACAAGGTCGGTACCGTGACCCGTGAACAGCTCGAAGAGATCGCCAAGACCAAGGAGCCGGATCTGACGGCTGCCGATCTCGACGCCGCGGTGCGTACCATTGCCGGTAGTGCCCGCAGCATGGGCCTGAACGTGGAGGGTCTCTGATCATGGCCAAGCTGTCCAAGCGCGCGAAGATGATTAGCGAGAAGGTCGACTCCACCAAGGTCTACTCTCTCGAGGAAGCCGTGGCTCTGCTCAGCGAGCTCTCCACGGTCAAGTTCAAGGAGTCCCTGGACGTCGCCATCAACCTGGGCGTCGATCCGCGCAAATCCGACCAGGTGGTCCGTGGTGCGACCGTGATGCCCAACGGAACCGGCAAGGACGTTCGCGTCGCCGTGTTCACCCAGGGTGCCAACGCCGATGCCGCCAAGGAAGCCGGTGCCGATATCGTCGGCATGGATGACCTGGCCGAACAGGTCAAGAAGGGCCAGCTGGACTTCGACGTGGTGATCGCTTCGCCCGACGCCATGCGCGTGGTCGGCCAGCTGGGCCAGATCCTCGGTCCGCGCGGCCTGATGCCGAACCCCAAGGTCGGCACCGTGACGCCTGACGTGGCGACTGCCGTCAAGAACGCCAAGGCCGGTCAGGTGCGTTTCCGTACCGACAAGAACGGCATCATCCACACCACCCTTGGCAAGGTCGACTTCGACGCCACCGCCATCCAGGGCAACCTGGACGCGCTGGTCGCCGACCTGAAGAAGCTCAAGCCGAGCACCTCCAAGGGCGTGTATTTCAAGAAGGTCACCCTGTCCACCACCATGGGCCCGGGCGTGACCATCGACCACTCCGCTCTGGTCTGATCGGGCGGTAGGTCGAACATTCAGCAAGAACTTTGCGGTCCCCGTGTCGAGTCCTGACTCGCCGGCGGGGCACCGTCAAAGACCGCAGGCGCCGCCTTGCCCAAGCCAGGGCGGCTTAATCATCCCTTCGGGGCTGGCCTGCGCAGATGGTGTGGCCGCCAGGCTTCTGGTGAGCACCATCACCCAGGACTTCCGGCCCGCCTTCGGGCAGCCGGGAGAGATGGTAACCACCGGAACCCTCATCGCGAGGTTCCGGCACGAAGGAGTGATCACCGTGCCACTAGCACTCGAAGGCAAGAAGGCGATTGTTGCCGAGGTCAGTGAAGCGGCCAAGGATGCGCTCTCCGTCGTAGTTGCCGATTCTCGTGGCGTCGCGGTCAGCAAGATGACCGAACTGCGCAAGCAGGCCCGCGAGAATGGCGTCCAGGTGCGTGTTGTCCGCAACACCCTGGCACGCCGCGCCCTGTCCGGAACTCCCTGGGAGATTCTGGACGAAAGCTTCTCGGGTCCGACCCTGCTGGCTTTCTCCTACGAGCACCCGGGCGCCGCCGCCCGTCTGTTCAAGGAGTTCGCCAAGGAGGAGAAGAGCTTCGAAGTCAAGGCGCTGGCCTACGAAGGTGAGCTGATTCCGGCCACCGAACTCGATCGTCTGGCGACGCTGCCGACCTACGACGAGGCCATTGCCAAGCTGATGTCCGTCATGAAAGAGGCATCTGCCGGCAAGCTGGTCCGTACCCTGGCCGCCCTGCGCGACCAGAAGCAGGAAGAAGCCGCCTGATCGGCGAACTCCTGCAGGCAGCCTGAATCGAATATTGAATCCCGAGCCGACGCTTGAGCGTGGCTCCCGCAAAGTTAGGAATCGTGACAATGGCACTGACCAAAGAAGATATCATCAACGCCGTCTCCGACATGACCGTCATGGAAGTGGTCGAGCTGATCGAGGCCATGGAAGAGAAGTTCGGCGTCTCCGCTGCTGCCGCTGTCGTGGCTGGCCCGGGTGGCGGTGAAGCCGCTGCCGAGGAAGAGCAGACCGAGTTCGACCTGGTGCTGACCAGCGCTGGCGACAAGAAGGTCAACGTGATCAAGGTCGTCCGTGAGATCACCGGTCTGGGCCTGAAGGAAGCCAAGGGTGCCGTCGACGGCGCACCGGCTACCGTCAAGGAAGCTATGTCCAAGGAAGACGCAGAAGCGGCCAAGGCCAAGCTGGAAGAAGCCGGCGCGAGCGTGGAGCTCAAGTAAGTCCTTGAGCAACATGGCTTCACGCGCGGCGTAAGCTTCCACGGCTGGTGGCGGGACACCCGCTGCCGGCCTTTTTCTGTTGTCACTGGCCGCTGCTTCGGCAGTCCGGCCAGACGAATTCCAGAAGGCGAGCGTCCCTCTAGGCGCTTGCCTTCATCGCCTGACGGAGCCGCACCCCGTCGGGTGGCGCCGACCACGCATCGGTCACCCATGGTGAACAAGCTGGGGAATACAGATGGCTTACTCATACACTGAGAAAAAACGCATCCGCAAGGATTTCGGCAAACTGCCCCAAGTGATGGATGTGCCCTACCTGCTGGCGATCCAGCTTGATTCCTATTACGACTTCCTCCAGCAGGACCGAGCGCCCGATGAGCGTCTCGAGACCGGCTTGCATGCTGCCTTCAGGTCGGTGTTCCCGATCGAGAGCATGTCCGGCAATGCTGCGCTGGAGTATGTCAGCTACCGCTTCGGTACGCCGGCCTTCGACGTCAAGGAGTGTCAGCTGCGTGGTGTCACCTATTCGGCTCCACTGCGCGTCAAGGTTCGCCTGATCATCTATGACAAGGAGTCATCGAACAAGGCGATCAAGGACATCAAGGAGCAGGAAGTCTACATGGGGGAGATCCCCCTGATGACGGAGAACGGTACCTTCGTGGTGAACGGTACCGAGCGGGTTATCGTTTCCCAGCTGCACCGCTCTCCCGGCGTGTTCTTCGATCACGACAAGGGCAAGAGCCACTCCTCCGGCAAGCTGCTCTACTCCGCGCGGGTCATCCCCTACCGCGGCTCCTGGCTCGACTTCGAGTTCGATCCCAAGGACAGTGTCTTCGTGCGTATCGACCGTCGCCGCAAGCTGCCGGCCTCGGTACTGCTGCGCGCGCTGGGCATGAGCGCCGAGGAGATCCTCGAGGAGTTCTTCGAGACCAGCACCTTCCACGTCGAGAAGAAGGGATTCTCCGTGGAGCTGGTGCCGTCGCGCCTGCGCGGCGAGACCGCCACCTTCGACATCAAGGATGCCGATGGCGGCCTGATCGTCGAGGAAGGGCGTCGCATTACCCAGAAGCATATCCGTCAGCTGGAGAAGGCCGGCCTCGAGCGTCTCGAGGTGCCGATGGAGTATCTGTTCGGCAAGACCCTGGCCAAGGATCAGGTCGACCCGAACACCGGTGAGCTGCTCTGCCCCTGCAACACCGAGATCACCCCGGAGCTGCTCGAGAAGCTCGGCCAGGCCGGCATCACTACCCTCGAGACGCTGTACACCAACGATCTCGACTGTGGTCCCTTCATCTCCGACACCCTCAAGCTGGACACCACCGGGTCCCAGCTCGAGGCGCTGGTCGAGATCTATCGCATGATGCGTCCCGGCGAGCCGCCCACCAAGGAGGCCGCCGAGACCCTGTTCAACAACCTGTTCTTCAGCGAAGACCGTTACGACATCTCCAGTGTCGGTCGCATGAAGTTCAACCGCCGCCTGCGCCGCGAGTCCGATACCGGCTCCGGCGTACTGGATCGTCGCGACATCCTTGATGTGCTCAAGGAGCTGATCCATATCCGTAACGGCTTCGGCGAGGTGGACGACATCGACCACCTGGGCAACCGCCGTATCCGCTGCGTGGGCGAGATGGCCGAGAACCAGTTCCGCGTCGGCCTGGTGCGCGTCGAGCGCGCGGTCAAGGAGCGTCTCTCCATGGCCGAGAGCGAGGGCCTGATGCCCCAGGACCTGATCAACGCCAAGCCCGTCGCCGCGGCGGTCAAGGAGTTCTTCGGTTCCAGCCAGCTCTCCCAGTTCATGGACCAGAACAACCCGCTCTCCGAGGTCACCCACAAGCGTCGTGTTTCCGCGCTTGGCCCGGGCGGCCTGACCCGCGAGCGGGCCGGCTTCGAGGTGCGTGACGTTCACGCGACCCACTATGGCCGTCTGTGCCCGATCGAGACCCCGGAAGGCCCCAACATCGGTCTGATCAACTCCCTGGCGACCTACAGCCACACCAACAGCTATGGCTTCCTCGAGACGCCGTACCGCAAGGTGGTGGACAGTCAGTTGACCGACGAGGTGGTTCACCTCTCGGCCATCGAGGAGGGCAACTTCGTTATCGCCCAGGCCTCGGCGACCGTGGATGAGAGCGGCAAGCTGGCCGACGACCTGGTGCAGGTGCGCCACAAAGGCGAGACCACCTTCATGCGTCCCGAGCAGGTGACGCTGATGGACGTGTCGCCGCGCCAGGTGGTATCGGTTGCCGCCGCGCTGATTCCCTTCCTCGAGCACGATGACGCCAACCGCGCCCTGATGGGGGCCAACATGCAGCGTCAGGCGGTGCCGACCCTGCGTGCCGACAAGCCGCTGGTGGGTACCGGCATGGAGCGCTTCGTCGCCCGTGACTCCGGGGTCTGTGAGGTGGCGCGTCGCGGCGGGGTGATCGACTCCGTGGATGCCAAGCGCATCGTGGTACGTGTCAACGAGGATGAGATCATCGGCGGTGAGGCCGGCGTCGATATCTACAATCTCACCAAGTATGTGCGCTCCAACCAGAACACCTGTCAGAACCAGCGGCCGATCGTGCGTCCTGGTGACGCGGTGGCGCGTGGCGACATCCTCGCCGATGGTCCCTCCGTGGACATGGGTGACCTGGCGCTTGGCCAGAACATGCGCATCGCCTTCATGCCCTGGAACGGCTACAACTTCGAGGACTCGATCCTGCTCTCGGAGCGGGCGGTGGAAGAGGACCGCTTCACCACCATCCATATCCAGGAGCTGACCTGTGTCTCCCGCGACACCAAGCTGGGGCCGGAGGAGATCACCTCCGATATCCCCAACGTCGGCGAATCGGCGCTCTCCAAGCTGGATGAGGCCGGTGTGGTCTATATCGGCGCTGAAGTCGGTCCCGGCGATATCCTGGTCGGCAAGGTCACGCCCAAGGGTGAGACCCAGCTGACGCCGGAGGAGAAGCTGCTGCGTGCGATCTTCGGTGAGAAGGCCAGCGACGTGAAGGACACCTCCCTGCGTGCCCCGACCGGCATGAAGGGGACCGTCATCGACGTCCAGGTCTTCACCCGCGACGGTGTGGAGAAGGACTCGCGTGCGCTCTCCATCGAGCAGATGCAGCTCGACGAGGTGCGCAAGGACCTCCAGGAGACCTACCGCATCGCCGAGGATGCCACCTTCGAGCGTCTCAAACGCACCCTGAGCGGCCAGGCGGTGAACGGTGGTCCCCAGCTCAAGAAGGGTGACGTGCTCTCCGAGAGCTACCTCGACGAGCTGCCGCGTCAGCAGTGGTTCAAGCTGCGCCTCCAGGACGAGACGCTCAACGAGCTGCTGGCCCAGGCCGACGAGCAGCTGGAGACGCGTCGCAAGGAGATGGACGAGCGTTTCGAGGACAAGAAGCGCAAGCTGACCCAGGGGGACGACCTGGCGCCCGGCGTGCTCAAGATCGTCAAGGTCTACATGGCGGTCAAGCGTCGCCTGCAGCCGGGCGACAAGATGGCGGGTCGTCACGGTAACAAGGGTGTCATCTCGGCGATCATGCCCATCGAGGACATGCCGTTCGACGATCAGGGCGAGCCGGTCGACATCGTGCTCAACCCGTTGGGCGTGCCCTCGCGCATGAACGTCGGTCAGATCCTGGAAACCCATCTGGGCCTCGCCGCCTGGGGGCTGGGTCGCAAGATCGACGCCCTGCTGCGCGATGCACGTGAGCAGCAGGTGGCCGAGATCCGCGAGTTCCTGGGGCAGGTCTACAACACCACGCCGGGCACCCGGATCGAGGCACTCGACACGCTTTCCGACGAGGAGGTGATCGCCCTGGCGAAGAACCTCAAGGGAGGGGTGCCGATGTCCACGCCGGTGTTCGATGGCGCCGAAGAGGATGAGATCAAGCATCTGCTGCGCCTGGCCGAGCTGCCGGATTCCGGTCAGATGACGCTCTATGACGGCCGTACCGGCGATGCCTTCGACC
The DNA here is from genome assembly GCF_031846005.1 of Halomonas sp. LES1. Taxonomy (NCBI): domain Bacteria; kingdom Pseudomonadati; phylum Pseudomonadota; class Gammaproteobacteria; order Oceanospirillales; family Halomonadaceae; genus Halomonas; species Halomonas sp. LES1. Next base: position 10,304 of record NZ_JAVRGC010000009.1, read on the forward strand.
GTCCGGTGACCGTTGGCTACATGTACATGCTCAAGCTCAACCACCTGGTGGACGACAAGATGCACGCCCGTTCCACCGGCTCCTACTCGCTGGTGACCCAGCAGCCGCTGGGCGGCAAGGCGCAGTTCGGTGGTCAGCGTTTCGGTGAGATGGAGGTCTGGGCCCTGGAGGCCTATGGCGCCGCCTATACCCTCCAGGAGATGCTCACCGTCAAGTCCGATGACGTGGAGGGTCGTACCAAGATGTACAAGAACATCGTGGATGGCGATCACGCCATGCAGGCGGGCATGCCGGAATCCTTCAACGTGCTGGTGAAGGAGATCCGCTCGCTGGGCATCGACATCGAGCTCGAGAGCTGAGGCGGCCGACGCTTCACATTATGACGGTCCGCGGGGGTGGCAGCATCGCCCCCGCCCATGACAACTCCGCAGCGGAGCCGACCCCATGAAAGATTTGGTGAAAGTCCTCAAATCGCAGTCTCAGTCCGACGAGTTCGACGCGATCAAGATTACCCTGGCGTCCCCGGACCTGATCCGTTCCTGGTCATTCGGGGAGGTCAAGAAGCCCGAGACCATCAACTACCGTACCTTCAAACCGGAGCGGGACGGCCTGTTCTGTGCCAAGATCTTTGGCCCGGTCAAGGACTACGAGTGCCTGTGCGGCAAGTACAAGCGCATGAAGCACCGCGGCATCATCTGCGAGAAGTGCGGCGTGGAGGTCACCAAGGCCGCCGTGCGTCGTGAGCGCATGGCGCATATCGAGCTGGCCAGCCCCGTCGCCCATATCTGGTTCCTGAAATCGCTCCCGTCACGTATCGGCATGTTCCTGGACATGACCCTGCGTGATATCGAGCGCGTGCTCTACTTCGAGAGCTTCGTGGTCATCGACCCGGGCATGACCACGCTGGAGCGCGGTCAGCTGCTCAACGACGAGCAGTACTTCGAGGCCCTCGAGGAGTTTGGTGACGACTTCGACGCCCGCATGGGTGCCGAGGCGGTCCAGGCGCTGCTCAAGGATATCGACATGCTGGAGGAGATCGATCGCCTGCGCGAGGAGATCCCCCAGACCAACTCCGAGACCAAGATCAAGAAGCTCTCCAAGCGGCTCAAACTGCTGGAGGCCTTCCAGGGCTCCGGCAACGATCCGGCCTGGATGGTCATGGAGGTGCTGCCGGTGCTGCCGCCGGACCTGCGTCCGCTGGTGCCGCTGGACGGTGGGCGCTTCGCGACCTCGGATCTCAACGACCTCTATCGCCGGGTGATCAACCGCAACAACCGCCTGAAGCGGCTGCTCGACCTCAATGCGCCCGACATCATCGTGCGCAACGAGAAACGCATGCTGCAGGAGGCGGTCGATGCGCTGCTCGACAACGGTCGTCGTGGCCGTGCCATCACCGGTTCCAACAAGCGCCCGCTGAAGTCCCTGGCCGACATGATCAAGGGCAAGCAGGGGCGCTTCCGTCAGAACCTGCTGGGCAAGCGCGTCGACTACTCCGGCCGTTCGGTGATCACCGTCGGCCCGACCCTGCGCCTGCATCAGTGTGGCCTGCCCAAGAAGATGGCGCTGGAGCTGTTCAAGCCGTTCATCTACTCCAAGCTGCAGTCGCTGGGCCATGCCTCCACCATCAAGGCGGCCAAGAAGATGGTCGAGCGCGAGACGGCCGAGGTGTGGGATATCCTCGCCGACGTCATCCGCGAGCACCCGGTACTGCTCAACCGCGCACCGACCCTGCACCGCCTCGGCATCCAGGCCTTCGAGCCGCTGCTGATCGAGGGCAAGGCGATCCAGCTGCACCCGCTGGTGTGTGCCGCCTACAACGCCGACTTCGACGGTGACCAGATGGCGGTCCACGTGCCGCTGACCCTGGAGGCTCAGCTCGAGGCGCGCACGCTGATGATGGCGACCAACAACGTGCTGTCGCCGGCCAACGGTGAGCCGATCATCGTGCCCTCCCAGGACGTGGTGCTGGGTCTGTACTACATGACCCGGGAGAAGATCAACGCCAGGGGCGAGGGCATGGTCTTCACCGACCTCAACGAGGTGGAGCGCGCCTTCAACACCCAGAATGTGGCGCTGCATGCCCGCATCAAGGTGCGTCTCGACGAGGTCCTCATCGATGAGGAGAGCGGCGAGAAGACCCATCAGCGCATGCTGCGCGACACCACCGTCGGGCGTGCACTGCTGTTCCGCATCCTGCCGGAGGGCGTGCCCTTCGAGCTGGTCGACCAGCCGATGAAGAAGAAGGCGATCTCCGGCCTGCTCAACGAGGTCTATCGTCGTTCGGGCCTCAAGCCGACGGTCATCTTCGCCGACCAGCTGATGTACACCGGCTTCCGCCTGGCCACCTGGTCCGGCGCCTCCATCGGTGTCAACGACTTCGTCATCCCGGACGCCAAGGCCGAGATCGTCGAGGCCGCCGAGGAGGAGGTCAAGGAGATCGAGGACCAGTTCTCCTCGGGCCTGGTGACCGCGGGCGAGAAGTACAACAAGGTGATCGACATCTGGTCCAAGGCCAACGACAAGGTGGCCAAGGCGATGATGGTGGGGATCTCCAAGGAGACCGTGATCGACCGCGAAGGCAAGGAGGTCGAACAGGACTCCTTCAACAGCGTGTTCATCATGGCCGACTCCGGTGCTCGGGGTAGCGCCGCCCAGATCCGCCAGCTGGCGGGCATGCGTGGCCTGATGGCCAAGCCGGACGGCTCGATCATCGAGACGCCGATCGTGGCGAACTTCCGTGAGGGTCTGAACGTACTCCAGTACTTCATCTCCACCCACGGTGCCCGTAAGGGTCTGGCGGATACCGCCCTGAAGACCGCCAACTCCGGTTACCTGACCCGTCGTCTGGTCGACGTGGCCCAGGACATGGTGATCACCGAGACGGACTGCGGCACCGAGCGTGGCCTGACCCTGCATCCGGTGATCGAGGGCGGCGATATCATCGTGCCCCTGGCGCAGCGAGTGCTGGGCCGTGTGGTCGCCCAGGATGTCATCGACCCGGCCAGCGACGAGGTGCTGATCCCGCGCAACACCCTGCTCGACGAGAAGTGGTGTGCCGATCTCGACACCATGGGTGTCGACGAGATCGTGGTGCGCAGTGCGATCAGCTGTGAGACCGCCCATGGCGTCTGCTCGGCCTGTTACGGCCGTGACCTGGCGCGTGGCCATCAGGTCAACATCGGCGAGTCCGTCGGCGTCATCGCCGCGCAGTCGATCGGTGAGCCGGGCACCCAGCTGACCATGCGTACCTTCCACATCGGTGGTGCCGCATCGCGGGCCTCTGCGGTGGACAGCGTCCAGGTCAAGCATGGCGGCAAGGTGCGCCTGCACAACATCAAGCATGTCGAGCGTGCCGACGGCAAGCTGGTGGTGGTCTCGCGCTCCAGTGCCCTGGCCGTCGCCGACGAGCATGGTCGCGAGCGCGAATACTACAAGCTGCCCTACGGTGCCGAGCTGTCGGTGCGCGACGGCGACAGCGTCGACGCCGGCCAGGCGGTGGCCAAGTGGGATCCGCACACTCACCCGATCGTCGCCGAGGCCGAGGGTGCCGTGCAGTACGCCGACATGGATGAGGGCGTCACCATCCACCGCAGCGTGGACGAGATGACCGGTCTCTCCTCCATCGAGGTGATCGAGGCGGCGGCACGGCCCATGGCCGGTCGCGACAAGCGCCCGATGATCCTGCTCAATGACGAGTCCGGCAAGCCGGTCACCGTTCCCGGCTCCGACACCCCCGTGCAGTATCCGCTGCCCGGCAAGTCGATCGTCACCGCCGACAACGGCGCCCGGATCGGTATCGGTGAAGTGGTCGCGCGTATCCCGGTGGAGGCCTCTTCCAACAAGGACATCACCGGTGGTCTGCCGCGCGTCGCCGACCTGTTCGAGGCGCGCAAGCCCAAGGAGCCTTCGATCCTCGCCGAAGTCAGCGGCGTGATCAGCTTCGGCAAGGAGACCAAGGGCAAGCGTCGCCTGACGATTACCCCGGAAGGCGGTGGCGACCCCTTCGAGACACTGATCCCGAAGTGGCGCCAGATCGCGGTCTTCGAGGGCGAGTCGGTCGAGAAGGGCGAGGTCATCTCCGATGGCCCCAGCAACCCCCACGACATCCTGCGTCTGCTGGGTGTCGAGGAGCTCGCCAAGTACATCACCGCCGAGATCCAAGAGGTCTATCGCCTTCAGGGCGTGGGCATCAACGACAAGCACATCGAGGTGATCGTGCGTCAGATGCTGCGCAAGGTCGAGATCACCGATGCCGGTGACTCCGACTTCATCCCCGGCGATCAGGCCGAGCTGGTGCGGGTGCTCGAGCAGAATGCGCGCCTCGAGAAGGCCGGCAAGTTCCCGGCCAAGTATCAGCGTGTGCTGCTCGGTATCACCAAGGCCAGCCTGGCGACCGAGTCGTTCATCTCCGCGGCCTCCTTCCAGGAGACCACGCGAGTGCTGACCGAAGCCGCGGTGACCGGCAAGCGCGACTACCTGCGCGGCCTCAAGGAGAACGTCGTGGTGGGTCGCCTGATCCCGGCCGGTACCGGACTGACCCACCATGCCGAGCGTCGCCGCCGGCGCGATGGTGTCGAAGAGCCCGCCGCGCCGTCGGCCCATGACGTCGAGCAGGAGCTGGGCGCTCAGCTGACCGCGCTGGATTCCGACGACGACGAGATCTGACATCCCCGGCAGGCCCGGCCGCTGCGGCGGCCGGGCTTGACGAAGGGTGGTGTCAGCCAGTAGAATGCGCAGCCTTTAACAGTGGGGCGGGTGCGCCCGAACCTGCTGGTAAGGTAGCGTAGTACAGGAAAGCGAGCGGCTACCTCGCTTCCGCAAGGCAACCCATTGGAGCAATAGATGGCAACAATCAATCAGCTGGTGCGCAAGCCGCGCAAGCGCCCCGTCAGCAAGAGTGACGTGCCGGCGCTGCAGGCCTGCCCGCAGAAGCGCGGCGTTTGCACCCGCGTCTACACGACTACCCCGAAGAAGCCGAACTCCGCACTGCGTAAGGTGTGCCGTGTTCGCCTGACCAACGGGTTCGAGGTTTCCTCATACATTGGTGGTGAGGGGCACAACCTGCAGGAGCACTCCGTGGTGCTGATCCGCGGCGGTCGAGTCAAGGACCTTCCCGGTGTGCGTTATCACACCGTCCGCGGCGCGCTGGACACCTCCGGTGTACAGAACCGTAAGCAGGGTCGTTCCAAGTACGGTACCAAGCGTCCCAAGGCCTGATCGGCCCGGATCGCGATTCACCACCCATTGATATCGGTCTGATAAGAGTAAGGTCGGGCGTCGCGGGCTCAAGGCGAGCGCGTGGGAGTTCCGGGTTTACCTGAAGGACCCTTCAACAGAGGGCTTATCATGCCTAGAAGAAGAGTTGCGGCCAAGCGTGAGATCCTGCCGGATCCCAAGTTCGGAAGCGAACGCCTGGCGAAGTTCATGAACCACCTGATGATCGGCGGCAAGAAGTCCGTAGCTGAGCGCATCGTCTATGGTGCGCTGGACAGGGTTGCCGAGCGCAGTAACGAAGAGCCGCTGGAGATCTTCGACAAGGCGCTGGAAAGCATCCAGCCGATGGTCGAGGTGAAGTCACGCCGCGTCGGCGGCGCGACCTATCAGGTGCCGGTCGAGGTGCGTCCCTCACGTCGCCAGGCGCTGGCCATGCGTTGGCTGGCAGACGCCGCGCGCCGCCGTGGTGAAAAGACCATGGTGCTGCGCCTCGCCGGCGAGATGCTCGATGCCGCCGAAGGCAAGGGCTCTGCGGTCAAGAAGCGTGAAGACGTGCACCGTATGGCAGAAGCCAACAAGGCCTTCTCGCACTTCCGGTTCTAAGTGCCGGCCGCAAAACGCATCGCCAACCAACGGGGAGTTCCACCGTGGCTCGCAAAACTCCGCTAAAACGCTATCGCAACATCGGGATCGTCGCCCACGTCGATGCCGGCAAGACCACCACGACCGAGCGCGTGCTGTTCTATACCGGTATCAACCACAAGCTGGGCGAGACCCACGAAGGTGCCTCCACGACCGACTGGATGCAGCAGGAGCAGGAGCGTGGTATCACCATCACCTCCGCTGCCGTGACCACCTTCTGGAAGGGCATGAACCACCAGTTCGATGAGCACCGCATCAACATCATCGACACCCCCGGGCACGTCGACTTCACCATCGAGGTGGAACGCTCCCTGCGCGTGCTCGACGGTGCCGTCGTGGTGCTGTGTGGCTCTTCCGGCGTTCAGCCGCAGACCGAGACCGTCTGGCGTCAGGCCAACAAGTACGAAGTTCCGCGCATGGTGTTCGTCAACAAGATGGACCGTACCGGCGCCGACTTCTTCATGGTCGTCGACCAGCTCAAGGATCGTCTGGGTGCCAACGCCGTGCCGATCCAGATCAACTGGGGCACCGAGGAAGACTTCAAGGGCGTCATCGACCTGATCGAGATGAAGGCCATCCAGTGGAACGAAAGCGATTTCGGTGCCACCTATGACCTGATCGACATCCCCGCCGAGCTCCAGGAGACCGCGGAGAAGTATCGCGAGGAGATGGTCGAGGCTGCAGCCGAAGCTTCCGAAGAGCTGATGGACAAGTACCTGGAAGGCGGCGAGCTTTCCAAGGAAGAGATCAAGGCCGGTCTGCGTCGTCGTACCCTCGACAACGAGATCGTGCTGGTCACCTGCGGCTCTGCGTTCAAGAACAAGGGCGTGCAGGCGGTGCTGGACTCCGTCGTCGAATATCTGCCGTCGCCCACCGAGGTCAAGGCGATCGAGGGCGAGCTGGATGACAAGGCCGGCACCATCGAGACCCGCGAGGCAGACGACAAGGCGCCCTTCGCCGCCCTGGCGTTCAAGATTGCCACCGACCCCTTCGTCGGCACCCTGACCTTCATCCGCGTCTACTCCGGCGTGCTGAACTCGGGTGACAGCGTCTACAACTCCGTGCGCAACAAGAAGGAGCGCATCGGGCGTCTGGTACAGATGCACGCCAACTCCCGCGAGGAGATCAAGGAAGTGCTGGCCGGCGACATCGCCGCCTGTATCGGCCTGAAGGATGTCACCACCGGCGATACCCTGTGCGACCTGAATGACAAGATCATTCTGGAGCGCATGGAGTTCCCGGACCCGGTTATCTCCGTGGCCGTCGAGCCGAAGTCCAAGGCGGACCAGGAGAAGATGGGTGTGGCACTGGGCAAGCTGGCCCAGGAAGACCCCTCCTTCCAGGTGCGTACCGACGAGGAGACCGGCCAGACCATCATCTCCGGCATGGGCGAGCTGCACCTCGACATCATCGTCGATCGCATGCGCCGTGAGTTCAAGGTCGAGGCCAACATCGGCAAGCCGCAGGTCGCCTACCGCGAGACCATTCGTGGCTCGGTCGAGCAGGAAGGCAAGTTCGTGCGCCAGTCCGGTGGTCGTGGTCAGTACGGTCACGTGCATCTGCGCATCGAGCCGCTGACCGCGGAAGACAAGGGCGAAGATGAAGACATGAGCTTCAAGTTCGCTTCAGAGATCGTCGGCGGCGTGGTTCCCAAGGAGTACGTGCCGGCCGTCGAGAAAGGGGCCTACGAGCAGCTGCAGAACGGTGTCATCGCGGGCTACCCGATGATCGACGTCAAGGTTACGCTGTACGATGGTTCCTACCACGACGTGGACTCCAACGAGACCGCGTTCAAGGTTGCTTCTTCCATGGCAGTCAAGGAAGGTGCCAAGAAGGCCAAGGCGGTGCTGCTCGAGCCGGTAATGAAGGTCGAGGTCGTCACCCCCGAGGACTTCATGGGCGACGTCATGGGTGACCTCAACCGCCGCCGTGGTCTGGTATCCGGCATGGATGACTCGCCCATGGGCAAGGTCATTCGCGCCAGAGTTCCGTTGGCTGAGATGTTCGGTTACGCGACCGATCTGCGTTCTCAGACCCAGGGACGCGCAAGCTACGTCATGGAGTTTGCGGATTACGAAGAGGCGCCGTCCAGCGTCGTTGAAGCCGTCATCAACCAAAACGGTTAACCGTTAGCTAACGTAAAGAGGTTATAGCAGTGGCTAAGGAAAAATTTGAGCGTTCCAAACCGCACGTCAACGTCGGTACCATCGGTCACGTCGACCACGGCAAGACCACTCTGACTGCGGCCCTGACCCGTGTTTCCGCCGAGGTGTTCGGTGGTGACTGGAGCGAGTTCGACGCCATCGACAACGCTCCCGAAGAGCGTGAGCGTGGCATCACCATCGCCACCTCTCACGTCGAGTACCAGTCCGAAGCGCGCCACTACGCGCACGTCGACTGCCCGGGGCACGCCGACTACGTCAAGAACATGATCACCGGTGCCGCCCAGATGGACGGCGCTATCCTGGTCTGTTCCGCTGCCGACGGCCCCATGCCGCAGACTCGCGAGCACATCCTGCTGTCTCGTCAGGTTGGCGTTCCGTTCATCGTCGTGTTCCTGAACAAGGCCGACATGGTCGACGACGAAGAGCTGCTCGAGCTGGTCGAGATGGAAGTTCGTGAGCTCCTCGACGAGTACGACTTCCCGGGTGACGACACTCCGATCATCACCGGCTCTGCCCTGATGGCGCTGGAAGGCAAGGATGACAACGGCATGGGTACCACCGCCGTTGCCAACCTGATCAAGGCCCTGGACGACTACATCCCGGAGCCGGAGCGTGCCATCGATCAGCCGTTCCTGATGCCGATCGAGGACGTGTTCTCCATCTCCGGTCGCGGCACCGTGGTCACCGGTCGTGTCGAGCGCGGTATCGTCAAGGCTGGCGAGGAAGTCGAGATCGTCGGTATCAAGGACACCGTCAAGACCGTCGTTACCGGCGTCGAGATGTTCCGCAAGCTGCTCGACGAGGGTCGTGCCGGTGAGAACGTCGGCGCCCTGCTGCGTGGCACCAAGCGTGACGACGTCGAGCGTGGTCAGGTTCTGGCCAAGCCGGGCACCATCACCCCGCACACCAAGTTCGAGGCCGAGGTGTACGTGCTGTCCAAGGACGAGGGTGGTCGTCACACTCCGTTCTTCAAGGGCTACCGTCCGCAGTTCTACTTCCGTACCACCGACATCACCGGTACCTGTGAGCTGCCGGAAGGCGTCGAGATGGTCATGCCGGGCGACAACGTCAAGATGGTGGTCAGCCTGATCGCGCCGATCGCCATGGACGACGGCCTGCGCTTCGCCATCCGTGAAGGCGGTCGTACCGTCGGCGCTGGCGTCGTGGCCAAGATCGTCGAGTAAGCATCGCGCTGCTTGAATGATCAGAAGGGGCTCCAGGAGGAGCCCCTTTGCTGTTCATCGTCAACGAGTGTTTGACTCTCGTTTTCGGTGTGCCTATAATGCGCATCCTTTGAATGCGTGGGTTGACGGCTCGCGCCGTCAGAATCCATTGGAGTTAGGGCAAATGCAGAACCAGAAGATTCGCATTCGGTTGAAGGCCTTCGACCATCGCCTGATCGACCAGTCCGCTGCGGAGATTGTCGAAACCGCCAAGCGTACCGGCGCCCAGGTTCGTGGACCGATTCCTCTGCCGACCAACCGCGAGCGCTACACCGTGCTGATCTCGCCGCATGTCAACAAGGACGCGCGTGACCAGTACGAGATCCGCACTCACAAGCGCGTGCTCGATATCGTCGAGCCGACGGAGAAGACCGTCGATGCCCTGATGAAGCTCGATCTCGCCGCCGGCGTGGACGTGCAGATCAAGCTCGACTGATTATTACACTAGACACCGCGGCCCAGCGTTCGACAATTCGCTCGAGCAGCAGCCGCCGCGCCGTGAGGCGCCACACAACGTGCTAGTGGAATGCTCTGGAAAGGGCAGCCATAGCGGGTGATAGCCCCGTACACTATAGGAGACTGAGAATGACTATCGGTTTAGTCGGCAAGAAGGCCGGGATGACCCGTGTCTTCACCGAAGACGGCGCTTCCGTGCCCGTAACCGTGATCGAGGTTGAGCCTAATCGCGTCACTCGCGTCAAGACCGTCGAAAGCGACGGCTACGCGGCGATTCAGGTGACAACTGGCTCCCGCAAGGCCAAACACCTGTCGAAGGCCCAGGCTGGGCAGTTCGCCAAGGCAGGTATCGAGGCCGGTCGTTCGCTGATGGAGTTTCGCCTGGCAGAAGGCGATGAGGCTCCGGAAGTGGGCGGCGAACTCACCGTATCCCTCTTCGAAGCTGGTCAATCGATCGATGTGACCGGCAGCTCCAAGGGCAAGGGTTTCCAGGGCGCAGTCAAGCGCTGGAACTTCCGCACCCAGGACAACAGCCACGGTAACTCCCTGGCCCACCGCGCGCCGGGCTCCATCGGCATGTGCCAGACCCCTGGACGAGTGTTCAAGGGCAAGAAAATGGCTGGCCAGATGGGCAACGTGCGTTGCACCGTCCAGAGTCTTGAAGTCGTCCGCGTCGATGCTGAGCGTAATCTGCTGCTGGTCAAGGGCGCCGTGCCCGGTGCCACCGGTAGTGACGTTATCGTGCGCAGCGCCGTGAAAGCTGGCTGAAGGGGAATCTACCGATGAATCTGAATCTTGCTGCCGGCGCCGGCACCGTCGACGTGTCTGACGCCACCTTTGGCAAAGAATTCAATGAAGCGCTCGTGCACCAGGTCGTCACCGCCTATCTGGCCGGTGGTCGTCAGGGTACCCGCGCTCAGAAGAACCGTTCCGACGTGCGTGGCGGCGGCAAGAAGCCGTGGCGTCAGAAGGGCACCGGTCGTGCCCGTGCCGGTACCATCCGCTCGCCGATCTGGCGCAGTGGCGGTGTGACCTTTGCGGCTCGTCCCCAGGACTACACCCAGAAGGTCAACCGCAAGATGTACCGTGCGGCGATGCGCTCGATCCTCTCCGAGCTGGTGCGCCAGGAACGCCTGGTGGCCGTCGAGGAGTTCGCCGTCGACGCTCCGAAGACCAAGCAGCTGGTCGCCAAGCTCAACGAGCTGGGTCTGGAGAAGGTGCTGATCGTCACCGAAGAAGTCGATGAGAACCTCTACCTGGCCGCCCGCAACATCCCCAACGTGGATGTGGTCGATGTGGCCGCCGCCGATCCGGTGAGCCTGGTCGCCTTCGACAAGGTGCTGGCCACCGTCTCCGCCCTCCGTAAATTCGAGGAGAAGCTGGCATGAACCAGGAACGTGTATTCAAGGTGCTGCTCGGCCCGCACGTGACCGAGAAGGCCGCCATGGCTGCTGAACGCAACCAGTACGTGTTCAAGGTGGCCAGCGACGCGACCAAGCCCGAGATCAAGAAAGCCGTCGAGGCTCTGTTCGGCAAGAAGGTCGACCGCGTTCAAGCGCTGAACGTCAAGGGCAAGACCAAGCGCACCGCGCAGGGTCTGGGTCACCGCAAGGGGTATCGCAAGGCCTACGTCACGTTGGCCGCCGGCGAGACCCTTGAAGACTTCTCTGGCGCCGAATAAGGGCAGGAGTACGGACAATGGCAATCGTCAAGACTAAACCCACATCCGCCGGTCGTCGCCACCTTGTAAAGGTCGTGAACAGCGAGCTCCACAAGGGTGCACCCTACGCGCCTCTGCTCGAGAAGCAGTCGCGCAATGGCGGACGTAACAACAACGGTCGTATCACTACCCGTCACGTGGGCGGTGGTCACCGTCAGCACTACCGGATCATCGACTTCAAGCGCACCAAGGATGGCGTTCCGGCCATCGTTGAGCGTCTCGAGTACGATCCGAACCGTAGCGCCAACATCGCGCTGCTGAAGTATCTCGATGGCGAGCGTCGCTACATCCTGGCGCCCAAGGGCGTGAGCGCCGGCGACCGTCTCGAGTCCGGCGTCAACGCGGCCATCAAGAAGGGCAACGCTCTTCCGCTGCGTAACATTCCGCTGGGTTCCACCGTGCACTGCATCGAGCTCAAGCCCGGCAAGGGCGGCCAGATCGCTCGTAGCGCCGGTACCAGCGCCCAGCTGGTCGCTCGTGAGGGCAACTATGCCACCCTGCGTCTGCGCTCCGGCGAGATGCGCAAGGTGCTGAGCGAGTGCCGCGCGACCCTGGGAGAAGTGGGCAATTCAGAGCACAGCCTGCGTCAGCTTGGCAAGGCCGGTGCGAAGCGCTGGAAAGGTGTGCGTCCGACCGTTCGCGGCGTGGCCATGAACCCGGTGGATCACCCGCACGGTGGCGGTGAAGGCCGCACCAGCGGTGGTCGTCATCCGGTGACTCCGTGGGGCGTTCCCACCAAGGGCCACAAGACCCGCAAGAACAAGCGCACCGATGCGCTGATCGTTCGTCGCCGCAAGGCCAAGTAACACACTTTAAGAGGTAACGGCTGTGCCACGTTCACTGAAGAAAGGTCCCTTTATTGACCTTCATCTGCTGAAGAAGGTCGAGGCTGCTGTGGAGAAGAGTGACCGCAAACCGATCAAGACCTGGTCGCGTCGCTCCATGATCCTGCCCAACATGGTAGGACTCACCATCGCAGTCCATAACGGTCGCCAACACGTCCCGGTGCATGTCTCCGAGGAAATGGTTGGCCACAAACTGGGCGAATTCGCTGCTACCCGCCTCTATCGCGGTCATGCGGCGGACAAGAAAGCCAAACGGTAAGCCAGAGAGGATTGAGAGATGGAAGTCACAGCTAAGCTGCGTGGCGCTCGTTTATCCGCCCAGAAGGCCCGTTTGGTGGCTGACCAGGTGCGCGATAAGCCGGTCGCCGAGGCGCTGGACCTGCTGACCTTCTCACCGAAGAAGGCTGCCAAGCTGGTCAAGAAAGTGCTGCAGTCCGCCATCGCGAACGCGGAAGAAAACAACGGCATGGATATCGACGAGCTGCGTGTCTCGACCATCTGCGTCGATGAGGGCATGACGCTCAAGCGTATCAAGCCGCGTGCCAAGGGCCGCGCGGATCGTATCTTGAAGCGCACCTGCCACATCACCGTCAAGGTAGCCGAGAAGTAGGAGTCGACCAGATGGGTCAGAAAGTCAATCCAACAGGCATCCGCCTGGGTATCGTCAAAGACCATACCTCGGTGTGGTACGCCGAGCGCGGCGCCTATGCCGACAAGCTGAACAGCGACCTCGCGGTGCGCAGCTTCCTGGAAGAGCGTCTCAAGAACGCCTCCGTGAGCCGCATCACCATCGAGCGTCCGGCCAACAACGCGCGCATCACCATTCACACTGCCCGTCCGGGCATCGTGATTGGCAAGAAGGGCGAGGACGTCGACCGTCTGCGCCGCGAGCTGACCGCGATGATGGGCGTGCCCGTGCACGTCAATATCGAGGAAGTTCGCAAGCCCGAGCTGGATGCCATGCTCGTGGCCCAGAACATCGCCGGCCAGCTCGAGCGCCGCGTGATGTTCCGTCGTGCCATGAAGCGCTCCGTGCAGAACGCCATGCGCCTGGGCGCCGGCGGCATCAAGGTGTCGCTCTCCGGTCGTCTCGGCGGCGCGGAAATCGCCCGTACCGAGTGGTACCGGGAAGGTCGTGTTCCGCTGCACACGCTGCGCGCCGACATCGACTACGCCGCCTACGAGGCCAAGACCACCTACGGCATCATCGGTGTCAAGGTTTGGGTCTTCAAGGGTGAAATCCTCGGGGGCATCGAGGAGGTCCGCGCCAAGGCTAAGCAGCCGCAGGCCGCGCCCTCCAAGAAGAAAGGTTCCAGGTAAGGGGAGAGCGAGTCGATGTTACAACCCAAGCGTATGAAGTTCCGCAAGATGCAGAAGGGCCGCAACCGTGGCCTGGCGCATCGCGGAAGCAAGGTAAGCTTCGGCGAATACGGCCTCAAGGCGACTGGCCGTGGTCGTATCACCGCCCGTCAGATCGAAGCCGGTCGTCGTGCGATCACCCGTCACGTCAAGCGTGGTGGCAAGATCTGGATTCGGGTGTTCCCGGACAAGCCGATCTCCAAGAAGCCCCTCGAAGTCCGTATGGGTAAGGGGAAGGGTTCCGTCGAGTACTGGGTCGCGCAGATTCAGCCCGGTCGGATCCTCTACGAGATCGAAGGCGTGTCCGAGGAGCTGGCACGCGAGGCCTTTGGCCTGGCGGCGCAGAAGTTCCCGGTTTCCACCACCTTTGTGAAACGGACGGTGATGTGATGAAAGCCCAGGAAATCCGTGAAAAGTCAGTCGACGAGCTGAACGATCAGCTCCTCGAACTCCTCCGCGAGCAGTTCAACCTGCGCATGCAGAAGGCCACTGGCCAACTCAGCCAGACGCACCTGCTCAAGCAGGTTCGTCGGGACATCGCCCGGGTGAAGACTGTGCTCAACGAGAAGGCAGGTGACTGAGATGGCCGAAGAGAAGAAAACCCGTACGCTCACCGGCAAGGTGGTGAGCGACAAGATGGACAAGTCCATCGTCGTGATGATCGAGCGCCGTGAGCGGCACCCGATCTACGGCAAGTACGTTAAGCGCTCCACCAAGCTCCACGCCCATGACGAGGCGAACCAGGCGAAGGCCGGTGATACGGTCTCCATCCAGGAGTGCCGTCCGCTGTCCAAGACCAAGTCCTGGACGCTGGTCGAGGTGGTCGAGCAGGCCAAGGGCTAACCCTACACCTGCTGTCAGATTAGGTTTGGAGAAAACCGATGATTCAGACTCAGACAATGCTGGACGTCGCCGATAATAGTGGAGCGCGCCGGGTGCAGTGCATCAAGGTGCTGGGCGGTTCACATCGCCGCTATGCCCACGTTGGCGACATCATCAAGGTCACGGTGAAAGAAGCCATTCCGCGTGGCAAGGTCAAGAAAGGCCAGGTCCTCAAGGCGGTGGTGGTTCGCACCCGCAGCGGTGTCCGTCGTTCCGACGGCTCGCTGATTCGCTTCGACGGAAATGCGGCGGTTCTGTTGAACAACACCAATGATCAGCCGATCGGCACCCGTATCTTCGGGCCGGTGACCCGTGAGCTTCGTAACGAGAAGTTCATGAAGATCATTTCCTTGGCGCCTGAAGTGCTGTAAGGAGCGAGGCGAATATGCAAAAGATCAAACGTGACGATGAAGTCATCGTCATCGCCGGCAAGGACAAGGGCAAGCGCGGCACCGTCAAGCGGGTTCTCGAAAACCGCTTCGTGGTGTCCGGTGTGAACATGATCAAGCGTCACACCAAGCCCAATCCCATGGCGGGTAATCAAGGCGGTATCGTCGAGCGCGAGGCTCCGATTCACGCGTCCAACGTGGCCATCTTCAACCAGGAGACCGGAAAGGCAGATCGCGTCGGCTTCCAGGTTCAGGAAGACGGTACCAAGGTACGTATCTACAAGTCGACGCAGTCGCAGATCGACGCCTAACGCGAGTCGGGTAGCATAATGGCGAACTTGAAAGAACGTTATCAGAACGAGGTGGTGGCTCAACTCAAAGAGCAGTTCAGCTACGCCAACGTGATGCAGGTGCCGCGAGTCACCAAGGTGACTCTGAATATGGGCATCGGCGAAGCGACCAGCGATAAAAAGCTGATCGACAACGCTATCGGCGACCTGGAGAAGCTCTCCGGTCAGAAGCCGGTGGTAACCAAGGCACGCAAGTCCATCGCGGGCTTCAAGGTGCGTGAAGGCTGGCCGATCGGGATCAAGGTGACCCTGCGCTCCGAGCGCATGTGGGACTTCCTCGATCGCCTGGTGAATATCGCGATCCCCCGCGTTCGTGACTTCCGTGGTCTCAACCCGAAGTCCTTCGACGGTCGTGGCAACTACTCCATGGGGGTGCGTGAGCAGATCATCTTCCCGGAACTCGAGTATGATAAGATCGACCGGATTCGTGGTCTGGATGTCACCATCACCACCACCGCCAACACCGATGATGAAGGTCGTGCGCTGCTGAGCGCGCTGAACTTCCCGTTCAAGAAATAAGGGTGGGATCATGGCAAAGAAAAGCATGGTAGAGCGTGAGCTCAAGCGCGCCAAGCTGGTGGAGAAGTACTCCGCCAAGCGTGCCGAGCTCAAGGCGATCATCCAGGACGCGAACGCTTCCGACGAAGAGCGCTTCGAGGCTACGCTGAAGCTTCAGCAGCTGCCGCGCGACTCCAGCCCGGTGCGTCAGCGTAACCGCTGCCGTATCACTGGTCGTCCGCACGGCTTCTACAACAAGTTCGGTCTCGGCCGCAACAAGCTTCGTGAAGCCGCCATGCGTGGCGATGTTCCCGGACTCAAGAAGTCCAGCTGGTAAGCCACGCAAGAATCAGGAGCGCAACGTAAATGAGCATGCAAGACACTCTGGCGGATATGTTTACCCGTATCCGCAATGCGCAAATGGCCACCAAGGAGACGGTCACCATGCCGTCTTCCCGCCTCAAGGTTGAGGTGGCCCGCGTATTGAAGGAAGAGGGTTACATCAACGACTTCGCGGTGTCCGAAAGCGCCAAGCCGGAGCTGGCCGTGACCCTCAAGTATTTCGAGGGCAAGCCGGTCATCGAGCACATCCAGCGAGTTTCCAAGCCCTCCCTGCGCCAGTACAAGGGCAAGGACGCGCTGCCGAAAGTCGCCGAGGGCCTGGGTATCGCTATCGTCACCACCTCCAACGGGGTGATGACCGATCGCGCGGCTCGCAAGGCCGGTGTCGGTGGCGAAGTCATCTGCACCGTATTCTAGGAGTTTGGAATGTCCCGCGTAGCCAAATATCCAGTAAAAGTGCCCGCTGGCGTCGAGATCAAGATCGACGGTGACCAGCTGACCGCCAAGGGCGGCCAGGGCACGCTGTCAATGACCATCCACCACGACGTGGTGGTAGGTCAGGAAGAGGGTCAGCTGACCTTCGCCCCCAGCGAGTCTGCCAAGACCTGGGCCATGGCCGGTACCACCCGCGCCCTGGTGCAGAACCTGGTGACCGGGGTAAGCGAAGGCTTCACCAAGTCCCTCGAAATCATCGGCGTCGGTTATCGTGCCCAGGCCAAGGGCCAGACGCTCAATCTGTCACTAGGCTTCTCGCACCCGGTCGAGTATACGCTGCCTGAGGGTGTCTCCGCGGAAACGCCGAAGAACACCCAGATCGTGCTGAAGAGCGCGGACAAGCAGAAGCTCGGCCATGTGGCCGCGGAAATCCGCGCCTTCCGTCCGCCCGAGCCCTACAAGGGCAAGGGTGTCAGGTACGCCGACGAGCAGGTGCGTCGCAAAGAAGCCAAGAAGAAGTAAGGCAGGGTTATGAACGCGAAGAAAGAATCTCGTCTCCGTCGTGCCCGCCGCGCTCGCGCCAAGATCCGCGAGCTGGGCGTGTATCGCCTGTGCGTCAACCGTACCCCGCGTCACATCTACGCGCAGATTATCTCGCCGGATGGTGGCAAGGTGCTGGCCAGCGCCTCTACGCTGGACAAGGTCCTGCGTGAGGGTGCTACCGGCAACGCTGACGCCGCCGCCAAGGTTGGCGAACTGATTGCCGAGCGCGCCAAGCAAGCGGGCATCACCCAGGTAGCCTTCGACCGCGCCGGTTTCAAGTACCACGGCCGCGTCAAGGCCCTGGCCGACGCCGCTCGTGAAGGCGGCCTGGAATTCTAAAGGGTTTTACGATGGCGAAGAACGAACAGCAAAGCGGCGACCTCCAGGAGAAGCTGGTACAGGTCAACCGTGTTGCCAAGGTGGTCAAGGGTGGCCGTGTCTTCGGTTTCACCGCTCTGACCGTCGTGGGCGACGGCAAGGGTCGTGTCGGCTTCGGTCGCGGCAAGGCACGTGAAGTGCCGGTCGCTATCCAGAAGGCGATGGACCAGGCGCGTCGCAACATGGTCAAGGTGCACCTCTCCGGCGGCACCCTGCAGTACCCGATCAAGGCCCGTCACGGTGCCTCCAAGGTGTACATGCAGCCCGCCTCCGAGGGTACCGGCGTTATCGCCGGCGGTGCCATGCGCTCCGTGCTGGAGCTGGCCGGCGTCCATGACGTCCTGGCCAAGTGCTACGGCTCCACCAACCCGGTGAACGTGGTACGGGCGACCGTCAAGGGCCTGAGCGCCATTCAGTCGCCGGAAGACATCGCCGCCAAGCGCGGTATGCCTGTCGAAGCGATCACGGGGTGAGCACCATGGCAGCAACGATCAAGGTTACCCAGACCCGCAGCACCATCGGCGTGCTGGCCAAGCACAAGGCCACCATTCAGGGCCTCGGCCTGCGCCGCATCGGTCACACGGTCGAACTGGAAGATACCCCCGCCGTACGCGGCATGATTCACAAGGTTAACTACCTTGTGCGCGTTGAGGGAGAGTAATCCATGAAACTCAATAGCCTGAGCCCGGCACCGGGTTCCAAGCACGCCGAAAAGCGTGTCGGTCGTGGCATCGGCTCCGGTCTGGGCAAGACCGGCGGCCGTGGCCACAAGGGCCTCAAGTCGCGCAGCGGCGGTAGCGTCAAGCCCGGCTTCGAGGGCGGTCAGATGCCGCTCCAGCGGCGTCTGCCGAAGTTCGGCTTCACCTCCGCGAAGTCGCTGGTTTCCGAGGAAGTGCGCCTGGCCGAGCTGGCCAAGGTCGCCGGTGACGAAGTCACCCTCGAGACCCTCAAGCAGGCCAACGTGCTGAAGGACGCCACGCTGCACGCGAAGGTGATCCTCTCCGGCGATCTGAACAAGGCGGTTACGGTTCGCGGTCTCAAGGTCACCAAGGGTGCCCGTGCCGCGATCGAAGCCGCCGGTGGCAAGGTAGAGGACTAAATGGCGAAGTCAGGAAAAATGCCGGCGATGGGCAGCGGTCTAGGTGAACTGTGGGCGCGTCTGCGCTTCGTGCTCCTCGCCATCGTGGTGTACCGCATCGGTGCCCACATCCCCGTGCCCGGTATGAATCCTGACCAGCTTGCTGCCTTGTTCAGGGAGCAGCAGGGTACCATCCTTGGCATGTTCAACATGTTCTCGGGTGGCGCCCTGGAGCGCATGAGCATCTTCGCCCTGGGCATCATGCCCTATATCTCGGCGTCGATTATCATGCAGCTGCTGACCGCGGTCTCGCCCCATCTTGAGCAGCTCAAGAAGGAAGGCGAGGCCGGGCGGCGCAAGATCAGCCAGTACACCCGCTACGGTACCGTTGCCCTGGCACTGGTACAGGCCACCGGCATGTCGGTGGGGCTGGCCAGCCAGGGCATCGCCTATACTGCCGACTTCAGCTTCTACTTCACCGCCATCGTCACGTTCGTGGGTGGTGCGGTATTCCTGATGTGGCTGGGTGAACAGATCACCGAGAAGGGGATCGGCAACGGCATCTCGCTGCTAATCTTCGCCGGTATCGTGGCGGGCCTGCCCGGCGCCGTCGGTCAGGCCTTCGAGCTGGCTCGCAACGAAGGGGCGTGGAACGTCCTGCCGCTGCTGGCACTCACTGCCCTGGGCGTTGCTACCGTGGCCTTCGTGGTGTTCATCGAGCGCGGTCAGCGCCGCATCACCGTGAACTACCCGCGTCGTCAGGTCGGCAACAAGATGTATGCTGGTCAGAGCAGCTATCTGCCGTTGAAGGTGAACATGGCGGGCGTCATTCCGCCGATCTTTGCCTCCAGCATCCTGCTGTTCCCGGCCTCGCTGGGGCAGTGGGTCGGTGCCGGTGACGGTCTCGACTGGCTGCAGCGTGCGTCCCAGGCCCTCGGCCCGGGTCAGCCGCTGTACATCTTGCTTTTTGCCGCTGCGGTGGTATTCTTCTGCTTCTTTTACACAGCGCTGGTCTTCAATCCCAAGGACGTCGCCGACAACCTCAAGAAGTCGGGTGCCTTCCTGCCGGGGATTCGCCCTGGCGAGCAGACGGCTCGCTACGTCGACAAGGTCATGACTCGTCTGACCCTGTTTGGCGCCTTGTACATCACTGCGGTTTCCCTGATGCCCCAGTTCCTGATCGTGGCGTGGAACGTGCCGTTCTTCTTTGGCGGTACCTCGCTGCTGATCGTGGTGGTGGTCATCATGGACTTCATGGGTCAGGTGCAGTCGCACCTCATGTCGCACCAGTACGAGTCGGTGATGAAGAAGTCCAACCTGAAAGGCTACGGCGGCGGCGGCATCATGCGCTGAGGCGCCGTTCGTCGAACTGGCGCGTTGCGGCCCGCAAGGGCCGCCTCGCTAGCCGACTTTGGAGATGGAACGATGAAAGTTCGAGCTTCCGTGAAGAAAATGTGCCGCAACTGCAAGATCATCCGTCGCAATGGCGCCGTCCGCGTCATCTGCACGGAGCCGCGGCACAAGCAGCGTCAGGGTTGATCCTGGCGACTGCGCTGAACCGGGTGCCGGCATGCCCCCTTGCCCTGAGCAGGGTAAAGGGGTATGCTGTTGCGCCTTTTGTAGTAGACCCAACGAGCAAGCCGCTCACATATTCGGAGTAAGCTGATGGCCCGTATTGCAGGCGTCAATATCCCGGACAACAAGCATGCGGCGATCTCGCTGACCTATATCTTCGGGATTGGCCGCACTCGTGCACAGGATATCTGTGCCGCGTCCGGCATCGCGCCGACCACCAAGATCCAGGAACTGTCATCTGAAGAGATCGACACCCTGCGTTCCGAAGTCGGCAAGTATACCGTTGAAGGTGACCTTCGTCGTGATGTGACGCTGAATATCAAGCGTCTCATGGACCTGGGTTGCTACCGTGGTCTGCGTCATCGTCGTGGTCTTCCGCTGCGTGGTCAGCGTACCAAGACCAATGCGCGTACCCGCAAGGGCCCGCGTAAGCCGATCCGCAAATAACACGCACGTTCTGGCGTAAAGACAGGAAGAATCATCAACATGGCTAACCCGCGTAGCAATCGCAAGAAGGTTAAAAAGCAGGTGGTGGATGCCGTCGCGCATATCCACGCCTCTTTTAACAACACGATCATTACGATCACAGACCGCCAGGGCAATGCCCTTTCCTGGGCAACTGCCGGTGGTTCGGGTTTTCGTGGTTCTCGCAAGAGCACCCCGTTCGCTGCTCAAGTGGCAAGCGAGCGTGCAGCGACCGCTGCAGCCGAGTATGGTGTGAAAAACGTCGACGTGCTGGTCAAGGGCCCCGGTCCTGGCCGTGAATCCGCCGTGCGCGCACTCAACGCCGCCGGCTTCCGCGTGCAGAGCATCATTGACGCGACGCCCATTCCCCACAATGGCTGCCGTCCGCCGAAGAAACGCCGCGTTTAAGGAGACAGATTCATGGCTCGTTACATTGGACCGAAGTGCAAACTGTCTCGTCGTGAGGGGACCGACCTCTTTCTGAAGAGCGGTGTCACTCCCTTCGAGAAGAAGTGCAAATCCGAGCAGATTCCGGGTGTGCACGGCCAGCGCCGTCAGCGTATTTCCGAATACGGCTTGCAGCTTCGCGAGAAGCAGAAAGTACGTCGCATGTATGGCGTACTCGAGAAGCAGTTCCGCAACTACTACAAGGAAGCGGCCCGTCTCAAGGGCGCGACCGGCGAAGTGTTGCTGCAGCTTCTCGAATCCCGACTGGACAACGTCGTCTACCGCATGGGCTACGGCTCGACCCGCTCCGAGGCTCGGCAGCTGGTCAGCCACAAGGCCATCGCCGTGAATGGCAAGACCGTCAACGTGGCTTCCTATCAGGTCAAGCCCGGCGATGTGGTCTCCGTTCGCGAGAAGGCGAAGAATCAGGCGCGCATCCAGAACGCCCTGGCCCTGGCCGCCAACCGCGGCGACGTGGCCTGGATCGAGGTCGATGCCAAGAAGATGGAAGGCACTTTCAAGGCGCTGCCCGAGCGTGGCGACCTGACTGCCGACATCAACGAGGCCCTGATCGTCGAGCTGTACTCCAAGTAAGCGGTGCCAAGCGCCGTGCCTGCTCTCGGTAACGAGGGCAGGCCAAGAGTACCCAGTATCCGTTTGGCAGCCTGAAAGGTGTTCATATGCAGCGTTCAGTGACAGAGTTTCTTCGCCCGCGCGACATCAAGGTCGAAGAGATCAGTGCACACCACGCGAAGATCGTGCTCGAGCCCTTCGAGCGTGGCTTCGGCCACACGCTGGGCAACGCCTTGCGTCGCATCCTGCTCTCGTCCATGCCCGGCTGTGCCGTGGTAGAGGCCGAGATCGGCGGCGTCGAGCATGAGTACAGCGCGATCGAGGGCGTCCAGGAAGATGTCATCGAGATCCTCCTGAACCTCAAGGACGTGGCGATCAAGATGCATAGCCGCGACGAGGCGGTGCTCTCGCTGAACAAGCAGGGCCCGGCCGTCGTGACTGCGGGCGATATCGCCCTCGACCATGACGTCGAGATCATCAATCCCGACCACGTCATCGCCCACGTCAACGAGGGCGCCGAGCTGAAGATGCAGCTCAAGGTGGCGCGCGGCCGCGGCTATGAGCCGGCGGATGCACGTGTCGGTGCAGATGACGAGTCTCGCGCCATCGGCCGCCTGCAGCTGGATGCGACCTACAGCCCCGTCCGTCGTGTTTCCTACAGCGTCGAGGCCGCGCGTGTCGAACAGCGCACCGACCTCGACAAGCTGATCATCGACCTGGAAACCGACGGCACCCTGGATCCCGAAGAGGCGATCCGTCGCAGCGCGACCATCCTGCAGGATCAGCTGGCCGCGTTCGTCGATCTGGAAGCCGACAAGGAACAGGAAGTGGAGGAGGAAGAGGATCATATCGATCCGATCCTGCTGCGCCCCGTAGACGATCTCGAGTTGACCGTTCGCAGCGCCAACTGCCTGAAGGCCGAGAATATCTACTACATCGGCGATCTGATCCAGCGCACCGAGGTGGAGCTGCTCAAGACGCCGAACCTCGGCAAGAAGTCCCTGAACGAGATCAAGGACGTGCTGGCAGCACGCGGTCTTTCCCTGGGCATGCGGCTGGAAAACTGGCCGCCGGCAAGCCTGAAGGACGACAAGGCCTCCGCGTGAGCGCCGACTCGAGTCCCAGTTTGGTAAGGAATCACAACCATGCGTCATCGTAAAAGCGGTCGCCAGTTGAACCGTAACAGCTCGCATCGCCAGGCCATGTTCAAGAACATGAGCGTGTCGCTGATCGAGCACGAGGTCATCAAGACAACCCTGCCCAAGGCCAAGGAGCTGCGTCGCGTCATCGAGCCGCTGATCACTCTGGCCAAGCAGGACAGCGTCGCCAATCGTCGTCTGGCCTTCAGCCGCACCCGCTCCAAGGAAGCGGTCGGCAAGCTCTTCAATGAGCTGGGTCCGCGTTACGCCGAGCGTCCGGGCGGTTACGTCCGTATCCTCAAGTGCGGCTTCCGCACCGGCGACAACGCCCCCATGGCCTTCGTCGAGCTCGTCGACCGCCCGGTCGTCGAGGATGCCGACGAGGAGTGATCCTCGGGCCCCTGGGCCAGGCATACGCTGTAAAGAAAAACCGGCTCCCGCAAGGGGCCGGTTTTTTTCTTTGAGTGCCGAGCGTCGAGCTACAAGCGCCAAGCTGCTTGGGTCGGGCAGCGGGTGTGGTGGATGGCGTAAGGCAAGAAGAAACCCCGCAGACTCTCTGGTCGGCGGGGTTTCTCTTTTCACCGTGCTCTGTACTTGACCGTTTGGGCGCGCCCGGCTCGCTATCAGGCAGGGGTCTCGGATGCCGTCTTGTTGCTCCTGGCCCGCTCCAGCAGCGGCTTGAGGAAGCGTCCGGTGTGGGAGACCTCGCTGCGGGCCACCTGCTCCGGGGTGCCCTCGGCGATGATGCGTCCGCCGCCGGAGCCGCCCTCGGGACCCAGGTCGATCAGCCAGTCGGCGGTCTTGATCACGTCCAGATTGTGCTCGATGACCACGATGGTGTTGCCGTGGTCGCGCAGGCGATGGAGCACGCCGAGAAGCTGGCGGATATCCTCGAAGTGCAGGCCGGTGGTGGGCTCATCGAGGATATACAGCGTCTTGCCGGTGTCGCGTTTGGCCAGCTCCCGGGCGAGCTTGACCCGCTGGGCCTCGCCGCCGGAGAGGGTGGTGGCGCTCTGGCCCAGGCGGATATAGGAGAGGCCCACATCGAGCAGGGTCTGCAGGCGGCGGGCGATGGCCGGCACGGGGCTGAAGAACTCCAGGGCCTCCTCCACCGTCATCCCCAGCACCTCGTCGATGCTCTTGCCCTTGTACTCGATCTCCAGGGTCTCGCGGTTGTAGCGCTTGCCCTTGCAGACATCGCAGGGCACATAGATATCGGGCAGGAAGTGCATCTCGACCTTGATCATGCCCTCGCCCTGGCACGCCTCGCAGCGCCCCCCCTTGACGTTGAAGGAGAAGCGGCCGGGCTTGTAGCCCCGCGAGCGCGCCTCCTGGGTGCCGGCGAAGAGTTCGCGGATCGGCGTGAAGATCCCGGTGTAGGTGGCCGGGTTGGAGCGCGGGGTACGCCCGATGGGGCTCTGATCGATATCGATCACCTTGTCGAGATGATCGAGCCCCTCGATCTCATCGTGGGCCGAGGGCGTCAGGCTGGTGGCGTGGTTGAGCTCGCGGGCGGCGATGGGCATCAGGGTCGAGTTGATCAGCGTCGACTTGCCGGAGCCGGAGACGCCGGTGACGCACACGAACAGGCCCAGCGGCAGCTCCAGGGTGACATCCTGAAGGTTGTTGCCGCGGGCGCCTGAGAGGCGCAGTACCTTCTCCGGGTTGCCGGGGATGCGCCAGGGCGGGACCTCGATGCGCCGGGTGCCGGCCAGATACTGGCCGGTGAGCGAATCGGCGGTCGCGGTCACCTCCTCGGGGGTGCCCTGGGCGATGATCCGGCCGCCGTGAACGCCGGCTCCGGGGCCGATGTCGAGCACATGGTCGGCGGCACGGATGGCATCCTCGTCGTGCTCCACCACGATCACGGTGTTGCCCAGGTCGCGCAGCCGCTCGAGGGTCTGCAGCAGCCGGTCGTTGTCACGCTGGTGCAGGCCGATGGAGGGCTCATCGAGGATATACATCACTCCCACCAGGCCGGCGCCGATCTGGCTGGCCAGGCGGATACGCTGGGCCTCGCCGCCGGAGAGGGTCTCGGCGCTGCGCTCCAGATTGAGGTAGTCGAGACCGACGTTGACCAGGAACTCCAGGCGGGCATGGATCTCGTTGATGATCTTGGTGGCGATCTCACCGCGCCGGCCCGGCAGCTCGAGCTCCTGGAAGTAGTGCCAGGCCTCGCCGATGGGCAGGCGCACCATGTCGGGCAGGGAGCGCTCGTCGATAAAGACATGGCGCGACTCCTTGCGCAGTCGCGACCCGTCGCAGCCCGGGCAGGGCTGGAGCGCGATATAGCGTGCCAGCTCCTCGCGCACCATGTTCGACTCGGTCTCACGGTAGCGGCGCTGCAGGTTGGGCAGCACCCCCTCGAAGGGGTGTTCGCGACTCACCTTGCGGCCACGATCATTGACATAGTGGAAGGCGATATCGTCGTGACCGCTGCCGTAGAGAATCACCTCGCGCTCGTGGCGTGCCAGCTCCTGCCAGGGGGTCTCCAGGGTGAAGCGGTAGTGATCGGCCACCGCCTGGAGCTGATTGAAGTAGAAGACGCTGCGCCGGTCCCAGCCCTTGATCACGCCCTCGGCCAATGACAGTTCCGGGTGGCTGATCAGCTTGTCGGGATCGAAGACCTGCTGCACCCCCAGGCCATCGCAGGTCGAGCAGGCGCCGGCGGGGTTGTTGAAGGAGAACATGCGCGGCTCGAGCTCGGCGATCGAGTAGCCGCACACCGGACAGGCGAAGCGTGCCGAGAAGGCGATATCCTCCCGCTCGCCATCCATGAAGTGGACCATGGCGACGCCGTCCGCCAGGCCGAGGGCGGTCTCGAAGGACTCCGCCAGGCGCTGCTGCAGGCCGTCGCGAACCTTGATGCGGTCCACCACCACGCTGATATCGTGCTTGCGGGTCTTCTCCAGCGGGGCGATATCGTCGAGCTCCAGGACCTGGCCGTCGACCATCGCGCGCACGAAGCCCTGAGCGCGCAGCTCGGCGAGCAGCTGCAGGTGCTCGCCCTTGCGCCCCTTGACCACCGGGGCCAGCAGCATCAGCTTGCTGCCCTCGGGCAGTGCCAGCACCTGATCGACCATCTGCGAGACGGTCTGGGCCTCCAGGTCCTCGCCGTGTTCCGGGCAGCGTGGGGTGCCGGCCCGCGCGAACAGCAGGCGCAGGTAGTCGTAGATCTCGGTGATGGTGCCCACGGTTGAGCGCGGGTTATGGGAGGTGGACTTCTGTTCGATGGAGATCGCCGGCGACAGCCCCTCGATATGATCGACGTCGGGCTTCTCCATCATCGACAGGAACTGGCGGGCATAGGTGGAGAGCGACTCCACGTAGCGCCGCTGCCCCTCGGCATAGAGCGTATCGAAGGCCAGCGAGGACTTGCCCGAGCCGGATAGGCCGGTGACCACGATCAGCTTGTCGCGGGGCAGCTCGACGTCGATATTCTTCAGGTTGTGGGTGCGGGCACCCCTGACCAGAATCCTGTCCATTCCCACCTCATGAGCGCGGCAAAAGAGCGCGGCAAAAGGCCGATTATACGGGCCGGCTCCCGGCGGCGGCAAAGCGGGTTGGATGTCGACTTTCCCCGGCAGGTGGCAAACCGCTAGAATAGACGGTCAACTCCTGGGCGCATGACGCCCCCTCCAGGGAAGATACGCTACGCCTATGCGCAAGGTCTCAGGGCTGCTGCTCCCCGCCGAACGGCGCGCCATCACCGGCCTGGCCGGTCTCTACGCCACTCGTATGCTGGGTCTGTTCATGGTGCTGCCGGTTCTCGCGCTGTATGCCGATGACCTGGCCGGCGCCACGCCGCTGCTGGTGGGGCTGGCGCTGGGCATCTACGGCCTGACCCAGGCGGCACTGCAGATCCCCTTCGGGCTGCTCTCCGATCGTCTTGGGCGCAAGCCGGTGATCGCCGCCGGCCTGGTGCTGTTTGTGCTGGGTAGCGTGGTGGCCGCCGCCGCCGACACCATCGGCGGCGTCATCCTGGGGCGCTGCCTGCAGGGCAGCGGTGCGGTGGCCGCGGCGATCATGGCGCTGCTGGCCGACCAGACACGCGAGCAGGTGCGCACCGCGGCGATGGCCACCATCGGCCTCTCCATCGGAGTGGCCTTCGCCGTGGCCATGGTGCTGGGGCCGCTGGTGGCCGCCAGCTTCGGCCTTTCGGGAGTGTTCTGGTTCAACGCCCTCCTGGCTGCCATGGGGCTACCGGTGCTGTGGCGACTGGTGCCGCCCGCGCCGCGCCGGTTGCGTCATCGCGATGTGGGCATCGACCGCGCCCAGCTGGGGCGCACCCTGAGGCGGCTCGACCTGCTGCGCCTGGATGTCTCCATCTTCGCCCTGCACCTGGTGCTGATGGCGATCTTCGTTGCGGTACCCTTCCGGCTGATCGAGGCGGGGCTTCCCTCGGAGCGCCACGGGCTGGCCTATCTGGGCGTGATGCTGCTGGCCTTCGTCGGCATGGTGCCACTGGTCGTGGTGGCCGAGAAGCGTCGACGCATGAAGGCGATGTGCCTGCTGGCCATCTCGGCGATGCTGGTCAGCCTGCTGGGCATGGCCTGGGGCGGCGCCGGTCTCTGGGGGTTGCTGGCCTGGCTGCTGGCCTATTTCATCGGCTTCAACCTGCTCGAGGCCACGCTGCCATCGATGATCAGCAAGCTGGCACCGGCCGGGGCCAAGGGCACCGCGATGGGGGTCTACTCGACCAGCCAGTTTCTGGGGGCCTTCCTGGGTGGCGTGCTGGGGGGCGCCCTGGCCCAGCAGTGGGGACTGTCGGCGGTCTTCCTGGGGGCAGCCGCGTTGGCCGCGGTCTGGCTCGCGGTCATGGTGGGCATGCGCCAGCCACCGCATCTGGTCAGCGAAGTGGTGGCACTCGATGGTGATCACGGCGATGATGCCCTGGAGACTCTGATGGCGAAGTTTGCCGAGGTGGCCGGCGTCGAGGATGTGCTGGTCGTCCCCGAGGAGCGCCTGGCCTATCTCAAGTTGGATCGTCAGCGCCTCGACGAGGAGGCGCTGGCCAGACTGATCGACCCGGGAAGGGAGCGTGCCTGACGGCGCCCTTATCCACGCCGGCCGGCATGACACGCCAGGTGGCGACCCCGGCCCGCGAAACCGTGCATTGATGGCATCTCTTTCCTGACAACACTTTCCTGTACCTCTTTCTGACAACGTTTCTGAAAACTTTTTTGAAAACAAGGAGTCCCTCATGGCCCGTGGCATCAACAAGGTCATCCTCATCGGCAATCTGGGGCAGGACCCCGAGGTTCGCTTCACCCCCTCCGGTACCGCCGTTGCCAATGTCAACCTGGCGACCACCGATACCTGGATGGATCGCCAGAGTGGCCAGCGCCAGGAGCGTACCGAGTGGCACCGTCTGGTGATGTTCAACAAGACCGCCGAGATCGCCCAGCAGTACCTCAAGAAAGGCAGCAAGATCTATGTCGAGGGACGCCTGCAGACCCGCAAGTGGCAGGGCCAGGATGGCCAGGATCGCTATACCACCGAGATCGTGGTCAATGACATGCAGATGCTCGACGGCCGCGCCGGCGGTGGAGACTTCCAGGGGGGCGGCTTCGGCGGTGCCCAGCAGCAGGGTAGCTATGGTGGTGGCCAGCCCCAGCAGGGCGGTTATGGCGGTCAACCCCAGCAGGGCGGCTATGGTAACCAGCCTCAGCAGGGTGGTGCTCCCCAGCAGGGCGGAGGCTTCGGCGGTGGAGCGCCCCAGCGTCCCCCGCAGCAGCCTCCCCAGCGTCCCGCCCAGGGTGGCCAGCCGGGTGGCGGTCAGCAGCAGGGTGGCAACTTCGGGGCGCCCGACCCGGGCAGCTTCGACGACTTCGATGACGAGATCCCCTTCTGATACGTCGATCCGCTGACGCCATGGCGAGAGAGGTGCGCGAGTGAAGCTGCTGGTACTGGATGCCGGACACTGTCTGAGTCTGGCCCTGGCTCGGGAGGCCAATCGCCGCTCGGATACCGAGCTGATCATCGAGGAGAGCCTGACGCCGGACCCCGACTGGCTGGCGGAGGTGGCGCCGGACGCCCTGGTGATTCCGCCGCTGTCGAGGCCGATCATCGCCGCCCCGGCGGAGGTGACGGCGCACGCCGAGACGGTGGAGCGTTGCATGGAGCTGTGTCGAGAGGCGGATATTCCGCTGGTGTGGTGTGTCTCCGACCAGCTCTACGAGGATGGCTTCGCCGAGCCCATCGACGAACATGTCATTCCACGCCCGCGAGACGAGAGCCTGCGACGCCTGGTCGTTACCGGTGATCGCATCCGAGCCGAGCACCCTCACCATCTGATCGTGCGGCTGGGGCCGCTGTTCGCGCTGGAGGGCAGCCACGCCTGGCTCAACGAGTTGATCGATACACTGATCGTTGGCGGTGAGGTGCGCGGTGAGGTCGATGTGACCTGCTGCCCCACCTCGGCCGATGCGGTGGCCATGGCGCTGATCGGCATGCTGCAGCAGCAGCAGTGCGGGGCCGGCGCCTGGGGTAGCTATCATCTGGCGGGTACCGAGCCGGTCAGTATCTATACCTTTGTCTCGGTGGTGCGCACCCAGCTGGCCACCCGACTCGAGGGGCGCGGTGAGAAGCGAGAGCTGGGCCCTCTGCGCGCCCTGCATCATCATCACGACCATCCACTGCGCCGTGTGCTCAACTGCCGACGCGTGCTGGAGGTCTTCGGTGTGCATCAGAAGCCCTGGCGCCTGGAGTTGAGCAATATGCTCGATGCCTGGTGTCTGGCCAATGCGCCGGCGTGCAGCAAGGAGGAGAGCACATCGTGAACGTGCTGCGCAGCCTGATCTTCTACCTGGGCTACTTCATCGCCATGCTGGTGTGTGGCGTGCTGTTTCTGCCGCCGGCGCCCTTCCTGCCGCTGGGCTCTCGCTATCGTCTGCTCAACCTCTACAACCACTTCATCATCAGCTGGTTCCGGCTGGTCGTGGGGGTACGCTACGACTTTCGTGGTCGTGAGAACCTGCCCGATGGCCCCTGTGTGATCCTTGCCAATCATCAGTCCGAGTGGGAGACCGTCTATCTACAGCTGCTGCATCCGCCGGTGTGCACGGTGCTCAAGAAGGAGCTGCTGAATCTGCCGATCTTCGGCTGGGGGCTGCGCCTGCTGCACCCCATCGCCCTGGACCGCTCGCGGCCCTCGCGGGCCATCAAGCAGGTGCTCACCCAGGGCAAGCAGCGCCTGGGAGAGGGACTGTCGGTGCTGATCTTTCCCGAGGGCACCCGGGTCGCCCCGGGCAGCCGCAGGCGCTACAACAAGAGTGGGGCGGTGATTGCCTGCCGTGCCGGGGTACCGGTGGTGCCGGTGGCCCACAATGCCGGCGAGCGCTGGCCAGGGCGCCACTGGGTAAAGAACCCGGGCCGGCTGTCGCTGGTGGTGGGGGCTCCCATCGCCACCGAGGGGCGTAGCCCGGAGGAGGTCCTGCTCGAGGTGGAGGCGTGGATCGAGGCGACTCTCGAAGAGATCTCCGAGGTGCCGAGGCCAGTGGCCGATAGGGCAGTCTCTGCCGTGTGACGCCCGAGGCGACGGATAGCCTGGCTGTCGGGGCTGATCTGGCGACAAGCCCTACGAGCGTGATGCCACTATCGCGAGTGACGAACGCAAGACGGCGCCCCTGAGGGCGCCGTCTTGCGTTGCGATACGCGGCCGAGAGCCATCAGTCGCGGAAGGTCTCCAGCACCAGGCAGGCGTTGGTGCCGCCGAAGCCGAAGCTGTTGGAGAGCACGCGCTCGACCTTCACCCCGTCACGACGCTGGGTCACGATATCGACGCCTTCGGCCTGCTCGTCGAGGGTCTCGATATTGGCCGAGGCGGCGATGAAGTCGTTCTCCATCATCAGCAGCGAGTAGATCGCCTCCTGCACGCCGGTGGCCCCCAGCGAGTGACCGGTCAGCGACTTGGTGGAGCTGATCGCCGGGGTCGCGTCGCCGAACACCTCACGAATCGCCCGTAGCTCGGAAATATCGCCTACCGGCGTCGAGGTGCCGTGGGTGTTGATGTAGTCGATCTTGCCGTCGACGGTGGCCATGGCCTGGCGCATGCAGCGCACGGCTCCCTCGCCGGAGGGGGCAACCATATCGTGACCGTCGGAGTTGGCGCCGTAACCGGTCACCTCGGCATAGATCTTGGCGCCCCGGGCGCGCGCATGCTCCAGCTCCTCGAGCACCAGCATGCCGCCACCGCCGGCGATGACGAAGCCATCGCGGGCCTGGTCATAGGGGCGTGATGCCTTTTCCGGCGTATCGTTGTACTGGGTGGAGAGGGCACCCATGGCGTCGAACAGGCAGGAGAGGGTCCAGTGCTCCTCCTCGCCGCCGCCGGCAAAGACCACATCCTGCTTGCCCAACTGGATCTGCTCCACGGCGTTGCCGATGCAGTGCACGGAGGTGGCGCAGGCAGAGGAGATGGAGTAGTTGATGCCCTTGATCTTGAACGGCGTCGCCAGGCAGGCCGAGACGGTGCTGCCCATGGTGCGGGTGACCCGGTACGGGCCCACGCGGCGCAGGCCCTTCTCGCGCATGACGTCGGCGGCCTCCACCTGGTTGGCGCTGGAGGCGCCACCGGAGCCGGCGATCAGGCCGGTACGTTCATTGGATACCTGCTCCGGCGTCAGCCCCGCGTCCTCGATGGCCTGGGCCATGCTGACATAGGCGTAGGCGGCGGCATCACCCATGAAACGACGCTGCTTGCGATCGATCAGGGCGTCGAGGTCGATATCGACCACACCGGCCACATGACTACGGAATCCGCGCTCGGCGTACTCCTCCTTGAAACGAATACCGGAGCGTCCTTCACGGAGCGCCTCCAGAACCTGCTGCTTGTCGTTGCCCAGGCAGGAGACGATGCCCAGGCCGGTGACTACCACTCGTCGCATGGAAACCTCCTGGTCAGAAGTTCGCGGTGGAGGTGAAAAGGCCGACGCGCAGGTCGTTGGCCTGGTAGATGTCGCGGCCGTCGACGGAAACAGTGCCGTCGGCCATGCCGAGAATCAAGCGCCGGGTGATGATGCGCTTGATATTGATGCGGTAGGTGACCCTCTGGGCATCGGGCAGGATCTGGCCGGTGAACTTCACCTCACCACAGCCCAGGGCGCGACCGCGACCGGGGTGGCCAAGCCAGCCCAGATAGAAGCCCACCAGCTGCCACATGGCATCCAGGCCCAGGCAGCCGGGCATGACCGGATCACCGGGAAAGTGGCAGTCGAAGAACCACAGGTCGGGATGAATATCGAGCTCGGCGATCAGTTCGCCCTTGCCATGCTCCCCGCCATCCTCGGTGATCGAGATGATGCGATCGAGCATCAGCATGTTGGGGGCCGGCAGCTGGGCATTGCCCGGGCCGAACAGTTCGCCTTGCGAACAGGCCAGCAGTTCATCGCGGTTGAAGGAGTGTTGCTTGGTCACAGAGTCATTCCGAGAGTCGAATGTTATTAAGGGCGTAGTCTACTGCCCGTGAAAGGTGAATGCACGTGGTCCGCGCGTTCAGGAGCTCACTGCCCAGGGGTGGGGGGATCGCCCAGTCGCCGGCATGGCCACAGGCAGAGGTCGGCCCGGATAACCACCTGGGCAGGCGGCAGCCAGGGAGCGGGGGACACCTCGGCAAGCTCGGCGCCGGCATGGTAGGAGAGCGGGCCGCCGACGGCACTGCCCAGCAGGCTGCCGTCCAGCACGCTGGCCAGCCAGCCCGCCTCGAAGGCCGGCAGGCTGGCCAGCAGGCGCGGGGTCGAGAGTCGCCGACCCGAGGGTGGCCCAGGCAACGGTTCGGGCATCGGATCAGGCATCGGCCCGGGTGTCGATGAGCGGGGTCGGGCGGGCGCCGGGCTTGGCCAGCAGCAGGTGGCAGGTGCCGATGGAGCGCTCGAGGAAGCCGCCCTCGCAGTAGCTCAGGTAGTAACGCCACATGCGGATGAAGCGTTCGTCATAGCCCAGGTTGCGTACGGTCTCCAGGCTGGCCTCGAAGCGCTGGCGCCATTCACGCAGGGTGCGCGCGTAGTGCGGGCCTATCTCGCTCAGGGACAGCACATTGAGTGAGGTGCTTCGCGTCACCCCCTGCAGGATGGCGTGGTGGGAGGGCAGGAAGCCCCCGGGGAAGATATGGCGCTTGATGAAGTCCATCTCGCGCTTGGCGGCCTCGAAGCGCTGGTCGCGGATGGTGATCGCCTGCAGCATCGCCAGGCCGTCGTCGGTGAGCAGCCGATCCAGGGTGGCCAGGTAGGTCTCCAGATACTGGTGGCCCACCGCTTCGATCATCTCCACCGAGATCAGCCGGTCGTAGCGGCCCTCGAGCTCGCGGTAGTCCTGCATGAGCAGGGTGATACGCTCTCCGAGCCCCTCCTCCTCGATGCGGCGCGCGGTATGGGCATACTGCTCCTCGGAGATGGTGGTGGTGGTGACCCGACACCCGCGGGTCCTGGCCGCGTGGATGGCGAGCCCGCCCCAGCCGGTGCCGATCTCCAGCAGATGGTGGTCGGGGCGCACATCCAGCCGCTCCAGCATGAGGTCCAGCTTGTGGGTGGAGGCCTCCTCCAGGCTCGCCTCGGCGTGGGGGAAGACGGCGCTGGAGTACATGCGGTGTTCGCGGTCGAGGAAGGTGGCAAACAGCTCGTTGCCGATGTCGTAGTGGGCCGAGATGTTGCGTCGTGAACCCGACAGGCTGTTGCGCTGCAGGCGGTAGAGGGCGGTCAACAGCCAGCGTCCCAGGCGCGCTGGGCCGTTCTCGATCTCGCCGTTGACCCGCTCCAGGTTGGCGGCGCAGAGCCGTACCAGCGCGACCAGGTCATCGGTATCCCAGTCGCCATCCATGTAGGCCTCCGCCGCCCCCACGGTGCCGCCCAGCGCCAGGCGCCTCCAGGCCCGACTGTCGCGCACCACCAGGTTGGCCACCAGTGGCCCGCCCCGGCCCAGGCAGTGGCGACGATGTCCCTCGATCAATGCGATCTGGCCGCCCTCCAGGCGGTCCAGCTGGGCCAGCAGGCGCGAGCGTAGCCAGCGTGTCAGGCGGTCGGCGTCGTCCGTCAGGGGACGAGTGGTGTTGGCGGAGCGCAGCGTGTTCACGTCGGTCTCTCCTTACGAACGGTCGGGGCCGGGGTGGTCATGGATCGGTACTCGCTTGGCCCACAGGCGCAGTGCCTCGAAGTGGATGCCGGCCAGGGTCTTGGCCCCCATCCACGGCTGGCGTGCCAGGGTGGTGAGCAGCACGCCACGGGTCGCCGGGCGACCCTCGAGGGTCAGGGTGGCGTCGAAGTGGCGTTCCCCTTCGCGCCAGTTCTCCATATGCATCAGCAGCCGCTCGCCGGGGGTGTTGAAGCGCCAGCGATAGATCATGTCCATGGGGTTGAAGGGCGAGACGTGCATCGCCTTGGTGAACTCGGCCGCATGGGCGTGCCGGCTCGGGTCCACGGCGCAGGCATAGCGGGTGCGCTCGCCCCAGGGGGTGTTGCTCACCTCGCCCAGCACGGCGCGAAGCTCGCCACGGGCATCGAAGGCGTAGTAGAGCGAGATGGGGTTGAAGCCCAGGCCCAGGGTGCGCAGCTGGGTGAGCAGGCAGATGCGCCCGCCGGGAGCATCGCCCAGCTGGCGCGAGAGCTCCTCGCGCACCGCCTGCTCGAGCGGGAGATCCTCGGATACCGGCCCGCCCTTGAGATGATCTTCGCGGCGAAAGCGAGCCAGGGCGGGGCGCCGGGCGCTGAAGCCGGGTACACCGTCGAAAAGCTCGGGCAGCTCACCGAGATCGAGCCAGGCCATCCATGTCCCGTAGGTGAAGGCGTGCTCGCGCGGCAGGAAGCGCCGATGACGCAGCTCGCCGCGATAGACGCGTGAACGGGGCGTGGCGATCATGCGCTCATGCCCCCCTCGACCACTGGGGCGAGCAGGTTGGTGACCTCCTCGGGTCCCGCCTCGTCACCGCCCAGGGCGTGAGCCACGCGCAGGGCGCTCCAGACGCCATCCTCGTGGAAGCCGTTGCGCCAGTAGGCGCCACAGTAGTGGGTGTGAAAGGCGGTGCCGGAGATCTCGGCATGGCGGGCCTTGGCCGCTTCGCCGGCCAGGGTGAACTGTGGGTGGGCATAGGTGAATCGGCCCAGCACCTTCTCCGGCGCGATCGCCTCGCTGTCGTTGAGAGTGACGCAGAAGGTATGCGGGGCTGCCAGGCGCTGCAGGATATTCATGTCATAGGTCACCGAGACGCGCGCCGTCTCGTCGCGACCATCCAGTCGATAGTTCCAGCTCGCCCAGGCGCGGCGGCGGCGGGGCAGCAGGCGGGTGTCGGTATGCAGCACCACCTCGTTGTCCCGGTAGGTCAGTGCGCCCAGGAGCTCGCGCTCGGCGGGGCTGGGGTCCTCCAGCAGCGCCAGGGCCTGGTCGGCGTGGCAGGCCATCACCACCTCGTCGAAGCGCTCCACGCCGAGGGCGCTGCGTACCGCCACGCCGTCACCCAGCCGGCGGATGCCGCGCACCGGTGTCGACAGGCGGATGCGGCCGGCGTAGGGCGCGGTGAGCAGCGGGATATAGCTGCGCGAGCCGCCGACCAGGGTGTACCACCGGGGCCTGTCGTTGACCGAGAGCAGACCGTGGTGGCGGAAGAAGCGCACGAAGAACTGCAGCGGGAAGTCGCGCAGGTCGCTCAGGCTTGCCGACCAGATCGCCGCTCCCATGGGCAGCAGGTAGCGCCTCTGGAAGGCGCCGTCGAAGCCGCGCGCCTCGAGCCATGTACCCAGGGTCATGGCGGGATCGAGTGCGCCGTCATCCATGGCGCGTATCGCCTCGCGGTTGAAGCGCAGGATCTCGCGCAGCAGGCCGTAGAAGCTGGGGCGCAGCAGATTACGACGCTGAGCGAACAGGCTGGTCAGGGTGTGGCCGTTGTATTCGAAGTCGCGGGCGGTCTCATGCACCGAGAAGCTCATCTCGGTGGGTTGGGAGAGCACACCGAGGCGCTGCATCAGGCGCTGAAAGTGGGGATAGGTCCAGTCGTTGAAGACGATGAAACCGGTGTCGATGGCGTAGTGGCGGCCCGCGAGCTCCACATCCACGGTGGCGGTGTGGCCGCCCAGGCATGCATCGGCCTCGAAGAGAGTCACCTCGTGGCGGCCCGACAGGTACCAGGCGGCGGCCATGCCGGCGATGCCGCTGCCGATCACGGCGATGCGCCTGCTGTCCACGGTGTTGGTCTGCCCGGTCGTGGTGAGAGGGGGGCGAGCATTCATCGGGTGTTCTCCGTGGCGGTCTCGGACCGCGTCATGCGTCGCCCCAGCCGGTAGCGCAGCGTGGCGGGCAGGATGCCCATCAGCTTGAGCGGCAGGGTGAAGCGTCGAGGGAAGTGGATGTCCAGGCGGCGGCGGGCGAGGCCGTCGAGGATCGCCTCGGCGGCCTGGTCGACCTCCACCCGCATGGGCATCGGGAAGTCATTGCGGTCGGTGAGTGGCGTGCGCACGAAACCAGGGTGGATCAGGCTGACGTCGATCCTTTCGTCGGCCAGGTCCAGGCGCAGCGACTCCAGGAAGTGACTCAGCGCCGCCTTGGAGGCGCCGTAGGCCTCGGCCCGGGGCAGGGGCAGGTAGGCCGCGGCACTCGAGGTGGCGGCGAGCATCGGGTTCCCGCCCTCGATGCGGGCGCGGCGCAGCAGTGGCAGGGCGGCATCGATGCAGTGGAGGGCGCCGTGGAAGTTGGCGGCGAAGACTCGCTCCACCAGGTCGACGTCGAAGTGGCGAGCATCGAGATATTCACAGGTGCCGGCATTGAGAATCACCAGGTCGAGGCCACCCAGGGAGGCCGCCAGTTGCCGACTGGCGTCGCGTACCGCTCCGCGGTCGGTCACATCCAGCGGCAGTACCAGGGCGTTGGCGCGGCCGGCGGCCAGCTCATCGAGGGCCGCCGTGTTGCGGCCGCTGAGTGCCACGCGGTCGCCGCGGGCCAGCAGGCGTTCGGTCAGGGCGCGGCCGATACCCGAGCTGGCGCCGGTGAGCCAGATGCGCTGGGAGTCGGACATGGGGCCTCCGGGGGTGGTTGCCATGCCCGGGGTCGTTGTCCTCAGGCGTCGAGCTGGCGCTTGATCAGTCGGATGGCACCGCCCAGCAGGGGGAGCCGTTCATAGAGCAGCTCACCGGCATCGAAGTAGTCGCGATGGTGGGCGATCCGTCCGCTGTCATCTTCCGCGAAGGCGAGGTGGGAGCATCCTTCCACCGTGATCTCGCGGCCGCTCTCCAGGCGGGGGTGCACCAGGTGCATGGTCCAGGTGACGAAGGCCTCCCGGCCCAGGCGCTGCCGACTGTGAAAGCGAAATCGGCATTTGGTGACATTTCTGTACAAGGCCGAGAAGTAGCGCTCGAGTGCCTCTATACCCTCGATATGGTGGAGCGGGTCGTGAAAGATGATGTCCTGAGTATAGAACTCGTCCACCTTTTTTGTACAGCTCTTGTCTAGATTTTTAAAGAAGGCGCAGAAGGCCTCCAGCTGAGGGTCGGCTGACATCGGGCGCTCCTTGGTTCAGTCGGCCTTGAGTGCCTTGAAGGCCTCCAGTGCACGCAGCCGCGCCGCCTTGTGGTCGACGATGGGGGGAGGATAGTCGCTGCCGCCGAGCAGATCCCGGGGAGGCGCATGGCGGGCCTTGACGGGCAGTTCGGCCAGCTCCGGCAGCCACTCGGCCAGGAAGGTGCCATCGGGGTCGAAGCGCGTGGACTGGGTGGTGGGGTTGAAGATGCGGAAGTAGGGAGCCGCATCGGTGCCGGTGGAGGCGGCCCACTGCCAGCCGCCGTTGTTGGCGCAGAACTCGCCATCCACCAGGTGGCGCAGGAAGAAGTCCTCGCCTCGGCGCCAGTCGATCAGCAGGTGCTTGCTCAGGAACATGGCGGTGACCATGCGCAGGCGGTTGTGCATCCAGCCGGTGGCGACCAGCTGGCGCATGGCGGCATCGACGATGGGGTAGCCGGTGCGGCCCTCGCACCAGGCGCGGAAGCCTGCGTCGTCATCGCGCCAGGCGAGCCCCTCGGTATGGCGCTGGAAGGCGCGATGCCGACATACGCGGGGAAAGCCCACCGCCACATGACGATAGAACTCGCGCCACACCAGCTCATTGACCCAGGCGGTCAGGCCCGCATCGCCTTCGGCCAGGCTGCCGTCATTCTCGGCGAGCACCGCCTGCAGACATTGACGCCAGGAGATTATGCCCAGTGCCAGGTAGGGCGAGAGCTCGCTGGTGCCGCGGATCGCCGGGAAGTCGCGCTGGTTGGCGTAGTGGCGAGCACGGAAGCGCAGGAAACGCTCCAGACGGTCCGCGGCGGCCTCCTCACCGGCGGGCCACTGGCGGCCATCGATGGGGGTGTCCGCCAATGCCGGAAGGGCGGGCAGCGGGTCGCTCTCGATACCGATGGATGCCTGGGGGGGGGGGGTGTCTGCCAGCGCCAGGCGCTCCGCGCTCAGCTGACGGTGCCAGGCCCGTGCGAAGGGGGTGAAGACCCCGTAGTAGTCGCCCTTGCCGGTGAGCAGCTCTCCCGGGGCGAAGGCCACGGCATCGTGGTGGCCTCGTGCCTCGAGGCCTGCCGCCTGGAAGGCCTCGATCACCGCGGCGTCCCTGGCGAGCTCGTCCACCGGGTACTCGCGATTGAAGTGCACTCTGCCGGCGCCGGTTTCGCGGGCGATGGTCAGCAGCGTTTCCGGGGCCTCGCCGAAGTCGTCGATATCGCGATGCAGCATCGGGATGCCCAGGCCGCGCAGCGCCGTCTCGAGGGCCGCCACGCCGCGGGCGCGGAAGTCGAGCTGGTTGGCGCCATGGCCGTGGCGTTGCCAGTGGGGCAGGGCGCGCAGGTAGACGGCGATCACCGGGCCGCGGTGTGCGGCGGCGGCCAGGGCTCGGTTGTCATGGATACGCAGGTCGCTGCGAAACCACATCAGGGTCGGGGACATATCGGCTCCATCAGGTGGTGGGCAGCAGGGACTGCAGGCGTGTGATCGCCGCGATGAGGTCGTCACCCAGTGCCGCCACGCCGCTGTCGTCGAGTTCGGACTGGCGGATGCGTGCCACCGGCCCGCACAGCCCCAGCGGGACCTCGAGCTGTTCTGCCAGGCGCGGCAGCTGGCGGCGAATGAGGTCGGTGCGTCCGGCATGGCTGCCGGCCAGCAGCACACCGCTGGCGCTCAGGCGCTCCACCGCCAGGGGCAGCTCGCCCAGGGGGGGAGCGGCATCAAGCAGCATGACACTCAGGCCTCGGTCGCCGGCCAGCAGGGCGGCGAGCAGCAGCCACAGGGTGCCGGGATCGTCGGGCAGTGGCATGGCCAGCAGGGTTGGCCCCGTGGCCTGGGCGTTGGTGTGGTAGAGCCGCATGCCGATGCGCGAGCGCAGGAAGGACTCCAGGGTGCGGCGCTGGAGTGCATGGCCCAGGCGCTCGTCACCCCAGCGCTCCTCCAGTTCGTGCAGCGTCGGCGCCCACAGCCCGGCGACACAGGTGGCCACCGGGTAGAGTGCCAGTGACTGGTTGTAGAGGCTCTCCAGGCGCGAGAGATCCATCGCCTCCACGGCCTCGATCAGCCGGCGGCGCTGGGCGGGCCAGTCGCCCGGGGCGGGGGGCGGGGCATCGGGCTCGTCGCTGGTGGGACGGTCGAGCAGCTCGCGCACCTGGCTCACCGGTACGCCACGGTTGAGCCAGCGCAGGATCTGCTCGACCCGCTCGATATCCTCACGGGCATAGAGACGATGCCCCTTGGGAGTGCGGCGCGGCTTGATCAGCGCATAGCGACGCTCCCAGGCGCGCAGGGTCACGGAGTTGACGCCGGTGAGGCGCGACACCTCGCGAATCGGATAGAGCGGGGTGTCGTCGCCGTGCTGGGTCGGCTCGTTCATGTTACGGGGGATCCTCTGTCGGGGCGTTGCCATACGGCGCTGGCGATAAGGGACCGGAGCTGAGTCATGACACCCTCGCAGGATGGTTTTCCGCTAGACTAGCAGAAGTGTACAACAGCTGTATAACTCACCACGGTTTACCAGGAGGTCCGGATGCGAGTGCTGATTACCGGAGGAAGCGGTTTCGTGGGCCAGCGCCTGTGCCAGCGGCTGGTCGAGGCGGGGTATCGGGTGCAGGTGGTCTCGCGAGATCCCGCCGCGGCGCACTCGCGGTTGCCCGAGGCGGTGGATGTGCGACGCTCGGCGCTGGACTTCGTCGATGCCCCGCCCGACGCCCTGGTCAACCTGGCGGGCGAGCCGATCGCCGCCAGGCGCTGGAGTCACGACCAGAAGGAGAAGCTGATCGACTCGCGCCTCAACGCCACCCGTGAGCTGGTGGGGCTCTGCGAGCAGCTGCAGCAGACCGGCACCCGGGTGCCTCGCGTCATGGTGTCCGGTTCGGCGATGGGCTATTACGGCGATCAGGGCGACCGTGAGGTGACCGAGGAGACCCCACCCCACGATGAGTTCGCCCACCGTCTCTGTCGCCGCTGGGAGGAGGCCGCCCTCGAGGCCGAGGCGTTTGGTGTGCGGGTCGCCCTGCTGCGTACCGGCCTGGTGCTGGACCAGGGAGGTGGCAGCCTGGCGAAGATGCTGCCCCCCTTCAAGCTGGGGCTGGGAGGGCGCTTCGGCAGCGGCAGACAGTACATGCCCTGGATCCACCGCGAGGATCTGGTGCGCGCCATTCTCTTCCTGCTCGAGCGCGACGAGCTGGCGGGAGCCTTCAACGGCAGCGCCCCGCATCCGGTCACCAACGCCGAGTTTACCCGCGCCCTGGCCGGCGAGCTGAAGCGCCCGGCGATCTTCCCGGTGCCCGCCGTCGTGCTTCAGACCGCCTTCGGCGAGATGGCGAGACTGCTGCTGACCGGCGCCGATATGCGCCCGGCGCGGCTCCTCGAGGCCGGCTTCGAGTTCCGATTCGAGACGCTGGAGGAGGCACTGGCCGATATCCTGGCCTAGCGGGTTTCTTCCCCCACCGTCACGATGACTCGCACCGCGTCCAGGCGCAGCCGCGCCCCCTCGATGGCCTCGTCCAGGGCGGCGCGCTCGTCGCGTAGTGCGGCCAGCTCCTCCTCGCGCACCGCCGGGTTGCGCCGCGCCAGGGCGGTCAGCCGCGCCAGCTCCCCGTCAAGCTCCTCGCGCATGCGACCCTGGGCGGCCTCGACGATGGAGGGCAGCTCGCGAGCCGCTTCCCCCTCGCCACGGTCGAGCAGACCGCGCAGCACCTCGAGGCGGCTGCGGATCAGGTCCCGAGCCATCGCCTTCTTGACCTTCTGCAGGTTCTTCGAGAGCCCGGTGAAGGAGATCTTGTCGGTCAGGTTGGCCCCGGACTCATCCAGCAGCACGCGCACCGCGGTGGGCGGCAGGAAGCGGTTGAGATGCAGCTTCCTGGGGGCCGGGCAGTGGGTGCGATAGATCAGCTCCACCATCACCCGCCCGGGGGGCAGCGAGGGATGCCGGAGCAGCGCCAGCGCGGTATTGCCCATGCTGCCGTCGAGGATGCGCCCCATCATCTCGCGTACCACCGGATGCTCCCAGGAGAGTCGCTGGACATCGTCACGGGCCAGCGCCCGCGAGCGCGAGAGGGTCGCGGAGAAGCCCTCCTCGCCCTTGGCCAGCCCCGGCAGGCCATCGAGCATCTGCGGGCCGGCCACCAGATGCTGGATATCACCGCCCAGGTCCTGGCTGTCGACGCCGAAGATATCCAGGGCAAGGTCCAGGTAGCGGCGCAGGGCGCGGTCCTCATCCAGCTCGCCGATCGCCGCGGCCACCGCCTCGGCACGCTCGTGCCGGCAGGCGTTGAGCTCCAGCAGGCGGTTGCGGCCGGCATCGCGCTCGGCCAGGCGGCTCTCGAACAGCGCCCGGGTCTCCTCGATGACCTCCTCAAGGGACTCGTCGTCGAGCAGGGCATCGGCCAGGGGATCGCCGAAGGCATCGAAGATCTCGCTGCCGATGCCGTGGGGCGCGCTGAAGGCGTCCATGCCGTCGCGGTACCAGCGCAGCAGCTTCTCGCCGGGACTGGCCTCGAAGACCGGCACGTGAATCTCGATGGCGTGGCGCTGGCCGATACGGTCCAGGCGGCCGATGCGCTGCTCCAGCTGGTCGGGATGCAGCGGCAGGTCGAACATCACCAGGTGGCGGCAGAACTGGAAGTTGCGCCCCTCGGAGCCGATCTCGGAGCACACCAGCACCTGGCAGCCCTCCTCCTCGTCGGCGAAGGCGGCGGCGGCGCGGTCGCGCTCCACCAGCGAGAGTCCCTCGTGGAACACCGGGGCATGGTAGCCACCCAGCACGCGCAGGGCCTCTGCCAGGCCCTCGGCGGTCTCCCGCTCGTGGGCAATCACCAGCACCTTGTCACCGGCCAGTCCGCCTTCGCCGTCATCGGCCAGGCGCTCCAGCAGCCAGTTGACCCGCGGGTCGATCTGCCACCAGGGCTCGCCGTTGAGCGGATCGTCGGAGAGGGCGCGGTACATGGCGTCCAGGTAGATCAGCACCTCGGGGTGATCGAGACCGGTCTCGATCAGCAGGTCGTCGAGGTACTCCTCGTCGCGGCCCAGCTTGCGCAGCACGCGTCGATAGGCGGCCGGGGGGGCAAGCTCCGTCACATGCAGACGGCGCTCGGGGAAGCCCCCCACGTGGCGCCGGCTGTTGCGAAACATCACCCGGCCGGTGCCGTGACGGTCGAGCAGCTGGTCGCGGAGCTGGTCGCGAGCGGCATCGCGCTGGGTGGCGTCGGCCTCGGGGTTGGCCAGGGTGGCAAGCAGCGCCAGGCTGTCGGGTTCGTCGATCACCGCGGCGACCCGCTCGCGCTCCTCGTCGCCGCCGGGCAGGCGCTCCAGGGCGTCGATCGCCTCGGCCACCGCCACATAGTGGGTCTCCTCCTCGCGGAAGGCCGCCAGGCTGTGATAGCGGCCTGGGTCGAGCAGGCGCAGGCGGGCGAAGTGGCTCTCGATGCCCATCTGCTCCGGGGTGGCGGTCAGCAGCAGCAGGCACTCGCTCTCGGCGGCCAGCTGTTCCACGCAGGCGTAGCCGGTGCCGACCTGCTCCGCGCTCCAGTCGAGGTGATGGGCCTCGTCGACGATCAGCAGGTCCCAGGTGCAGGCCTGGGCCTGAGCCTGGCGGTGAGGATTGGCGAACAGCCAGTCCTGGCTGGCCAGGATCAGCTGGCCGGCCTCGAAGGGGTTGGTGTCGCCATGGGCCTGGCTCTGCTGCTCGTCGAGCAGGGTCACCTCGAGGGCGAAGCGACGCAGCAGCTCTACCAGCCACTGATGGGTCAGGCTGTCCGGGACCAGGATCAGGGCGCGCTCGGCGCGGCCGGTGAGCAGCAGGCGGTGCAGGATCAGTCCCGCCTCGATGGTCTTGCCCAGGCCCACCTCGTCGGCCAGCAGCACCCGCGGGGCGTGACGCCGGGAAACCTCGTCGGCGATATAGAGCTGGTGGGGGATCAGGTCGATGCGCGGACCGGAGAGGCCCAGCGCCGGGTTCTGCTCCACGCGGTGGTAGTGGTGCAGGGTGCGAAAGCGCAGGTCGAACCAGTCGTTGCGGTTGACCTGGCCGGTAAGCAGGCGGTCGCGGGCCTGATCGAACTGCATGCTGTCGGCCAGGCGCGCCTCGGAAAGCTCGGTGAGTTCACCCTGTTCGTCCTCGCCGATATAGACGATCAGGCCGCCGACCTCCTTGGTGTCATCGACGGTCAGCGTCCAGCCTTCGGCGGCGCGGATGCGGTCGCCGCTGCCGAAGGCCACGCGCGTCAGCGGGGCCTGGCGGCTGCTGTAGGTGCGGGTTTCCTGGCTGGCGCCGAACAGCACGGTCACGCTGCGCGGGTCACAGTTGAGGATGGTGCCTAGGCCGAGTTCGGCCTCGCCGTCGCTGATCCAACGCTGACCGGGGGTGAAGTCGCTCATGATGCCTCGAGGATGCTGTAACAGGGTGCGCTCACGGCCGCAGGGAAGGGGCGACCTGGACAAAGGCGCGGTATCTTACAGCAAAGCTCGACGCGGCTTAAGCCTCGCACGCTGCCCTTGAGGCCAGAGCCGCTGCCAGGCCCGACGCCGGCGCCTTGATGGGAGGGCCCGCTGGCCCTAGACGCGAACGCCCCGACCGCTGGGCCGGGGCGTCGCTGGTATCGGCGAGGGTATCGACAAGGGTATCGGCGTGGGCCTCAGCCCTGGGGGCCGATCAGGTGCTTGACCTCCAGGTAGCCGGCCAGCCCCCAGGGGCCTAGCTCTCGACCGATGCCGCTGATCCCGAAGCCGCCCCAGCTGGCTTCGGGCATCACCAGCTGCTCACTGTTGAACCAGATGCTGCCGGCGCGCAGGGCACGCCCCACCCGGCGGGCACGC
The DNA here is from genome assembly GCF_031846005.1 of Halomonas sp. LES1. Taxonomy (NCBI): domain Bacteria; kingdom Pseudomonadati; phylum Pseudomonadota; class Gammaproteobacteria; order Oceanospirillales; family Halomonadaceae; genus Halomonas; species Halomonas sp. LES1. The sequence continues at coordinate 54,307 of NZ_JAVRGC010000009.1, forward strand.
TCGTTGTCTCCCGAGATGACCGTGGCGGCGAGCCCGAAGGGCGAGTCGTTGGCCTGCTCGATCGCCTCGGCCTCGCTGGCCACGCTGCGGGCACACAGCACCGGGCCGAAGATCTCTTCCCGCCACAGACGGCTGCTGGTCGGCACGTCGCGATAGAGCGTCGGGGCGACGAACTCACCTTGGTCGGGCAGGTCGCGATGGCGGCCGTCGCGGACCGCCACCAGCCCTTCGGCCCTGGCGACCTCGAGGTAGCGCTCCACCGCCTCGCGCTGGCGGGCACTGGTCATCGGCCCCATGTCGGTGCCCTCGACCAGAGGATCCCCCAGGGTCAGCGCATCGATGCGCTCGGCCAGCGCCTGGTAGAGCGGCTCCGCCAGCGACTCGTGGACGAGCAGCCGGGAGGTGGCCGAGCAGATCTGCCCGGAGTTGAAGTAGATGCCGGCCATCACCCAGTCGGCGGCGCTCTCTACCTCGGCGTCATCGAGCACCAGGATCGGTGACTTGCCACCGAGCTCCAGCGATACGCCGCGCACGCCGTTGGCGGCGGCCTGCATGACCTTCTCGCCCACCGCGTTGCTGCCGGTGAACGACAGCTTGTCCACACCCGGATGGGCGGACAGCGGCGCACCGATGCCGTCGCCGTCACCATTGAGCAGGTTCAGCACCCCGGCGGGCAGGCCGACCTCCAGGGCGATCTCGGCGAGCACGGCCTCCGGTAGCGGGGTGACCTCGGAGGGCTTGAAGACCACCGTACAGCCGGCGGCCAGTGCCGGGGCAATCTTCCAGGCACTGGTGACCAGCGGGAAGTTCCAGGGAGTGATCAGGCCGACCACCCCGGCGGGGTCCTCGAAGACCCGCGCCTCGATGCCCGCCATGCCGTGCTCGATCCGGCGCCCCTGTCGCTGCTCGAGTGCCTTCGCCTGGCCGGCGTAGTAGCGGTAGCAGGCGATGGCATCGTCCAGATCGATGGCGGCCTCGGCCAGCGCCTTGCCGTTGTTGGTCGACGAGCACCGCACCAGGCGTTCCCGGCGGGCCTCCAGGGCGTCGGCGAAGGCCGCGAGGTAGGCCCCGCGGCGGACGCCACCCTGCGCCTGCCAGCCGGGCAGGGCCGCACGTGCGGCCTGCACGGCGCCGTCCACATCGGCGCTGTCGCCGGCGGTAAGCTCGGCGATCTGGGTCTGGCGATAGGGGTCCATCACCGACAGGCGGCGCTGGCCCCGGCTCTCGACCCATTGGTTGTCGATGAACTGCTGAATCAGTTGTTGCATGCAAAGGCTCCCGGTTGTCTCGGCACCATGCTGGAGGGTGAGGCGGTCAGGCAACGGCCTCGGACCAGGCCGCGGCGTCGATCTCGATCAACATCGGGCCATCCTGGGGACGGTGCGCGATGGCGCGTGCCAGGCCCGCGGGATTGCCGACCCGGCTCGCCGCGCAGCCGAAGCCGGCGGCCAGGGTCTGGAAGTCCGGCGCCTGGATATCGACCCCGAGGCGAGTGACCCCGGCATTGTCCATGAAGCGGCGGATCTCCTCATAGCCCTGGTTGTGCCACAGCAGCACGATGATCGGCAGGCCCTCCTCCACCGCACAGGCCAGCTCGGTGAGGGTGAACATCACGCCGCCGTCGCCGACCAGGGCGACCACCGGCAGTTCGGGCTGGCCGAGGCTCGCCCCCATGGCGGCGGGCAGGCCGTAACCCAGCGTGCCGTAGCCGGTGGAGGCGTTGAAGAAACGCCGCGGGGCGTCCTGGCTCACCAGATGGTTGGCCGCGTAGGTGGTGGCGCAGGAGTCACCCACCAGGATCGCTTCAGGCAGACACTCGCGCAGCGTGTCGAACAGCGGAACATAAGCGCGGAAGGCCGGGTCCTCGGCCAGTGCCAGGGACTCGAGGGCGGCGCGGGTACGATTCCTCCCATCCCGTGCCAGGGGGCGGCCGGCCAGCGCCCGCTCGCAGCTCGTCGCCAGCGCCTCGATGCTCGAGGCGGCGTCGGCCACCAGCGCCAGATCGGCGTGCTGGTTGCGCGCCAGCTGTTCGGGGTCCAGGTCGATGCGGATCAGCCGGCCGCCGAGCTCGAAGCCATCGTCGAACACCACATCGTAGTCGGTCTCGCCAATCTCGGTGCCGATGGCCAGCACCACATCGGCCTCACGCGCCAGCTGGCGCACCGCCGGCAGCGAGGCGTTGGCGCCCAGATCCAGCGGATGGTCGCGGCCGAGCAGCCCCTTGGCGTTGATGGTGGTGACGGTGGGGGCATCGAGCAGCTCGACCAGACGGCGGGCCGCCTGGGGGGCGCCGACGCAGCCACCCCCCAGCAGCACCAGGGGGCGCTCGGCCTCGCTGAGCCAGCTCCGGGCCTGCTCGAGGGCGTGCGGGTCCGGGGCGGCCTTGCTCAGCACGCTGCGGCGAAGGTGGCGTGGGGCGCTGACCGGGGCATCGAACAGATCGATGGGGATCTCGATATGCACGGGCCCCGGGCGGGCACCGTCGAACACCGCAAAGGCACGGGCCAGGACTTCTCCGAGACCCTCCGGGTCGAGCAGGGTGTGGCTGAAGCGAGAGACCCCGGCCATCAGCTCGCGCTGCCCCGGTAGCTCGTGCAGGCGCCCCTGGCCACGACCCAGGGTGTCACGGCGATTGACGCTGGAGATCACCAGCATCGGTATCGAGTCCGCCAGGGCCTGGCCCATGGCGGTGGCGATATTGGTCATCCCGGGGCCGGTGATGATGAAGCAGACACCGGGCTTGCCCGTGGCGCGAGCGTAGCCGTCCGCCATGAAGCCGGCACCCTGCTCATGGCGTGGCGTCACATGGCGAATGCCGCTGCCCTGGTGGTCATGCTCGCCGCCGCCTTCGAGGCCGCGGTAGAGCTCGATGGTATGGACGCCCGGAATCCCGAACACGGTGTCCACGTCGTAGGCGTCGCGCAGCAGGCGGATCAGCAGTTCGGCGCAGGTCATGGATATCTCTCTCCTCAGGGGCATGGTGGGCTCGGGGGCAGGGGGTCCCTTTACCCCACCAGCCAGTGGGCCATGATCACGATGATGGGCAGCGTGATGGCGGTACGCAGCAGGAAGATCACCACCAGTTCCCACAGCTTGAGGGGAATGCGGGACTTCAGTAGCAGGGCGCCGATCTCGGACATGTAGATCAGCTGGGTCAGCGACAGGCAGGCGATAACGAAGCGGGTGAGCTCGCTCTCGATGTCGCTGGCCAGCACCGCCGGCAGGAACATGTCGGCGAAGCCCACCAGGGTGGCCGGTGCGGCGGCCTCGGCTTCGGGCAGGCCCATCCACTCGAGTACCGGCACCATCGGCATGGAGAGCCAGGTAAACAGCGGCGTGAACTCGGCCAGCACCAGCGCCACGGTACCGATGGCGATGACCAGCGGCAACAGGCCGAAGAAGATGTCGGCGACGTTGAACAGGGCCAGGCGGACCAGCTTCAGCGGACCCGGAGCCTTCTCGGCGCGAGCCACGGCGATGCCCAGGCTGTAGCGCAGCAGGCTCTGGTCGCCGGTGTTCTCCTCCTGGATCTGGCAGCCGACCGGCTCATAGTAGTCGTTGGACTTGCGTGACAGGGGTGGCAGGCGAGGCACGATCACGGCAGCCACCAGGCCGGCCACCACCACGGTCAGGTAGAAGGGGATGAACAGATGGTTGATGCCGATGAAGCTGGTCACCAGCAGGGCGAAGGCGATGGAGACGATGGAGAAGTTGGTGGCAACGGCCGAGGCCTCGCGGGCGTTATAGAAGCCCTGCTCGTACTGCTGGGTGGTGATCAGCACGCCCACGGTACCCGAACCCATCCAGGAGGCGGTCGCGTCGATGGCGCTGCGCCCGGGCAGGCCGAAGATCCTGCGGAAGGGGGTACGCACCATGGAGCCGATAAACTCCATGAAGCCGAAATCGACCAGGAAGGGCAGCAGGATGGCGGCGAAGAAGAAGAAGGTCAGCAGGACCGGCGCCAGATCGTTGAGCATCACCCCACCGGTGAAGGAGGCGGTGATCATCTGGGGGCCGACCTGGAAGTAGGTCATCAGCGCGAACGCAGCGCCGAGGGCGCGCATCACCACCCATAGCGGCGAGATGTCGAAGAGCTCCTTCATCGCGCCCTGGCGGGCCCAGCCGGGCCGTGTCAGCTTGACCACCAGGGTCAGCAGGATGGAGAGGCAGAGCACCACGGTGGCGATGGCGGGCAGGGCGTCGCCGAGAGTGGCCTTGAGCCAGTCGGCGGCCAGGCCCATGCCGATGTTGATGGTGTCACCCACCGAGAAGGGCACCAGGAACAGCAGGATGCCGATCAACGAGGGGACGAGGAACTTGATCAGACCGTGGGTGCTCAGCTTGCCCCCTTCGGTCGTGATCTTGTCGGCGGAATGCAGATGGGAGGACATGGGGCGATTACTCATTGATGTTGTAATGGTGGGCGCCCGCTGCGGGGCGCCATCAGGCGGTTGTCGGGGCCGCTCCCTGGCTCCGGGGTGAATCAGTCGCGACGTTTGACGCCGGGCAGGACACACAGCATCTCGTAAAGCAGCGTGGCGCCCATCAGGGCGGTATTGCCGCTCGGGTCGTAAGGCGGCGCCACCTCGACCAGGTCGCCGCCGACGATGTTGAGTCCCTGGGCGCCACGCACGATCTCCAGGCCCTGGGCGGAGGTCAGGCCGCCCATCTCCACGGTGCCGGTACCGGGTGCCACGGAAGGATCGAGGCCATCGATGTCGAAGGAGATATACACCGGGCCGTCGCCCATCTGCTCGCGCACCTCGGCCATCAGCGGCTCCAGCGACTTGTGCCAGCACTGTTCGGCCTGGACGACGCGGAAGCCCTGCTGACGACACCAGTCGAAGTCCTCGGCGGCATAGCCGGTGCCGCGCAGACCGATCTGCACCACGCGGTTGGCATCCAGCAGGCCCTCTTCCTGGGCGCGACGGAAGGGGCAGCCGTGGGCGACCTCCTCACCGAACATGTGCTCGTTGACGTCGGCGTGGGCATCGATATGGATCAGGCCGACCGGGCCATGCTTCCTTGCGATGGCGCGCAGGATCGGCCAGGTCAGGGTGTGGTCGCCGCCCAGGGTCAGCGGAACACAGTCATGAGCCAGGACGTCGTCGTAGAACCGGCTGATGATGTCCAGGTTCTTCGGCAGATTGAAGGTGTTGATCGGCACGTCGCCGATATCCGCCACCTGCAGGCTGTCGAAGGGGGCCGCACGAGTGGCCATGTTGTAGGGCCGCAGCATGCGAGACTCATCGCGAATCTGTCGCGGCCCCAGGCGGGTTCCGGGCCGATTGGAGGTGCCGATGTCCATCGGGATGCCGATAAAGGCGGCATCGAGGCCGGCAGCACTCTCCTGGGTGGGCAGGCGCATCATGGTGGCGGGGCCGCCGAAACGCGGCATGTCGTTGCCGCCGAGGGGCTGGTTGAAGTCGCTCATGCAGGGCTCCTGTGACGCTGATTGATATGCCTGGCCGAGGTAAGGCCGGTGCGATACCCCTGAAAAAGCAGGATGTGTGCCAACGACGATTTCGTTAGACCAAAGATTAAAAAATGAGGCGGGATGATATGGCCCGAGTACGTGAGGGAGGTGAGGGTGATTCAACTCTGGATCGGTGGGTCGGAGTGGCGTGATACAATAATGCATCGCGATCCAGGAATGAATCACCGATGTCCGAGCATGATGCCCTGATCCTCAAGACCATCATCGACACTGCCCACGATCACTTCTTTATCGTCGCGCCCGATGGCCGTATCCGGGATGTCAGTCCCGGGGCGGCGGCGGTCTATGGCATGTCCCGTGAGGCCCTCTGTGCCACCAGCGTTCAGCGGCTGGAGGCCGACGGCGTGCTGACGCCCTCGGTTAGCCTGGAGGTTATCCGAACGGGCAGGCCGGTGCAGCTGGAGCAGCGTACCGGCACCGGGCGGCGGGTCATCGCCCAGGCGCACCCCGTGTTTCAGGACGAGCGTCTGGTGGCGGTGGTGAGCCGCTCAATGGACATGACCGATCTGCAGCTGCTGCAACAGGAGTATGCGCTGCTGCAGCGCCGCTTCAGTGAGCACCTTCGGCGGGGGCATTCGCTGGAGACCGACGCCGAGGCGCTGGAGGCGGAACTGGATGAGCTCGAGGTGAAAAGCCAATTGATGCGTGAGGTGGCCCTGCTGCTGCGCCGGGTCGCCCCTACCGATGCCACCGTGCTGATGCTGGGGGAGTCCGGGGTGGGCAAGACAGCCTTCGCCCGCCAGCTTCACCGCTGGAGCTCGCGTTGCGAGGGACCCTTCATCGACGTCAACTGTGCCGCCATTCCCGAGAGCCTGTTCGAGTCGGAGATGTTCGGCTATCGCCCCGGCGCCTTCTCCGGCGCCGCCCCCGGTGGGCGGATGGGGCTGATCGAGCAGGCCGAGGGCGGCACCCTGTTTCTCGATGAGATCGGCGAGCTGCCCCTGTCGGTGCAGACCAAGCTGCTCAAGACCATCCAGGATGGCTTCATCACTCGGCTCGGCGACAGCGCGCCGAGGCGCGTGGATTATCGCCTGGTGGTGGCCACCAATCAGGATCTCTCGGCGCGGGTGGAGGAGGGGCTGTTTCGGCTCGATCTCTACTATCGCCTGAACGTGATCCCGGTCACCCTGCCGCCCCTGCGCGAGCGTCGTGAGGATATTCCGGGGCTTGTCGAGCGTCAGCTCGAGCGCCTCAATCGCCGCTACGGGCGCGACAAGATGCTGGCGCACAACGTGTGGCAGTCGCTGATGGGCTGGGAGTGGCCCGGCAATGTGCGCGAGCTGGAGAATGTCCTGGAGCGCGCCTGGCTATCGGCGGAGGGCGATGTCATTCGACACCAGGAGCTGGGTGAGCTCCCGCGTCCGATGGCGGAACCGAGCGATGCGGAACTGGCCGAATCGAGCCCCCGGCCGGTGGCGGCCGAGCCTGCCCCGGCGTTGGGGGAGGACGAGTCGCTGGCGTCGGCCCTGGCGCGCACCGAGCGCGACATCCTGGAGAGACTGTGCGGCGAGCTGGACTCGACCTATGCCATCGCCAGACGCCTGGGCATCAGTCAGCCGAGCGTGGTGCGCAAGCTCCGCAAGCATGGCCTGAGGATTGGACGGGTCGAGGAGCGGTCGGCGATCGACAAGGCCGGTGTCGTTTCCCCGCGGTAAGGCGTCCCAGGTGGTGCTAGGTCAAGAGCGCTCGTCGCGGCTCAGGGCCGATACGAGCGCCCGGCGCTCGATCAGCGGGCCGGATTCTGTGCCATCAGGTAGTCGGCCAGCGCCCGGTAGGCCGGCAGCGAGGTCGGATCGTTGGCGGCGTTGGCGGCCACCGGGTGGGAGGCCAGGCGCACGATGACCATCTCGGCGGCGGGGTCGATCCAGAGCGTCTGGCCGTGCACGCCCCGGGCGGCGAAGGCGCCGTGGTCGTCGTGGCTGATCCACCACATCCCGCGATAGCTCCAGCCATCGAGGCCCGCGTAGCCGGCCTTGGCGAAGGCCGCCCTGTCGCCGCCCTCGCGCAGGCGTGCGATGGCCGCGGCGGGCAGCAGCTGCTCGCCGGCGAGGCGGCCCTCGTCGAGGATCAGCTGGCCCAGGCGACCCAGGTCGCGCAGGGTGGCGTTGAAACCGCCGCCGGCGAATGGCGTGCCGATGGAGTCCACCGTGAAGAAGGCTTCCCGCTCGACGCCCAGTCGCGACCAGACACGCTCGGCCAGCCAGTCGGCGACGCTCTGGCCGGTGGCGCGGGCGATGATCCAGCCCAGCGCATCGGAGTTGATGGTGCGATAGCCGAAGGCCTCGCCGTGCTCGCCGGCCTTGTCCACCGTCTCGAGGAAGGCGAAGTAGCTGCGCGGGCCCTCGTAGCCCGGGGGCGGCGGCAGCGGGCTGCCGGCCCTGGCGTAGGCCCAGACGTCGGCCTCGGGATCGGCGTAGTCCTCTGAGTAGTCCAGCGCGGTGGTCATCTCCAGCACCTGGCGCAGGGTGGCATCGCCGAAGGCGCTATCGGCGAGCTCCGGCACCAGCTCGCCGACCAGGGCGCGCTCGTCCAGGGTGCCCTCGGCCACCAGCGTCTCGCCGATCAGCCCGGTGAGCGACTTGGTCACCGACATCACGCCGTGCAGGGTGGTCTCGTCCAGGCAGCCGGCGTAGCGCTCGTAGACCACCCGGCCGCGGTGCAACACCAGCAGGCCGTCGGTGTGGTTGACCGTGAAGGCCTCGTCCCAGGTCATCGGCGCGCCGCCGTCGGTGGGCTGGAAGCTCACCTCGTCGATGTCCGGATCGAGGGCGTAGGGCAGGGGGCGGGCGGCGTCGCGCCCCTTGCCCACACCGGCGGTGGGCATCAGCTCGCGGAAGTGGCAGACCGTCCACTTGAGCTTGTCGCCGGCGAAGTAGTCGTCGTCGGTGAAGCGGATGGTGCGCTCCTCCGGTGGCGGGAAACCCTGCATCCAGCCGGTGCCTTCGTCGGCCGTCGATGACTGCGCGGTCGCCGAGCCGGCCAGCAGCAGGGTGGCGGCAATGGTGGTGGACAGAGTGGCGGTCAGTATCCGTTTCATGGGGTACCTCGTATGGCCTTGCCGCCTATGCGGTTCCGAGCGGTCTCCTGGTCATCAGCCGCTGGCCATGGAAGTCGACCCGCCGATGATGTCATGCCTCTGTGGCGGCCTGAGCTTAGTCCAGCTCCTGCACGCCACCGCCGGAGACGGTAAGGATCTGGCCGCTGATCCAGCTCGAGGCCGGTGCACAGAGAAACAGCGCCGCGTTGGCCATGTCCTCTGGCTCGCCGAGTCTCTTGAGCGGGGTGTGGGCGAGCATCCTCTGCTCGACCTCGTCGTTGAGCACCGATTTCAGCGCGTCGGTGCGGGTGGCTCCCGGGGCGATGCCATTGACCCGGATGTTTTTCGGCCCGAGATCGAAGGCGATGTTGCGCACCAGGTGGCTGGTGGCCGCCTTGGAGGAGCCGTAGGCGGCCATGCGCTTGTTCTTGTTCTCGGCCGACATCGAGGTGATGGCCAGTATCGCGCCGCCGCCGACCTTCTCCATTTCAGGCGCGGCCAGCTGGGCCAGGCGGAACAGCGAGAAGACGTTCAGATCGAAGGCGCGGCGGAAGTCCTCCATGGGCATGTCGAAGGGCTTGGGGCCGCCGCCGCCGGCGTTGCTCACCAGCAGGGTCAGCTTGCCGAAGGCGTCCACCGCCTCGGCCACCACCGCGGCGAGATCCTCCTCGCGGGTGACATCGCAGGCTACGCCGGTCGCCCGGCCGCCGTCGGCCTCGATCGCCTCGGCTACCGCGGCGGCCGAGTCGCTATCCAGATCGCTGACCACCACCGCGGCGCCGGCTCGAGCGAAGGTTTCGGCGATGGCGCGGCCGATGCCGGCACCGGCGCCGGTGACCAGGGCGACCTGATCGGTCAGCGTAAACTGTTGGGGGGCGTACATGGAGAAGCTCCCTGAAGAACGAGAGTGGAAAGGCTACGACGCCTGGCCGCTTTGGCTCAGCGTAGCAGCTTTACGGTGGCCGCCCCGGTGGAGGCTGGCCGGGGTGAAGGGCTGTAGTGAAGGGCTAGGGCGACGGTGCCAGCCAGGCGTCTAGCTGGGTACGGGTCAGCTCGCCGACATGCTGCTCCACGGCGTGGCCTTGGGCGTCGAACAGCAGGGTGGTGGGCAGACCGGGGGATTCGCTGAGCACCATCAGCTCCTGATGCGGGTCGAGCAGTGGGTAGCGAAAGTCGAGCGCCTGATCGTCGAGATAGCGCACTACCTGCAGCAGCGACTCGCCCTGATTGGCCACCACCACGGTAACGTCGTCCCGGGCGCTGGCCTCGGCCAGCAGCGGCATCTCGCGCAGGCAGGGCGGGCACCAGGTGGCCCATAGATTGAGCACGACGCGCTCGCCCTCGAGCTCACGCAGATTGACGGTTTCGCCTTCGAGGTTTTCCAGAGCGAGGTCGGGCAGTCGTTGCAGTGCCATGCCGCCACCGAAGGGCGCCAGGGTGACGGTGGCCAGCCAGAGTGCCGAGACCACGACCAGCAGCGCCATGGCGCCAACCAGACGTCCCAGGTGATCGCGCAGCGTCCAGCCGGTCCAGATCAGGCCGGCCATCAGACCCCAGAGCCCGTGGTAGCCGGGCTGCCACAACTTGAGGGCATCCAGCGGGGCGGCGGCATAGGCGTCAAGGTGGAGTGCCACATGCCCGATCCGCGCGCCGATCAGCCAGGCCAGCAGCAGGCCATTGAACCAGCGTGAGTGAGTTCGCCGGGGTAGGCCCAGCAGCCAGGCGCTGGCGCCCAGCAGCAGCAGGGCAGCCACGAAGGCGTAGAGGCGCGGCAGCGAGAGCAGGACGGGACCCAGGGCGATGGCATCCATGGGGTGGCGACTCCTTAGGGGCGTGGCTCCTCGAGGGCAGGGTCGGCGAACGAAAAGCCAGAGGTTACAATGTGGTGCAGCCGATCCCGGATCCTGCCAAGCCTACTGCCGGTTGGCTGGGCTGTCATCCGCGGGGTCCGATCCTATCCGGAGCATCCGCCACTGGGAGCCATCATGGCCAAGCCTGCCTTCGATACCTTGCGTGCCCTGGCCATCGCCAGCCAGGCGCTGGGTTTTATCCTGATTATCACCCTGGAGACCGTGATGGGCGACGCCGCCCGCCCCTGGCAGGGCTGGACCCTGGCGGCGATGGTGGTGGTGGCGCTGGGGATTGCCCTGGTGCGACTCTATCGGCGCAACCGGGCCCGCAAGGCGCACTCCCGGCGACATGCGGCCGGGGACGACGACTGACGCGGCCGGTATACCGCCGGCATAGGCCCGGGGAGGGCGGATATGGAGCGGCGAAGCCCTGCCGAAGGGCTATGCTGTAACGGAGTGGGCCGTACCGCGCCCCTTCCCTCTCGGCCGCTGCAGGAGTGATGCCATGTACGCCAAGATTCTGGTTCCCCTCGACGGTTCCGAACACGCCATCAGGGCGCTGAGGGTTGCCGCCGCCCTGGCGCGCGACGGCAAGGCGACGCTGCATTTGATGACCGTGACGGGGTCTCCACCGGACAGCGTCGGGCTGTTTGTCGGCGGCTCCGCCGATCCCTTCTCCGAAGAGGAGCGTGAGCAGATGGCGCAGGCGATGAGGGACAAGGCTCGCAAGGTGATCGATCAGGCGCGCTCCCTGATCGATCTCGACGGCCTGGACGTGAAGGAGAGCGTGAGCCAGGGGCATCCCGCCGAGCAGATCAAGAAGCAGGCGGAGACGATCGACGCCGACGTCATCGTGATGGGCAGCCGCGGGCTCGGCAATGTGCGCGGCATGATGTTCGGCAGCGTCTCCCACAAGGTCAGCCATATCGCCGGCTGCGGGGTGATCACCGTGACGTGAGGAGTCGAGACCCCTGCCTTCGGGAGGCAGAAGTAGCGGCCGGTGACACCGCCTGGCAACACCGTAAATGGCAGCAGCGCAAAACGGCCACCGCTCAATTGAGCTAAGTGGCCGTTTTTACTGATGTTCTTGGTCGGAGTAGCAGGATTCGAACCTACGACCTCTGCCTCCCGAAGGCATAATATACATATTTAAGGAGAAACGGCCAGCAACAATAGGAGATAAAATGTGAAGCAAAAACATAAGCTTAATAGGTTTTTGTGCTGTGTTACTTGTTGCTCGTTTGGGCTCGTTATATCCTCCGTCTGCTACCTATTTGCTACCTGGAAAAGAGAGCCGGCATGGCAGGCACGATCAAGCTGAAGCTGACAACCAAGCAGTTGGAGGAGCTGGTCAACACCCCCCCCTACAGAGGACGTCTACGACACCGAGCTACCTGGTTTTCACGTTCGACCCAGCAAGCGCGGTCTAACGTTCCGGCTCAACTACCGTACAAGGACCGGGCGTCAGAGAGTTCTCACCCTTGGCCGCTATGGCACCCTGACGGCTTCCCAGGCTCGTAAGGATGCTAAAGCGGCGTTGGCTACCGTTGCACAAGGGGGAGACCCTCGCGCCGAAATCGAGAGTGCTAAAGCTGAAGAAGAGCGTCAGCAGCAGCAGACTATCCGAGCCTACCTGGATGGTCCCTATGCAGTCACCCAGCGCAGGAAGAAGGATGGCATGGCCACCCTGCGGCGAATCCACAATGCCTTCGCTAACTGGCTTGACCGGCCGATGTGCGAGATCACCCGGGCGGATATCGAGCGCTGGCAGGGTGAGCGCGAGGCCAAGGGTGAGGCGTACAGCACCAGTAAGCGCCACCTCGGCGCACTCAAGACTCTGTTGACGCACGCAGCCGACCGCCAGGTAATACCGGCCAATCCTCTGGCACGTATCAACCTGCAACGACCGGCCATGAGCGAAGAGGAACTGTCCGAGCAAGGGTCGCGGCGCCGTTACCTGGAGCGAGAGGAGGTGAGCGGACTGTTTGCCGGCCTCGAAGCGTACCAGGACGAGAAGCGGCAACAGCGGCGCAGCAGTCGCGCTCATGGCAAGGCGTATCTGCCCGACCTCGATCACGTAACCTACGTCGATCACGTCGTGCCGTGGATCCTGACGATGTACTACACCGGCTTTCGCCCAGGTGACTTGTTCGGTTTACGTTGGGAGCACGTAAATCTGGCATTTGCCACAATCCGCAAAACCATCGAGAAAACGGCCCACTACCGCCCTGAACCGACGACCTTCCCCCTGTCTACACCCGCTGTGGATGTGCTCAGAGCATGGCACCGGCTGCAAAGCGAACCTCAGGCCGGCCTCGTCTTCCCCTCGGGGCGCAACGGCAAGCGCATGAGCGGGACTGCAATGCAGAAGCCGTGGGCGACTGTTCGCAAGCTGGCTGGGCTACCCGATGACCTGCAGTTGTACACTCTGCGGCACAATTTCGCATCGCAGCTTGTCATGGCTGGCATTGACCTGCTGACCGTTTCCAGGCTGATGGCGCACACGGATATTCAGACGACCATTGAGCACTACGCCCACCTGCGCCCCGACCATTCACGGGATGCAGTTGAGGTGTTTGCCAAACGAACTCATTTCGTGGAGGAAAGCTGTCAGCAAGCTGGATAGTATGAGCGTGGGAGGCATTTTCCGTTACCGGAATGGCAAATTGAGGAATCCAAGCGTTTAGACGAACCCTCTTTAATGAAGCCTTGGCGAAGATAGGGCTTGGTTCAAAGGGGGGGTCGCCATGGATGCTTCACTGTCAAACGCATTAGCGCTGTTCAAAACCGGATACGATCCGGCTCTGATAGAGCTGCCTGAAAAATCGGTGTTTCCGTTTCTGATTCCTGCAGCGCCAGCCACTGCACGGAAATCTCGCTGCACCGGGATCTTGCTAGGGCGCCCAGCTCCTCAGTTTGTTCGTCGGGGGCGCTCCGTTCGCTACAGACTGTCAGATATTCTCAGTTGGGTTTCAGAGGGCGATGGATATCGTTCGACCGCTGAGGAATTTCTGGCTGGAAAAGTGTTCGGTTAAACAACTCTCTCGCCACTTTCGGAGTCGTATTGCCAAATTGGGGTGTGACGCTATCGAGCAGGCTTACGCATAGCCGGCTTCGGCAATGTGGTAGAGGTACTCGTGAACGTCACTAGCTCGGCCTTGTGTGATCAGCTCTTCGGCGGTGAGACCGCCTAGGGGAAAGATGGGATACGAGCGGTACCAAGACCAGGCTGCTCCGAGGCTGCCTGCCCAGGGCTCGATGTGCTTGAGTATCTCGATGATTTGGTACAATCGCTGCTGATTAAACGCGGACTCAAAGTGATGTTTGTGGATGATTGAGTGACAGCGGAGCCCGGCTGCCGCGGCGAACTCTTCCTTCGTGATGTGCAGCTCATCAACCAGTTTATTCAGCACGATGTAGTCACTAGACTTGGTTTCGTAATTAATCTTCATCGTCATGTTTTCTAATCTGGCGGATATTACGTCAGTATAGATGTTTGTTGAATGTTCTGCGATTTTAAATTCCGGTGCAGACATCGCATCTCCTGTTAGGCTTTCCCCCGATCGGGAGCCGATAGTGGTTTTTGATGGTGGGTTGTTGCATAAAATAACTTTCTTGTTAGGGGGTTAGGTGCGTGCGCGAATCGTGAGTCATCGACTTCTGGGCACATAAAAATTAGATAATCAGCCAGTTGCATCTCTAAGATCATAGGATATGTTGATCTTGCCTCATGTGAGGCGGAAAACTAAGGAGTTACGAAGATGACTATTCGTGAGCTGCATGATGCCATTCAAAGCGGTGACCTGTCGGTGATTTCTGAGGTTGCTGACGTGCTGGGTGAGTTGGCAGATGTGATCGACCTGCTTAGGGACGCTGACTGGAACGAACAGCAGGAAGCCATTGCGCATGTGAAGCAGTTGGATTTCTGCTGCTACTATAGCTCGAAGATCAATTTCCCGCTTGCCGTTGAAAACGTTTGGTTCTGATTTCCTGGCACGCTGTATGATGTTCGCTTCATGTAGCGTGCCATCTATCATTTCCTGAAATACTTTTTGCTTTTCACTACACGACTGACCCTGGGGCGACCCCCGGGGCCTTTTGCCTTTATATTTAATGGCCCAAGCCAGTTTTCCCTCCTGCCAAGTGCTTCAATCATCAATCTAAGAGAGTTTATGTAGTCTGTGCGTGTTGATGGCTTGTAATTCTGCGAATCGAGCCAGTGGTTAAGGATCCAGTGAACATGTTTAAGCTTGATTTTCTCAGGACGATTTGCGGTGGGGAAACGTTCCTCGATAGCGTTTGTGATCCTGTTTATCCTGTTTCTGTGTCGTGAAGGATGAGGAGGTTTCATTTCGTTAAATTTTATTCTGGTGAAAATGGGTTTTAGGTTCATATTTCTGACTATCCAATATAAGCACGTGAAACATTTGCCCGATAGTGGCCGAGTCGTCGAGCTGTAAGTTTCTGTGCACGAAGGTGTGCCTCGCGATTTGTTGGCGTGCACTTGATAGGTGCTAAATGGCCAGCTTCTTCTTCATAAGTTTCTATAGCAAATGCTGCCCGCATTTCTTGGTAAGAGATCAAGCCGTATGCTTGAAGTATAAGGCGACCAGGGTTGACAAATTTTCGACGGAATTCGATAAAAGACTCATTAGCCTCTAGCAGGTTGTTACTATTTTTAGGAGAAGTTTGCAGAGCGTAATTCAGTGCATTCCACTGCTCTTCTTCCATGGGAATTGTTCTGTCATTGCACCGGCGTCCTCCTTTGGTCCCTTCTAGTATCCGGCATTCGCCATTTTTTAACGCCTCGCGTTTCAATCTCTCCAGATTGGCCAGGGACGCTTCTCGCACGCGCATACCGAACGCCCTGGCGAGTAGTAGGATTGCCGCTGCGCGAGGGTTGTGGGCCTTTTGAAGCGCATCACTGGCATCCTTGACAATTTCTTTTTCCCCCTGTGGAACGGTCTGCCTGACGTGAGTACGACGCCCAACCAATTGTGATGGCGAAACCACGAGGCGGCGGTCATGCCGCAGGCAACGCAGCACGATATTCACTGTCGAGAGCAGATTCTGTGCATACGCGACGCTGTATTTTACGTCTTGAACCGACTCCAGTAGGTGCTCCGCATACTCAAGGATATGAGACTTCTCAATTTCACGTGCGTCTCTGATCTGATAATGTTCTCTGATCCACCTAGCGAAATTTTGAAACCGCACATGGTGAGTGTGTTTCGTTTGGTGATGGTCATTTTGGCCATAATGGTCATGCAACGCCGACAGCGCAGCGTACCCGAGGCGACGGCCGTAGCCAAAGTTGCGCCTCTTTTCTGACCATCCGAGGTAACCCCTAGGTACCGACATACTTTCCTCTCTGTAATTTCATCGTATGAATGCAGCTATGCGTGGCTAGGTCTGCGACTGTTCAGGCAGATCTACCCCCCACGCTGACGACCTGCCCGTGGTCGCAGTCAGTGTTCACCCCTCTAGTCTGGGGCCCTGGTCGTCATTTGTGCCGCTGCTGTGCACGGTTTTCGCCACTATTCACCTGATAGCCGATGTGGCCCGGGCGGGTGTCGCGTGATCAACGCGGTAATAGTGCCGTTGGTGGCCGGGTCGGCCGTAGCTGTTGGAATCGGACAGAACATGGCCTGGATGATGCCGGGCTGGCGCCTGCTGCGCCGTTCTCGGGGTTTTGGTTCCCGTTTTTGTCCGAAGTGCTCACTGTGATCGATTCAAAGCCATTGATTTCAATGTGTTTTTTATCAATCCTTGGTTTTATCTCATATTTTATTGGTTGGAGTGCCGCGTGGTTTGGACACGTTTTTTCTTGTCTGCATTTGGTGCAGCGTTGTTTTACATTAACCATTTACAAGTTCTTGATGGCTGAATAGCACTGTGCGTTGTCGCGGCCTTCGGCCGGTATTTGATGTCTGTTTTTTTCTCATCGCCAGCTGCGATGCCACACAGAGTGTGGTTTGCACAACTACTTTCTCATAAGGCGATTCGGCGTCGAGTGGTCAATGTGGTTAAAAAACTGAATTAGACGAAGAGTACAGCTCAGGAACCCCGAACCGATAAGACTACAGAAATGCTTTTAGCTCACCAAAAGTACACTCAGTGTACTTTTGGTGAGCTATTTCCCACTCCATGGGCCCCTCCCATACGGGATAAGTACACTGAGTGTACCTGTGAGTACACTCAGTGTACTTGACGCTGACGGCCTTACAGCCAGGTCCTAACGCTATTTCAGGAGTGCTTTATTCCCCACTCCTTGCTCAGTCTCTCCACGGTGTGGGACCACTTGGGTGTGGTTGGCTTGCAGACGGTGTTCTGGTTACCGAATAGGCCGACCTCGCTGAAGGCCTCGTCGCGGCTGACGGTGTGTAGCCACCGAACCGGCACCAGGTACTCCGCCTCGTCATCGTCCTTCTCGGGATTGAGCTGGGCGTAGTCCTCGCCAAGCTTCATCTCCAGCAGCGTTCTGGGGCCTTCCGGGGTCTCGAAGCGATACTCATCGGCGCGGCAGCGCTCGCCGACCACCTCGGCCACGCCGACGTAGCCGGTCTTGGGATATTCACCCACACCCGGTCGCCTTCGGAGAGCAGGTTGAGCGTCTTGGAGTACCAGGCCGCACCGCCGCCGGCAATAAAGCCATGATGGCGCGCCAGCTCCCAGGGGCGATCGCCGCCAAAGGAGGCGTAGAACTCGCCGTTCCGGGGCTCCTTGCCTGCCTTGCGGGTAGTGGGGCGGGGCGGTTCGTCGGGGTCGATCATCCAGGCACGGCTGAGGTAGCGGTTGCCGCCGTCCTCGAAGGCGGCGAAGAACATGGCGTTGATCGAAAGCTGGGCGTGTTCGTTGAGATAGGTGATGATGCAGCTCGCTGCTGGCGATCACCACCAGCTGGTGGCTCTCGTTGAGGGTGACGCTATCCAGCGGGATGCCGAACTTGGCCTCGAAGGCCTCGTCGAGTGTCAACACCGATTAGAACTGTCCGCTTGCTACCGATCTAAGATGTCCGGTCGTTACCGATGGATGGCCAGTCCGATCAGCAGCCAGTCCCGGTTGAGGATCGCGACATCCTGCATGATCTGCTCTTCCAGCAGCCCCTCGTCGGCAAGCCCAGTGGGCCGCAGCTTCTGCGGAGGCTTGCCGGTGCCATTCGCCAGCTTCCAGATCCCTTGTTCGATGGCCATCTACTCTCCTTTTTTACTGCCGCAGTAATGTGCTTACTACACCGCCTGTTCCACCACCGCCTCGGCGAGGTGAGTGCGGGTCTCGCCGGCCTCGCTTAGGCGTGTCTTAAGCTGGTCGCAGAGGGCCATAAACTCATCATATTTTTCGATAAGCCTCTGTTGCTCTTGTATAGGAGGAAGCCCAACGACAATGCTATTCATCTTTGCTTGGTTCATTTTCGGCTGAGCAGTGCCGGTCACATAAGGCTCAAGCGATATAGCGTTGATGTAAAGGCTAAGATATTTCAAAAAATCCTCACTTATCCCGTCTATGACATGTGCATGGTTGTTAACCCAGTATTTTCCTCTGGCAATAAAAGCAATGGGCGTTGATCTGTTAATGAGGTTGGCCCCGTCTTCACCGATCAAAAGTAAGGGTTTTTCGAACAGGAAGTCATCAATTTTGTCGATAATCCCAGAGGCTCCGTAGTAATCGTACTCTCCTTTTCGGCGTGAGCGCTCGTTTACTGATAGCGGGATTCGCTCTGAGTCTCTGTTGAATGTGATTTCTCCAAACCTTACCCACCTCCATTCATTTGGGATAGGAAAGGGCTCTTCATTATCTGCTATTTCTGGTAATGGTTTAGGCTTCTTGATCTTCCCTTCTTTGATCAGCCGGGCCTTCTCCTCTGCGATACGTTCCAGCAGCACACTGGCGGGTTCGTCGTTGGGATCCTGCTCCACCAGCCGCCCCATCACCGCCAACTGAAGGATGGTCTGCTTGAGCTTGTCGATGCTGGCTTCGGTGGTGAAAAGGGTATCGAAATGCTCGGCGATGCGGGCCCAGTTTTCGGCCACTTCGGCGGCATCGACGGAGCGGGTGAGGGCGTCGAGAAGGGTGTCGACCAGCACCTCATGGGCCTCCAGCTGGTCGCCGACCTGCTGCTCCAGTCGGTCGCAGAGGGCCATTAGCTCGTCGACTTTTTCGACGATTCGGTGTTGTTCTGTTAGCGGAGGGACCGGGCAGATTCCTGAGAAGAATTGCTTGTCGTTAATGGCTGGATAGGCGATACCTGTCTGAACCGACTCCACATAGCGGACAAATACTGGGCTTCTCAGGTAGTGCAATAAGAATCTCGCAGGAATTCCGCGCAAGGGGCTGATGATAGCAAAAGCTGTACTAGCAATCGGTTCAGGCTCTATCTCCTCATCGACGACGGCAATGTTTTGAAGATAGGGTCGGATAGTAGAATATATGAGAGTGCCCGGCTTGACCTTCTTCCTAGCTCGGGAGGGAGAGTTTTCTGGTTCGATTATCTCAGGCTTCCCTATCTTTCCCTTGACGTTGTCAATTGCAGATACGTCTATATAGCTGAAAAGTTGTTTCGGTTGCTGTTGCCCCCAGTCATGACCAAGCTCTTCAAGTTGAGCCCAGCGCCATCCACTTGGCAGCTGATAAGGCTTTTCTATACCTGACAGTGGCGCTAATTTCCGGGGCTTCTTGATCTTCCCTTCCTTGACCAGCCGGGCCTTCTCTTCGGCGATGCGCTCCAGCAGCACGCTGGCGGGCTCGTCGCTGGGGTTCTGGTCGACCAGCTTGCCGCGCACGGCCAGCTCCAGGATCAGCTCGCGCAGCTTCTTGATGCCGGTAAGTTCGATCTTGCCGTTGCTGCCGCGCCCCCTGCTGCTCTTGTGGGTGACGGCGCCGGTCCAGAGGTCGAGGTGATCGGTAATCAGCTTCTGTGCGCTCATGCCCGCTCCTCCTGCTGCTGAGCGGTTTCCTCAGCGGCAGTCTGCTCCGGCGCGGCGGCATCCTGGCTGGCGCGGCTTAGCGCATCACCGAGGATGTCCTTGAGCTGGTCGCGCAGCTCCTGAATCTCGGCCTGCTGCTGGGCGTACTGGGCCAGCAGCTCCTCCGGGTCGTGGCTGACTTGCTCGCCCTGCCAGGGGTTCTTGATATCCAGGTTGTAGTTGCGCGCCTTGATCTCGTCGATGCCGACCTTCCAGGCCTGGTGGGTCTCCTCTCGGGCGGCGAAGCCATCGGCTTCCTCGCCCCACCAGGCGATCTCGGTCTTGAACTCTTCAAAGCGCATCGGCCGGGTCTTGCTGTAGTTCTTGTAGCCTTCGGGATAGGGGTGCTCGTAGTACCACACCTGCTCGGTGGGCTGACCCTTGGTGAAGAACAGCAGGTTGGTCTTGATGCCGGTGTAGGGGTTGAACACGCCGTTGGGCAGGCGAACGATGGTGTGCAGATTGCACTCGGTGAGCAGCTTCTCCTTGAGGCGGGTCTTCATGCCCTCGCCGAACAGGAAGCCGTCCGGCAGCACCACCGCAGCGCGGCCGCCGTCCTTCAGCAGCTGAATAAACAGCGTCATGAACAGGTCGGCGGTCTCGCGGGTGCGGAAGGCCTGGGGGAAGTTGGTCTCGATGCCATCCTCCTCCATGCCGCCGAAGGGCGGGTTGGCGACGATGATATCGACACGTTCCTTGGGCCCCCAGCTGATCAGCGGACGCGCCAGGGCGTTGTCGTGGCGGATCTGCTCCGGCACCTCGATGCCGTGGAGGATCAGGTTGGTGGTGGCCAGCAGATGGGGCAGCGGCTTCTTCTCGATGCCCCTCAGGCTGGCCTGGAGGGCCTGCTCGTCCTCGGGGGTCTGCACGTAGTGTTTACGCTTGTGGTCGATGGCGCAGGTAAGAAAGCCGCCGGTGCCGCAGGCCGGGTCCATCACGATCTCGTCGAGCTTGGGGTCCACCCGGTTGACCATGAATTCGGTCACCGCGCGTGGGGTGTAGAACTCCCCGGCGTTACCGGCACTCTGCAGGTCCTTGAGGATCTGCTCGTACATGTTGCCTAGCTGGTGGCGGTCATCCTGGGTGTTGAAGTCGATACCGCTCTGCAGCTTGTTAATGACCTGGCGCATCAACTGGCCGGACTTCATGTAGTTGTAGGCGTCCTCGAAGACATTGCGGATCACCACCGCACGGGTATCATCGCCGCGGGCCTGAAGCTGCTGCAGGCCGGGGAAGAGCATGTTGTCGACGAACTCCTTGAGCTCGTCGCCGGTCATGCCTTCGGGGTCGGCGGCCCAGCGGCGCCAGCGCAGTGGCTCGGGAATCGGCGAGCGGTAGTCCTCATTGAACATCTCCCACTCCTGCTCCCGGTCGTCGAAGATCTTCAGGAACAGCATCCAGACGAGCTGGCCGATACGCTGGGCGTCGCCATCGACGCCAACATCCTTGCGCATGATGTCCTGGATGGACTTGATGGTGGTGGAGATGCTCATGGGCTCGAAACTTCCTCGGTATTCATGATGGATGCGGGACTATTCACAGGGGCGGTCCACAAGGGCGGCCGGCATCGGGGTGTGGATAAACTGGCTGCATGGCCGGGTCGGTAGCGTCGCGATCAGCTGCCGACGTGGTAGAGAGCGTCTTCCAGTTCGTGTACGGCGCGGGTGTAACCGGGCTTGCCGCCAAAGGCCCTGACCAACTCCATGGGGGCGCCGATGTTACTGAAAGGAGCCAGGGTAAGCACCTTGGGGTCTTCAAGCGGCTCGATGCCCGCATCGGCGTACTTGTCGACCAGCGTCTCCAGTACCTGGCGCGCCTGCCCCTCGTAGCGGGTGAAGATATCGCGTTTCTTCACCTGTTCGGCGCGCTCGCGACGGGTCAGCGCCGGGCGGTCGAAGGCGATATGGCAGATCACGTCGAAGGGGTCGGGCTCGTCGCCCCAGCTCTTGCCCAGCTCGGCCGCCAGCTCTTCCCACAACACGCCTTGTTCGGCCAGCTCATCGAGGATGGCCTGCTTGCGTTCGGCGTCATGCCAGCGGCGCAGGAAGTCGTCGAGTGAAGCGAACTGCTCCTTCACCTTCTTGCGCGTGTAGTCGCGCAGGCTCTCGGTGATCAGCTTGCCGTCGGGGCCCAGATACTGCACCCGTTCGGCCACCACGCTGACTTCCACATCGTCGACCACGTACTTGACCCGCTTGCCGGGACCTTCATCGCTGCCCAGATCAGCGCTGCCGAAGGTGTCGTCATTCTGCCAGGTGGCGCCTTCCTCCACCTCGTAGTCGCCATGGGCCTCTTCGATGCCCTCGGCGCTGTCGCCGGCGGCAACCTCGTCCTCGGTTAGTTCGTCATCCGGGGCGATGGGGTCGTTTGGCTTCGGCTGGTAGATCTTGACCGGGTCACCGTCGAAGTCGGGGTCGGCAAACAGCTCGGTGGCCTTCTTGAAATCGAGAATGGTGAACCAGTGCTTGTTGTAGTCATCGTTGATGCGGGTGCCGCGGCCGATGATCTGCTTGAACTCGGTCATCGACTGAATGCGCTGGTCGAGCACAATCAGCTTGCAGGTCTGGGCGTCGACGCCGGTGGTCATCAGCTTGCTGGTGGTGGCGATGACCGGGTAGCGCGCCTCCGGGTTGATGAAGTTGTCGAGCTCCGCCTTGCCTTCCAACTCGTCGCCGGTGATGCGCATCACGTACTTGCGGTTCTCGGCCACGCGATCTGGGTTGAGGTTGACCAGGGCCTGACGCATGCGCTCGGCATGGTCGATGTCCTCGCAGAAGACGATGGTCTTCTGATAGGGATCGGTGCTTGCCATGAATTCGGTGATCTTGCGTGCCACCAGCTCGGTACGCTTTTCCAGCACCAGGTGTCTGTCGAAATCCTTCTGGTTATAGATGCGGTCCTCGATCAGCTCGCCGTGCTTGTCGGTCTGGCCCTTGCGGGGCCGCCAGCCCTGGAGGTCACGGTCGATATCCACGCGCACCACCTTGTAGGGGGCGAGGAAGCCATCCTCGATGCCCTGCTTGAGCGAGTAGGTGTAGATCGGCTCGCCGAAGTAATCGATGTTGGAGACCTCTTTCGTCTCCTTGGGCGTAGCGGTAAGGCCGATATGCGTGGCAGAGGAGAAGTAATCGAGGATCGAGCGCCAGGCGGAGTCCACCGCCGCACTGCCGCGGTGGCACTCGTCGATGACGATCAGATCGAAGAAGTCCGGCGAGAACTGCTTGTAGATGTTCTGCTCTTCCTCGCTGCCGGTGACCGCCTGGTAGAGCGAGAGGTAGATCTCGTAGGACTTGTCCACCGTGCGGTTGGTCACCTTGGTCATGGCCTGGCCGAACGGCTTGAAGTCATTGTTCTTGGTCTGGTCGACCAGGATGTTGCGGTCGGCGAGAAACAGGATTCGTTTCTTCTGCTTGGCCTTCCACAGCCGCCAGATGATCTGAAAGGCGGTGAAGGTCTTGCCGGTGCCGGTGGCCATCACCAGCAGAATGCGATCCTGGCCGCGAGCGACCGCTTCAACGGCGCGGTTGATGGCGATTCGCTGGTAGTAGCGCGGGCTGCGACCGCTGCCGTCATCGTAATAGGGCTCTTCGACCACCGGCCGCGCGGCGTTGCCGATACCCTTGTAGCGGCAGTAGCGTTCCCAGAGCGCATCGGGAGCGGGAAAGTCGTCGAGGCCGAGCGTGGTTTCGGCCTGCTCGCCGAGGCTGGTGCGATCGTGGAACAGGAAGCCATCGCCGTTGCTTGAGAACACGAAGGGCACATCGAGGGCGTCGCTGTAAGCCAGGGCCTGCTGCATGCCGTCGCCGAGACTGTGCTTGTTGTCCTTGGCCTCGATCACCGCGATGGGCTGGTTCTTCTGATAGCTCAGCAGGTAGTCGGCGCGGCGCCGCTTGCCGCGGGTATGCAGCCGCCCGCGCACGATGATGCGACCGGCGGTGAACGACACCTCTTCGCGCACCTGGGAGTGGATGTCCCAGCCGGCGCGCTCCAGCGCCGGGGTGATGAACTTGGTACAGATATCCCGTTCGCTGAGGGCTTTCTTGTCCATGGCAGCATCCTGCTCGTCGATGGCGGGGCGGGCGGTGTTGGTTACCTAAGCTTACGCTACCCAAGCAGGCTAAGCATCTTGTGCTAGGCTGGTTTTGAATCAATGTCGAGATCGGACAGCATTACAGCGGATAGAAATGCATATAACCGGAAGAACATGCAATGGATAGCAGCCTGCTGGTCAGCCTTCGTAAGTACCGCCCCCGTGAAGGGCGCGACTCCTTGGAGAACTTCATTACCGAAGTGTTCGCCTGGCTGCTGCGCAACGCCAGCGGCATCAGCGAAACGATGCTGGCACGCCTGCAACGCGCTATGCCAGAGGAAGAAGGTTTCGATCTGCCACGGGATAGCGAAGACGTTGAATGGAGCACACAGACACGCCTGGGAAGCCGCCGCCCCGATATGCAGGTGATCTGGCCTGGAATGGCGCTGATCTTTGAGCACAAGGTCTGGTCCGGACTGGGAGACAACCAAATTACCGGCTACCGTGACCTCGCGCGTCAGAAATACACTGGCGCCGAGATCCGTGTCGTGGCGATTACCGCCAGCCGCCACCAGTACAGCAAAGCAGCCGATGCCAACCTGTGCTGGAGTGACATCTACAAAATGCTGGAGCAGTACCTGGGCGGGGTGGAGAAATCCACGGAGCGCTTCCACATCGAGAACTTTCTGGCCCTCCTGGCGCATGAAGGGCTTCAGCCTGCAGCACCGATCGCTCACGAAGCCATTCGCTACTTCCCCACAGCCGGTAAGCTGCCGCAGCAACTGGAACAGGCCTTCACTCCCCTCGCTGCCCGAGACTGGCCGGTAGGCAGTGGCTACCAACCTGAGATGAAGCGCCTGCGCTGGGGGCGGATTGGTATCGAATTCCTTCGCACCGAGGCCAGACGCAAATGGAGCCCGGGTATTTTCATTGGCTGTGTGCTTGATGGCAGCGATCACCTCATCAACCATCGCATTGAAGATACTGTAAAGCTGCAGCTGATCCTTGATTTCAGCAATGGGCTGCGTCGCTACTATCCATTCATGGACAACTACCGAGCATTAAAAGCGACAGTGGCTGAAATGGCAACAGGAACCCACTGGACCTTCTACGACCATGGGGAAGAGGCGCAAGCCAATACCTACCATCCGTTCTATCTGGAAACCCCGCTCCTAGAAATTCTCCGAGGATCCACAACTATGGAAGAACAGCGGGAGTTGATATTTTCTGCCGGTTGTGAGGCATTGGACATTCTTCAATGTGGCGGCTTCTTGGATAAGCTTAAAGGGGAGTGTGATGCGGTATCGGAGTGATATGGAATTTCAGCTGTCGACCCTAAGCGGACATAGCTGCAAAGGTTCGGTAGCAGACACGTTTATCGGCTGAATTCAGGGCATAAAGGAAGAATATGGATTATCCTGGGGAAAAATTACTTATAAAAATGTGGGAGACTCTTGCAGATAAGGGAGTGGGTGCACTACTTGCACCCTGGCATGAAAAGCGTATTGCCGCCACACGTACAGAAATACGTAGACGAGAAATGTTGCTTCTGGCTCAGGCTGAGAGAGAAGTAGAGTCAATTAAGTCTGGTGCGGCAAGGCTTCAGATAAACTCTGACATCAGGCTTGTGGAAAGCTCTAACGATGTGGCTGATGAGCAAGAGAAAGTAGAGCCTAGACTTGATCTGGCTGAGTTAGCGGCGAGCGTTGTAAATACTAATTTTTCGGAATCAATAAGAAAGGAAACTAATGTAGCCAAGTCGGTAATGGTTGCAGAAGATATCCTGAGCAGAGATGAGCAAGAGCCATCCGACAAGCCAATAGAAGATGATTGGTTATACTCTTGGAGGGATTATGCCGGGAGGGTATCAGCCAGTGAGCTTCAAGATTTATGGGGCAGGATTCTGGCGGGAGAAGTAAAGCAGCCAGGATCGTATTCAATGCGGACGCTTGAATTCCTAAAAGGTCTCTCGAAAACAGAAGCAGAACTGATTAGCAAAGCTGCTAGGTTCGTAATAGGAGAACGAATCTACCGAAAAAAGGAGGAGTTTTTAGAAAAAGAAGGATTGAATTTTTCTCATCTACTTTTCTTGCAAGATGTCGGAGTTCTCTCCGGAGTTGAAGCAGTTGGGCTGAACACTACCTACAAATCAAGAGATGCTAATAAGTTTTTTCTACCACTTGTTGCCAGCAATAGGATAATGCTTCTGGAGCATGAAGATCAGGAGAAAACCGTAATAGCTGAGGTCTATCTTTTGACGCAGGTTGGAATCGAGGTTCTAAAGCTTGCTAGTTTTCATGTAAATGAAGAATATCTTGAGTCTGTTGCGCAAGACTACGCAAAAAAGGGGTTTAAAGTTAAAGTTGCCGACTGGGTTCAGCAAACAGCCTCTGGCGGACAATTTTTTAACGCAAAAGAAATAAATCTAGAAGGTGATGTTTAATAAATCAATGTGCCGGATAAGCCGGTTAATGCGGCGTTATGTCAGTATGGTCTAAGCGTCTGCTTCTGGCAGCATAGCGACGGCATAACCGCTATGCCGTCGCTAGCTACGGTTAGACCTCCGTCTGCTCGGCCATGGCCAACGCGTCATCCACCTCTATACCAAGGTATCTCACAGTGCTTTCGAGTTTGGTATGGCCTAAGAGAAGCTGAACGGCTCTCAGGTTTTTCGTTCGGCGGTAAATTAACGTTGCCTTGGTGCGTCGCAACGTGTGAGTACCGTAGGCCGAAGGCTCCAAGCCAATAGCGGTTACCCATGATTTAACGATGCGCGCGTACTGCCGAGTAGACAAGTGACATGAGCTTTTCAGGCGACTTGGGAATAAATAATCATCGTTACGGAGATGTGCAACCAGTATCCACTCTTCTAGGACAGTGCGAGTTTGCTCGGTTATCTCAAACTGTACTGGTCTTTTCGTTTTCTGCTGTGTGACGATGGCTCTTGAAGACACATGGTTGCCATGGGATACATCTCGGACGCGTAACTTGACTAAGTCACAGGCTCGCAGTTTGCTATCGATTGCTAGCTCAAATAGTGCCAGATCCCGTGTCTTATCAGCAAGCTGCAGTCTGACACGAATGGCCCAGATGTCTTTGAGCCGAAGTGGTGTTTTCTGACCAACTAGCTTGCCTTTGTTCCAGGGCACGGGGGTAATGGTTTTTGGAGTGTTCATGGTGTGGACCTCGTCGGGTGGAATCTATAGGATGGTCCAGAACATGCTCAACGTGTGCTGGAGCCGGCAATCAGTTGCGACCCGGCCAAAAGTTGACAACGAGGTAGGTGCTGAACTTACTGCTTCACTTTAGCTTCAATTGATGCGTGGTGATGATGGCTAATTTAAAAAGTGCAATTATAACTACGATAATTTCCAACTTAGATTCTGATGAATTCTGTCGCGATGATTTTGATGTTGATTTTCCAGGCGGTTCCTCTACGCTTGCCGAAATATTTTTTCGAGCAGCACCAAGATATTCGTTTATAATTGATGAGAGCTATGAGGGTAATAAGGTTGCTATAGCTATTTCGCTACAAGATAGCAGTTACAAAAAGGTGTTAAGGACAACGGAGAGCCCTGGAGACTACAGGAATGATGAAATTCATGTTCATTCGGACATATGGTCTGCAGTGAGTAGAATACCAGTTTGGGTGAAAAATGTTCGTGAAGACCTCATTCATTCAAGAGAAGTTGTAGGCACTGATGTTGATGAACTGGTAAATGAATTTCAAGAAAATATTGATGAGAACATTGATGATCAAGATGAATATTTTAAGGAAGATGAGAAAGATGCTTTGGTTCAGAAGCTGAACGAGTTGCAGAAAAGAGTTTCAAAATTAGAAGAAGAGCTGAGGCTCGACCCCAAAGATACTGAAGAAATTGAGAGGGCTATTGAGAAGAGTAAGTCAGATATGGCAGTGTATCCCAAGGGAGTCTGGTACAAAACTTTTGGGACAAAGCTCATAAAGCTACTCCGGCAAGCTTTGAATACTAAGGAAGGCCGAGAAATTGCAGTCGATATTACTAAGAAGTTATTTTCTTCATAGAGAAGATGGTTCTAGGGCTTTTTTGTTTTTTAAGTATTCTTAGGGACTGATAGTTTTTCATTCCATGAACTCTCAATGGCTGCTCTTGGCCGATGGGGAACGTCAGACTAGGCTGTAGGGATAGGCTGAGATAGCCAACGATCCAAAGTGGCCGTTTCAGAAAATGCAGCCGGAAAGTTACTCTAATCATGAGATAAGCAGTCTAACAACTGTAGCCAATAAGGGATTGGTACCAAATGCCTGTAGTAGGTCGGACAGACTAATTTGAGCGAAAATACATGGCCAAATTTCGGAATTTGGCAGCCAACTTTGGAGAAATT
Organism: Halomonas sp. LES1; assembly: GCF_031846005.1. Classification (NCBI taxonomy): domain Bacteria; kingdom Pseudomonadati; phylum Pseudomonadota; class Gammaproteobacteria; order Oceanospirillales; family Halomonadaceae; genus Halomonas; species Halomonas sp. LES1. The sequence goes on from NZ_JAVRGC010000009.1 coordinate 82,049, forward strand.
GTTCAGTATGAAAACGATAAGGGTGCACGGGATATAGGGCTTCACCTTACTGAGAAAAGAAAGTCTGGATCGGAAAGGGTTACAGCAGCTTTAATATGGTTTCAAATGAAGGGGGTTATGAAAGAAACCCTTCCGCAAGAAAAATACGAGCGAGCCGAATTTGTACGGGTTCGCTTAATGACAGCACACCTTAAATTTTGGTTTCTGCAGCCAATGTCAACATATCTCGTCGTTTATGTCGAGAGCGTAGATCAATTTTTAATACTAAACCTCCAGAGATATGTGGAAGACAGATGGGGACGCGACATTCTTTATCTAGAACAAGAAACTGCCATAGTCGAAGTTTCAAAGGATAGCCCTTTGGATGAACAGGCATTCTCATTGTTGCTGGAGCGCTCGAACCTAGATGAGTGGAAAAGAGCACTTGATGCGAAAGATGAGGAAGTGCGACTCTGCATTAGAGATTACAACCTAGTGTGGCACTTCGGTACCGCGGATGTTCGAGATGCTGAGCATCAAATAATTTTTTGGGATTGGCAGTCTAAAACTAGAGCGCAGCTATTCATTCAGGAACGATTGATAGAAGCCGGGAGCGAGTGGGTCACACTCAGGGAGCATTGGCAGCATATGAGCAATGTTGATGATCTTCAGGATATGTATACATATTTGGACTTTTTTGCAGATGACGAGTGTGAAGGTGAATTGTCTTGGGATGAAGGTGAAGATTCTCCATTTATACAATTAGAGCTCCAAAATGGTCAAGCAGTTTATGGAGAAGATTGCGGTGGAGAGTTCATAAGCTATGAGTTTGGGGTTCGGCTAAATGACCTTGGGCAGCGTATATTTGAGCAAGTTCAGGTCCTGGAACGTATTGGCTTGATTGAGCTAAAAGAGGGAAGCGGAGAATTTGTTAGCACCGCTCCATGGCATGCGCGAGATGTATGAAATCGCTAATAAGGGTGGGGTCACGGATGATCAGTTGAACCATAGGAGTTATCCTTTGCTTCCCGCCAAGGAGCTTCTTCATCAGTTCATCCGGGAGCAGGTAAGAGGTAAGAAAAGGAGAGGACGCCCACTTTCCTTCCTGCTTTCTCGCTTATGTATCGCCTGCTGGGCGAACCCCTATGGTATCTAGCCGGCCAAACGGTCAGCGGCAGAGATCAAGAAAGTGGATGTCTTTTATTTATTTCCTTAATTTGTTGTTTGTTTACAGGTTTTGCGAAAGGGCTCAATTGAAGTGACCCCCTCCATAGCTGCACAGGGTATAGTGCAGCCATCATGAGGACAGGATGAGCGACGACAACCCCATCAAGCGATGGACCGCGAAGCGCAAAGCCGCCGTGGTCATGGACATCTTTAAGGGCAAGACCACGACCGCTGAGGTGGCTCGCCAGTACGATCTCACCGTCTCCGAGGTCGAAGGCTGGATCGATGAAGCCCAGCGCAGCATGGAGAACGGATTTAAGGCCCGCCCCAAGGACATCCGTGAGCAGTATGAATCCAAGCTCCGAGAGACCAAGGAGGCACTGGGCGAGGCCCATCTGCAGATCTATGCGCTAAAAAAATTCAAGCGCCTGCTCGACGAGGACGAGAACTCGTAAGGTCGCTGCAGGCGCAACTGGCCGAGGAAGGCCATGAGGTATCGCTCGTTAAGCTCTGCCGCTGGCTGGGCTTCCCCCGGCGCAGCCTGTATTACCGGCCCAAGCCGAGGCAGCGGGCCATCAATACCGATCTGGCAGCGCGGGTGAAGCTGGCCCTGGAACGGTTCCCTACCTATGGCTATCGCCGCCTGGCATGCGTCCTGGGTGAGAACCGCAAGCCGATCCAGCGCATTATGCAGCTCAAAGGCTGGCAGGTACGCAAGCGGCCTCAGGGCTTCCGACCGCGTGCCAGGAGTCTGCCGTCCGTCGCCTTGAGGCCTGATGAGCGATGGGCGACCGACCTCACCCACGTGTGGTGTGGCAAGGATCGACGAGCTAGCCTGGCGGTGATCATCGACTGCTGCACGCGTGAGATCCTCGGCTGGCGATTATCGGACAATGGCAGCAGCAAAACCGCGGAGGAGGCGCTAATTTATCGGCTGGGAGTGCTGGGACGCGTTCAGCAACCGCTGGCACTACGCTCCGACAACGGCCTGGTCTTCAGCAGCCGGCACTACACGGGCACGGTGAAAGCGTATGGGCTAACGCAGGAGTTCACGACGCCGTATACCCCTGAGCAAAACGGGCTCGTCGAGCGCTTCTTTCGTTCCTTGAAGGAAGAGTGCATCTGGCAGCACCGTTTCGAGTCTCTGGGCCAAGCCAGGGTCGTGATCGATCGCTGGATCCGGTACTACAACGAAGAGCGGCCACATCAGTCTCTGGACTATGTGGCACCCCGAGCACACCCGGCATTAGCCGCCTAGGGTGTGCAGAAACCAGGGGGTCATTACACAATTTTCGGTACAACTATCGATCAATGTGAGGCGTCAGATAGATCGAAACTTTTTTCTACAGTCTCGTTATCTCCCAGGAGAATGGCAACTATGAGTACGAATCGCTACTCGATTCAAGAAGTCTGGGTCAGGATTGAGCGCCATGCCGGCGAGAAATTTGAAACCATCACCGGCAAGCCGTTCACTTACGAAGTGCTAGGTGACTATCTTCGCACTGATCGGGCTGAGCAGGATCTTGGAATTAGAGAATTCGAGAAAGCTCTCGAAGAGGTACCCTTGGACGGACCCGGAGAAATTAACGACAAGGTACGGGGCCCTTCTTACATTTGGGCAATACTTCATGATCGGAGAGTCCGTGGCCACGACTGGTAACTCCTGCACGCATAACTATGCGTTGAAGCGGCCAGTGAAAGCTTGTCGGCCACTCACTAATCTTGCGCCCTCGGCGTTTGGGGAAGCGTTGGCGCCTACCGATCAATGCAGGCGTTATATCAGATTACTCTGAAATTCCGCTTCTGGCCGATCGAGGAACCTTAGCCTATGCTGATGGGGTGATTGAGGCAGTTGACGGCCCACAGCTGGCGTTCCTGAAAATGCTGAGCGCGTTCATCAGTGTTATTTTAATAATCTATACTTAATATCCATAAGATTCATGAGGTTATAGACGAAACTGAGCGCTCTATTGTTATTGACTTGAACGCGCCTGCACGATAGCCGATAAGAGAGTGTACAGTTTAATCACTGTTAGGCGGCTACGATAAATCGTGACCAAGCAAGAGCAAATGGACATAAAGAAAATGAATCTTGGCAAACAGGTGTTCCTTATTTCTTTGTCATTCATTACGACGTTCTCCTTTGCATGGGACCCCGTAAAAGATTTGACAGGAAAATCTTTGCATGAGCATGTGGAGGATGTTGGCGAGTCTCTTCCAAATTGTGGTGGCGATATTTGCGGGGCTGCGGAACATGTAAAGAATGAGGCTAAAAAGACAGTTGAGAAAGGAGCTAAAGAGGCGGGCAACTTCGTTGATGATACGGTCAAAACAGTAACTACAGGTAAGCCACACGGGGATATAGCAAAAACCTTAGTCAAGGCGATTGATGACACGATTAAGGAAGCAGACAGAGGATTAAAAAACGTTGAAGAAACTGTGCACGCCATTGGCAAATTTACAGAAAGACATATGCACGGTGTTGGGGAAACCTTGTCCGATGCGGAAAAAAGAGCACGTGAAGGAAAGGTGGTTGACGCAATATGGCATCTTGGCACAGACCCCTTGCGGCACATCGAGAACAATGCAGCCATAGCCGCGCAAGAAAGCTCAATAATTAATACAGTTGGCCAAGTCGCAGCAACCGCTTATGGTGGTCCTGGAGGAGCAGCAGCTTATGCGGCTTGGTATACGTATAAAGAGACTGGTGATGCCGACTTGGCCATAAAGGTGGGGATAATCACAGGAGCCACAAGCACTGCTTTTGGGGCAGTCGGGGATATACCTTCTAATACGGCTGGCGAGTTAACCAAAAAGACTCTTGTGACTGGAGCAATTGGTGGCGTTGCTGTTGCTGCAAGTGGTGGAGACGAGGCTGCGATCAGGGAAGGTTTTTTACGTTCTGGCGGAATGGTTTTGGTCCAAGATGGCTATAGACGGGTTACAACGCATGAATTGGATGCGCGTGCTTCAAGGGGTGAGGCGTATTGCATGACTACCATTGGAGAAGATTGTTCTCCTCCAAATGAGGCGTACATAAGGGATGAAGCTGGCAATATTCAACTTGATAGAGAAGGAAAGCCACTGGTTGATATCCTTAAAACAGATCCAAGAAGGCCTCATGTTGGCAATTGGTCTTCCTACAAGGAGGCAAATTGGAATCATGAGCGTGGAGCATTTATGACAAGTGTGTCTCGAATCCCAGGTATGAATGCAATGTCTGTATTTCATGACCAATGGGCAATAACCTGGGATATTAACACGCTTCAAAGCCAAGCAACAATAGCGCCTGCTGTTGTATTGACTTATATAGGAACTGGTGCTCCTGCATATGATCTAGTCCAAAAAACGAATACAAGGACCCATGGAAAAAACGCTGAAGCGGATGCGGGACAAATTGGTTTACACACACTGAATCATATTGAATTAGCAGATGTGACGGAGCAGGAAAAAATATCTAGCTCTGTCGCTGCGTCATTTATCTGTACTAACTCTGGCCTGCCTAGGCAGATAGTATTAGAAGCGCCTAGTGCCCATCCAAACTATGCATGTAGAGTGATTTATAGTTCGGAGAAAGGGCTATCAGTTCCTTGGCAAGCTAAGGATGAAGTTAACTATTGCGAGCCAAAAGCGATTGAATTTGTAGCGAAGCACATCGACTGGGGCTGGTCATGTTTTGGCCAGTGATTCCATAGACCCCTAACAATGCGTATATGGCTTCTAAGTCACTAATTACAGCACACCCCTGATAGGAGGAAGAGGTTATGGTAACCGATCAGAAAGCTATTGAAGCAGGGATTGATGCTGGCATAGGAAGATCAAATGAATTCTTGGGTTCAGTTCCACAGATGGATTTTGACGAGTTTAGAAATGAATTGGATAGTATATTCATGGCGTGGCCAGAGGAATTGAGCCCTAGATTTTTGGCATTATTCTCAGAGCTAGCGATCATAGCTGCTATAAGTCGTGCTAAGTACGAACATCCAGCGCTGACTAGAGACGATTTAGTTGCATATCTTGCACACTCCGCTTCTTTTGTCAACAGTTTTAAGCACAAATGAATATGGTTAGAAAAGAGACGTATAGGTTGCGTCTTAACCAATATCAACGCCGAGAGCATATGACTATTTGGGTGGCGGCCGGGCTCGGTGGGTTGATAATTATTTTGGGTGCGAATACCGTACAGGCTGCACCCTCTGGGCTTATATCGTTAATTATTACCTTGGTGATAATTAGTGGTGCATCACTTGCAATGACCCGAGTCAAATTTGAATGGAAAGCTACACAGATTGAGCGTTTAATTGAGCATAAAGAAATACAGCCTGATGATGAGGTGCCAAATATACCAGTGTGGCAGTGGCCGAAACGTGCCGAAATGTGGTGGACAGTATCGTTGTTAAGTGTAACTCTAGCTGGAGTGCTTATGATTTTAGCGACATGGTGGAAACCGGTGTCACAGTTGTGTCATTAAAAATAATATCATGCAATAATTGCGCTGCAATCCGGCGCCTGAATTGTCCTCCCCCACCCCTCCTTCGCTGCCGCTCCGTTTGGTCGACGTCAAGTTAGGCTGAACGCCAACTTTGTACACCAAAGGAATTATTGTGGTTCAGATAGCAGGCATAGAAATGATCGCTTCTGGGGTTAGTTGGCTATCGCCTGAGGAACAAAATGCTCTGCAAAGATTTAGTCTGCTTTTGACGTTGTTTGAAATTCAGTGGAATACAATCGGCATATGAATTGCGTGATCAGCTCGATAATTTCACACGCTAGTGAGTTTTCTGAAGAAGTTTTTGGAGAGAATGTCACGGGGCATATAATATATCACAGCAAATGCGCTCCCTTCGGACGCCGGACGCTCGTTCCTCGCGCTATTTATGTGTAGAATTATATCAGATTACACTGAACTTCCGCTTCTGGCCGATAGCGGCCGTATGCAATCTGGAAGATTCTTTTTCTTGGAGCGAAAGTGACCAAAACAGCATACTCATAACTGTCGGAAACCGAAGCTTTGGGATCGAATCGGTAGCTGGTAAGTGGCAGAGCGAGAGCTGTATCGGCCATGATCGATGCTAAGCTAGTTACCCGAGCAGGCTGGATTTCTGTCTTGCACCTGCGCACTGACGCTGACCGTTCGCGAGAAGAGTAAATAACCGGTTTCATGGATACAACCAACGCTTTCAGCAATCTGCCCTTGCTCACCTTCCTTGATGTCGAGGCATCAGGACTCCAGAAGCCGGATAGCTTTCCCATCGAAATTGGTTGGGCCGATACACTGGGCAACAGTGATGAGTTCCTGATCTACCCGATAGACACCTGGTTCCATTGGGACAAGCAGGCCGAGGCTCTGCATGGCATCACGCATACCCAGCTTCTCGAAGCAGGCATCAGCGTCATCGATGCAGCCTGTCGGCTGAATGACATGCTGGGTGTCGAGAGAGTCTACTGCGACGCGTTGTCGTTCGACGGCTTTTGGCTTGATCGGCTGTTCAAGGCAGCAGGGATGGCGCCCTCATTTCTGCTGACTGATGTTTTCGAGTTATATGGTGCGCTGGGGGCCGAGCTGGCAGAAGAGATGGTGAGAAAACTAAGGGAGATCCCTGCCACGCATCGTGCGCTGGAAGATGCCGAGCGGTACGCGGCGGCATATCGTGAGGTGATGGCAGGCTATCTCATGCAGCAAACAAAAGTTGAGTGAATCAGCCGTGTAAGATTTGGGAGGTCGGTTAGGCACAATATCCATGCTTCAGCTGACCGAGTAACTCCTCCGCCGCCAGTAGGCCGAGTGTTGTGAAAGCGGCGTGCAGCGCGCTGTGACCGCCTAAGGAATGTCGCCGCTGATGCAACCAAGCGAGTGCTTTTTGACGGCTGCCAAATAACACATCAGCCTGCAGGGCGAGCCTGGCCACACGGTACAGGCAGTCGCCTTCGCGCAGGGTGAGCGGTTTCCCTTGGATGCGCCGCTGTCGGAGTGCACGTGAGCTAACGATGCCAATCTCGGTCGGGGCAAGACCGAACTCGTTGAGCCTGTCGAGAGCGGATAGTGGTATGCCGTCATGGATCAGCGCATTTGCACTGGAGCCAGAGTCTCCGCCCAGGAGTTCCAGCAGTGCGCGCTCGATGTCATGGCTAACCGCGACTGAGATCATGGCTCCCGGTATCCTCGGTGATCCATGGGCCGGAATCAGACCGCCAGCCTTGGTCTGACACTGATGCTCATCTTACAGCGGTAGATTGGCTTGGGGCATCCTCACGGTGGCTCGTGGGGCAAGGGGCCTTCCAGTCGATCCATGCCGCTAAGAGGCGCCTTGAGTCGGCGAGGAGGGCTTTCGGCCCTGTTGAGGGGGCTTTGAGTCGTATCGCATGGGTTGGTCTAGTCAGAAGGCAGGCTTCGCAGCTTGCTACCTATTTGCTACCTAGAATCTCAGCAACGAAAAACGGCCACCGCTCAATTGAGCTAAGTGGCCGTTTTTACTGATGTTCTTGGTCGGAGTAGCAGGATTCGAACCTACGACCTCTGCCTCCCGAAGGCAGCGCTCTACCAAGCTGAGCTATACTCCGATGTCGTTCTCGAGGGGGTGTCCCTGATCGACGCAGCGTAGTTTACGCAGCTAGCGGGAAAATGCAACCCCGCCTGGCTTTTTCATGCCTAGCGATTTCATGCCTGGCGATCCACTGCGAGGTGGGCCAGCTCGGCCATGCTGTCGCGGTAGGGGCTTTCGGGCAGCGCCTCGAGCTGAGCCAGGGCCAGGTCGGCCATTTCCACGGCGCGCTGGCGGGTGTACTCCAGGGCGCCGGTGGCGTTGACGATCTCCAGGACCTCCTGCAGGTGATCCAGGCCCCCCTGGCGAATCGCCTTGCGGATCACCTTGGTCTGCTCCGGGGTGCCCTTGGCCATGGCCTGAATCAGCGGCAGGGTGGGCTTGCCCTCGGCCAGGTCGTCGCCGACGTTCTTGCCCATCGCCTCGGCGTCGCCCTGGTAGTCGAGCAGATCGTCGATCAGCTGGAAGGCCAGGCCCAGGTAGCGGCCATAGAGTTGCAGCGCGGTCTCCTGTTCGGGAGTGGCCTCGGCGAGGATGGCGCCGCTATGGCTGGCCGCCTCGAACAGCATGGCGGTCTTGCCCTGGATGGTCTCGAAGTAGGCCGCCTCGTCGATATCCGGGTTGCCCACGTTGGTGAGCTGCTGCACCTCGCCCTCGGCGATCACGCAGGTGGCGGAGGAGAGCACATCCATGATGCGCATGGAGCCCACCTCGACCATCATCTGGAAGGAGCGCGAGTAGAGGAAGTCGCCGACCAGCACCGAGGGGGCGTTGCCCCAGGCATCGTTGGCGGTGGCCTTGCCGCGGCGCAAATGCGACTCGTCCACCACGTCGTCATGCAGCAGGGTGGAGGTGTGCATGAACTCGATCAGGGTGGCCAGGGTGATATGCCGCTCGTCCCGGTAGCCCAGTGCGCGGGCCGCCAGCAGCACCAGCAGCGGGCGCAGGCGCTTGCCGCCGCTGACGATGATGTGCTGGCCGATGGTCTCGACCAGCGGGATGCGTGAGCCGAGCTTGGCCATGATGGTGCGGTTGACGGCGGCGAAGTCCTCGGCCACGACGGCGTGGATCGGGGAGGGGGCGGTGTCGGAAGCGGAAGCGTGGATGGGCATGTAGGCGGTATCAACAGTCGGTTGGGCCGGGGCGAGGCGGCCCCCTGCTGGCCTTGGATTGCCGGCCATGCTATGGGGCGACCTCGGGGGCGTCAAGGCGGCGGCAGAAACGCCCATCTCGCGGGTTGTCTGTCGGGTCGCCTGTCGTTATAATTCGCGACCCACTCATCTCGCTCCCTGTCAGATGGTTGCCGAAAGGGGCGCCACTCGAAGCAGGCCGACGAAGAGCCCAACCCGATGAGTCCTGGAGAGAAAAGCATGTACGCAGTTATCAAGAGCGGTGGCAAGCAGTACCGCGTTCAGGAAGGCCAGACCCTGAAGCTCGAGAAGATCGAAGTCCCGACCGGCGAGTCCATCGACTTCGACGAAGTGCTGCTGGTCGGCAGCGACGACGAGGTCAAGGTCGGCGCGCCCCTGGTTGACGGTGCTAAGGTCTCTGCCGAGGTCGTTTCCCACGGCCGTGGCGACAAGGTCACCATCATCAAGTTCCGTCGCCGCAAGCACAGCATGAAGCGTCAGGGCCACCGCCAGTGGTTCACTGAAGTCAAGATCACCGGGATCTCCGCCTAAGCGGTCCATCCCCCTGAACGGAGGTTTATACCATGGCACATAAGAAGGCAGCGGGTTCTACCCGTAACGGTCGCGATTCTGAATCCAAGCGCCTTGGCGTCAAGCTCTTCGGTGGCCAGGCCGTGACCGCCGGCAACATCATCGTTCGCCAGCGCGGCACCAAGTTCCACGCCGGCACCGGCGTCGGTATCGGCAAGGACCACACCCTGTTCGCTCTGGACGAAGGCGTGGTCAAGTTCGAGACCAAGGGTCCGAAGAACCGCAAGTTTGTCAGCGTCGTCTCTGCCTGAGACACCTGATTCTTGCCGCGAGAAGGCCCCGCCATGGCGGGGCCTTCTTGTATCATGGCGGCATATGCCGCCTGGAGAGTGACAGATGCAGTTCGTCGACGAATCCTCGATCATTGTGGAAGCCGGCAAGGGGGGCAACGGCTGCCTCAGCTTCCGGCGCGAGAAATACGTGCCCAAGGGCGGCCCCGACGGCGGCGATGGCGGCCATGGTGGCAGCGTCTACCTGATCGGTGACGACGCCCTCAATACCCTCATCGACTTCAAGTACCAGCGCTTCTACAAGGCCCAGAACGGCCAGCCCGGCATGGGGCGGCAGATGAGCGGCAAGGCCGGTGAGGACCTGCACATCAAGGTGCCGGTGGGCACCACAGTGATCGACGAGGACACCCTCGAGGTGATCGCCGACGTCACCGAGATCGGCCAGGTGGTGCTGGTGGCCCAGGGTGGCCGCCGCGGGCTCGGCAATATCCACTTCAAGTCCTCCACCAACCGGGCGCCGCGTCGCACCACGCCGGGTACCGATGGCGAGCGCCGCAACCTGCGTCTGGAGATGAAGGTGATGGCCGACGTTGGGCTGCTGGGCATGCCCAACGCGGGCAAGTCGACGCTGATTCGCGCTGTCTCCGCGGCCAAGCCCAAGGTGGCCAACTACCCCTTTACCACCCTGGTGCCCAACCTGGGGGTGGTGAAGCTCGGCCTGCACGAGCACTTCGTGATGGCCGATGTGCCGGGGCTGATCGAGGGTGCCTCGGATGGCGCCGGCCTGGGGCTGCGCTTCCTCAAGCACCTGACCCGTACCCGGCTGCTGTTCCACGTGGTGGATGTGGCGCCCTTCGACGAGTCCGACCCGGTGGAGGCCGCCGAGGCGATCATCCACGAGCTGGGCGAGTTCTCGCCGGCTCTGGCCGAGCTGCCGCGCTGGCTGGTGCTCAACAAGCTCGACCTGCTCCCGCCGGAGGAGCGCGAGGCCACGGCCGACGAGATCGTGCGTCGCCTGGGCTGGGAGGGCCCGGTGTTTCGTGTCTCGGCGATCGGCAGCGATGGCACCGATGCGCTGGTGCAGGCGGCCTACCGCTGGCTCACCGAGCAGCGTCGCCTGGAGAACGAGGATGAGGAGGCCGCCGAGCGCGCCCGCGAGATGCGCGAGCGCATGGAGGAAGAGGCGGTGGCCCGTACCGAGGCACGCCTGGGTCGCAAGCGCAAGCCCTCCGGCGAGGATGATGATGACTTCGATGACGACGACTACGATGTCGAAGTCGAGTATGCGCCCTAAGGGACGAGGCGGATGGGTCGAATGGACAGTGACGAGCAGGTGATGGGGCGCGAGGCGCTGACGGGTGCCCGCCGGGTGGTGGTAAAGATCGGCAGCGCCCTGCTGACCAACGACGGTCGTGATCTCGACGAGGCGGCGATCGGCGGCTGGGTCGATCAGATCGCCACGCTGCATCGGCGTGGCATCGAGGTGGTGCTGGTTTCCTCCGGCGCCGTGGCCGCGGGCATGGTGCGACTCGGCTGGCAGGCGCGCCCCTCGGCGGTGCATGAGCTGCAGGCCGCGGCCGCAGTAGGCCAGAATGGCCTCACCGAGTGCTACGAGGGCCACTTCGCACGCCATGATCTGCTCACCGCCCAGGTGCTGCTGACCCACGATGACCTCTCCAACCGCAAGCGCTATCTCAATGCGCGCTCTGCGCTGCGTACCCTGGTCGACCTGCGGGTGGTGCCGGTGATCAACGAGAACGACACCGTTGTCACCGACGAGATCCGCTTCGGCGACAACGACACCCTGGGGGCCCTGGTGGCCAACCTGCTGCAGGCCGATGCCCTGGTCATCCTCACCGATCAGGAGGGGCTGTTCGACGCCGACCCGCGCGCGAATCCCGAGGCCCGGCTGATCGCCGAGGGGCGTGCCGACGATCCGGCCCTGGCGGCCGTGGCCGGCGGTGGCGGGGCCCTGGGGCGTGGCGGCATGACCACCAAGATTCGTGCCGCCAGCCTGGCAGCGCGCTCCGGTGCCGTCACCGCCATCGCCAGCGGCCGCCAGTCCGATGTGCTGGTTCGGCTGGTCGATGGCGAGCGCCTGGGCACCCTGCTGCGGCCCGACCAGGCCCCCATGGCGGCGCGCAAGCGCTGGCTGGCCGGGCAGCTACAGGTGCGGGGTACCCTGACCCTGGACGCCGGCGCGGTGAAGGTGCTGCGCGAAAGCGGCTCCAGCCTGCTGCCGGTCGGGGTGAGGGCGGCAGCGGGGCAGTTTCGGCGCGGTGATATGGTGCTGTGTGTCGACGAGCAGGGTGAGCGGGTGGCCAAGGGGCTGGTCAACTACGGGGTCGACGATGCGCAGCGCATCATCGGGCAGCCAAGCCACCAGATCGAGGCGATCCTCGGCTTTATGGAAGCGCCGGAACTGATCAACCGCGACAACCTGGTGGTGCTGTAGGCCGGGGCGATTGCAGATGACAGCATCGCTCAAGGCTGTTCCGGCGACAGGCCGTCGAGGGGGCGCTACGAGTACTTCCTTGTAGGCTACCTCGGCCATCCCTGGTCCTCGGACCCCCTCTCCGACCTGTCCCCGGCGCCTTTCGCTATCAACCTGTCGGTAACTGCGATAGTCCTGTGTTATAGACCAGGACCTATGGCAAGCCCCGCCCGGGCTATGGTAGGATGCGCCATCCTCTCAGACACGGCCCGTGAACGATCGCCGCACCAGCAGCGGTCGGCCAGATGGCCAAACCGGCGGTAAAGATGAATCTTTGCTGCCGGATCAATACGTTATCGCAGCCGTCATTACACGGGCGGCGAAGAATCTCCAAGGAGACAGCAAGTGGCAAACAGCAAGCAAGCTCGCAAGCGCGCCCGTCAGGCCGAAGGTCGTCGTGTCCTGAAGGCCAGTCAGCGCAGCATGGTCCGCACCTACATCAAGCGTGTTATCACCGCCATCAACGGTGGTGATCACGCCGAGGCGATGACCGCCTTCCAGAAGGCGCAGCCGGTCATCGACCGCATCGCCGACAAGGACGTGCTCTCCAAGAAGAAGGCCGCGCGCCTGAAGAGCCGCCTGAACAAGCGCATCAAGGCCCTGGCTGCCTAAGCCGGTCCGATGCCATCGAGAACCGGCCGCTGGCCGGGATCTCGTGAAAAAACCGGCTGCGGCCGGTTTTTTTGTGGCCGTTAGTTATCAAGCCGAGGAACAGACGTGGCGGATCGCGAACAGGCGCCACCGGCAGCGGTGGACGAGAACGACAGGGTAGTGGCCCCCAAGGGCGGTGGGCTGATGCGCTCGGGCCTGGTGGTCAGCGTTATGACCATGCTCTCGCGGGTGATGGGCCTGGCGCGTGACGTGGTGATCGCCGCGCTGTTCGGCGCGGGGCAGGGGGCCGACGCCTTCTTCGTCGCCTTCAAGATCCCCAACTTCATGCGCCGGCTGTTCGCCGAGGGCGCCTTCAACCAGGCCTTCGTGCCGGTGCTCTCGGAGTACGCCACCCGGGGCAGCCGACGCGAGGTGCGCGAACTGCTCGATGCCGTCTCCGGTAGCCTGGCCGCGGTGCTGTTCCTGCTGACCGCGCTGGCCATGTTCGCCGCCCCCTGGCTGGTATGGGTGTTCGCCCCCGGTTTCGGGCGTGACCCGGCCAAGCTGGCGCTCACCGCCGACATGCTGCGCCTCACCTTCCCCTACCTGCTGCTGATCTCGCTCACGGCCTTTGCCGGCAGCGTGCTCAACACCTGGAACCGCTTCGCGGTGCCGGCCTTCACCCCGGTGCTGCTCAATCTCTCGCTGATCGGGGCGGCGCTGCTGCTGACACCGCTGATGAGCGAGCCGGCCATGGCGCTGGCCTGGGGGGTATTGATCGCCGGTGTGGCCCAGCTCGCCTTCCAGGTGCCCTTCCTGGTGCGGCTGGGGCTGGCGCCGCGGCCCTGGCCCAGCTTCGCCCATGCCGGCGTCAAGCGGGTCATGAAGCTGATGGTGCCGGCGCTGTTCGGCGTCTCGGTATCGCAGATCAATCTGCTGCTGGATACCGTGCTCGCCTCGTTGCTGGCGGCGGGTAGCGTCTCCTGGCTCTACTACTCCGACCGCCTGGTGGAGCTGCCGCTGGGGGTGTTCGGCATCGCTATCGGCACCGTGATCCTGCCGGCCCTGTCGCGGCGCCATGCCGAGCAGTCCGGCGAGCACTTCAGCGCCATGCTCGACTGGGCGATTCGTGCCGTGCTGCTGCTGGGGCTGCCCGCGGCCCTGGCCCTGGTCCTGCTCGCCGAGCCACTGCTGATCTCGCTGTTCCACTACGGCGCCATGACCGAGCGCGATATCGCCATGGCGGCGATGAGCCTGCGGGCCTACTCGCTGGGGCTGGTGGCCTTCATGCTGATCAAGGTGCTGGCGCCGGGCTTCTTCGCCCGCCAGGACACCAAGACCCCGGTGAAGGTCGGCATCATCGCCATGGTCGCCAACATGGTCTTCAATCTGATCCTTATCTGGCCCCTGGCCCACGCCGGCCTGGCGCTGGCCACCGCGCTCTCGGCGTTCATGAACGCCGGTCTGCTGGGCTGGCTGCTCAGGAAGCAGGGCGTGCTGGTGTTCCAGCCGGGTTGGGGCCGCTATGCGGTACAGCTGCTGGGTGGCTGCGCGGTGATGGGACTTGGCCTCTGGTGGTTCTCCCCCGACTGGCAGGCGTGGCTCGGCTGGGGCGTCTGGCAGCGTGTCGCCTGGCTGGCGGCGCTGGTGATCGGTGGTGCTGGCCTCTACTTCATCTGGCTGGCCGCCACCGGGGTGCGGATCAGGCACTTCAGAATGAAGGGCTAGGCTGGCCCGGCTGTCAAGGGGCCGTCTGTCCGGTATAATCGACGATTTAACCACCATTCGACGCCGAGCGGGGCTCCAGCACGCCATGCAAGTGATTCGAGGACTGCACAACCTGCGCGACGAGCATCGTGGCTGCGTGGCCACCATCGGCAATTTCGATGGCGTCCATCGCGGGCACCAGGCGATTCTCGAGCAGTGTCGCGAACAGGCCCGGCGTCTCGGCCTGCCGGTGACGGTGGTGGTGTTCGAGCCACAGCCCCGCGAGTTCTTCGCCGAAGACCAGGCGCCACCGCGGCTGACTCGCCTGCGCGACAAGGTGCGCCTGCTCGGCGAGGCGGGGGTGGAGCGTGTGCTCTGCCTGCCGTTCAACGATGCCCTGCGCAGCCTGACCGCCGAGGCCTTTATCCAGCGAGTGCTGATCCAGGGGCTGGGCGTGCGCCACCTGGTGGTGGGCGATGACTTCCGCTTCGGCTGCGACCGCCGTGGCGACTTCCATCTGCTGACCGCGGTGGGCGAGGCCGAAGGCTTCGGCGTGGAGCATACCCGCACCTTCACCATCGACGATGAGCGGGTCTCCAGCAGCCGTATTCGCACCCTGCTGGCCAGCGGCAACTTCGAGGCCGCGGCACGCCTGCTGGGGCGGCCCTATCGTCTGGGCGGCCGCGTGGTGGCCGACCAGAAGCTCGGCCGTACCATCGGCGTGCCCACCGCCAATCTGCCCCAGCCGATGCGTTCCCTGGCGTTGCATGGGGTCTATGCGGTACTGACCGAGCTGCCCGATGGTCGCCGTCTGCCGGGGGTGGCCAATATCGGCTGGCGGCCCACGGTGGGCAGCGTGCGGCCGGTGCTCGAGGTGCACCTGTTCGACTTCGACGGTGACCTCTACGGCGCGCGGCTGGTGGTGATGCCCTGTGCCAAGCTGCGCGGCGAGGTGAAGTTCGACGACTTCGCGGCGCTCAAGCATCAGATTGGCCTCGACCAGCAGCGTGCTCGCGATTACTTTTTTCGGCACCCCGAGACCTTCGGTAACGATGATTCTCTTCCTCTGGCATCGGCGCCGCTGGCGCGCGAGGCCGTGACACTCGATTCCTCGGCGGGTATCTCCGCCGACCATGACGACGGCTGATCCCCAGAATATGAGCGACTACAAGCCCACTCTGAACCTGCCAGAAACCGACTTCCCCATGCGCGGCATGCTGCCCAAGCGCGAGCCCGAGCGGCTGGCCCGGTGGCAGCAGCAGGATATCTACCACCGCCTGCGCGAGGCGCGCCAGGGTCGTGAGCTGTTCGTGCTGCACGATGGCCCTCCCTACGCCAATGGCAGCATTCATATCGGTCACGCCGTCAACAAGATCCTCAAGGACATCATCGTCAAGTCGAAGAACCTGGCCGGCTTTGATGCCCCCTACGTGCCCGGCTGGGACTGCCACGGCCTGCCCATCGAGCACAAGGTGGAGACCACCCACGGCAAGCAGCTGGAGCCCGAGCGTGCCCGCGAGCTGTGCCGCGAGTATGCCGCCGAGCAGATCCAGGAGCAGCTCAAGGACTTCGTGCGCCTGGGCGTGATCGGCGACTGGGACAACCCCTACCGCTCCATGGACTACGCCAACGAGGCGGGCGAGATCCGCGCCCTGGCCGACATGGTTGAGGCCGGCTATGTGTTCAAGGGACTGAAGCCGGTCAACTGGTGCTTCGACTGTGGCTCGGCGCTGGCCGAGGCCGAGGTGGAGTACCAGGACAAGCGGTCCGACGCCATCGACGTGGCCTTCCCGGTCGAGGACGCGGACCGCCTGGCGGCCGTCTTCGGCCTGGAGGCGCTGCCCAAGGCGGCCGCGGTGGTCATCTGGACCACCACGCCCTGGACCGTTCCCGCCAACCAGGCGCTCAACATGCACCCGGAGTTCACCTACGCCCTGGTGGACACCGGCGAGCGACTGCTGGTGCTGGCCGAGGAGCTGGTGGAGTCGTGCCTGGAGCGCTTCGGCCTGAGTGGTGAGGTGGTCGCCACCGCCCGTGGCGAGGCCTTCGACGGCATCCGCTTCCGCCATCCGCTCTATGAGCGCCTGTCGCCGGTCTATCTGGCCGACTACGTGGAGTCCGAGGTGGGCAGCACCGGCATCGTCCACTCGGCGCCGGCCTACGGCGTGGATGACTTCGTGACCTGCCGCGCCCACGGCATGACCTTCGACGAGATCGAGAGTCCGGTGCAGGGCAACGGCG
Source organism: Halomonas sp. LES1 (assembly GCF_031846005.1). NCBI lineage: Bacteria > Pseudomonadati > Pseudomonadota > Gammaproteobacteria > Oceanospirillales > Halomonadaceae > Halomonas > Halomonas sp. LES1. The sequence goes on from NZ_JAVRGC010000009.1 coordinate 98,721, forward strand.
TCTACGTCGACAGCCTGCCGTTCTTCGGTGGCCAGATGATCTGGAAGGCCAACCCCCAGATCGTCGCCAAGCTTGAGGAGGTCGGTGCGCTGATGGCCCACAAGCCGATCACCCACAGCTACATGCACTGCTGGCGCCACAAGACGCCGGTGATCTACCGCGCCACCGCCCAGTGGTTCGTGGGCATGGATGTGGCCGGCAAGGATGGTCGCACCCTGCGCGAGCGAGCGCTCGAGGGCATCGAGGCCACCCGCTTTACCCCGGCCTGGGGCAAGGCGCGCCTGCACAGCATGATCGCCAACCGCCCCGACTGGTGCATCTCCCGCCAGCGCAACTGGGGCGTGCCGATCCCGTTCTTCCTGCACAAGGCCAGCGGCGAGCTGCATCCGCGCACCGTCGAGCTCATGGAGGAGGCCGCCAAGCGTGTCGAGGCCGAGGGCATCGATGCCTGGTTCCGCCTCGATCCCGCCGAGCTGCTGGGCGAGGAGGCCGCCGACTACGACAAGGTCACCGATACCCTGGACGTGTGGTTCGACTCCGGCACCACCCATCGCCATGTGCTGCGTGGCTCGCACCCCCACGGCCATGAGAGCGGCCCGCGCGCCGACCTCTACCTGGAGGGCTCCGACCAGCACCGCGGCTGGTTCCACTCCTCGCTGCTGACCGGCTGCGCCATCGACGGCCACCCGCCGTACCGTGGCCTGCTCACCCACGGCTTCACCGTGGATGCCCAGGGCCGCAAGATGTCCAAGTCGGTGGGCAACGTGGTCGCCCCCCAGCAGGTGATGGACAAGCTCGGCGCCGACATCCTGCGCCTGTGGGCCGCCTCCACCGACTACTCCGGCGAGATGGCGGTCTCCGACGAGATCCTCAAGCGCACCGCCGATGTCTATCGCCGCATCCGCAACACCTCGCGTTTCCTGCTCGCCAACCTCAACGGCTTCGAGCCGCAGCGTGACGCGCTGCCATTCGATGAGATGCTGGCCCTGGACCAGTGGGTGGTGGACCGCGCCGCCCAGCTGCAGGCACGCATCGAGACCGCCTATGAGGAGTACCGCTTCCTGGATGTCTACCAGCAGGTACACGGCTTCTGTGCCCGCGAACTGGGCGGCTTCTACCTGGACGTGATCAAGGACCGCCAGTACACCACCCAGGCCGACTCGGTGGCACGCCGCAGCGCCCAGACCGCGCTCTATCACGTGGTCGAGGCGCTCTCGCGCTGGGTGGCGCCGATCCTCAGCTTCACCGCCGAGGAGATCCATGAGCATATCCCCGGGACGCGCGGCGACAGCGTGCTGCTCGAGGAGTACTACACCGGGCTCGAGACCCTGGCCGATGACGCCGAGATGGGCCGCGACTTCTGGGAGCAGGTGCTCAACGTCAAGCAGGCGGTCAACAAGTGCCTGGAGGACGCCCGAAACGCCAAGGCGATCAAGGGCAGCCTGGCCGCCGAGGTCACCCTCTACGTGGACGATGCCCTGCACGCCACGCTGGCCAAGCTGGGCGACGAGCTGCGCTTCGTGATGCTGACCAGCGAGGTGCGCCTGGCGCCGCTGGCCGAGGGTGAAGCGCCTGAGGGGGCCGAGGCCACCGAGCTCGAGGGCCTCAAGGTCGCCGTCAACGAGAGCCCGAACCAGAAGTGCGAGCGCTGCTGGCACCACCGCGAGGATGTGGGCAGCCACGCCGCGCATATCGACCTCTGCGGCCGTTGCATCAGCAATCTGCCGGATGGCCCGGGCGAGACGCGTCACTATGCGTGAGGTGCACTATGCGTGAGTCAGACCCTGCCACGAACGAGGCGGGCAAGGGCGCCGAAGTGGCGGCCGTACCGCCCATGCACCAGCCCCTGCGCTGGCTATGGCTGGCGCTGGCGGTGGTCGTGCTCGACCTGGCCACCAAGTACGCCGCCTCTGCCTGGCTGCAGTTCGCCCGGCCGGTAGAGGTGCTGCCGTTCTTCAACCTGACGCTGCTGCACAACACCGGCGCGGCCTTCAGCTTCCTGGCCAGCCACCCCGGCTGGCAGCGCTGGCTGTTCGCCACCATCGCGGTGGGGGCGAGTATCGGCCTGACGCTCTGGATGCGCCGGCTCAAGCGCGACGAGACGCTGCTCGCGGCGTCGCTGGCGATGATCATCGGCGGCGCCCTGGGCAACCTCTACGATCGCCTGGTGCACGGCTATGTGGTCGACTTCCTCTCCTTCCACGCGGCGGGCTGGTACTACCCCGCCTTCAACGTGGCGGACATCGGCATCACCCTGGGCGCCATCGGGCTGATCTGGGAGTCGGTGATCGGCGAGAAGCGCCGCGCCCGCCAGCGACGCTGACAAGGTTTTTATCGTAGGAGCCCGATTTATCGGGCGATCTTCATTTTATTCGAGTCTGATACCCATGACCGACCATAACAGCCTGCAGCACCGCATCGACGAGGGCATGGAAGTGACCCTGCACTTCACCCTCAAGCTGGAAGACGGCACCGTGGTGGACTCCACCCGCGACAAGGCCCCGGCCACCTTCCAGCTGGGCGACGGCAACCTGCCGCCCGGCTTCGAGCACCCCATGAAGGGCATGAGCGCCGGCGAGAGCGCCACCTTCGAGATCACCCCGGAGCACGCCTTCGGCCAGCACAACCCGCAGAACATCCAGCGCCTCAAGCGCGAGGACTTCGGTGAAGAGCCCCTGGAGATCGGCACCGTGATGTCCTTCGCCGACCCCGCCGGCGGCGAGCTGCCTGGGGTGATCAGCGCCATCGAGGAGGAGCAGGTGGACGTGGACTTCAACCACCCGCTGGCGGGGCGTACCCTGACCTTCGAGGTCGAGATCATCGACGTAGTGCCGGCCACTACCCACTAAGCGATTCCACACCTGGCGGCGCCTCTGATGGCAGGCCTTGGAGGCGTCGGGTTTGCCTCGCTTTGTGCACAATGCCATGCTTGGCGGCTATGCTGGGGTCTGACCCCAAAAGCTCACGCCAAACGTTCTAAAGCTCGCCAGCCTTGGCTATCAGTTTGACTGATGCTGCTTCGCATCAAGGAATTTTTCACCATGCAAATCAGGCTCGCCAATCCCCGTGGCTTCTGCGCTGGTGTCGACCGCGCCATCGAGATCGTCAACAGTGCGCTGGACGTGTTCGGTCCGCCGATCTACGTGCGTCATGAGGTGGTCCATAACCGCTTCGTGGTCGACAGCCTGCGCGAGCGGGGAGCGGTATTCGTCGAGGAGCTCCATGAGGTACCCGACGACGTGATCGTGATCTTCTCCGCCCATGGCGTCTCTCGCGCCGTTCAGGAGGAGGCCGAGCAGCGTGGCCTCAAGGTGTTCGACGCCACCTGCCCGCTGGTCACCAAGGTGCACCTGGAGGTGCTGCGCTACGCCCGTCGTGGCCAGGAGTGCGTACTGATCGGCCACGCCGGCCACCCCGAGGTGGAGGGCACCATGGGGCGCTATGACACCAGCCTCGGTGGCACCATTCATCTGGTGGAGAACGAGGAGGATGTGGCCACTCTCGAGGTGAAGGATCCGAGTCGCCTGGCCTACGTTACCCAGACCACCCTCTCCATGGATGACACCGCCAAGGTGATCGACGCCCTGCGCGCCCGCTTCCCGGACATCCAGGGGCCGCGCAAGGATGACATCTGCTACGCCACCCAGAACCGCCAGGATGCCGTGCGTGAGCTGGCCGACGGCGCGGACCTGGTGCTGGTGGTGGGAAGCCCCAACAGCTCCAACTCCAACCGCCTGCGGGAGCTCTCCGAGCGGGTCGGCACTCCCGCCTATCTGGTCGACAACGCCGACCAGATCGACCCGGCCTGGCTCGAGGGCGTCAATGCCATCGGCGTTACCGCCGGTGCCAGCGCCCCGGAAGTGCTGGTGCAGGGCGTGATCGAGCGGCTCAAGAGCTTCGGTGCCAGCGCCCCCGAGGAGCTTGCCGGCCGCGAGGAGACCATCACCTTCTCCATGCCCCGCGAGCTGCGTGAGCGCGTGATTGTCAGCGAGTAGCGAACGGAACCAAGAGAGTAGGCCGGAGGAGAATAAGTAGAAAGGGCAGAAAAGCGAACGCCGCCATCATGCAGATGACGGCGGCGCTTCTGTAAGGGGATGCCTCCTGTGGAAGCCCGGGTTTCCCCGCCCGAAACCGCCTAGCGGTGAGACGCCGTCAGGCGCCTCGTATCAGGCAGAACGGCCAGAACCAGTCAGCAACACTCAGAACCGCCATCCCAAGCTTACCTCCGCGCCCACTGGCGCATTCTGAACTCTATCTCCTGGCCCGGCCCCCATGGGGGGCTCGTCGCGTACCGCCTCCTCCGGCGAGTAGAAGGCCAGGCCGGCGTGGAACATCTGCGAGATGTCGAAGTCTCTTTGCTCGGCTAAGAGCCCACGGTAGTCGTCGAACTCCTCCATCTTCAGCACCTTGCGTCAGCTCAGGTCACCGCGCAGCACGTCGGTGAGCTGGCCCTGCCAGCCAAGCTGGAAGCCGTACCCCCAGGCGTCGTCGGTGCCGTTGTTGGAGAGCGCACCCGGACCGGACGAGGAGCGGGCGAAGCTGTCGAGGCCCGTGGCCGAGAAGCGCTGGTAGGCAATCACCGGGGAGATACCGATGGCGTGATTCTCGTTTAAGCGCCAGGTCCAGGTCGGCGCGATAAACAGCTGCTCTAGGTTCACCCCGGCCTTGCCGGCGCCGAAGGTGCCCCGGTCGCGGCCGCTGTACTCGGTGTTCAGGCTGCCGCTGGCAAACGCCGATACGCTCAGGGTCTGGCGCTCGCTGATCTGGCGGTTGTAGCCGGTGCTGGGGTTCACGAAGACATCGTATTAGTGTCTTGTCATTCTATCTGTGGGCCGGCTTGATGACACATAATGAAATTTTATGTAACGGCAAAGCTTGAGTGTATGCGAGTCCAGCTCACAACCTGAATGCGAGAGACAGTGACCAACGTATCAACAGCAATAACCTTAGCGAGTTATTGCGCGCTCGGTGCTGTCAGTCGGTGTGGGATAGCGAAAATAATTCGTAACCGATGACTGCCTGCTTGTCGATGAAAATCAGGTCCGTCAGATGGTTGGTCGCTGTGATGCTGGTGTGAGCCAGGGTGGTGCGGGCGACTGCAATGCCTTGATTGGCAGTACCGTGGTCATGGGAAAAGCACCTGCAGACCGCAATGGGATGGCTTGTCTGAAGCACTGATAGCATTTGAAGTGATGATTCATCACACGCTACTGCTCGGAGAAAGTGTAGCGTTTTAGATGTAATTATATGCAATTCAGTTATATTTGGGTAAGCCAACTACCCGTGATATGCATGATTTCTCCAATCTTCGCCGAGGAGCATGCTTAAGCGGCTTCCAGCCAGGCCGCATGGTATTTTTAAGCCCTTACACTATCGGAACCCTAGTTTTTGATACATACTGAAACAAAATACTCGCCATACAGGGAGACGCATCGCATGTCCCAGACGGGCCTTCCTTGTCAAGCAGGACTCCACTGGGGGCGACACAAGCGGGGGATGTCAGGCTTCACGCTGTTAGAGTTGATGGTCACTGTCGCCCTGGTGGCGATCATTGCTATGGTCGGAGTTCCCTCCTGGCAGACACTGGTGTCGAGAATGCAAGTGGAAAGTGACCTAAGGTCTCTGAAGTATGGGCTTTCACTCGCACGAAGCGAGGCAGTGTCAATTGGTGATGAGGTGAGTCTATGCCCCTATCCGACTGGTTTTAACGACCAGGTGGATATTGTCTGCGGGAATGATTGGCAGGAAGGATGGGTCGTCTACCGTGGAAATAATGACACTATCGAGGCAGGTCGAGGCATTTGGGTTCATGGAAGTAGCGAGGCCCAAGTGATTTTGGGAGGGGCTTCCAGAGTTACCTTCGACTCATTGGGAACTTTGAGTGCGGGTAATAGTACCTGGAAAATATGTACGGGCGACTCGCAAATGGATTTGGTGTTGGCCCCTTCTGGGCGTAGTCGTGTCAACCGAGATGGAAGTGGTTGCTCATGAATATCCGCCAAATTAACCTAACAAACACTAACATGAATTTCAGTTCGGCGGATTATGGTCATCTTTCATCGCCCCCGTTTAGGCAGAGAGGTGTCGGGCTGGTCGAGGTTCTCGTTGCCTTGTTGTTATTGAGCATTGCGTTGCTTGGCATGGCACGATTGCAACTGGAAACCATGCAGGATCAAAGGTTAAGTTATAATCGTACGGTAGCGCATTTATTGGCACAGGAAATGGCAGAAAGAATTCAGGCCAATGCCGATGCCGTTGATAACTATAGTGTGTCTAATTTGAAAAGCCGTGAATTGAGTGGAGGATGTAGTAAAGAATGCACTTCCGAAGATTTGGCGTCTCAAGACTTGGATGACTGGCAAGAAAATCTTCAGGACTCGACACTGACCGATGCGGATGCCGATATTGCCGTTGATGACAGTGAAGTGACCTTGACATTACGTTGGCAGGATGCACGTAGTGGTGAGGCCAGAGAGGAAGTGTTTATCTTCGAGGTGCTTGAATAATGAGAATGAGACAGCGTGGGGTGAGCCTCGTCGAGTTGATGATATCCTTGGTGTTAGGGCTGCTGGTCATTGCACTGGCTGTTCAAATGCTCTTGGGAACTCGTGCCAGCATGAGTACACAGGATGCAATGTCCTACCTTCAGGAATCTGCTCGCTATGTTTCCTTCCGTTTGCAGCCACTGTTGCGTAATGTTGGTTACGCAGGTTGTGCCAATGCCAACAAGCTGAGTACATCGGATTCTGTAATTGGCACATACGATTTGCAAACTCCGTTGGGGGGTAGCCAGGATACAAATCGTGGATTGAGCTATTGGCAGTTGACTTTTCTTCAAGCTGACAAGGTGACCGAGGTTGCGCTTGCTTCGCCCATGAGCTCGCCTGCAGGTGTAATAAGATTTTCTAAACAAGATGCAGCACTCTTCGATACAGCAAGTGGTGAGAAAACCGCATTAGTGACCGATTGCGATACCACTGATGTCTTTGTCGTCGACAAGAATGATGATGAAAGCGTGGAGCCTAAGGATAGTTTGAGCAAGGCGTATGGTGCTCAACAATCCGCCATTAGTTCACTCTATGTCCTCAAAGCCTGGCGACTGGTTCTTGATGACCAGGCGGGAACGGGAGAGAGGGCCCTCTTCCTGGATAGGACTGCAGACATCACTGGCAATGGCGTTGGCGGAAGAGAGGAGCTGGTTGCAGGTGTTACTGGGTTTGACGTGACCTTTAGTCTGGATACCGATAATGATGGGCAGATCGATAGACTCAAGGTGCCAGCGGAAGACATCGATACTTGTGCTGAGTGTGATTGGGATAATGTGAGACGTATCGAGATCGCCTTGACCCTGAGTACCCAGCCTGGAGTCGTCCCCGGCGGCGACGATAACGGGCGGCTGGAGCGAACCTTCAATCTGACCTTCACGCCCCGTAACCTACAGTTTCGGGAGGGAGCGTGAGAAGACACTTCAACAGACAGCAGGGGGCCGCTCTTTTAGTTGTGCTGGTGATGCTGGTGGTAGTGGGTCTTATCGCTATTACTGGCGCCGAGGATGCTCAACTACAGAGCAAGATGAGCATCAACAACCGCCTCCGTGAGCAAGCGGCATATAATGCGGAACGGTTATTGATTAATGTTGAGAATCAACTGCAAGGCAATCTCGAGGATGGGACCTGGGGAGTGCCGCAGAGTTTCGGAAATGGCCAGGTGGCTGGTCTGTATCACCCTGGCCCAAAAGGGAGTGATACAGCCTTCGACGCCGTAGATGGGGATTGGAGTAAGGGAGTCGAACTGAGCTTGAGTGATGATGCCAATTATGACTATGACTACCAGAGTAGTGGTCGCTGGATCATCGAGTATCTTGGCCGCGCCGGGGCGGCGCCGGTCAACTACAAGAATGCCGTGAACGATCAGCGGCCTTACACCTTTCGGATCACGGTGCGGGGAGAGGCTGGAGGCAGTGCAACGGCCATCGTGCAGAGTGAGATCCGCCTCGAGCCCAACTGATAGAGGATTAAGTATGCTTCCTATTATAGTTCCGCTGTTGGTGCTGTGGTCATCTTCGCTCCTGGCCGCTCCCGGCGATATTGCTCAAGCCCCGGTGTCGCAGTCCACCGGAGTCAAGCCCAATATCATGCTGATTCTAGATGACTCGGGCAGCATGACCTTCGAAGACACTCTTAACAATGGGGTCGAGGCTGAGTTCGATCTTGTACCTACCGATTCGGTTCGGGGGTATGGTCTAATATATGAAGACTCCGTGTGCGTGAATTGGGAACAGGGTTGGTGGGGAGAGAGGTGGTGCACCGAGCGTGAGAGTGGGTATCAGGTAAAAAACCACCTTTACGCGGCTCTGGGAACCTGCCGTGGATTCAACGTGATGGCCTATGATCCTGAGATCACCTACTCGCCGTGGGTCGGGTTCGATGAGGCGCCCCTTTCAGATATCGATTCGCTCTACTATCTGCGCTGGGATGACGAAGATGCCGATGGTGAGTACGACTTTGGTGAATGCGGGTATTCGAAGAGCGGTAGTGATTATGTCCAGGGTAACGATCACCGTATCGATCTTTCCGGCGGTGGCCTATCCCAGGCGCAGAAGCAGAATTATGCCAACTGGTTTTATTATTACCGCGACCGAATGAAGGCATCGCAGGGAGCGCTGTTGGGCCTGGTGGGTAATGTGAATGGCAGAATAGGCTTCAACACGATTCATGATCGCCAGGATGTAGATGTCGAGGATCTGACGGAGGGTCAGAGAACTTCGCTGGCAACGGCAATCATGGAGGCTTCGGGAAGTGGTGATACCCCGCTACGCTCTGCCTTGAATCGTACGGGTCAGCTTTTCTCTGACCCTAATGATACACCCATCCTGTCGAAAGAGCTGGGGGGGATGTGCCAGCAGAACTATGCCGTGCTGATGAGTGACGGCTATTACGACCTGGAAAGCGGTTTGCCTTCCATTGGCAATGTTGATGGCGGTAACCATGACCTCATTCGTGAAAGCGACAAGGACGACGTGTCCTATACGCTGGCCGACTTTGCCATGAAGTACTACATAGAGGATCTTTCCGACCTGGAAGACCTGGTTCCCATCGTGCCAGGCGTCGATGAAAACCCTGCCCAGCATCTTGTCACCTACACGGTCGGGTTCGGTGTCAACGGCACACTGGATGCTAATCCGACTCAGGCCGACCAGCCTTTCGATGGGTGGCCAGAAGGGCCTACCAGCAACATCGCCCAGACATTGTATGCCGTCGATGACATGCGTCACGCGGCATGGAACTCGAGAGGTAAATTCCTGAGTGCCGCGGACCCCGTCGCATTGCAAGCTGCATTTTATGATATTGCTAGTGATATATCGGCACGCTCAGTGAGCACCGGCAGTCTGGCGATCAGTCGCTTCGAGACGGGAAATGGTAATGTGGTCTTGCAGACTCAGTATGATCCCAAGACCTGGGAAGGAGATGTGTTGGCGAGAAAGCTCGATGAAGATGATGGGTCGCTGAAGTCGCCTACTTGGTCCTTCTCGGAAGCTCTCAAGAGCACGGACTTTGCTACACGTAATGTCTATACTTACAATCCCGAAGGTGATGAGGGACATAAGGCCTTCGAGTTTCGCGCCAGTAACTGGAATAACGATCCCGGTGACCGCTTCAGTCAGACCCAGAAGCGGGACTTGCGAAAGGGGTTTCGTCAGGATGGTGGGCGGCGTTACTCGGCGATCGGCCGTGCAGATTTCATCAACTTTTTTCGTGGTGATGACCAGCATGAGGGCGTGTTGAGGGAACGGGTAAGCCCCTTCTTGGGGGATATCATCAACTCATCGCCGGTGATTGTTGATGGTCCAGCAGGCAGCTATCCGGACAAGATAGAGGATGATAGCTATTCGGCATATCGGCATTCAATTATGGATAGGGGGTCAGTAGCTTATGTAGGCTCCAACGGTGGGATGTTGCATGCGATCGATATGACGGATGGTAGCGAGTTATTCACCTTTATCCCGCATGGCCTGTTCAGCACCGAAGCCGGAAAGGGACTTCACCTGCTGGCCGGAAAAGATTATGTGCACCGCTACTACGTGGATGGTAACCCCGTGGCCCGTGATGCCTTTATCAAAACCGGCAGTGGTCCCGCCGCCTGGCACACCGTGCTGCTGGGCGGACTTGGCGGTGGGGGCAAGTCGGTCTATATGCTGGATATTACCGATCCTCTAGACTTCGGTACGGCCGCGGATGTGGTCAAATGGGAGTTTTCGCATCCAAACCTGGGGTATACCTTCAGCGACATCGAGGTCGCCAAACTGGCGGATGGGGACTGGTATGCGATCTTCGGCAATGGCTACAACGCCGATCAGGGGCATGGCCAGGCCTCGCTGTTTATGGTGAACCTCGAGAATGAAAGTGACTTTATCGAGCTCACTACCGGGGTGGGCTCGAGAGAGAGCGGGCAGAGTTGTACCTACGAGGGCAGCGATTGCAACGGACTTTCCAGCCCGGAAATTGCGGATCTGGATGGAGACGGCATCTATGACTGGGTCTATGCCGGCGACCTGCACGGTAATGTCTGGGCCTTCGACCTGACGGCCTTTGATGGAACTGCTGATTCGACGTCTACCCTGCGGCTTTTCGAGTCCTGTGCTGATCCATCCAAGAGGGACGACTTCAACAGCGATAATAACAGTGCTTGCCAGTCGGATGACCGCCAACCGATCTCGACTCGCGTAGCCGTAGAGAGAAATCCACTCTTCGCTGGCTCGAAAAGTGAGCCCTACTTGAATGTGTACTGGGGGACGGGCCAGATGTTAGCGGCCGATGATGTTAGCGATAGGTCATCCCAGACCTTCTACAGTGTTCTGCATACGGGTAAAGAACCCCCTAAAGTAACCGAGCCTGCCTACTATCATGAAGACCTTCAAGAACAGGAATTCATATCGCCCACCGATATGGATGGCAATGCTACCGGTGCTCGTTATGCGAGCGGAAGCGCCGTGGACTACCTGGGTGCCAACCCAGATCCATTGCCGGACCTTAACCCCGGTAAAGACTCTGCCAAGCAGTACGGCTGGTATATCAATCTGACAGATGATGGCGAGCGGCTTGTCAGGCGGCCGGTGATAGCCGGTGATCTGGTCGCCTTCAATACGACGGTGCCCGGGGTCGGCAGCATCTGTGAGGCCGCATCTCGAGGTTGGCTAAATGCCTTGAGTTTGTCCAATGGCCTTCCGCCAAGACGTGGTTATGGAGCCTATGATGCCACCGCAGGAAAAAATCAGGTGTTTGATTACAATCAGGATGGAGAATTCTCGTCAGAAGATCTGGTAGAGCAGCAGAGTGATGGTGAATCAAACATCATTGATGGTGAGGTAGTCGTGTCGATACAGATGGAAGGGGAGCCGACGGCGCCGGAATTTATCGGTGAAAACCAGTATGTCGGTGTAACCAATGGGCGCGGCGACGGAATTCTGCTACAGAAGACACAAATTATATCCGATGCTTCCCTCGGGCGTACCGGTTGGTACCAGATTCGCTAGTGGAGATATCGTGTTGATCATGTCTCGTATACATAGACTCATCTTTGTCGGCCTATTGACTGCCACAATTCCGACGTTGGCCCAGCAGTCAGGCCCCAGCATTGATCGCGTGCCTGATAGGAGTGACGTAAATACTCAGAACATTACTAGTGAGGTGGCGCGGGTAGACTGGAATGAGAATGGGTTCTATCTTTTGTTGGATGCTGATATCTATCTTCGCGTTACTAGGAAAACCATGATTCTGGATGCTCAGGAAAAGCCACTATCTCTGCTCAGCTTGGAAGAGGGGGACCGCGTCGCGATAAGTTATGATGTGCGTGGACAGCCGAAAACAGCGGTATTTATTCAACGCCTCCCGAGGGGAGGGCGGCCATGATGGTGGTTCGGCAGAATCGAGGCTTCACCCTCATAGAGCTGATGATCGCGGTGGCCGTGGTCGGCATATTGGCGGCGATTGCCTATCCCAGTTACCAGCAGTATGTCGAACGGACACGGCGCGGTGACGCCATCGTGACATTAATGAGCCTGGCTCAGGCTCAGGAGCGGCACATGGCGCGCTGCGGTGAATATGCTAGGTCCATCACCGCCGACGCGACATGTGCTGATCAGGGGTTGGGTCGAGCCACCACCAGCGACGAGGGATTTTACACTCTCGCCCTGAGTGCGAGTGCTGCTTCCTATACCCTCACAGCCACACCTCAAGGCCCGCAGGCTGACGATGAGCTGTGCAGTGAGTTTTCGCTGAATCAGTTGGGACAACGTGCCGCAGAGGATGCCGATGAAAAGGATAGCACCGAGCTGTGCTGGTAGTATTAGACATATGCCAGGCTATTACTCCGTTCATTATTTTTGTTTTCACGCTTCTCTGAGTGACGGCTGATTGATACCTCACCGTCGGGAGCACCACCGCTACAACGATATATATTGCATTGGCCGGCACAGGCCAGTCGATGGGCCTGTGGTCTTAACCCCCACTTTAGATGATTCTTCAGTGCGCAAGGCCGCCCCTTTATGTGCAGCACTGAGCATAGAGGAGGTTGGTGCACAGTCCAGTGAGCTATGCAGTCCTGCATGGTTATTGTGGACTACCCACGCTCAGTGTCAGTAAGTGTGCCAGCCCGGCGGCTCGAATCCGAAACCTTAACCCGCTATCGTTTGTCGGAGCCTCACATGCCGTCGCCGATGACCGGAGCGGCTTCGCAACCAGGAGTCAGCATGAGCGAACAGAATCAGTACGTGCCGCCCAAGGTGTGGAAGTGGGAACGAGCCAGCGAAGGCGCCTTCGCCAGCACCAACCGCCCGGTCGCCGGGGCAACTCATGAGAAGCCGCTGCCGGTGGGCGAGCACCCCTTCCAGCTCTACTCCCTGGCCACCCCCAACGGGGTCAAGGTCACGGTGATGTTCGAGGAGCTGCTGGCGCTGGGGCATCAAGACGCCGAGTACGACGCCTGGCTGATCCGCATCGGCGATGGCGACCAGTTCGGCAGTGGCTTCGTCGAGGCGAACCCCAACTCCAAGATCCCGGCGCTGATGGATCACTCCACCACGCCGCCCACCCGGGTGTTCGAGTCCGGCTCCATCCTGCTCTACTTGGCGGAGAAGTTCGGTGAGTTTCTGCCGAGCGATCACGTCGCGCGTACCGAGACCCTGAATTGGCTGTTCTGGCAGATGGGCAGCGCGCCCTTCCTGGGTGGCGGCTTCGGGCACTTCTACGCCTATGCGCCGGAGATGCTCGAGTACCCCATCGACCGCTACGCCATGGAGGCCAAGCGCCAGCTCGATGTGCTGGATCGCCACCTAGCTGAGAATCGTTACCTGGCCGGCGACACCTACACCATCGCCGATATGGCCACCTGGCCCTGGTATGGCCAGCTGGTGCTGGGGCGGCTCTATGATGCCGGCGAGTTCCTGCAGGTGCAGGAGTACACCCACGTGGTGCGCTGGGCTCGGGAGATCGACGAGCGCCCGGCGGTGCAGCGCGGACGCATGGTCAACCGCACCTTCGGCGAGCCCGAGATGCAGCTCCATGAGCGTCACGCGGCCGAGGACTTCGCCACCCGCACCCAGGACAAGCTTGCCGACGGTGATGATGAGTAAGCCGCGTGAGCCGAGTGTGAGGGGCGAGGCGAGTGCGCTGCGCCCTGTCTCCTCCCTTGAGGAGCTGGCGGCGCTGGAGGCGGAGTCCCCGGCGCTGCTGGTGCTCTATGGCGGCCCGGCTTGTGGGGTGTGTCAGGCGATCAAGCCGCGCATCGAGGCGATGCTGGCCGAGTCGTTTCCCGCCATGCGGGGCGTCTATGTGGATTGCCAGGGCGAGGGGCAGTCGGTGTGTGCCCAGCGCCAGGTGTTCAGCCTGCCGGTGATACGGCTGTGGTTCGACGGTCGCCCGTTCGACGAGTTCGTGCGCGCCTTTTCGCTGGCGGCGCTGCATCGCTCGATCGAGCGCCCTTACCACAAGGGAAATCAGGCCTGAGAGAATCAGGCCAGGAAAACCCCGCCCCAGGCGTATTTAGGCTTTGTCTGAAAAGTCGGCGAGCGAAGGTTAGACAAGGCAAAAATCGGTGAAAAGACGGAGTTTACGGAGTGTAAATGAGTACTTTGAGTCGATTTTTAACGCCGTATAGCCGAGCGCAGCCAGTTTTCGGACAGAGCCTAGTCACACCAGAGTGACCGCGCCCAGCGCCTCGCTCAGCCGCTCGATCAGCTGGCCGCTATGGCGCCAGCTGTGCCAGTAGAGCGGCACCTCCAGCGCCTCCCCCGGGGCGATGCTGACTAGCTCGCCGGCCGCCAGCCGGCTCTCCACCTGCATGCGCGGGATCATGCCGTAGCCCATGCCGGCCAGGGCCAGCCTGACGAAACCCTCGGAGGCGGGGCAGAGGTGGTAGGGAAAGGGGCCGTGGTAGCCGCACTGGGCCAGGAAGCGGTGCTGCAATTGGTCGTTGGGGCCGAAGACGATGGCCGGCGCCTGGCGAAAGGCTTCGGGGGTAGGGCCCGCCGGGAAGTGGCGCTCGCGATAGGCGGGCGTGGCCAGCGGCAGATAGCTCATCCGGCCCAGCGGCAGGGCGCGTGCCCCGGCGATGGGCTGCGGGCTGGCACACAGGCAGGCGGCCACATCGCCGTCGCGCAGTCGGCGCAGGCCGACTTCCTGATCCTCCACCACCAGGTCGAGGACTACCCCCTCCTCACGACACAGCGCACCGACGGCCTCGGCCCACCAGGTGGCGAGGCTGTCGGCGTTTACCGCGATGCGCAGGCGTGGTGCCTCGCTCTCCAGGGTCGGCAGCGCCCGGCTCAGGTCGCGCTCGAGCAGCTGCACGCGCCGGGCATGATTGAGCAGCTGGCGGCCTACCGGCGTGGGGGCCAGCGCCGGGGTGCGAACCAGCGCGGGCTGCCCCAGGCGTATCTCCAGGGTGCGGATGCGCTGGGAGATCGCCGATTGCGAGAGCCCCAGCGCCTCGCCGGCGCGCTCGAAACCGCCGCACTCCACCACGGCCGCCAGGGCCTCCAGCAGCTTGTAATCCAGCATTCCACGTACCCGGCCGATATTTGGGCTCATCATAAGCAAAACTGATGTGGCATTAACAGGATGATTTTTGCGTATGGATGGCGTCGGCTAGGCTGGACGCCATCGATAACGAGAGGGAGCAGCGAAGTGCTGGAGAGCTATCTTACCGGGCTGGTGGTTAGCGGCGGGATCATCATGGCGATTGGCGCCCAGAACGCCTATGTGCTGGGGCTGGCGGTGCGTCGTCAGCATCACTGGTGGTCGGCCGGGCTGTGCATGACCAGCGATCTGCTGCTGCTCAGTGCCGGCATGCTCGGTATCAGTGCGCTGCTGCTGGCGGTGCCCCAGGCGATGGAGCTGATGCGCTGGGCCGGGGTGCTGTTTCTTGGCTGGCTGGCCGCCCAGGCCCTGTGGCGTGCGGCCAGCGGGCGTCAGGGACTGGATGGCGAGGCCCAGGCACCACCGGGGCGTCGCCGGGTGATCCTGGCCACCCTGGCGGTGACCCTGCTCAACCCCCAAGTCTATCTGGATACCCTGCTGCTGATTCCGGCGGTAGGGGCACAGCAGAGCAGCACCGCCGGCTTCCTGGCCGGGGCGGGGTCGGCGTCGATCCTGTGGTTCAGCCTGCTGGCCTGGGGTGGGGCGGCGCTGGCGCCCTGGCTGAAGCGGCCGGTGGCGTGGCGAGCCATCGACGGGGCCATCGGCGTGATGATGGCCGCCATCGCGGTTCAGCTGGCGAGCGGGACGGGCATGCCGGCCGCCATGGCGGGAGTCAGTTGATCTGGGTAACGACCACCGGGGCCACGCCGCGATCGAGCAACCCCAGCTTTCTGGCGGCGCGCTTGGAGAGATCGATGATGCGGCCCCTCACGAAGGGGCCGCGATCGTTGATCACGACCGTGACCTTCTGGCCGGTGTCCGGGCGCTCTACTTCCACCTCGGTGCCGAAGGGCAGGTGACGATGGGCGGCGGTGAGCCGGTTCTGGTCGAACGGCACCCCGCTGGCCGTGGTGCGGCCCTGGAACTTGTCGGCATAGAAGGAGGCGTATCCCTGCTGAGTCTCGGCGCTGGCGTCATGAGCATGAACGCTGGCAGCAGTGCCGAGGGCCAGCAGGCCTGCCAGGCAGCAGGTCAGCATCAGGCGCGTTCGGGTTCCCATCGGTGTTTCCTCACGATTCTCGCTGGGCACGTGTGCTTTTTCACGATACCACGTGAGTCAGCACGCTGCGGTGCAGCGCGAGGGGAGCTCCTCGCTGCGGTGCACAAATAATACCCGCCAGAGGAGTGGGAGGGCAAGAGGGAGGCAAGGAATCCCGACGATGGGCGCCAATGCCCGCATGATCGCGACAGTCTTATATAGAAGCCCTGTTGTAGAGAGAAAGCGCTGGTGCAGGCCGCCTGCGCGTCAGCTCGCGATGCTGAGACGCCCCTGACGGATCTGCCCGCTGGCGCCGTAGCGCCAGGGCCGGTTGTGCAGTCCATGGCCCACCGGCAGGCCGTGATAGAGCGGGATGCCCAGCGGCGCCAGGGTCGCGGCGAGGATCGCCTCGAGGCATTCGTCGCCCCAGGGCGGGCAGCCCTCGAAGGTACCCAGGCAGACGGCGGCGGCCCGGTCCAGGGCGCCGCCATGCACCAGTTGCCACAGGGCCCGCTCCAGGCGATACCAGGGTTCCCCCACATCCTCGAGGATCACCAGCGCCCCGGGCGGTGCCTGGAAGGCGGCCGGGGTGCCCGCGAGGCTTGCCAGGGTGGTGAGGTTGCCGCCGACGAGAGGGCCGGAGAGTGTGGCAGGGGCCTCGCCCCAGCCGGCAACTGGGTAGTCGAGCGTTGCCGTCCCCTGAATCAGCGCCAGGGTCTCGGTGAACTGCTGATGCACTACCCGGTGCTCCTCGTGGTTGTTCTCGCTAGCGGCCTCGCTTTCGGTCTCCTTGTCGTCGGCCGCGTGTTCGGCCTCGAGCAGGCCGCCCGCGGCCTTGACCACCGGGCCGTGGATCGCCGGCAGGCCGTGGCGGTGCCAGTGGTCGAGCAGCACGGTGACATCGGAGTAGCCCACCAGGGGCTTGGGGTTGGCGGCCAGCCGAGCCCAGTCGATGCCGTCGAGGAGCTGGGCGGCGCCGTAGCCGCCGCGGATCGCCCACACGGCCTGGGTCTCGGGGTCGTCATGGGCGGCATGCAGCTGGGCCAGGCGCCACTCGCGTGAACCGGCCAGGTAGCGACAGGGCCGCTGCAGCGGTTCGGGGCAGCGCACCCTGACACCCAGCGACTCCAGCCCACGAATGCCGCGCGCGATGGCGTCGTCGTCGGTGACCGAGGAGGGGGCAATCAGGCTGATGGCAAGCGACATGGGAAGGATCCGGCGGCTGGAAAAGCCCCTAGGATGGCATGGGGGGCGCGTCGACGCATCTCGTCACCCCGGCTGGAAAGGGCTATCGCACTGGGCGGTACCGCTCAAGGCTGTTCCGGCGACAAGCCGTCGAGGGGGCGCTACGAGTACTTCCTTGTAGGCTACCTCGGCCATCCCTGGTCCTCGGACCCCCTCTCCGGCCTGCCCCCGGCGCCTTTCACTATTACGCTATCGGTAACTGCGATAACTCTGTCCACCTGAAACGAAAACACCCCGAGCGGTGCCCGGGGTGTGAAGGAGTCGCGCAGGCCTCAGTGTCGCGAGGCGTTCTCCTCTTCGAACAGTTCTGCCTTGGCATCACGCATTACGTCCTCGCAGGCCGCCTGGTGGGCGAGCTGGGTGAGTAGGCCCTGGGTCACAGCGAAGCCCTTGCCCAGGCAGGTATCCACTTCCTCCCGGCTCACCGCCGGGACCACATCGCAGTCGACCTTCAACGTTCTACCGCCACCTTCGAGCCGGTCGGCGACATCGCGCAGGCGCCAGGCGATGCGTGCCTTCCAGCCGGCTGCTTCATCCACGCCTTCGTTTACGCTAAACGTGCACCGCCACTCAGGTTTATAGACCTTCATGTGAACCTCCGTGCTGGCTTGGATTGCGGGATCGATCGTGTATTCTGCTCCTTGGTCGTGCGGTACTGCCTCGTCCAGCATACTGGATCGCCGGTGTCGCGGTAAGCGACGTTAGTCGTGACTCGCCCCGTGGGTTGTCTGCCGCACCGCTACTGAATCACAAGCATCGTTTATCGTCATCGTCAGGAGAGCAGCATGGCCAGCATCTTTACCCGCATCATGCAGGGCGAGATCCCGGGACACTTCGTTCACGAGGATGACCAGTGTGTGGTCATCATGACCATCCAGCCGATGAAGCCCGGCCATGTGCTGGTGATTCCCCGGGAGGAGGTCGACCACTGGGATGACCTGCCCGAGCCGCTCTACCAGCACCTGATGACGGTCTCGCGGCACCTGGCCAAGGCGATCAAGAAGGCCTTCCCCTGCGAGCGGGTGGGCATGCTGATCGTCGGCCTGGAGGTGCCCCATGTGCATATCCATCTGACGCCGCTGGATGAGATGAGCGACATCCAGGTGGAGAACCTGCCCATGGCCGACTCGGCCGATCTGGCGGCGGCCGCCGAGAAGCTGCGCGCCGCGCTGGGCTGAGCCCGGGTCAAGCCGGCCAGGCCGGGGCGAACGGCAATGCAAGGCCCGGGTCGATACCCGGGCCTTCCTGCTCTGCGGCGTGTTGCCTGCGACCTGCTACTTGTGAATGGCCGTCCATGGCTCGTGCCCTGTGCAGGGGAGTGAGGAGGTCAGTCGCCCGGTCCACACTCCATGCAGCGGTCGATGACCGCCGGGCCGAGCTGCAGGTTGGCGTTGAGGTCGCGCAGGGCGCTTCGCAGCCCCTCCTCAAGCACCGGGTGGTACCAGGGCATGGCGATCATCTCGGCGACGCCAAGCTTCTGCTCCAGCGCCCAGGCCAGCAGGTGCGCGATATGCTCCATCTGGGGACCGAACAGCTCGGCGCCGAGAAACTGGCTGGAGCCGTGCTCGGCATAGAGCCGCATCAGGCCGCGGTTGCGTCGTAGCACCACGGCGCGCCCTTGATTGTCGAAGGAGGCTTCGCCCACCGCCACCTGATCACGGCCACCCAGGCGTTTCTCGAGTTCCGCGTATCCCTCGCCCACGGTGGCCATCTGCGGGTCGGTGAACACGATGGCCAGTGGCACGTTGCGCCGCCCGGCGCGCAGCTCGGGGAAGCGCCCGGCATTGTCACCGGCGATGCGTCCCTCGCCGTTGGCCTCGTGGAGCAGCGGCAGCTCTTGGTTGGCGTCGCCGGCGATAAATATATGGCCAAAGCTGGCGTCGGCGTTCTGGCATTGCAGGGTGAAGCGGTTGAAGTGCGGCACGCCCTGGTCGTCGAGGGCGAGGCCCGCGTTCTCCAGATCGAGGCAGTCGACGTTGGGGCGCCGACCGGTGGCGGCCAGCAGATAGTCGAAGCGCTCGGTGAGGGTCTCGCCGCTCTCGCGCTCGATAAAGGTGATCACCACGGCGTCGCCGTCGCGTTCGATCTTCTCCACCCTGGCGCCGGGGTCGACGTAGAACTCCTCGTTGAAGGTGGCATCGGCGGTATCGCGGACCCTGTCATCCCTAAAGGGGCCCAGGGAGCCGCTCACGCCGAACATGCGCAGGCGCACGCCAAGGCGATGGAGCGCCTGGCCCAGCTCCAGGCCGATCACGCCGGGGCCGAATACCGCAACCGACTCCGGCAGCCCACGCCATTCGAAGATATCCTCGTTGGTGACCAGCCGGTCGCCGGCGGCATCGAACATCGACGGCCAGGTCGCGCGCGAGCCGGTGGCGATGATGATGGTTCGGGCCTGGACTCGGGTGTGCTCGCCCACAAGCAGGGTGTGCGGGTCCTCGAAGCGGGCATGGCCCTGCAGGCGGTTGGCCTCCGGGATGCGCTGCAGCGAGTCGAGCACACCCCCGACGAAGCGGTCACGCTGCTGCTTGACCCGGGCCATCACCGCCTGACCGTCCACCTCGACACCGCCCACCCGGATGCCGAAGCCTGCGGCGGTGCGGGCCTGGTGGGCGGCTTCGGCGGCGGCGATCAGTAGCTTGGAGGGCATGCAGCCCACCCGGGCGCAGGTGGTGCCATGCGCGCCGCCCTCGATCAGCACCACGCTCTCGCTGTGCTTGCTGGCGGTATGCCAGGCGCTCAGGCCGGCGGTGCCGGCACCGATGATGGCGATATCGACGTCGCGTTGCTCCATCGTGCGTTCCTTCTGTTGTCTGTGGCTTTTGTCTGTGGCTTTCACGATCTCGCGTATCGGTAGGTGCCATTCACTATGGCATATCGCGGGAGAGGTTTGGCTGGGTAGTAATGGTGCGTCTTGTCGCAGTCTGTCAGCGTCGATCAAACAAGGCTTTCCCAGACAAGCCTGGCGGCTTGGTAGCCCGGGGCTGATCTGGCGACAAGCCTTACGAGGAGGCGCTGTAAATACCTCCCTGTACGCTACCTCGGCCGTCCCTGGTCCTCGGACCTCCTCATCGGCTTGCCCCCAGCGCCCCTTGATACCGAAAACTGCGATAGCTATGCGTCGATCAAGAGCTCAAGCAGTGTCGGGGCGGTCTTTCTGTTATCCTGTCGTCATTCAACTCCTCTCTATCTGGCAAATGGCGCCTGCCGCCGGCCCGTGCCATTGCTCGTTTACGACCCGGCTTATCGTCCGTTATGGGTCGCCTCTTTCTGCAGGATACTCCCTTGTCTGATACCCCTTCCGACGCCTCCTTCGCCGCGCTGCCGCTGGCGCCGGAGCTGCTCGACAATCTCGCCTCGCTGGGCTTTACCGCCATGACGCCGATTCAGGCGGAGAGCCTGCCGCCGATCCTGGCCGGGCGCGACGTGATCGCCCAGGCGAAGACCGGCTCCGGCAAGACCGCCGCCTTCGGCCTCGGGCTGCTCTCGCGGCTGACGCTGACCAGCTTCCGGGTGCAGGGGCTGGTGCTCTGCCCGACCCGTGAGCTGGCCGACCAGGTGGCCGTCGAGCTGCGACGGCTGGCGCGCAGCCTGCCCAACGTCAAGATACTGACCCTGTGCGGCGGTGCGCCCTTCGGCCCGCAGCTCGCCTCCCTGGAGCATGGTGCCCATATCGTGGTGGGCACACCGGGCCGGGTGGAGGAGCATCTGCGCAAGGGCTCGCTCGGGCTGGAAGGGCTCGAGGCCCTGGTGCTGGATGAAGCCGATCGCATGCTCGACATGGGCTTCCAGGCGAGCCTGGAGACGATCGTCGCCGAGACGCCGGCCAGCCGCCAGACGCTGCTGTTCAGCGCCACCTTCTCGGATGCGGTGCGTCCCGTGGCCGAGGCGATGCTGCGCCAGCCGCTGAGGGTCGAGGTCGCCGAGACCCACGACGCCAGCAGCATCCACGAGCGGGTCTACCGGGTCGCCGATGGCGACGAGGCGCGCCTGGAGGGGCTGTGTCGGCTGCTGCTGCATTTTCGCCCCGCCTCAAGCGTGGTGTTCTGCAATACCAAGCGCGAGACCGATGAGGTGGCCCAGGCGCTCAACGCGGCGGGCTTCGGGGCGCTGGCGCTGCATGGTGACCTGGAGCAGCCCGACCGCGACCGACTGCTGGTGCTGTTCGCCAATCGCAGCGCCTCGATCATGGTGGCCACCGATGTGGCGGCCCGCGGGCTCGATATCGCCGAGCTGGATGCGGTGTTCAACTACCATATCGCCCGGGACCTGGAGGTGCATGTGCACCGCGTGGGTCGCACCGGCCGGGCCGGCAGCGCGGGGATCGCCTGCACCCTGGTCGGACAGGGCGAGGGCTACCGCCTGGAACGCCTCACCGACTTTCTCGGCGAGACCCTCGAGGAGGCCAGCCTGCCGCCGCGCTCGGTGCTCTCCCGCGAGCCGCTGGTGCCGCCCATGACGACCCTGCAGATCAGCGGCGGCAAGAAGCAGAAGGTGCGTCCGGGGGATATCCTTGGCGCCCTGACCGGCGAGGCGGGGCTGGCCGGTGACCAGGTGGGCAAGATCAAGGTGCTGGCCAACAGTGCCTATGTGGCGGTGCGCCGCGAGGTGGCCGACCAGGCTCTCGAGCGGCTGGCCAACGGCAGGATCAAGGGGCGCAGCTTTCGCGCCCGGCGCATCAGCCGTTGATGGCGGCTCGGCCGCTCGCTTCGGCAAGCCGGTTCAGCTAGCCGGTTCGGTGATTCGTTTTAGCACTACCAGGAACAACAGATGAAGATACCCAAGCGCCTGCAGCCGCTGGTGGATGACGGCCTGATCGATGCGGTCGAGAGTCAGCTGATGAGCGGCAAGGAGGCCCAGGTCTATGTGGTGCGTTCCCACGGGGAACGGCGCTGCGCCAAGGTCTTCAAGGAGGCGAAGCAGCGCAGCTTCAAGCAGGCCGTGCAGTACCAGGAGGGGCGCCGCGGGCGCAACAGTCGCCGCTCGCGGGCGATGGCCAAGAAGACCCGTTATGGCCAGAAGGAGCAGGAGCAGGCCTGGCTCAATGCCGAGGTCGACGCCCTCTACCGGCTGGCCGCGGCGGACGTGCGGGTGCCCAGGCCCTACGGCTTTATCGATGGGGTGCTGCTGATGGAGATGATCGGCGATGCCGAGGGCTTCACCGCACCGCGCCTGGACGATGTGACCCTGAGCGCCGAGCAGGCCCGCGAGTCCTACGCCAAGATCATCCGGGACGTGGTGAAGATGCTGTGTGCCGGGCTGGTGCACGGCGACCTGTCCGAGTTCAATGTGCTGCTGGCCAGCGACGGACCGGTGATCATCGACCTGCCCCAGGCGGTGGATGCCGCCGGCAACAACAGCGCCGAGTGGATGTTCGAGCGTGACGTGGACAATATGCGCCGCTATTTCGGCCGCTTCGCGCCGGAGCTGCTGGCCACGGACTACGGCAAGGAGATCTGGGCGCTGTACGAGGCCGGGGAGCTCCACCCGGAGAGCCAGCTGACCGGCCGCTTCGTGCATGACACCGCTCCCGTCGATGTCGACGAGCTGATGACGGTGATCGATGATGTGCGCGAGGAGGAGGCCAGCCGCCAGGCGGCGCTCAACCGCGGCGACGAGCCCGGCGTGGAGGAAGCCGCCGCGGAGTGGCAGGAGTCCCAGCGCAAGCGCTGAGACACGCCGGCTTGCTCCCGGGCTGACGTACTCTTCGCCCGATTACTCTTCACCCGGGTTAGCCTTCGCCCGACTTACTCCTGGGGCAGTTCGGCGCTGTGGAAGACGTTCTGCACGTCGTCGCAGTCATTCAGGGCGTCGAGTAGCTTCTCGAACGTGGCCACGTCGTCCCCCTCCAGCGGCGTGGTGGTCTGGGGCACGAACTGGATCTCGTCGACCTCGAAGTCGATCTCGCCGAAGGCGTCGAGCAGTGCCTGCTTGGTCTTGGCGTACTCGGTATGGGGCGCGAAGACGGTGATCTGCCCCTCCTCGTTCTCGATGTCGGTGACGTCGACATCGGCCTCCATCAGCGCCTCCAGCACCGCCTCCTCGTCGCTGCCCGGGAAGGCCAGGATGGCGCAGTGGTCGAACATGTGGCTGACGCTGCCCGGCGTGCCCAGCTTGCACTTGGTCTTGTTGAAGCAGGTGCGCACCTCGCCGAAGGTGCGGTTGGGGTTGTCGGTCAGGCAATCGACGATGACCATGCAGTTGCCCGGCCCGAAGCCCTCGTAGCGCGCCGGGGAGAAGTCTTCGCCGCCCACGCCGTTGGCCTTGTCCAGCGCCTTGTCGATGACATGGGAGGGGACCTGGTCCTTCTTGGCGCGCTCGATCAGGCCGCGCAGGCTGAGGTTGCCGGCCGGGTCGGTGCCGCCCTGCTTGGCACACACGTAGATCTCGCGACCGTACTTGCTGTAGACCTTGGTCTTGGCGGCGGCCGTCTTGGCCATGGATTCCTTGCGGTTCTGGAAGGCCCTGCCCATATCACTGTCCTGTCGAGTTCAACATGGGAGAGGATTCTACGAGACCGGGCGGGACGCGAACAGGGCTATTTTTCCGTCCTGAATGCCGCCCGTCACACTACACTCCGGGAATCATCATCCGGTTCCGGAGGCTGCATGGACCATCACGCCTATCGTCACGCCCTGGCCGGCGCCCTGGGCGGCAGCGAGCTGCCGTTTGCCCCTGCCGAGTTCACTGCCCGCCTGGCCCGGGTGCGCGACGCGATGTCGTCGGCCGGCCTCGACGCCCTGCTGCTGACCGATCCGGCGGATATCTTCTACCTCACCGGCTATCACACCTTCGAGGTCTCGGTGCACACCGCACTGGTGGTCGGCGCCGAGCGGCTGGTGCTGCAGGTGCCCTCCATCGAGACCGGGCCCGCGGTGGTCACCGCCGCGGTGGACGAGATCCTCGGCTACCGCTGGGAGGGCATCGATGAGGTGATCGCACCGCTGGCCGAGACACTGGCGGCGTATCGCGCCATCGGCCTGGATCTCTATGGTGCCGGCCTGCGTCTGGGGGTCATCCGTGAGCTGCAGGCGCGGCTGGGAGCCGAGTGTTTCCGCGATGACGGCGGCGCGCTGCTCGATGTCATTCGCCTCGTCAAGACGCCGGCGGAGCTCGACTGCCTGCGCGAGAGCGCCAGGATCACCGCGGCGGGGCTGGCCGCCGCCGAGGCGGTGATCGCGCCGGGGGTGACCGACAGCGAGGTGGCGGCGGAGGGTAGCCGGGCGCTGCTGGCGGCCGGCAGCGAGTTCATGAGCCTGCAGCCCATCGTCACCAGTGGCCGGCGCATCAGCGTCATCCACGTCAACCACAAGCGCAACGTGATCGAGCGGGACGCCCCGGTGTTTCTGGAGTTCGGCTCGGCCTTCCAGCGCTATACCGCGCCGATGATGCGCACCGCCGTGGCCGGGCGGGCCAGCGCCGAGATGCAGGCGCTGCGTGATCTATGTCGGGCGCTCTTCGAGAGCCTGGTCGCCGAGATGCGCCCGGGGCACACCTTCGACGATGCCGCCAGGGCCGCCGAGACGGTACTCGCCCCCCATGCCGACCGGCTCTTCTTCTCGGGGGTATTCGGCTATGCCGTGGGCGCCCAGTTCCCGCCCAGCTGGGTAGAGGGGACCGGCTATATCGCCCGTGGTCAGCGGCGCGAGTTCGCCGCCGACATGGTCTTTCATCTGCCGCTCTGCCTGCGCCGACCGGGGGAGTGGGGCGTGGGCATCAGCGATACGGTGCGCGTCACCCCGCAGGGCGGCGTGGCGATTACCGATAATGACTGGCGGCTGAGGGAGGTTGGAGATTGATATCGCCCTGAAAGGTGTGCGATTGGCGGCCCTCAAGCGGGTAAATGATCATGCGTCGGCAGGAGGCGTGACGAAGTCCTCGGGACATGCTTTGCTATGCCCCATCTACAAACGAAAGGAGTCGTTGGCATGCAGTATTCGATGAAACATCTTCCGGTCCGCTGGTTGGTCGCTACTGCGCTCTTGTTGGGGCTGCTGGCAGGTTGCCAGTCGACGCCACCTTCCCCATCGAAGGAGAACCAGGCGGCCATCGACCGGATGCTTGTGCTAGTCGACGAGCGGCTCGAGGTCGCTCCCCAGGTAGCACGTTCCAAGTGGAACAGTGGCGCCGACATCGAGGCACCTGAGCGCGAAGCTGCGATCCTCGATCGAGTCACCGGCCGCTCGGCTGAGGCCGGGGTCGATGAGAGCTTCGCAAGAGACTTTTTTCAGGCACAGTTCGAGGCCAGCAAGGAGGTGCAGCGTCGGTTGCATCAGCGCTGGTTGAAGGAGGGGCGGGAGCCCTTCGATAATCCACCGGATCTTGCCGAGGAGGTGCGGCCGGTGCTCGATCGCCTGACGCCCGCGCTCATCGAGTCTCTGGGCGAGTTGCAGTCTCTCGTCGAGGTCCCGGGTGTCGGCAGCTATCTCGAGGCTCGTGCGACCGAGCTGGTGACTGGCGACTTCGATGGCGTTCCTCGCCGTATTGCGCTGGAGCCGCTGAAGGACCGATAAGCCATATGCCGCGGGATGGAACTTTATGGTTCAGATGTGTCTGATATGGTCACCGATAATGGCAATGGAGTGACCACGATGATCCGCAGACTCTCTCTTCCGGCCCTGCTGTTGG
Source organism: Halomonas sp. LES1 (assembly GCF_031846005.1). Classification (NCBI taxonomy): domain Bacteria; kingdom Pseudomonadati; phylum Pseudomonadota; class Gammaproteobacteria; order Oceanospirillales; family Halomonadaceae; genus Halomonas; species Halomonas sp. LES1. Next base: position 124,767 of record NZ_JAVRGC010000009.1, read on the forward strand.
GTACCGTGACGCTGGCCGGCTGTGCCGGCTTCGGTGCCACCTCCGATGGTCCCGGCGATGAGTCCCTGGAGAACACCTACTGGAAGCTGGAAACGGTGGGTGATCGTGAAGCGGTTGCCATCGATGAGGCGCGGGAGGCGCATCTGGTGCTGCATGCCGAGGATAACCGCCTGGCCGGCTCCACCGGGTGCAACCGCATGATGGGGCAGTATGAGCTCGTGGGGGATCGGCTGAGTTTCGCGCAGGTGGCCACCACCATGATGGCCTGCCCCGGAGAGGTGATGGCGCTAGAGCGTGCCTTCCTCGATGCCCTGGGCAGCGTCGATACCTGGCAGGTGGAGGGGGAAATGCTGACCCTCGCCGATGCCGAGGGCGAGGCACTGGCCCGCTTCGAGGCGGTGCACCTCTACTGAGTGCCGTACGCGACTGAGCCCTGCACTCGCCAGATACCGTTCGACTCGACCGACGCCCGTCACCGCCGTGACGGGCGTCGCCTTTTTACGTTACCGGCCACAGCAGCCAGGCCTTGACCAGATTGCTGGTGGCAGCGGCCAGGGTGATGCCGATCAGCGCGCCCAGCAGCAGGACCACGGCCAGGCGGAGCAGAAGTCGGTTGGCGTCGAGAAAATGGCGGGTGGCCTCTTCCATGGGGACTCCTACTGGCGATGGCAGCGGGGCGAGAGGTGCGGGGGATAGGGTGGTGCGGAAACTGCCCGAATACACCTGGATAGCTGCTAACCTACGGCCAGAATTCAACTGATGACTCAGCTAAGACTGCCACCAGCATGCCCCACTCCCCAGGCCTTGCGCCATTCGATAGCGAACTTCACATCCAGCGCGACAGGCGCCGTGCCATCATCGTCTATGTGGGAGGCATGCTGCTGCTGTTGGCGGTGATCGGTGCCTTTGCCCTCGAGCAGTATCGGCGCGATACCCAGGCCGCCGAGGAGCGTAATTCCGCCAGGGCCGATCTGGTGGCGGAGTGGGTGTCCAGTATCTTCTCCGCCAGCGAGGTGGTGCTGGCCAGCGTATCGGCGCATCTGGAGGGTGAGGCGGGTGCCGAGGACGATACCCCAGCGGCGCTGGCACATTGGCTTGGTGTCCTGGATGCCGACCTGGGGCTCCTTGACAGGATCAGCGTGCTGGGTGCCCAGGGGCGAGTCCTGGCCTCCTCCCGAGGCGACTACCCGCCGGGCCGCCCCCTGGGGGGGCTTCCCTATTACCATCGGCTGCTGACGTTAGCGCCCGGCGAGCAGGCCGTTACCCCGCTTTTCTGGTCACCCGCGGATCGTGGGTACCGAGTGGTGCATGCTAGAGGCCTGGCCGATGGTGGAGTCGTCAGCGTCGAGCTGAAGCCCGAGGTCTTCTACCACGGCCTGGCATCGATGAGCATGGCAGTGGGGCAGAGCACTGCCATCGTCGATACCGAGCAGCAGCTGGTCGCCCGGTTTCCCGCCTTCGAGGAGGGCGGTTCCCAAGGCATGCTCGGCAAGACGGTGCATGGGGCGTTGATCGAGACCTTTCTCGAGAGCGGAACCCAGCGGGGCAGCTATCGCCTCCGCTCGGCCCTGGATGACGAGGAGCGCTTCTTCGATGCGAGGCGGATCGGTGATCTGCCCTTCGTGACGGTGGTTGGCGAGGAGGTGTCGGTGGCGCTGGCGGGCTGGGTTCAGCGACTATGGCTCTACCTTTCGATCGTTGCGATGGCGGCCGGGCTGGGCGGGCTGCTGCTGCGCCACTATCTCAATCGGCTGCGGCTGGAAGGGGGATTACGTCAGCATGAGGCACAGCTGAGAATCGCCGCCGCTGCCTTCGAGACACACCTGGGCATGCTGATCACCGATGCCGAGGGCGTCATCCTGCGCGCCAACGATACCTTCACCCGCATTACCGGTTACTCGGAGGAGGAGGTGTTGGGCCGGACTCCGAGCCTGCTCAGCTCCGGGCTGCATGATGAGGCCTTCTATGCGCAGATGTGGGACAGCATTACGCGCCGTGACAGCTGGCAGGGTGAGATCTGGAATCGCCGACGCGATGGCGAGGTCTTCCCCGAGTGGCTGACCATCGGCGCGGTGCGCAATGCCCAGAATGAGTTGACCCACTATGTGGCGACCCTGAGTGACCTCACCGAGCGCAAGGCCGCCGAGAGAGAGATCCACCAGCTGGCGTTCTTCGACCCGCTGACGGGGCTGCCCAATCGACGCCTGCTGATGGACCGCCTGCAGGGCCTGCTGCGTGACAGCAAGCGTGGTGATCGCTTTGGGGCGCTGATCTATCTGGATCTCGATAACTTCAAGCGGGTGAATGACACCGAGGGCCACCGAAGAGGGGATCAGAGGCTGCGCCAGGTCGCCGAGCGCTTGAGTTCGGTGACTCGTGAAACCGATACCCTGGCCCGGTTGGGTGGCGATGAGTTCGCGCTGCTGCTGCATGATCTCGGCGAATGCCCCGAGGAGGCCGCGAAGAGCGCCGAAGAGGTCGCGCTAAAGCTGCTGTCCGCCCTGCAGGCGCCACAGATGCTCGATGGTGAGCCGCTGGTGGTTACCGGTAGCCTGGGAGTCACACTGTTCCATGAGCATGCGGTCAACCTCGATGGGATCCTCCAGCAGGCAGATACGGCGCTGTTCCAGGCCAAGGCAGCGGGTCGGGATACCCTCAGCTTCTTCGATCCGGATATTCAGGAGCGCCTGCAGGTGCGGGCTCGACTCGAGTCCGATCTGCGTCAGGCGCTGCCACGAGGGGAGCTTCAACTCTATTATCAGCCCCAGGTGACGGCCGCCGGCGAGATGTGTGGTGTGGAGGCCCTGTTGCGCTGGCAGCACCCCGGGCGGGGTGTCGTTTCTCCGGGCGAGTTCATTCCCCTGGCCGAAGAGAGCCGCGTGATCCTGGCGATCGGCGGCTGGGCACTGGAGAGCGCCTGCCGTCAGCTGGCCGTGTGGGCCGCCGATACTGAGCGGCAGCATCTGGTCATGGCGGTGAACGTGAGCCCCGTACAGTTTCGCGAGGGCGACTTCGTCGAGCAGGTACTGGCGATTCTCGATGCCACCCGGGCGCCGGCCAAGCGTCTCAAGCTTGAGGTCACCGAGAGCCTGTTCATGGAGGAGCGTGATGATGCCCGGGCCAAGATGCTGCGCCTGAGCGAGCGTGGCGTGACCTTCTCGCTGGATGACTTCGGCACCGGCTACTCCTCGCTCTCCTATCTCAAGCGCCTGCCGCTGGCACAGCTCAAGATCGATCAGAGCTTCGTGCGTGACCTGCTGGAGGACCAGGCCTCGGCGGCCATCGTGACCAGCGTCATCTCCCTGGCACGCAGCCTGGAGCTGGATGTGATCGCCGAGGGGGTCGAAACCGAGGCGCAGCGTGACTGGTTAATCAACCATGGGTGCACACGCTTCCAAGGCTATCTGTTCAGCCGCCCACAGCCGATCGAGTGGTTGCCCGTGTCCGCCGCTGGTTGAAGCGTCCGCGGGTGTGGTGCCCCCTCTCCTGATTCCCAGTGTTCCATCGTTGTGCCAAACAGTACGGCGCAGCTTTAGCGGTGCTGGAAAATTGCGTGCAACTTGCTGATTTGTTTGGTGCCGCAAAGAGGAGTCGAACCTCCGACCTACGCATTACGAGTGCGTTGCTCTACCAGCTGAGCTATTGCGGCCTGACCGTCATGGTAGCGCCGGGAGGTTTTACCGACTAGTCCCGGGGCTTGTCGTGTAATCGGGTCAGGCCTTCCTGGGCGCTGGAGGCGACCAGCCGGCCATCGCGGTCGTAGATGCTGCCACGGGCGAAGCCCCGTGCCTGACCGGCCCAGGGGCTGTCCATGTCGTAGAGCAGCCAGTCGTCGACCCTGACCTCCTGGTGGAACCAGAGGGCGTGGTCGAGGCTGGCGATCTGCAGCTTGGGGTCACGGAAGCCGATACCGTGGGGCACCAGGGCGGTGGTCAGCAGATTGAAGTCGGAGCTGTAGGTCAGCAGGCCACGGTGCGTTGCGGGGTCGTCGGGAAGGTCGCCCACCAGCCGGAACCAGACGCGCTTGCGGGCCGGCTGGCCGGGCTGACACTCCTCGCTGTCGAGCAGGAACTCGATGGGGTGGTTGTCGAAGCGAGCCAGCTCGGCACCCTCCTCGATCAGGCGCTCCGGTGATGAGACCGTCGGCATCGCCGCCTGGTGGGTGAAACCCTGCTCTGCATCGTGGAAGGAGGCACTGCAGAAGAAGATGGGGCGCCCCTTCTGAATGGCGGTGATCCGGCGCGTCGCGAAGCTGCCGCCATCGCGCACCGCCTCGACTTGATAGACCACCGGACGGTGCGGGTCCCCGGGGCGCAGGAAGTAGCCGTGCAGGGAGTGGGGGCGGCGAGCCGCGGCGACAGTCTGTGTGGCCGCCGAGAGCGCCTGGCCGAGCACCTGGCCACCGAACAGCTGGGGCAGCCCGAGGTCCTGGCTGCGGCCGCGGAACAGGTTCTCTTCCAGGGGCTCCAGGCCAAGCAGGTCCACCAGGTCGTTCAGGGCGTCGGGCTTCATCGGTCTCCTCCGGATGATGGCGTGCAGGAAGGCCATCGGTATCATACGATCGTCTGCCAGCCATTCAGTCTACGGGAGTTCTGGGCAGTGCGCAGTGATGAATTCTATATGCACCGGGCCCTGGACCAGGCCCGGCTAGGGCTCGCCGCGGGCGAGGTGCCGGTCGGGGCGGTGGTGGTGGATGCCGCCGGTGAGATCCTCGGCGTCGGCTACAACGCGCCGGTGCGCGGGCACGACCCCAGCGCCCATGCCGAGATCCGAGCGCTGCGTGAGGCCGGCGCGCGACTCGGCAATTACCGCCTCGATGGCTGTACCCTCTACGTGACCCTGGAGCCCTGCCTGATGTGCACCGGGGCGATCATCCATGCCCGCATCGCGCGCCTGGTCTATGCCGCCCCCGAGCCGCGCAGCGGCATGGTGGAGTCGAAAGCCAATCTGTTTGCCCAGCCCTGGTTCAACCACCGAGTGGCGGTGGAGGGGGGCGTGCTGGCATCGCGGGCATCGCGCCTGCTCAAGGAGTTCTTCGCCACACGTCGCCCCTCGTAGACCTTACGGGGCAGTGGGGGTGGGGCCTGCGGTGCGGGCGTTGAGCTGCGGGAATTCGCGTCGGCTGCGCTCCACGTAGCTGAGAATCTCGTGATAGCGGCGGATGTTGCGGACATAGATCACCGGCTCGCCGCCCCGGGCATAGCCGTACTTCGTCTGGCTGTGCCACTCACGCTGCTGCAGCAGCGGCAGCGACGCGCGGACATCGGCCCAGAGGTCCGGGTCACCGCCGCGCTGCTCGGTGATTCGGCGGGCATCGTAGAGGTGCCCCAGCCCGACGTTATAAGCCGCCATGGCCATGTAGAGGCGGTTGTCTCCCTGAATCGAGTCGGGCAGACGGTCATGCAGCTGGCGCAGGTAGCGGGCCCCGCCATGGATGCTCTGGGCGGGATCGAGACGGTTGCTGACCCCCAGGTCGCCGGCGGTGGCGTTGGTCAGCATCATCAAGCCGCGCACGCCGGTGGGGGAGGTGGCCTGGGGGTCCCAGTGCGACTCCTGGTAGCCCACGGCGGCCAGCAGCTTCCAGTCGAAGTCCGAGGCTCGCGCGGCCTCGCGGAACAGCTCGGTATACTTGGGTAGGCGTGCCTCGACATGGTTGAGGAAGGTGCGCGTGCCGACGTACTCCAGGAAGTCGTCATGGCCGAAGTAGCGGGTCACCAGGGCCGCTAGCTCGCCGCTCTCGTGCAGACCGGAAAGGAAGCGGTTGGCGGCCTCGACCAGCGCTAGGCTGTCCTCGGTCGGGAAGGCCCAGGCCATGGAGAGCGGGTCGCCGAGCAGGAAGCCGCGCTCCACGTCGGGGAAGAAGAGCCGGTTGAGGCGAAACTGATGGTCGAAGAGCACCGCCGCGTCGAGCTCGCCATCCTCCACCTGGCCGAGCAGCTCGGCGACCTCCACCTCGGAGGAGGCCTCCCAGCTCAGGTCCGGATAGATAGCCTGCAGCTCGTTCAGGACACGGTCGGTGCCTGCACCGCCGATGGCGCCCAGGGCCAGGCCGGGCAGGTCGTCGGGTGTCTCCAGCGGGGGAAGCCCTCGGCGATAGACGACGACCGGTTGCAGCTCGATGATCGGACGGCTGAAGACCACCCCAGGCAGGTCGGGCTCCAGGGGCAGGGCCGCCGCCGCCATGTCGCCCTCCTGGCGCACCGCCTCGAGGGCGCTTTCGATATGGTGATCGGCACGAATGGTCAGGCTGACACCCAGCTGCCCGGCGAAGCGGCGTGCCAGTTCGTACTCGAAGCCGGTGGGTCCCTCGCGCCCCTCGTAGTAGGTGGTGGGGGTGTTGCGGGTCTGCACGCTGAGCAGTTCCCGGGCGAGGATCGTCTCGAGCTGGTCCTGTCTGGTCGAGCGCGGCGGCTCGGGGAACAGGCTCAGGACAATCGCCAGCAGGGCGATGGCGGTGTGCCTCAGGGGGGCGCTCGGGATCAGGGGCATGCGGTGACGGGCTGGAATGAGGCCCTTCACGATACCCAGCCCCGCAACGGCTGTCATCCGCCTGTCCGCCATGTTCTCACCCGGATTTCTTCCGTCACTGGCTTTCCAGTATCATGTGCGCTCTGTGCCGCAGGCCGCGGCCCCCCCGATCGTAAAGATTCTCAGAGGCTCCTGGATATGCTCGAACTGCGCGGCGCCCCCGCCCTCTCCGCCTTCCGTCATGCCAAGCTGCTGGCCGCCCTGCGTGATGACGTGGGTGACGTTGCCTCGCTGGGTGCGGAGTATGTGCACTTCGTCGACCATGCGGGCGAGCTTTCCGGCAAGGCCCTGTCCGTGCTGGAGCAGTTGCTCGATTACGGGGCCGAGCCCCAGAGTGATGCCGGCGAGGGCCAGCTCTTCCTGGTGGTGCCGCGCATCGGCACCCAGTCGCCCTGGTCCACCAAGGCCACCGATATCGCTCATAGTTGCGGCCTGTCCCAGGTGAATCGCATCGAGCGCGGCATCGCCTACCGGGTCAAGCTCAAGGGCATGCTCTCCGAGAAGGCCTTCGAGAAGATCACCGCCATCCTGCATGACCGCATGACCGAGACGGTGTTGGCGGACCCCAGCGATGCGGCGCAGCTTTTCGCTCACCATGCGCCGGCACCCCTGGGTAGCGTCGACCTTCTCGAGGGCGGGCGCGAGGCACTGGTGACCGCCAACGCCGAGCTCGGCCTGGCCCTGGCGGATGACGAGATCGACTACCTGGTCGAGGCATTCCGCGAACTGGGGCGCAACCCCACGGATGTCGAGCTGATGATGTTCGCCCAGGCCAACTCCGAGCACTGTCGTCACAAGATATTCAATGCCGACTGGGTGATCGACGGTGAGGCGCAGACGCACTCGCTGTTCAAGATGATCAAGAACACCTATCAGGCCTCGCCGGACGACATCCTCTCCGCCTACAGCGATAACGCCGCGGTGATCCGCGGTAGCGAGGCGCCGCGCTTCTTCCCGGCCCCGCTGACCGGTCGTGAAGGGGAGCGTGCCTCCTACGCCGGCCATAAAGAGCCGATCCAGATCCTGATGAAGGTGGAGACCCACAACCACCCGACGGCCATCGCCCCGCACCCCGGAGCGGCCACCGGCGCCGGTGGCGAGATCCGTGACGAGGGGGCCACCGGCATCGGCGGCAAGCCCAAGGCAGGTCTCAGCGGCTTCACCGTCTCCAACCTGCGCATCCCCGAGTTCGTGCAGCCCTGGGAGGCGTTCGACTATGGCAAGCCCGAGCGTATCGTCTCGGCGCTCGAGATCATGCTCGAGGGTCCCATCGGCGGTGCGGCCTTCAACAACGAGTTCGGTCGACCGAACCTCACCGGCTACTTCCGTACCTACGAGCAGGAAGCGATGGGGGCCAATGGCATCGAGCGCCGCGGCTTCCACAAGCCGATCATGATCGCCGGCGGCTACGGCAATGTCCGCGATGGCCACGTGCAGAAGGGCGAGATCCCGGTAGGCGGCAAGCTGATCGTGATGGGCGGCCCGGCGATGCTGATCGGCCTGGGCGGCGGAGCGGCCTCCTCCATGGCGTCCGGTGCCTCCAGCGCCGACCTGGACTTCGCCTCCGTGCAGCGCGGTAATCCCGAGATGGAGCGCCGGGCCCAGGAGGTGATCGACCGCTGCTGGGCGCTGGGCGAGAACAACCCGATGTGCTTTATCCATGACGTGGGCGCCGGCGGTCTCTCCAATGCGCTGCCGGAGCTGGTCAAGGATGGCGAGCGCGGCGGGCTGTTCGACCTGCGCGCGGTACCCAACGCCGAGCCGGGCATGAGCCCGCTGGAGATCTGGTGCAACGAGGCCCAGGAGCGTTATGTGCTGGCCGTGGCGCCGGAGGATCTCGCGACCTTCGAGGCCCTGTGTGCCCGTGAGCGCTGCCCCTACGCCGTGGTCGGCGAGGCCACCGAGGCCCATCACCTGACGGTGCGGGACGGCCACTTCGAGACCCGCCCCGTCGATCTGCCGATGAGCGTGCTGTTCGGCAAGCCGCCGAAGATGACCCGTGACTTCCAGCGCCAGAGCCACGAGCTGTCGGGCGTGATGCTCGACAACCTCGATCTGCGCGAGGCCATGGATCGTGTCCTGCGCCTGCCCACCGTGGCCTCCAAGAGCTTCCTGATCACCATCGGTGACCGTTCGATCACCGGCCAGGTAGCCCGCGACCAGATGGTCGGGCCCTGGCAGGTGCCGGTGGCCGATGTGGCGGTGACCACGGCGAGCTTCGACACCCATGCCGGCGAGGCCATGGCCATGGGCGAGCGTCCGCCGGTGGCACTGATCGACCCGGCCGCCAGTGCTCGCCTGGCGGTGGCCGAGGCGATCACCAACCTGGCCGCCGCGCCCATCGAGAAGCTCTCCGACATCAAGCTCTCCGCCAACTGGATGAGTGCCGCCGATCATCCCGGCGAGAACCAGGCGCTGTACGATGCCGTGCATGCCGTGGGGATGGAGCTCTGCCCGGCCCTGGGCATCGCCGTGCCGGTGGGCAAGGACTCCATGTCCATGCGCACCGCCTGGCAGGAGGAGGGCGGCTCTGATGAAGGCCAGGGCGAGGCCGAGGAGAAGAGTGTGACCTCGCCGCTGTCGCTGGTGGTCACCGGCTTCGCTCCGGTCACGGATGCCATGCGCACCCTGACGCCCCAGATCAATCTGGAGCAGGACGAGTCCGACCTGATCCTGATCGACCTGGGCGGAGGTCGCAATCGCCTGGGCGGCTCCGCGCTGGCCCAGGTCTACGGCCAGGTGGGGGATGAGTGCCCCGATCTGGACGACCCGGAGGACCTCAAGGCGTTCTTCGCGGTGATCCAGGGGCTCAACGCCGAGGGCAAGCTGCTCGCCTACCACGACCGCAGCGACGGCGGCCTGCTGGTGACCCTGCTGGAGATGGCCTTCGCGGCCCATGCCGGCCTCGAGATCAAGCTCGACTGGCTGGTGGACGAGCCGGTGGAGGCCTTCAACGCGCTGTTCGCCGAGGAGCTGGGCGCGGTGATCCAGGTGAGCCGTGAGCACACCGAGGAGGTGCTGGCCCAGCTTGCCGCGGCGGGGCTCGAGACCTGTGGCGTCATCGCGCGGCCGCGCTACGACGACCAGGTGCGGGTGACCCTGTTCGAGGAGCCGCTGCTCGAGACCACGCGGCTGCGGACCCAGCGCACCTGGGCCGAGACCAGCTATCGCCTGCAGGCGCTGCGCGACAACCCCGAGTGTGCCAAGAGCGAGTTCGACGGCCTGCTCGACGACCGCGACCCGGGGCTCTCAGCCACCCCCACCTTCGATGTCGACGAGGATATCGCGGCTCCCTATCTCCAAGCACCCGGGCTCAACCTGGCGCGGCCGGCGATGGCGGTGCTGCGCGAGCAGGGGGTCAACGGCCAGGTGGAGATGGCCTGGGCCTTCGACCGTGCCGGCTTCGAGTCGGTGGACGTGCATATGAGCGATATCCTGGCGGGCAGGGTGTCGCTGGATGAGTTCAAGGGCCTGGTGGCCTGTGGTGGCTTCTCCTACGGCGACGTGCTGGGTGCCGGCGGTGGCTGGGCCAAGTCGGTGCTGTTCAACGAGCGTGCCCGCGACCAGTTCGCGGCCTTCTTCCAGCGCGAGGATAGCTTCTCGCTGGGGGTGTGCAACGGCTGTCAGATGCTTGCCCAGCTCAAGGAGCTGATTCCCGGGGCCGAGACCTGGCCGCGGTTCGTGCGCAACGAGTCTGAGCAGTTCGAGGCCCGCGTGGCCATGGTCCAGGTGGAGCAGAGCCCCTCGATCCTGCTGGCCAGCATGGAAGGGTCGCGACTGCCCATCGCCGTGGCCCACGGTGAAGGGCGCGCCGAGTTCCGTGACAGCGCCCACCTGCGCAAGCTGCAGGGCAGCGGTGCGGTGGCCCTGCGCTACGTGGACAACTACGGCCAGGTCACCACTCGCTACCCGGCCAACCCCAACGGCTCGCCCTCCGGCGTCACCGGGCTGACCACCCCGGACGGCCGGGTCACCATCATGATGCCCCATCCGGAGCGGGTGGTGCGTGCGGTGACCAACTCCTGGCGTCCCGCCGAGTGGACCCAGGACGGTGCCTGGCAGCGGCTGTTCCGCAACGCCCGCGTCTGGCTCGGCTGATCGCCCAGCAACCCCTCCGCATCTTGCATCGCCCGGGAGCTTTCCCGGGCGATGCCCTTTGACCCTCCCCTCCATGCCAAGCCGACTCACGCCAGCCTGTAACCTCCCCTTTTAAAGGCGTGGGCAGTGCCTGGCGGACGTTCGTCAGGCTAACCGCTATGGCAATGTTGCCGAGTCGGGATAAGGCGGCTCGAGGCTACGGGTCGGCCGGCGTCAGCCGGTAGAGTGCGCCATTCGTGGCGTCCTCGAGCAGATAGATGGTGCCGTCGGGTCCCTGACGGACGTCGCGGATGCGTCCGATCTCGCCCTCCAGCAGGACTTCGTGCTCCACCACCTCATCCCCTTCCAGGGCCAGGCGGACCAGGCGCTCACTGGCCAGGCCGCCGGCCAGGAAGTGACCCTGCCAGGCGGAGAAGGTGTCGCCGCTGACCTCGGCCAGCCCCGAGGGGGCGAAGCGTCCGTCGAAGACATGCACCGGATCACGCATGCCCGGTGCGCTGTCACGTCCGATGGGCTGATTGGTACCGTAGTCGTTGCCGCGGCTGACCACCGGCCAACCATAGTTGTCGCCGCCAACCAGGCGGTTGAGCTCGTCGCCGGTACGCGGACCGTGTTCGGTGGACCAGGGGGTGCCATCCTTTGCGACGGTGAGACCCTGGGGGTTGCGGTTGCCCATCGTGAAGAGCTCGTCGAGCACCGCGGCGTCGTCGACGAAGGGGTTATCGGGCGGTACGCCGCCGGTGTCGGTCAGGCGCAGCACACTGCCGGCATGATCGCCGCCATCCTGGGCGCGGGGTGGCTCGCGGCCGCGGTCACCGATACTCATCAACAGCGTCCCGTCGGGCAGCCAGGCGAGCCGCGAGCCATAGTGGCGCCCGGGGGCGGAGAAACGGTCCTGCTCGAAAAGCGTCTCGAGATGGCTCAGGGAGTCGTCGCCCAGCCGCGCCCGGGAGAGAGTGGTGGCGCTGCCACCGCTGCCGGGCTGGCTCCAGGTGAAGTAGAGCCAGTCGTGCTCACCATCGCCGAAGCGCGGGTGCAGGGCGAGATCGAGCAGGCCACCCTGGCCGCGAGTGCTCACCTCGGGGACACCCTCCAGACGGGTCATCCGCCCCGCCTGGTCGATGCGTGCCAGTCGCCCCGGACGCTCACTGACCAGCAGCTCGCCGTCGGGTAGAAAGGCCAGCGACCAGGGGTGTTCGAGCCCGGTCGCGACGCGCTCCAGGCGCAGCGTGTGATGATCGCTCTCCAGCCCTTCTATCAGGGTCTCGGCTGCCTGGGCCCAAGCGCCGAGGGTCAGGCCGCTCAGCAGCAGGGGCAGGGTCAGCCTGGGCAACATGACCGGCATAATTCGGGCCTCCTCCAGCATCGATTCGGATTCTCACCGAACAGCATAGACCAGCACCCGCCTGTCGTGCGGCGGGGCGGGCACGGTTCGGCTGTACCAGCCCAACCAGTAGTTTCTAGTACAACTCCACCCTCAGTGTGAGTAGGGCTATCGCAGATGGCAGTACCGCTCAAGGCTGTTTCGGCGACAGGCCGTCGAGGGGGCGCCACTAGTACTGCAATAAGACATGGCTCGGTAGCATGGCTTTGCCCCGTTCGAGAAGCGGTAATTCAACGTTGTGGCCTCTTGGGGGTGTGCTAGCTTGCTTGAGGAGTGGCTGTTTATCCGAACGGCACGCTGGAGTCAGCTAGGCAGCTGGACAAGGGCGTCGTCTCGACTCTTTCCATAACGCTCAGGGGGAGTCCCATGTTTCTCAGTATGCACGAGCAAGAGCGGCTAATGATCTACACGGCCGGCAAGCTGGCGCTGGAGCGCAAGGAGCGCGGCCTCAAGCTCAACCTTCCCGAGGCCACGGCACTCATCACCTCGTATCTGCTCGAGGGGGCTCGCAATGGCGAAACGGTTGCCGACCTCATGGAGTCGGGGCGTCACGTGCTGAGCCGTGATGATGTGATGGAGGGGGTGCCGGAGATGCTCGCTCAAGTGCAGGTCGAGGCGACCTTCCCCGACGGCACCAAACTCGTGACGGTAACGGGGCCGGTACAATGACCAGAAAACCATCCAATCCCTTCGGGCCACCCGAAAAGATGGCTGCCGATTCGCCGAAGGCGGAGCACGCCTCCGATGCGCCCGGTTACAAGATCGAGAAGCGAACACGCTCCTCGGGTGCCCACTCGCCAAGCGAGCCCCGTCGGCCCGGCTCCGGGGCTCGCCAGGCGCCGCGGCGGGAGTCGATGGAGCGGCTCGAGGAGAGCGATCCTCTGGTGCCGGGAGAGGTCCTCTACGGAGAGGGCGATGTCGAGATCAATGCCGGTCAACCCATCACCACGATCAGGGTAATCAATGCCGCGGATCGCCCGGTGCAAGTCGGTTCACACTATCACTTCGCCGAGGCCAACGAGGCGCTCGAGTTCGACAGGGAGGCGGCCTGGGGCAAGCGACTCAACGTGCTTTCGGGGGGCGCCGTACGCTTCGAGCCCGGGGCCGTGGAAGAGGTCGAACTGATCCCCATTCGGGGGCGACGCATCGTGCCCGGTCTGCGTGGGCTCTGCCGAGGAGGTCTCGATGGGTAAGATTTCCCGTTCGGAATATGTGGCGTCGTATGGCCCGACCAGGGGCGACCGTATTCGCCTCGCCGATACCAATCTGGTCATCGAGGTCGAGGAGGATCGCTGTGGCGGCGGCGACGAGGCGGTATTCGGCGGCGGCAAGTCGGTGCGTGAGTCGATGGGGCAGTCCACGGCGACGCGTGCCGAGGGCACCCCGGATCTGGTGATCACCGGTGCGGTCATTCTCGACCACTGGGGCGTGATCAAGGCCGACATCGGCGTGCGCGACGGCCGTATTACCGCGATCGGCAAGGCCGACAATCCCGACACCATGGATGGTGTGCACCCCGACCTGGTGATCGGTCCCTCGACGGAGATCATGGCGGGCAACGGGCTGATCGCCACGGCGGGTGCGATCGACACCCATGTGCACTTCGTCGGACCCCAGATGATGCAGATCGCCCTGGCATCGGGCACCACTACCGTGCTGGGCGGTGGCACGGGGCCTACCGAAGGGTCGAAGGCCACCCTCGCGACACCCGGATCCTGGTGGATGGAGCGGATGCTGGAGAGCTTCGATCCCTGGCCGGTCAACGTGCTGTTTCTCGGGCGCGGCAACACCATGTCCCACGAGGCGATGTGGGAGCAGCTCCGCGGTGGCGTGGGTGGCTTCAAGGTGCATGAGGACTGGGGGGCGACGCCAGCGGTCATCGATGCCGTGCTGCAGGTGGCCGACGCCTCTGGGGTTCAGGTCGCGATCCACTCGGACACCCTCAACGAGGCCGGGTTCGTCGAAGATATGCTCAAGGCGGTAGACGGTCGCACCTTCCACTCCTTTCATACCGAAGGCGCCGGTGGCGGGCACGCGCCGGATATCATCCGCATCGCGGGCGAGGCCAATGTGCTGCCGGCGTCGACCAACCCGACACGGCCGTTCACGCGCAATACCGTGGACGAGCACCTCGATATGGTGATGGTGGCGCACCACCTCAACCCGCAGGTCCCCAACGACCTCGCCTTCGCCGAAAGCCGGGTTCGCGCGGGAACGATCGCGGCCGAGGACGTGCTGCAGGATCTCGGTGCGATCTCGATCATGTCCTCCGATGCCCAGGCGATGGGGCGGATCGGCGAGGTGGTGATCCGTACCTGGCAGACCGCGCACCAGATGAAGAAGCTGCGCGGGCCCCTGGCGGGGGACAGCAACGCCGACAATCATCGGGCGCGCCGCTATGTGGCGAAGTACACGATCTGCCCCGCGGTGGCCCATGGGCTCGAGAAGCATATCGGCTCCATCGAGGTGGGCAAGAAGGCCGATCTGGTGCTGTGGCAGCCGGCCCTCTTCGGCATTCGACCCACGATCGTCTTCACGGGAGGGATGGCCGCGACGGCCGCGCTTGGCGACCCGAACGCCTCGATTCCTACGCCTCAGCCCGTGCTCGAGCGACTCGGCTTCAATGTCTACTCCCCCGCGGCTGGGGCGACCAGCATGGCGTTCGTCTCCCAGACGGCGATCGACGACGGGCTACCCGGGCGTGTGAATACCCATCGACAGTTTGTCGCCATCGAGAGCTGCCGCGGCAGGACCAAGATGGATATGCCCGAAAACCAGGCGCTGCCCAGGATCGAGGTCGATCCCAATACCTATGCGGTGAAGATCGATGGCGAGCTCGTCGAGCACGAGCCCACCGATGATGTGCCGATGGCGCAGCGATACTTTCTCTTCTAGGCAGGAAGGCATATGGCACAGGGACAGGCGGCGCTGCTTCTGCTCGCGGATGGTCGCTTGCCGGCAGGCGGCTATGCGCACTCCGGCGGGCTAGAGCCGACGGTTCAGGCGGGCAGGGTGTCGGACGCGACGGAGCTCGAGCGATTCCTTGTCGGGCGAGCCGAAACCACGGGCTTCGTTGCCGCGGCCTTCGCCGCCGCCGCCTGTGAGCGTGCGGCGCGGGATGACACCGCGGCACTGCCGGCGCTGGAGTCCGAGCTCGACGCACGCACACCCTCCCCGGAACTGCGCTCGGTGTCGCGAACGCTCGGCAGGCAGCTGCTTCGAGTGATGAGCACCATTCACCCCCATCCGCACTTCGCGCAGCTCGGCACCGCCCCCCATCAGCCTGTGGTCATGGGGGTGGCCGCCGCGGCGCTCGGCCTCGGCCCTCGCGACGCCGCGCTGGCCATCCTGCACGAGAGCGTGGCGGGGCCGGCCGCGGCCGCGGCGAAACTGATGCGAATCGACCCCTTCGATGTCCACGCCGCCCTCGCGCGGGCCACCGAACGGCTCGACCGCCTGGCCGGCGACGCCGCCGACCACGCCGATGCTCCCGCAAGCGAGTTGCCTTCGCGGGGGGCGCCCTTGAGCGATATCGCGGCCGAACACCACAGGAGCTGGAATGTACGCCTCTTCGCCTCGTGAACATTCGCCTCATAAGCATTCACCTCATGAACATTCGCCTCGCGAGCATGTGCTTCGTGATCAGGGTGCGAGACGGCCGGGTGCGATGTCGTCACGGGCGGTGCTGACCACCGAGGCAGATACCCGGGCACGCTCGCGGGTCGGAGTATTGCGCTCCCAGGGGGCACTCGTCCTGCGACCGGCACACCCCAAGGAGTCGGAGCCGCTGACCCATCGCCGTCGCGAGGTGGCGCGTGTCATGCTGGCCGCCGGCGCCGCCGGCCCGCTCGGCGGCGACGACTATGCGCTCGATGTGCATGTCGGGGCAGGCAGCACACTGGTGCTGACCGAGGCCTCGGCGATGCTGGTGCTGCCGGGCCCATGTGGCGGGCGTTCGCATATGCGAATCACTGTGCATGTCGGCGAGGGCGGCACCTTCGTCTGGCTGCCGGAGCCGATCATCGCGGCTCGTGGCTGTGACCATGAGCATGACGTACGGGTTCGCCTCGAACGCGGTGCCCGGCTGGTGATGCGTGAGGAGACGCTGCTCGGGAGGCACCGCGAGCCGCCGGGAGATTTCCGCACCACCCTGCGGGTGACCCATGACGATACCCCGCTCTATCACCAGCAGCTGTGTGTTGGACCGCAGGCCGATGGCTGGCGTGGCGCCGCGGTCGTGGGCGAGAACGGCGCCGTCGGATCGATCATTGCGGTCGACCCCGCCTGGGAGGGCGGAACCCCGGCCACCTCCACCTTTCATTCCAGCGCCATCCTGGCGCCACTGCCGGGGCCAGGCATGATCGTCAGCGCCGTGGCACCCGATAGCCTGCAGCTTCGCCGGCGCCTGAGCGCCGGGCTCGACGCGCTTGGCGCGCCGTGGGCACCCAGGGATGTCCCCCTGCCCGAACCCGAGGACCACCGTGATGAGGTGGTCAGCGAAACTGAGCACACAGGTGCCGGATAAGCCGGCCACGGAGGAGAACAGCATGGCGAAGACAACCCCGACGAACGAGCATCGTGCACTGAGGATCGGTGTCGCCGGTCCCGTGGGAACCGGGAAAAGCTCAGTGATCGCGACGCTGTGCCGCAGCCTCAGCGATGAATTCGTCATCGGCGTGATCACCAACGATATCTACACCGACGAGGATGCGCGCTTCCTGCGCTCCGAGGGCGTGCTGCCGGCCGAGCGAATCCGTGCGGTGGAGACGGGCGCCTGCCCCCATACCGCGATTCGCGATGACGTGACCATGAACCTGATCGCCATCGAGGATCTCGAGCGTGATTTTGCCCCGCTGGACATCGTGCTCGTCGAGAGTGGCGGAGACAACCTCACCGCGACGTTCTCGCCGGCGCTTATCGATGCACAGCTCTTCGTGCTCGACGTCGCCGGAGGCGGCGATGTGGCGCGCAAGGGCGGCCCCGGCATCGGCGGCGCCGACCTGCTGGTCATCAACAAGGTCGACCTCGCCGAGCATGTCGATGTCGACGTCGAGCAAATGGTCGCGGATGCCGAAAAGGCCCGCGAGGGGCGCCCGGTACTGGCGATATCACGCAAGCGCCCCGCGACCACGAGCCAGCTGTGCGACTGGGTGCGCGAACTTCATCGCGCCTACGCCGATGGCAACCATGCCCCGGTCGACCCCGGCCCCATGGCGCCGCACTTTCATGCAACAGACGATGGCGGTCATGTACACAGCCACGAAGGGGGGCATACCCATCACCATCATGGTCATGAGTGACGCATGGAGATACGGGGCCACCAGGCTCAACACGGCGATCAGCGCCACAGGCGGTTGAGGTCATACCCTTGGGTCAAGGTAGGAGGAGTAACATGCAATCACATGAATTGACGCGACGCATCGGGTGGGGCGCGGCCCTTCTGTTGCTGCCAGCGCTGGCTTATGCCCATGTCGGCAGCGGATACTCGGGAGGGGTGGTGCAGGGCTTCCTGCACCCCTGGATGGGCATCGATCACATGGCCGCCATGCTCGCGGTCGGCCTCTGGGCCGCCCAGCGAGGCGGGCGTGCCATCTGGGCCGTGCCCGTCAGCTTCATGACGGTCATGCTGCTCGGCGGCGCGATCGGCATGGCGGGGATCGCCCTGCCATGGGTCGAGCCGGGCATCGTGGCGTCGGTGCTTGTCCTCGGCCTGCTGGTGGCGGCGGCGGTGCGCCTTCCGCTGCTGGCGAGTAGTGTCCTGGTCGGCCTGTTCGCGGTGTTCCATGGCCATGCCCACGGCACCGAGATGCCGGCGATGGCATCGGGGCTGGCCTACGGTATCGGTTTCGTTATCGCCACCGCGGCTCTGCATGGTTGTGGTGCGGGCCTGGGCCATCTCGCCAGGCGCTGGGCCAGCCCGCGTATCGCGCAATATGCCGGCGCCCTGATCGCCGCCTTCGGGCTCTATCTCGGCTTCGCCTGACCCTCGTGTGGTCAAGCGAACGCAGCGGGCGGGGGTGACCCTGTCCGCGGCGTTGCCGAGCAGTCCGAGCCGGGCTGACGAGGCCACCGTCGCCCGGTAGACTGGCGCCCCTCAGTGTGGGGAGGTGCCTGATGACCGAAAAGCCTGTGCCAAGCCTGCGCCCCTATCAACGGGAGGCGGTGAGGCGCGTCATCGAGCACTTCCGTGGGTCCGACGACCCGGCAGTGGTGGTGCTGCCCACCGGCAGCGGCAAGTCGCTGGTGATCGCCGAGCTGGCGCGCCTGGCCCGCGGGCGGGTGCTGGTACTGGCCCATGTGCGTGAACTGGTGGAGCAGAACCACGCCAAGTATCTGGCCTACGGCCTCGAGGCCGATATCTTCAGCGCCGGCCTGGGGCGCAAGGAGGCCGAGCGCCAGGTGGTGTTCGGCTCGGTTCAGTCGGTGGTGCGTGGCCTGGATCGTTTCGCTTCTCCGGCCCCGGGGCAGGGCAGCTTCACCCTGCTGGTGATCGACGAGTGTCACCGTGTCTCACCGGCGGAGGATGCCAGCTACCGTCGGGTGATCGAGCGACTGCGCTCCGCCAACCCCCGGCTCAAGGTGCTGGGGCTGACGGCGACGCCCTATCGCCTCGGCCAGGGCTTCATCTACCATCGCCACCATCACGGCATGGTGCGCGGTGAGGCCGATTGCTTCTTCCAGGCGTGTGTCTTCGAGCAGCCGCTCAGGCTGATGGTCAAGCAGGACTACCTGGCCGAGCCGGTGAGGGTAGATGCGGCGGTGGAGCGCTACGACTTCTCGGCACTCACGCCGACCACGAGCGGACTCTTCCGGGAGGAGGAACTCAATCGAGTGGTCGCGGGCCATCGTGCCACGCCGGGCATCATTGCCGAGGTGGTCGAGCGAGCCCGGGATCGCCAGGGGGTGATGCTGTTTGCCGCCAGTGTGGCCCATGCCGAGGAGATCCTCGGCTATCTGCCGGCAGAGGAGTCGGCGCTGATCACCGGCGAGACGCCCTCGGCCGAACGTGAACGGATCATCGACGCCTTCAAGACGCGCGAGTTGAAGTACCTGGTCAATGTGGCGGTGCTGACCACCGGCTTCGATGCGCCGCATGTCGACCTGATCGTTATCCTGCGACCCACCGAGTCGGTGAGCCTCTACCAGCAGATCGCCGGCCGCGGGCTGCGCCTCTCGCCGGGCAAGCGCGACTGCCTGATCCTCGACTACGCCGGCAACCCCTGGGATCTCTACGCCCCCGAGGTGGGATCACCCAAGCCGACTGGCGACAGCGAACCGGTGCAGGTGGAGTGCCCGGCCTGCGGTCATGCCAACCTGTTCTGGGGCAAGCGCGACGGTGACCTGGTGATCGAGCATTTCGGGCGTCGCTGTCAGGGGCTGGTGCTTTCCAATCGCGCCCGACCCCGCGCGAAAAGCGTAAATTCAACGTCGACGACGGCGGCGATGGAGCAATGTTCGTTTCGCTTTCGTTTCAAGGTGTGTGGCGACTGCGGCGCCGAGAATGATATCGCCGCCCGGCGTTGCCACGGCTGCGGCGTCCAGCTGGTGGATGCCGACGACAAGCTCAAGGAGGCGTTGCGCCTGCGTGACGCCCGGGTGCTGCGGGTCGCCGGCATGCAGCTGGAGGCCACCGTCAATGGCCGCGGCCTGCCTCGCCTCAAGGTCAGCTACCATGACGAGGATGGCATGACGCTAGCCGAGTGGTTCGCCCTCGAGACGCCAGCCCAGCGCGGCGCCTTCGCCGCGGCCTTCCTGCGTGAGCATCTGCGCGCCCCGGGGGTACCGTTTCGGCCCGAGACCCTCGAGCAGGTGATCGCCGAGCGTCACCGCCTGCGTCATCCCGACTTCGTGGTGGGGCGCAGGGTGGGGCGCCACTGGCAGGTGCGCGAGAAGCTGTTCGACTATGTCGGGCGCTACCGCCGGGCGGCCGAGGCGGAGTAGGGCGGCTGGCTAGTCTGGGGAGTAGGCGAGCCGCATCCAGGGTGTCGGCGTTTCAGGCGTGCGGGTCGTCGTCGCTTCCCGGTTCGTCATGTTCCTTCTGCTCTTGAAGGTAGCGGTCCCGGTGGGCGCTGGAGCAGAATCACTCGCCCTGCGCGCGCTGGGCTTCGCTCTCGGGCACATGCACCTGGCACCAGGCGCAGCGCACCATCTGGTTGCCCCGGGAATCGTCGCGGTCGTCCTCCAGCAGCTCTTCACGGTCCAGCTTCCACTCGCGGTACATGCGGTATAGCTTGAGGCCGGCGAAGAACAGCACGGCGAAGATAATCAGGCGTATTATCAAGAGGTTCATCCGGGTGGCTCCCAGGTGGGGTGGTCGGCTTTGCCAGTCGGCCGCCCATGCGGGACAATGAGGGTATTCACTGATTCTCGAGAGATTTCCAAGCCCATGCAAGACCTGACGCTGGTGATGGCTCAGCTGGATCCCCTGGTAGGGGATATTCCCGGCAATACCGATCGCGCCATCGAGGCGGTGCGCGAGGCGCGCATCGAGCATGGCGCCGATATCGTGGTGCTGCCCGAACTCTGTCTGACCGGCTATCCGCCGGAGGACCTGCTGTTGCGACCCTCCATGGAGAGTCGTCTGCGCGAGGCTCGCGCTCGGATGGCCGCCAAGGTCGTGCGTGATGTGCTGGTGATCGTCGGTTATCCCGGCCGTCGCGAGGGGCAGCTCTGGAACTTGGCCGGTGCGCTCTTCGACGGCGAGTGGTTGGGTGAATATGCCAAGCAGGCGCTGCCCAACTACGAGGTGTTCGACGAACAGCGCTACTTTGCCCGGGGCAGCGAGCCGCTGGTGGTCGAGCATCGGGGCGCGAAGTTGGGCCTGCTGATCTGCGAGGATCTCTGGGAGGAGGCCCCGGCGCGCCTGGCGAAGGAGGCCGGTGCCGAGATCCTGATCAGTCTCAACGCCTCGCCCTTCCATCAGGACAAGCCTGCCGAGCGGTTGCGTCTGCTGGAGGAGCGTGCCGCGGCGGTGTCGCTGCCCATCGTCTATGTGAACCAGATCGGCGGCCAGGACGAGCTGGTGTTCGACGGCGGCTCGGCCTGCGTGGACGCTTTCGGCGAGCTGCGCGTGCAGGCGCCCCACTGGGCCGTGGGTGTGATGCCGGTGCAGTTTATTCATCGCCAGGGCGGCTGGGTGCCCCAGGCCGGCGAGACCGAGCCCGATGTCGAGCCGGAGGAGAACCTCTACTGTGCGCTGGTTACCGGCCTGCGTGACTACGTCAACAAGAGCGGCTTCGAGGGGGTGGTGCTGGGACTTTCGGGGGGGATCGACTCCGCCCTGTCACTGGCGATAGCCGTGGATGCCCTGGGCCCCCAGCGGGTACAGGCGGTGATGATGCCCTACCACTACACCGCCGATATCTCCCGGCAGGATGCCGCCGAACAGGCCGATATGCTGGGCGTGCACTACGAGGTGATGCCCATCGAGCCGATGGTGGAGGCATTCATGGAGACCCTCTCCGGTGCCTTCGAGGGCACGACGCGTGACACCACCGAGGAGAACCTGCAGTCCCGCTGTCGTGGCGTACTGTTGATGGCGATCTCCAACAAGAAGGGCCTGATGGTGCTGACCACCGGCAACAAGAGCGAGATGGCGGTGGGCTACTCCACGCTCTATGGCGATATGGTGGGCGGCTACAACGCCATCAAGGATGTCTACAAGACCTGGGTCTATCGTCTGGCGCGCTGGCGCAACACCCAGTCGCCGGCCATCCCCGAGCGGGTGATCGAGCGATCGCCCTCCGCGGAGCTGGCACCCGACCAGAAGGACAGCGACTCGCTGCCCGACTACGACACCCTGGATGCCATTCTGGTGCGCTATATCGAGGGCGACATGAGCGCCGAGGCGATCATCGAGGCGGGCTTCGACCGTGACGATGTCTACCGGGTGGTCAAGCTGGTGGACCGCTGCGAGTACAAGCGTCGCCAGGCTCCGGTGGGGGCGCGGGTAACCCGCCGCGGGTTCGGTCGCGATCGCCGCTATCCTATCGTCAATGGCTGGCAGCCCGGCGAATAGCGCCGACGAGCTATAAGTGCCGAGCTACACAAGTGCCGAGCGACAAGAAAACCCGGAGGCCGAGGCCTCCGGGTTTTCTTTTACTTCGAACGATTGCATGCGTCTGACGTGCAGCTTGCCGCCGGTCAGGCCGAGATCGAGTCGGCGTCGACGTGGCGGGGCGTGAAGGTGCGGCCCCGCAGCTGTTCGTGGTCGGGGGCGTTGTCGATCAGCACTCGCAGGGTCTCGCGGGCGCGGTCGCGCATCTCCAGGCCCAGGTAGCCTTCGACCATGACCGCCAGGGCGTCGCGAGTGGCCTCGCTCTGGGGGTAGTTCTCGATCACCCAGCGACCGCGCTCCACGGCGGCGAGGTAGGCGCCGCGGCGCATGTAGTAGTCGGCGACATGCAGCTCATGGCGCGACAGCAGATTGCGCAGATAGATGATGCGCTGGCGAGCATCCGGTACGTACTGGCTGTTGGGGTAGAGCCGGCCAAGCTCGCGGAAGTCGCTGTAGGCATCGCGGGAGGCGCCCAGGTCGCGCTTGGAGATGTCGATCAGCTTGAGACGCTCGAGGCTGAAGCGACCGGCCTGCCAGGCGGCCAGCCCCCGCATGTAGAGGGCATAGTCGGCCTGGGGATGGCTGGGGTGCAGGCGGATGAAGCGGTTGGCCGCCGCCCGGGTCGCCTCCCAGTTGTCGGTCTCGTAGTAGGCGTAGATCAGCTCCAGCTGGGCCTGCTCGGCGTGAGCACCGAACGGGAAGCGGGTATCGAGTGCCTCGAGCCGGGAAATCGCCGCGGTAAAGTTGCCGCGGTCCAGGGAGTCGCGCGCCTCCTCGTAGAGTTCGCGCTCGCCGAGGTTGGCATACTCGACCTCTTCCTCCGCAACCCGCTGTGAGGGGCTGGCTTGTGCACTGCTGTCGCTCTCGTCGGGCGAGGCGTCGGAGCCACCGCCGAACAGGGAACAGCCGGTCAGCAGGCTGGTAGCCAGGAGCAGGGCCGCGAAACGGGCAGGGGTGTTGGAAACGCGCATCGTGATCCTCGTGGCAAACAACGCGGACGGGCCGTGTTAGAATCGGCCGTAAACCCGCCCACTATAAAGCACTGCGTGGCAAAACGCAGTCATCGGCGGCGCCCGATTCCGATCCCCGAAACGGTCACTCTCTTCATGTCCCAGACCTTCGAAGCACAGCAGCGTGTTCCCGACGCGATGGCCGGCCAGCGGCTCGACCAGGCCGCGGCGGAGCTCTTCTCCGACTTTTCCCGCGAGCGCCTGAAGGCCTGGATCAAGGCCGGCGACCTGACCCTGGACGACCAGACGGCACGCCCCAGGGATAAGGTCTACGGAGGCGAATGGCTGCGCCTCTGCACCGAAGTCGAGGACGATACCCGCTTCGAGCCCGAGGATATTCCCCTCGAGGTGGTGTACGAGGATGAGCAGGTGCTGGTGATCAACAAGCCGCCGGGCCTGGTGGTGCACCCGGCAGCAGGCAACCCGAATGGCACCCTGCTCAATGCGCTGCTGCATCACGACCCGGCGCTGGCGACGGTGCCCCGGGCCGGCATCGTTCATCGCCTGGATAAGGACACCAGTGGCCTGATGGTGGTGGCCAGGACACTGGCCGCCCAGACGGCGCTGGTGGAGCAGCTGCAGGCACGCACGGTGTCACGGGAGTATGACGCCATCAGCGTGGGGGTGATGACCGCCGGCGGCACAGTGAATGCGCCGATCGGCCGACATGCCAAGGATCGCAAGCGCCAGGCGGTGACCGCCGCCGGCAAGCCGGCGGTGACCCACTACCGTGTGGTCGAGCGCTTCCGTGCTCATACCCATGTGCGCTGCCGGCTGGAGACCGGGCGTACTCACCAGATCCGCGTGCACCTGGCGCACCTGCGCTACCCGCTGGTCGGCGATCCCGTCTACGGCGGTCGTCTCAAGCTGCCCGCCGGCTCCTCGGATACGCTCAAGGAGATTCTGCGCGAGTTTCCTCGCCAGGCGCTGCACGCCCGCCGGCTGGCTTTCGTGCATCCGGGCAGTGGTGAGACGATGAGCTTCCGGGCGGCCCTGCCGGACGATCTGCTGATGTTGCTCGACTACCTGCGTGACGATCACGAGACGATGCGCTGAACCCCTGCGGCACCGAGGATACTGTCATGAGCGACGCCCCCGACCTGCGGCCCACCCTGGTCCTGCCCGACTGGCCGGCACCCACCTCCGTGGGGGCCTTCGTCACCACCCGCGAGACCGGTCCCAGCCAGGGGGACTTTGCCTGCTTCAACCCGGCCGACCATGTGGGAGACAACCCCGCCCATGTGGCGCTATGCCGTCGCCTGCTGCACAAGCAGGTCGATAACGAACGACCGCTGCTGTGGCTTAATCAGGTACACGGGGCGCGGGTTCAGCAAGGCTATACGGACGAATCGCCGGAGGCCGATGCCGCGGTCGCCCTCGATCGTGGTCATGCCTGCGTGGTCCTTACCGCCGACTGCCTGCCGGTCTTCTTCTGTGACCGCCGCGGCGAGCGCGTGGCGGTGGCCCATGCCGGCTGGCGTGGGCTGGCGGGCGGGGTGCTGGAGGCCACGGTGGCGGCACTGGGTGTGCCGCCCGAGGAGCAGCTGGCCTGGCTGGGGCCGGCGATCTCCAATGCCCAGTTCGAGGTGGGACCCGAGGTCTATCAGGCCTTCGTTGGCGTGCACCCCGAGGCCGCCGATGCCTTCGACCCCAGCCCCTATCGCCTGGGCCACTACATGGCCGACCTCTACCGCCTGGCGCGCCTGCGTCTGGAGCGTCTGGGCGTCTCCCATATCAGCGGCGGCCACTTCTGCACCGCCTGCGAGTCACGCTTCTACTCCCACCGTCGCGACAATGGCAGCACGGGAAGAATGGCCAGCGTGATCTGGCTGCGCTGAAGCGAGCTACAAGCTTCAAGGCTCAAGGAAACCCGCGGCTATCGCAGACGCACTAAGCTAGAGGCGCCGGGGATAGGTCGCAGAGGGGGGCCGAGGACCAGGGGTGAGGAGCACTGCTCCGAACGGGCTGGCCATGGATGGCCAGCACCGGACCTGCAAGCGGAGCGGGACGCGAGAGCGCCGCAGGGCCGAGGTAGCGTATAGGGAAGTATTTACAGCGCCCCCTCGAAGTCCTGTCGCCGGAGCAGCCTCGCGCAACCCCTTGTCGCTTGATCCGCGTCAACTTGTCATGCACTTCCTCCCGACGGCCGACTTGAAACCGGCCTGACTTGACGCCATTTAAGTTGTCAAGACATTCACAGGGTCAAGCGGGGCGTCCGATCGCCTCGCCATCCCGATGGAGGACGTGATATGCGTTTCGACAAGTTTACCGCCAAGCTGCAGAACGCCGTGGCCGATGCCCAGTCGCTGGCCGTGGGGCACGGTCATAACCAGCTCGAGCCCGGCCATCTGCTGCTGGCGCTGCTCGACGCCACCGACACCGGTGCCAAGGCGCTGGTTCAGAGGGCCGGTGGCGATGCCGCCCGGTTGCGCGATGTGCTGGTCGGGCATCTCGACGACCTGCCCAGGGTCGCCCAGTTCGACGGTGAGGTGCAGCCCTCCCGCGACCTGATCAAGCTGTTCAATCTCACCGATCGCGAGGCCCAGAAGCGTGGTGATCAGTACATCGCCAGCGAGCTGGTGCTGCTCGCCGCGCTGGAGATGGGGGGCGCGGTCGGCAAGCTGCTCACCCAAGCGGGGCTCTCGCGCCAGGCGCTGGAGTCCGCGGTCGATGGCGTGCGCGGTGGCGAGAGGGTCGATGACCCCAATGCCGAGGATCAGCGCGAGGCGCTGGAAAAGTACACCCTGGACCTCAACGAGCGGGCCGCCAGCGGCAAGATCGACCCGGTAATCGGGCGTGATGACGAGATCCGCCGCACCATTCAGGTCCTCCAGCGGCGCACCAAGAACAACCCGGTGCTGATCGGTGAGCCCGGGGTCGGCAAGACCGCCATCGTCGAGGGGCTGGCTCAGCGCATCGTCGATGGCGAGGTGCCCGAGGGGCTCAAGGACAAGCGCGTGCTGTCGCTGGATATGGGCGCGCTGCTGGCCGGGGCCAAGTTCCGTGGCGAGTTCGAGGAGCGTCTCAAGTCGGTGCTCAAGGAGCTCGCCCAGGAGGAGGGCCGGGTCATCCTGTTTATCGATGAGCTGCACACCATGGTGGGGGCAGGCAAGGCCGAGGGGGCCATGGATGCCGGCAATATGCTCAAGCCGGCCCTGGCTCGCGGCGAGCTGCACTGCGTGGGTGCCACCACCCTCGATGAGTATCGCCAGTACATCGAGAAGGATGCGGCGCTGGAGCGTCGCTTCCAGAAGGTGGTGGTGGATGAGCCTTCGGAGGAAGACACCGTGGCGATCCTGCGTGGCCTCAAGGAGCGCTACGAGGTGCACCACAAGGTCGATATCACGGATGGCGCCATTATCGCCGCGGCCAAGCTCTCCACCCGCTATATCACCGATCGCAAGCTGCCCGACAAGGCGATCGACCTGATCGACGAGGCCTCCTCGCGCATTCGCATGGAGCTCGACTCCAAGCCCGAGGAGATGGATCGTCTCGACCGCCGGCTGATTCAGCTGAAGATGGAGCGCGAGCACCTCAAGAAGGAGACCGACGAGGCCTCTCGCCGGCGCCTGGAGAGCCTCGAGGAGGAGATCGCCGAGCTCGAGCGTGACTATGCCGATCTCGACGAGGTGTGGAAGGCCGAGAAGGCCAGCATCCAGGGGGCGGGACAGTTCAAGGAGGAGCTCGACCGGGCTCGCATCGATCTGGAACAGGCCAGGCGACAGGGGGACCTGGCACGGATGTCCGAGCTGCAGTACGGCGTGATCCCCGAGCTCGAGAAGAAGATCGCCGAGTTCAGCGAGGCCGAGTCGGATACCTCGAAGCATACCCTGCTGCGCTCCAACGTCACCGAGGAGGAGATCGCCGAGGTGGTCTCGCGCTGGACCGGCATTCCGGTCGCCAAGATGCTCGAGGGTGAGCGTGACAAGCTGCTGCGCATGGAGGAGGCGCTGCATGAGCGGGTGATCGGCCAGCACGAGGCGGTGACCGCGGTGGCCAATGCCGTGCGTCGCTCCCGGGCAGGGCTGGCCGACCCACATCGTCCCAACGGCTCCTTCCTGTTCCTCGGCCCCACCGGGGTCGGCAAGACGGAGCTGTGCAAGTCGCTGGCCAACTTCCTCTTCGATACCGAGGAGGCGATGGTGCGCATCGACATGTCGGAGTTCATGGAGAAGCACTCCGTGGCAAGGCTGATCGGTGCCCCTCCCGGCTATGTCGGCTACGAGGAGGGGGGCTATCTGACCGAGGCGGTGCGTCGCAAGCCCTACTCGGTGCTGCTGCTCGACGAGGTGGAGAAGGCACACCCGGATGTCTTCAATATCCTGCTGCAGGTGCTGGAAGATGGACGCCTCACCGATGGCCAGGGTCGCACCGTGGACTTCCGCAATACGGTGATCGTGATGACCTCCAACATGGGTTCGGACATCATCCAGCGCATGGGCGGTGGCGACACCGGATACGAGCAGATGAAGAGTGCGGTAATGGAGGTGGTCGGTACTCACTTCCGCCCCGAGCTGATCAACCGCATCGATGAGGTGGTGGTGTTCCATGCCCTCGGACAGGAGCAGATCCAGGCCATCGCCGGGATCCAGCTCGATCGCCTGCGTATGCGACTGGCGGAGCATGAGCTCTCTCTGGAGGTCAGCGATGCGGCCATGGCCCAGCTCGCGGTGGTGGGCTTCGATCCGGTCTTCGGTGCGCGGCCGCTCAAGCGGGCCATCCAGGCGCGTATCGAGAACCCGCTGGCCCAGGATCTGCTGGCCGGAAAGTTCGCGCCCGGCGACACCATCCAGGTGGACGCCGAAGAGGATCGGCTGGTGTTCGGTAGCTCACGGGAGGGTGCCGCCGTACAGAAGTGAAGGGAAGCCGGTGCCGGCGCACGCTGGGGCGAGCGTCGGCACTCGCATCCTGAGCCTGGCCGGCTAGACTGAATGACAGGTTGCGTCCTGTAACCCCCTTGCCCGCCCCTCCCTGCGAGAGAGCGGGCTTTTTTTGGATCAGATTTCCAATCTCGCCTTGCCCAACCCCCTTTCATGGGCTACCCACGCTGTTTCCGCGGTTGACACGCCCTTGGCGCTAATGGAATCTTGACCCTTCCTGATACGGGCACGGACCCAGCGGGCAATCCCCCATTACCGTGTGAAGGGTAGGCCTGTGGCCTCTACCCGCCGAAGGACTTCCGATTGCGGGCTCACCGCCCGGGTCGGCCAACGCCCCGACGCGGCAAACCGCCGTGATGAGAGTGCAGGCCCTAACAGGGCTTCTTGCCAGGGTTTGGCATCAGGTGCCGGTGTATCCGGCAGCGGCATACCGCCGCACTCGACACCGTTGCCCCAAGTGGTGACGGATCGCACTCGAGACCTCCAGGGGAGAAAAACACGTGGAATTGCTTTCCGGCGCGGACATGATCGCCCGCTTCCTGCAGGATGAGGGCGTCGAATATATCTATGGTTATCCCGGTGGCGCGGCGCTGCATATCTATGACGCCCTGTTCCGCCAGGACAAGGTCAAACATATCCTGGTACGCCATGAACAGGCCGCCACCCATGCCGCCGATGGCTATGCGCGAGCCTCCGGCAAGCCAGGCACGGTACTGGTGACCTCCGGTCCCGGCGCTACCAACGCCGTCACCGGCATCGCCACCGCCTATATGGACTCGATTCCGATGGTGGTGCTGTGTGGCCAGGTGATGAGCCACCTGATCGGCGATGATGCCTTCCAGGAAACCGACATCGTTGGCGTGACTCGGCCGATCGTGAAGCACAGCTTCTCGATCAAGCATCCGAGCGAGATTCCGGAAGTCCTCAAGAAGGCCTACTACCTGGCCGCCAGTGGCCGGCCGGGCCCGGTCGTGGTGGATATTCCCAAGGACATGACGGCCCCCACCGAGCGCTACGAGTACGTCTACCCCAAGAAGGTCAAGATGCGCTCGTACAATCCGGTGACCCGCGGCCATAGCGGTCAGATCAAGAAGGCCGTGGAGCTGATGCTCAAGGCCAAGCGCCCGGTGTTCTATACCGGCGGCGGGGTGGTCACCGGGCGGGCCAGCGAAGGCCTGACCGACCTGGTCAAGCGACTGGGCTACCCCATCACCACCACCCTGATGGGCATCGGCGCCTATCCCCAGAGCGACCGCCAGTGCCTGGGCTGGCTGGGCATGCACGGCTCCTATGAGTCGAACATGGCCATGCACCATGCCGATCTGGTGATCGCCATCGGCGCGCGTTTCGACGACCGCGTGACCAACAACACCTCGAAGTTCTGCCCCACCGCCAAGGTCATCCATGTGGATATCGACCCCAGCTCGGTCTCCAAGACCGTGCGGGCCGATGTGCCCATCGTGGGGCCGGCGGGCAGCGTGATCAGCGAGATGATCAGCCTGGTGCAGGGCAAGGAGATCGCCAATCCGGAGGCCCTCGAGGAGTGGTGGCAGAAGATCGAGGGCTGGCGCGAAGAGCGCGCGGGCAAGCTCTATGAGCCCTCCAGGCCCGGCGAGACGCTCAAGCCTCAGGAGGTGGTCGAGGCACTGTGCCGGGTGACGCGCGGCGAGGCCTATGTGACCACCGATGTCGGACAGCACCAGATGTTCGCGGCCCAGTATTACAAGTTCGACAAGCCCAACCGCTTCATTACCTCGGGGGGGCTTGGCACCATGGGCTTCGGATTCCCGGCCGCCATGGGAATCAAGCAGAACTTCCCGGATGAGCAGGTGATCTGCGTGACCGGGGAGGGCAGCTTCCAGATGATGATGCAGGAGCTCTCCACCTGTAAGCAGTTCGGGGGCGGCGTGAAGATCGTCAACCTCAACAATGCGTCACTGGGCATGGTGCGCCAGTGGCAGGACCTCAACTACAAGTCGCGCCATGCGCACTCCTACATGGAGTCGCTGCCCGACTTCCAGAAGCTGATCGAGTCCTATGGCTTCACTGCGCTGAAGGTCGAGACCCTCGAAGAGCTCGAGCCGGCACTGGAGCGTGCCTTCGCCGATCCGCACGAGCTGGTGTTCCTCGACGTTGCGGTTGACCCGCACGAGCACGTCTATCCGATGCAGGTGCCCCTTGGCTCCATGCGTGACATGCTGCTTTCCAAGACGGAGCGGACCTGATGCGCCATATCATCTCGATTCTGATGGAAAACGAACCGGGCGCCCTGTCTCGCGTGGTGGGGCTCTTCTCTCAGCGTAACTTCAATATCGAGACGCTGAACGTGGCGCCCACCGAGGACCCGACCCTGTCGCGCCTGACGGTCACGACCGTGGGAGACGACCGGGTCGTCGAGCAGATCACCAAGCACCTCAACAAGCTGATCGATGTGGTCAAGCTGGTCGACCTCACCGAGGGCAACCATATCGAGCGGGAGTTGATGCTGGTGAAGGTGAAGGCATTGGGGGCGAACCGCGACGAGGTCAAGCGCACCGCGGATATCTTCCGCGCGCAGATCGTCGATGTGAGCCCGAGCCTGTTCACCGTGCAGATCGCCGGCGACGCCGGCAAGCTCGATGCCTTCCTGCAGGCCATGGAGCCGGTAGGAGTGCTGGAAGTGGCGCGTACCGGGGTGTCGGGGATTGCCCGGGGCGACAAGGTGTTGAGCCTCTAGCTCGACTCCTGGTTGTTAGTGGTATGCGAAGGCCGCCTCTCGAGGCGGCCTTCTGCTGCCAGCAGGACCCGGCCGCCGACGGACAACGCCACCGGCACCTCGTCGCGGCCGCTACCCAGGTAGGCCAGCTTGTGGGTGGCGCAGGTGTCGCCCCCGATCTCCAGGTCACCCTGAAGCGCCTTGTGCCGGCGGCCGAGCCCTAGGCGCTCTATCGACAGCGTCGAGACGCACAGCGGTGCCTATTCGAGGCTTGTCGCCTGGTCGCTGTCATGGGTTCGTACCGGGTCGGCGCCTTAGTCCAGCTTGCTTTGCTGATTATAACTCTGCATCAGGTTGGCGTAGGCGGGCAGGTGGCCGGCCAGCAGGCCGCCGAAGCCTTCGATATCGTTACGCCAGTCGCGGTGCAGCTCGCAGCCCACGCCGAACCAGGTCATCAGCTGGGCACCGGCCTGGGACATGCGATCCCAGGCGGCCTCCCGGGTGGTCTGATTGAAGGTTCCGGAAGCGTCGGTGACCACGAAGACCTCATAGCCCTCCTCCAGAGCCGAGAGCGCCGGGAAGGCCACGCACACTTCGGTGACCACCCCGGCGATCAGCAGCTGCTTCTTGCCGGTGGCCTTGATGGCGGCGACGAACTCCTCGTTGTCCCAGGCGTTGATCTGCCCCGGGCGGGCCAAATAAGGCGCCTGCGGGAACATCTCCTTGAGCTCCGGCACCATGGGGCCGTTGGGTCCATCCTCGAAACTGGTGGTGAGGATGGTGGGGATAGCGAAGAACCTGGCGATATCGGCCAGGGCCAGGACATTGTTCTTGAAGTCGTCCGGGCTGAAGTCGCGCACCAGAGAGAGCAGGCCGGCCTGGTGGTCCACCATCAGCAGGGCCACATCATCCTTGTCGAGTCGGTTGTAGGTAAAGGACATGGTCATTCTCCTTTCGCTGTCATTGGCAGTCAGGGGACTGCCCGGCGACCATCGCCGGGCAAGGGTGGGGGCTCATCTGCCCCTCGAATCGCCGAACTTTCCGGCTTGGAAGTCGGCAAAGGCTTGCTGGATCTCGATCTCGTTGTTCATCACGAAGGGGCCCTGGCCGGCCACCGGTTCGTCGATGGGTTCGCCGCTCAGCAGTAACAGCTTGGCGTCGTTGTTGGCCTCCAGGTGAAAGGCCTCACCGGGGCGCTCGAAGGCGACGACGCTCTCGTCGCGGACGATGCGCTCGCCGTTGATCAGTGCCGTGCCCTCCAGCACGACCAGTAGGGTCGTATGGCCCTCGGGTATGTCGAGCCTGACATCACCACCGGCCACCAGGCGCAGGTCCCAGACGTTGATGGGAGTAAAGGTGCACGCGGGACCTTGCCGATCAAGATAGCTGCCTGCGACCACTCTGAGCTGGCCGGCATTACCCCGCAGCTCGACTCGGGGGATCTCGCTGTCGAGAAGGGTCTGGTAGGCTGGCGAGGCGGACTTGTCCCGGGCCGGCAGGTTGACCCATAGCTGCACCATTTCCAGGAGGCCACCACCTTCGGCGAAGGCTGGTGCGTGGTACTCCTCATGAACGATACCTGCGCCGGCGGTCATCCACTGGACATCGCCCTCGCCGATCTGGCCGCCATGCCCCGCCGAGTCGCGGTGCTCAAGAGCTCCCTGGTAGACCAGCGTCACGGTCTCGAAGCCCCGATGGGGATGGGGTCCCACCCCTCGGCGGTAGCGAGTCGGGCTAAAGCTGTGCGGACCGGCATGGTCGAGCATCAGGAACGGGCTGATGTGTTCGGCCCCCAGGCGGTCGTAGCTGAGCAGGGAGCGCACCGGAAAACCGTCGCCGACCCAATGACCGTGTGGGGCGCCGTATACTGCTTGTATCGCCTTCATCTTCGGCTCCTGTCATGACGGAAGAGGCTTGCCTTCCGATGCAGAAAGCCTACACCTTGAACAGTGATGCTTTTATACGCTGAAATTGACACTCAGCGTTTCACTGGTGGAACGAAAACATGCAGGACCTCAACGACCTCTACTACTTCGTTAAGGTGGTGGACCACGGCGGCTTCGCCCCGGCCGGGCGCGCTCTGGGCATTCCCAAGTCGAAGCTGAGCCGGCGCATCAACCAGCTAGAGGAGCGCCTCGCTACGCGGCTGATCAACCGTTCGACCCGTCATCTCTCGGTCACCGAGCTGGGGCAGGTCTACTATCGTCACTGCCTGGCCATGCTGGTAGAGGCGGAAGCCGCCGAGGAGCTGATCCAGCGCCATCATGCCGAACCTCAGGGCACGGTACGGCTGAGCTGCTCGCCCAGCGTGCTGCACTATCTGATCACGCCGCTGCTAGTGCGCTTCATGGCTCGCTGTCCCAAGGTGGAGGTTCAGGTGGAGGCCACCAGCCGGCGGGTGGACGTGATCAAGGAAGGCCTCGATCTGGCGATCCGTGTGCGCTTCCCGCCGCTTGAGGACAGCGACCTGACCATGAAGGTGCTCGCTTCAAGCCCTCAACGGCTGATGGCCGCCCCTACCCTGTTTAACAACCGGCCATGGCCCCGCAGCCCGGCAGACCTCGCCGGGCTGCCGAGTCTCGACTTCGAATCATACGACAACCGCCACTGCTGGGACCTGGTAGGGCCAGAGGGGGCCAGCGCGCAAATCTCCCATCGACCGCGGCTGGTTACCGACAGCGCCGAGACCCTGCATGCCGCCGCGCTGAAAGGGCTTGGCGTGGTCAAGCTTGGGTTACTGGTCGGCGCTCGAGATATCCAGGCCGGTCGGTTGGTCGACGTCCTTCCGGGCTGGGAGCCTCGGGGGGGAATCCTGCATGCGGTCTTCCCCTCGCGGCGGGGACTGCTGCCGGCGGTCCGGGCGCTTCTCGACTTTCTGGACGAGCAGATCGCGGAGGAGGACTTCGCTACCCTGGAGGCTCTGATCAACGCGTAAGGAACGTCTTGATGGATAAACGCCGACGTCTCCTGTAGACACTCACAATACCGCCTACAGGGCTATGACCTTTCAATTTCACGCGATAAGAAAAACGTCGTTTTCTTCACTCATGCTGACCGCCTATCCAGGCCCTCCTGGGGCGGCGGTTTTTATGTAAAGACGTTGCGAAAAAGTTGTTTTTTCGCCAGCACATTGCCTACCTTTCCGCCACTTCATCCCACAGGGCGCGGATCAGCGGGCTCTTCAGGCGCCGTTCCAGCACACAGAGGCCGACGTCGTAATGGGGTAGTTCCGGTTTCACGGGCAGCACACGCACACGCTCGCGCAGCGGGCTGTTGTCGAGCACGATCCGGGGCACCACGCCGATGCCGAAGCTCAGGCCCACCATGCTGACGATCGCCTCGTGTCCGGCAACCTGGGCATAGATCCTCGGCACGATGCCCAGGGCGCGAAACCAGGTGTCGGCGTAGCTGCGCGAGAGTCCCGCCTCGGAGAGGATCATCGGTACCTCACGCCACTGCTCGGCGCAGGGTGTCTCGGGCGTGGAGGGGATCCAGTCCGGTGCCTCCCTGGGGGCGATAAACACCAGCGGGGCTCGGGTCAGCGACTTGAAGGCGAGGGCCTCCGGGGGCTGGCGCGGGCGGGGGGTGATCGCCATGTCCTCGTCACCGGCCAGGACCCGGTTCATGGCTTCGGCGGGGTCGCCGGTGTGCAGCTTGAGCTCGATGCCGGGGTGGTGGCTGCGGAACTCGCTGAGCAGCTCGTAGAGAAAGCTGTAGCTGGCGGTGACCGAGCAGTAGACGCTGATCTTGCCGGTCAGTCGGCGGGCCTCGCTCATCAGCGACTGGCGTAGCTCTTCCCACCGCTCGAGAGTCTCACGGGCATAGTGCTGGAAGATCTCGCCCTGGCGGGTCAGCGCCACGTGGCGGTTGTCGCGCTCGAAGAGGGTGACGCCCAGGCTCTCCTCCAGATGTCGGATGGAGCGGGAGAGGGTGGAGGTACTGATGTGACACGCCTCGCTGGCGCGCCCGAAGTGCAGGGACTCCGCCAGGGCGAGGAAGTGATTGAGGGGGCGCATGTCCATGGCCATTATTGTTGCACAAATCGGGATGTGTCGTTGCAAATATAGCGTTTTACGCAATGGCTGGGCTGACGTATGGTTGGGTCATCGGATGCCGCAAGCCCAGCCCTGCGCTAGACGGGGCGGGTGGCCATCGACGCTGACACGCCTTACTCAACCATGTTTTTCAGATCACGTTTCCAGGAGCACGAGATGCACGTTTATTACGACAAGGATTGCGATCTCTCCCTTATCCAGGGCAAGAAGGTCACCATCGTGGGTTACGGCTCCCAGGGCCATGCCCATGCCAACAACCTCAAGGAGTCGGGTGTCGACGTTACCGTCGCCCTGCGTGAGGGATCCTCTTCTGCCGCCAAGGCTGAGGGTGCTGGCCTCAAGGTGGCTTCCGTCGAGGAGGCGTGCAAGAGCGCCGATGTGGTGATGATCCTGGCGCCTGACGAGAACCAGAAGGCGATCTACGAGAATCAGGTCGAGCCCAACCTGAAGCAGGGCGCGACCCTGGCCTTCGCCCATGGCTTCAACATCCACTACAACCAGATCGAGCCGCGCAGCGACCTGGATGTGGTGATGATCGCCCCCAAGGCGCCGGGCCATACCGTACGCTCCGAATTCGTGCGTGGCGGCGGCATCCCCGACCTGATCGCCATTCACCAGGACGCTACCGGCAACGCCAAGGAGCTGTCGCTCTCCTACGCGGCAGCCATCGGCGGCGGTCGCAGCGGTATCATCGAGACCACCTTCAAGGATGAGACCGAGACCGACCTGTTCGGCGAGCAGGCCGTGCTGTGCGGTGGCGCCGTCGAGCTGGTCAAGGCCGGTTTCGAGACCCTCACCGAGGCAGGCTACGCACCGGAAATGGCCTACTTCGAGTGTCTGCATGAGCTCAAGCTGATCGTCGACCTGATGTACGAGGGCGGCATCGCCAACATGAACTACTCCATCTCCAACAACGCGGAGTATGGCGAGTACGTGACCGGCACCGAGGTGATCAACGAGCAGTCGCGTGCCGCCATGCGCAATGCGCTCAAGCGCATCCAGACCGGCGAGTATGCCAAGATGTTCATCAACGAGGGCAACAGCAACTACTCCTCGATGACCGCCCGCCGTCGTCTGAACGCCGAGCATGAGATTGAGCAGGTGGGGGCCAAGCTGCGCGGCATGATGC
This sequence comes from Halomonas sp. LES1, assembly GCF_031846005.1. Classification (NCBI taxonomy): domain Bacteria; kingdom Pseudomonadati; phylum Pseudomonadota; class Gammaproteobacteria; order Oceanospirillales; family Halomonadaceae; genus Halomonas; species Halomonas sp. LES1. The sequence goes on from NZ_JAVRGC010000009.1 coordinate 160,603, forward strand.
CGTGGATCGCCGCCAACCAGCTGGTCGACAAGACCAAGAACTGATCGTCCGGTTCGGTCGAGAGTGACAACACGACCAGGGGCGCGGGTGACCGCGCCCTTGGTCGTTTTGGTGTGACCGACGCTGAATGGCAGCGAGTCGGCTTTGCGCTTGTGGGTGGTCGTGCAAGAATGGCCAGCATGACTTCCAGGCAATGGGTGGGACAATGAGTCAGGATTCCCGTAATAACGAGCATGTCGACACGCCGCATGGCGAGGATTCGCCCCGGGAGCAGGGGGGCCACCGGGAAGAGGACCTGGCGTCGGTCTTTCTGCGTGAGACGGAGGTGATCGAGGAGGCCGAAGAGGATGGGCGTACCGTCCGGCGCAAGGGTATCTATCTGTTGCCCAACCTCTTTACCACTTCGGCCCTGTTCGCCGGCTTCTTCGCCGTTGTTGCCGGTATCAACGGTGACTTTGCCGCGGCTTCCGTGGCGATCTTTATCGCCATGGTGCTCGATGGGCTGGATGGCCGGGTCGCCCGGATGACCAATACCCAGAGCGCCTTCGGTGCCGAGTACGACAGCCTCTCCGATATGCTCTCCTTCGGGGTGGCGCCAGCGCTGGTGTCCTTTACCTGGATTCTTCAGGATATCGGCAAGACCGGCTGGGTGGTGGCCTTTCTCTATGTGGCCTGTGCCGCCTTGCGGCTGGCCCGCTTCAATGTACAGGTCGGCAGCGTCGACAAGAAGTGGTTCATTGGCCTGCCCAGCCCCTCGGCGGCGGCGCTGGTGGCGGCCAGTGTCTGGACCTTCCATAGCTTCGATGCCGAAGCCTTCGGCTACAAGCTGCTGATGCTGGTGATTGTCGGTGCCGCCGGGGTGCTGATGGTCAGCAATATTCGCTACTACAGCTTCAAGGATGTGGACGTCAAGGGGCCGGTCCCCTTCGTGGTGCTGCTCGCCATCGTGCTGGGCTTCGTGGTGATCTCCCTTGAGCCCTCCGTGATGCTGTTGCTGCTGTTCGGCACCTATGTCACCTCGGGCCCGCTGATGGCGACGATGCGCAAGCTGCGTCATGCGCCTCCATCGCGCTGATCCGAGCTCATGTCGCATATACCGACGCCCGCCCCGTGCGGGCGTCGTCGGTTTTGAAGCTTTTTTACAGGAAGGCCTTGCGGACCCGCGGGGAAAGCCGTAAAGTACGCATCCGCTGCCGGCGACGGGCAAACGTTGCAGGCGGTGGAGGTGGCAGAAGTGGCTGTTCTACAATGGTTTTTTTCGGAAGGCTTCGAAAATCACCGGTTGACAGTCGCGGCAGATTCGCTAGAATGTGCGCCACTCGTGACGGCGGCCTCACGGCCTCCGCGGCGATCCTCTCGAAACGACCCTTCAAGGGTTGAGTGTCGAAAGGTGTCGGTCACTCGCAAGGTTCCTCGGAATACTTCGCCGGGTTGACAACGACAGTCAGTCACGTAGAATACGCCTTCCTCGCAGGGCGCTGGCGAGACCGCCGCTTCTTCGGTATGCAGTTCGGTACCAGGTGATAAAGCGACGGCACGACAGCAAGCGAGACGCTCCGTCTCTCAACGAGACGTGAGCCGCTCTTTAACAATCGATCAGGTAATTCATGTGGGCGCTTGTCGATGGCTCGGTGATCATGTCACAGAACCATCAAGGCAAGCGACTCGTCATAGATCGCAAGATCTA